>JAGAQA010000042.1 GCA_017622995.1 Oscillospiraceae bacterium
CATATCCTGTGTTATCTTATTCATAGCGGATAGGGTGGCACCTGCCTTTCGGTTTTGTCTGAGCAACTCAACCTTAGCACATGCCCGCCCTATTCGCTATTCTTTTTTTCTATCTGTCACACATCATTGTAACACCTACAGATTTGCAAAGGTTTTGAAAAAGAAACGCAGTAACGCACAGAGTTACCCCGTATAGAAGCTTGTAGGGGGCGGCGTCCCCGACGCCCCGTTTTCCCGTATTCCACCAGCCTGCAGGAATCGCTGCATACCACCGGGACTCCGGGAGGCCGTCCCCTACATTCTTCCCCGAAGGGCTCGGCTCCCCCCTTGGGAGAGCTGGCACGGCGTTTATTAGCCGTGACTGAGGGGGTGCCGTTTGAACGAAGGGGCACTCCCTCCGGCCCATTGCCATCCAGCCGGCAATGCCCGACCGTCCACCGGACTGTTGGATGGAATCGTTCGAGCCTCGTTTCTCACCCGCAGCAAAAAAGCCCAGCCGTTTAGCGGGGTGTTCGTAAGACAGTTAAATTCAACAATCTGAAAACCATTGGTTTTCAAGGGACGGCGTGGCTTCGGTCACGCCGTTTCTTCTTTCAGAAGTTCGTCCAGAGGGATAAACCCGATGCCGTCATACTGGATGTGGATGTGCTGGGTGCGCTTGCCGTTGACCTTGACGGGGGCATCCACATAGATTGCCTTCACCAGTTCTCTCAGGGCATAGGGGTCAAGCTCCTCAATGCCCACATACTTGTGCGCTTTCTGGATGAACTTCTCAATATTTTCGTTCTGTCGTTCCTGTACTTCCAGATCCTTCCGGAGGGTAATGACCTCAGCTTCCAGCTGCTTCTGCTCGGCTTCGTAGGTCTGACTCATCATGTCAAAGCGTTCATCACTCAGCTTGCCCTTGGCGTTGTCCTCGTAAATCTTAATGAACAGCCGTTTCAGTTCGGCAATCCGTTTTTCGTCGCGCGCCAACTGCTTCCGCGCGATTTTCATTTTCTCAGAGGATTCCACCCGCAGGTGCTGCTCCATGACGGAGATAAAGTGCTGCTGATGGTGCAGGATATAGCCGGTGACCAACTGAATATGGCGCAGAACCAGATGGTTCAAAACCTTTTCCCGGATGAAGTGGGCACTGCATTTTTCTTTGTGCTTCCAATGCAGAGAACACTCGAAAAAGGCACCTTCCGTCTTGTAATTGTTGGTTGCGCCGTAGTAGAGCTTCTCCCCACAGTCGGAACAGAATACCAAGCCGGAGAACATACTGGTTCTACCGGACTTGGTTTTGCGGTGCCGCTGCTCACGAATCTGCTGAACCTTTTCAAACACATCCTCCGGGATGATTGCTTCATGTGTATCATAGAAAACGGCCTGCTTCTCCTCTGGATTCAATCGCTGCTTTTTGTCCCAGACGGAATTCGTATAGGTTTTGAAGTTGACCGTACAGCCGGTGTATTCCCTCCGCTCCAAAAGATGAACCACGGTACTGCTGTTCCACCCGCATGGATTTTCAGGCACGGCGTTGGTAGGATTTCTGCCGTGGCCCTTGTGGTATGCAGTGGGAGTCAGCACCTTTTCTGCTTTCAACTGGTTGGCAATCTGCGATGGTCCTCGACCTTCCATGCAAAGTTCAAAAATGCGCTTCACAACCTTGGCGGCTTCCGGGTCAATGATCCAGTGCTTGGGATTTTCCGGGTCTTTCACATAACCGTATGGAACATTGGTGGTCAGCGGAACACCCCGTTCGCCTTTTGCCTTGTTGACTGCCCGGATTTTCCGGCTGGTGTCACGGGCGTAAAACTCGTTGAACCAGTTCTTAATTCCGGCGAAATCATTGTTGACGCTGTTGGGATCGGCGGAATCGAAATCGTCGATGATGGCGATGAAGCGAACGCCGTTCTGAGGGAAGGTGAAGTTGGTGTACAGTCCGGTCAGTGCGGAGTTTCTGCCCAGTCTGGAAAGGTCTTTGCAGAGGATAATCCCCACCTTGCCGGATTCCACCTGTTCCAGCATACTCTGAAAGCCGGGGCGGTCATAATTCGTGCCGCTGAAACCGTCATCCACGAAGAATACCGGATTCGGGAAATGATGCTCTTTTGCATACTGCAAAAGGATGGATTTCTGATTTTCGATGGACAGAGATTCGCCCATCCGCTCGTCCTCCTGAGACAGTCTGCAATAGAGGGCGGTGATTTTTTCGGTTGCTCCTAACATTTCTGTTTCCTCCTTCGATGGAGCAACTGTCAGTACAGGATTGGTTGGCTCTATTGTATCAAAATTCGTGGTGTTTGTCATTGGGTATCCTCCACTTTTTCTGTAAACTTTTTGGCGGTGATGCGTTCCAGCTTGTGGAGCAGATTCTCCGTTCCCTCAAAGCTGCCGGTGACGGTGTAAACTGTCCCGGAGATTTCTTCCGTGATGGTAAGCTGGGGAATCCAGTAGGCAGAGAGATTCTTCACATGGATTCGACCGTCCTCACCGAACCAGTAATTTCCAAACCGCTGTTTTTTGGATTGCTGAGAGAAACGGTACTCGGGAGCAGCGTTTTCTGCTTCCGGTGAGATCGTAAATTCTGTTTTTTGTTCTTTCATAAATTGCGTCCTTTCTTGTGAATGACAGAATGCAGGAATCAGATTTCCTGCTCCTGTTGATGATTTCGTTTTTGGGCCTGCTCAATATCCTTGCGGGCAGAGTCCACACAGGATTTGATTTTCCAAAGCTGCTGGGAATCTGCCCGGATGGATTTGAACTGGGCATAGGTTTCCTCGTGTTCCTGCTCCAATTTGGCGTACTCCGTATCCAACTTGTGATGATCAAATTTGCCGTCCGGGAATTCTGCGGACAGTTTGCGGCGGGCTTCATAGAACTGCTTCAGCTCAGCGGCGTGTTTCGCTTTGTATTTTTCCTTGGAACGGGTGAACTTGATTTTCTGCAAACCATCGTACACGGGCTTCATTTCGCGATAGGTATCCAGATACTGCGGCAGCTTGCGGATTTCTTTCATGCGGGCAGTCTGGCTGTCCAGTTTCGTTTTCAAAGAGTCGGAAGATTCCCGGAGTGTGTTCACCCGATTTTCCAGCGTGTCCAGGTCATGAATCCCGTTTTCCATGAGGTAGTTGAACAGAGCATTCATTTCCTTCAGGTTGTTGATTCGGGCTTTCTGGGAATAGGCTCCGGCGTTGCGGCGGTCAAAATAGGCTTGCAGGAGGGAAACCAAATCCGGGGCCTTGGGTTTGGACAGTTCAAACTTTACCTCTTTGAGCCATTCTGCCAGAGCGGCAATCTTCTTTCGGATATCCCAGATGGCGGCATTGGTTGCTTTCACCCAGCGGTTGAACTCGCCCTTCTCCGTTGTGATGCCCTTGTGCTCCATTGCCCGGACGGTGGGGCCTTCGTGAACAGTGGGCAGTAAATCTACGCCCTGCCGTTCATAGCTGCGGTGGTCGATACGGCAGGGCAGCTCTTTTTCAGCAAACTTAGCATTGCACAGTTCCGCCCACGCCTGCCGCCAGTGCTCCAGCGTTTCGGGACTGCCCCAGTCGGTGGTGGGGAGGGCATTGAACACATAGTCCCCGGTTCCATCCGGGATGCGCTCTCCATTTTCGTCCAGCACATATTCCCGTCGCTGCTTGTTGCCCCACTTTCCGTTCGGCTCCATGGGACGGATGGGGCACATCACATGGAAGTGGGGATTGGAAATACCGTCCTCTTTGTCGGGGGAATGCACGGCGAAGTCCACGATCATGCCCCGGCTCACAAACTGCTCCAATAAAAACTGCCTTGCAAGTGCGATGTTCTCCTCCATGGAAAACTCGTTCTGCAAGGCAATGTCAAAGCTGTATGCAAGCTGGGCTTTCTTTCCACGCTCCACTTTCTCCACGGCGTTCCAGAGTTTTTCCCGGTCAGCGTACTCCGGCGGGGCGTGGACGGGCAGCAGGATTTCCGAACAGACCACGCCGCCCTTGCGGGTGTAGTCGCTGTCCTCACCGTAGGATTCACTGTGGAGCTTTTCGCCGGAACGGTAAGCGGCTGCGGCAACGGCGGACTGTCCGGCGCTGCGCTTGATTTGGGTGACATGAAAATGAAACAGTGCGATGGTCAAGCCCTCCCTTGGTCATGAGCATGGATTGCTTCCGCAAGCAAAGTCTGAACCTCCGGCAGAGCAAAGACGGATTCTGCAAAAGCATAGAACTCCACTTCGGTCAGAGCCTTCACAGCGGGAGCGACACTCTCCACAGTGGCACCACGGGTGATAAGCCGGTGTGTGCGCTTTCGCCGTTCGCCTTTCTCGCAGTAGGCAATGCGGTTTTCGTACTGCTGTGCCTTGTGTTGGAGCTGGACAAGCTGCCGTTCACAGGCGGCTTTCTCCGCTTCCAGTTGGGATAAGGATTTTTGTTTTGACATTTTTGAATGACCTCCTAAAAGATTTGGATAAAAAATGACCGCCAGCATTTACTGACGGTCAGACTCACGATATGAAAACCTGGTCAGCGGGAACGGCTTGCAAAACCGTTTCCGCTGACCAAGTCTGCAAGGATAGCCGCATAGCGGCGCAAGGGGTGCAGCCCCTTGTTCGGAACACAGTGACGCCCCCAGACATTCAGATGTCCGGGGGCGGTCTCGCAGAGCGCACATACGGGATTACCCCGTATAGAAGTGCGCCCTTAGTATAATAAGAGATTTTGATGTGGCGCTTCTCAATATACTGCCATTACTACTGCCCTGTGTGCTTGAAGAATGTGCCCTCTAATGATAAAATACGCTCACTAAAGTTGAGATTTTTTCAAAAACTTTTTCCATTTCTATTTTTTCTGCGTGTATAAGGGTGAAGATACCAAAAAAGGAGGTATGACACATGGATGACAATAAAATTCTGGATCTGTATTTTGCCCGGTCTGAACAAGCCATTATGGAAACCGATCGAAAATATGGATCATACTGCTTTCATATTGCCAGCCACATTCTATCAAATCCCTCGGATGCAGAGGAAAGTGTCAATGACACCTATTATACTGCATGGAAGTTGATCCCTCCCAGGAGACCCCAGCGATTCTCTACCTTTCTGGGAAAGCTCACCCGGAATCTCTCCATTGACCGCTGGCGGAAGAATACCGCCGGAAAACGGGGCAATGGAGAGACACAGCTGCTTTTGGATGAACTGGAAGAATGTGTCGCTGGATGCGAAAGTCCGGAAACGGATCTGCTGAGGAAGGAGCTGACTGCTGCTCTGAACCGTTTCCTGCGTAAGCTGCCGGAAAAAGACCGTACTGTCTTTTTGCTCCGATACTACTACGCAAACTCTCAGCTGGAGATTGCCCAGAAAACAGGGCTATCCTCCAATCAGGTAAAGTACATTCTGCAAAGGACCAGAAAGGATCTGGCCAACACGCTCAAGAAGGAGGGTTTACAATGACTTCTTTTCAGCTTTTGAAGGGGCTTACCGGAATTGATTCCGAATTTCTGGTGAGTGTAGAACAGCAAACTGGCAAACAAAAAGAAAAGAAATCGCACAGGGGAATTCACAGACCGTTTTTGCTGGCAGCACTGATTGCCCTACTGCTCATGCTGGTGGGTTGCGGCATTGTGTATGTACTGCATTTACAGGATCTCAAAATTGGTGAGCAAACCGTTCCTCAGACACAGTATGCCTCCTCCGGTAACCAAATTGGTGAAACAGAGGTTAATCTGGATGTCCTTTCAATCCAAGGCATCAAGGGCACGCCCAATTACCTGGCGAATCAGGAGTGGCTTGCCTTCACCAACAGCTACACCCATACCGGAGGGGAATACTGGGAGAGCGAGCCGGAATACTGGGCATACAGCGTGCAAAATCAGGAAATGGTGGACAAGCTGGACGAGATTTGCGCCAAATATGGTCTGAAAATCATCGGAAAGCCATGGCATGAACATATTGACTGCAATGAATTTCTGACACTCCTTGGCATTGACAGCCTGCTGAAACCCGATGCCGATGCAGCACTTTCCATTCCCACAGGACGCTTTTTCCCCGGCGGTTCCTTTACAATTTACGGAACGCTGAAGCTTGCGAATACGGAAGATATGTTTACATACCATTGTATCAAAAAAGATGTGTTCTATGATGTATTTGGATATGTTGATGCGGATGACCTGGCACAACGAAACTACACGACCACGGACGGTGTGGATCTACTCCTGTTGGAATCGGATCAAAGTGGAATGATTTTGGCAGACAGGGAGGATTGCTCCCTGAGCCTTAGCATTGACCTGACAGGGAATGCCACATTGGAACAAATTGCGGAATGCTTTGACTTTACCGTCCACACCAATCCGCCGGATGCTGCCGCCGCCGATGCGCGGGAGCAGGCATCCCTAGAAGAGATGAACAGCAGGCAGGGTGATCCCAACATTCTCCGGCGTCCCACCTATGGAGAATACATTGAGGATTTGATTCAGGGCGATGAGATGCATCGTTCATTTAACCCCGAATACACACCGCCTTCCAAAGAATATGCTTTCTACGATGTGGATGGAAACGGAACAGAGGAACTGCTCGTTTTCTACAACGGTTACATTGGCAGCATTGTAGGCATGAAAAACGGAACCACCGACGACGGAAAATCCTACCACATGTATTTGTGTGAAGACAATGTTCTGGTTAATTTTGATTCTGAACCCAATGCCCTCGGAGAATACAGGTATCATATCTTCCGATTTGCCAACGATGGTGACCCGGTTTTCTCGAATCCGAAGGAACAAAGCATTGTCCGGCTGAAAAAATGCGCAGATGGAACCTGGTGGCGAACCTCCTCCACAGAGCATTACGCTGATTATGACACAGAAATATCCGAGGCGGAAGCTATGGAAATTCTGAACGCCTATAAGCCGGTAGATTTGGAGACACGGCCTTTGACGCAATTTGAAGATCCGTAATCTCTGTCATGCAACTAACGACTAACCCGCTAAGAAATCAATACGAGCCAGACGTTCAACGCTGAGCCTACCACACCAATCGCTTTAGGGTGGCAGCTTTCATCTCGAACCTCTCCTGAGATTTTCTGTATTTTTCTTTGCTAGCGCACTCGCTGCTTTCTTCCGTTCTTTACTGTACGGCGGTGTCAGCCGAAAACTCAAGCGGCCCTTGCGAACTTCGTAAGTCACACAACCATTTCCATCGTCATCCAACTGGCGGCATTCGGAGGGATATTTCCTTGCAAATGCCGCCAGCCGTTTTTTCAAATCCGTGTTGTATGTACAGACCTCGATCAGCTCGTCTGCTTCGGTAAAATAGATGTTTGTTGCCTTTTGCTTCTTGGTAAGTCCTGTTCTCATAGTAACCTCCGCATTTAGAGAATTTTTCCCGGCTCTTGAGCCGGGAAAGTAGGCTGTTTTCAGGCTGGAATTGCTCTGGACGATATAGGATATGTCCCTAGGCATGCTATTGTCGATTTTCTGTTTTTACCGGGCCTTGACCGTGATTTTATCCCTTTCCGTTGGTCTGGCTCCGCAGCCATTCCAACAAATCATGCTTCATCACCAGCTTCCGCCCGCCAATCCGCAAGGTCGGAAAATTCGGGCTGTTCAAAAGGTTGTATGCCCCGGCTTTGGATATGCGAAGTACCTCCGCAAGCTGCTTGGCATCCATCACATCGGGCAGGTTTTCCAATGGTTCTCTGCTCATAAATCTCCTTTCCGGCATCAAAAAAGCAGCCACGAAAACGCGTGACTGCCTAAAGTGCCTTGTGTTAAGTTGTGTGCTTGTCCATAAAATTGCTGTACTCCCCGGAAACGAAGTCCTCATACGCCCCAGCCAGCTTCTCAATGCGCTTGCTGGCTGCGCTGGGTGATTTGAACCCGGTTTTCTCGGCAATTTCCTTTAGGGAGTAACCCTCATAGCGTAACTGCAAAATCTTTCTGTCCTGTTCGGTCAGCCTGTCCTTGAACTGCTTCATGCTCTGCTCGGTAAGTACCGTGGATTCAAACTCGCCCCGGGGATCGGCAATGTCATAAAGCTGCTCACCGTTGATACTTGCGCCGTTTTCCATCATATCCTCCAGAGAAATGTGCTCAGCGGTACGGCTGTGATCCCAAGAGCGCATGAAATCGCGCTTGTTGATGTTCTTTCCGGTGTAATCCGCAACTTGACGATTGTTCCAGATTTCATCGATCATCGGCTGCCAGTTCTGTTCTTCCACAATCCTATCCGTCAGATTGCCAACCAGATTGCCGAATTGCTGGTAGCTGAGCCACGGCAGCTCCGAATCCTGGTCCATCAGGAACAGCCGTTGGAAGCTCCACTCCATCTCCGTTTCAAACTTCCGCCGGAAATACTTGATAATCTCATAGGACAGACGCCAAAGAGGAAAGTCTCCGGAGTAGTTTGACCAGTTGCCGGGGATGTCGTGTTTTACGCCACCCTTGCCCGGCACCTGGAAGAATTGCCATGCTGACCAGGCATAGCAGTCCCAGACCAGTTCCAGAAAGGCTTCCGACTCAATCAGCTTGCGATACTCCTCCGAGTGCAGCAGTTGGTGGATGTTCCGTGGAAGCTCCAGATACGCCGGACGCTTCTCAACCAGTTCCTTCGGCAGCGCGTAAAACAGCGTTATCCAGGACAAATTGCTTTCTTGCGGAATCTCCATGATCCCATCCGCCAGCACCACATAGAAGCTATAAGGGTTACATTTTTCCATATTCATCACCTCATCCATCATACTCCCCCATAATATATGGGCACCAGAACAGCTCTTTTTTCCAATGGCTGTAAAAATTTATGAAAAATTTTCCTGAGTGCAGATTTGTCGTACTTCGCATCTATTGTAACCGAAAAGTCGGAATATGTCCATTCTTTCTAATGCGGGCAAAAAAAATAAGCGATACCCAGTCGAAATGACCAAGTATCGCCTATTTTCATGTAACCAACCCTGCAAGACAGATGCCGTAATAAATAATTCATAGAATTACTGTGTTACGGACACCCGCCGTTGGCTGGACTTTTTTGTTTGGAGCGGGTGACGAGGCTTCGCCGCCTCGTGCCTCTGGCACTCGTATGGTTGCATTGCCGTCCAGCCGGCAATGCCCGACAGTCCACAGGACTGTCGGGTTGAATTGTTCGAGTCTCTTTCACCCGAAAAAGAAAAGCCCAGCCGTTTGGCTGGACTTTTCTTTTTGGAGCGGGTGACGAGGCTCGAACTCGCTACCTCCACCTTGGCAAGGTGGCGCTCTACCGGATGAGCTACACCCGCGGAACGAGACTCATTATAGCAGAAGACGTGAAAATGTCAAGAACTTTTTCGGCCTCTCCCGATTCATCCTACAGAAATCGCCGTCCGAAGACGGCGATTGCAGACTGTCGAAAAAAGCCTCGCAGAGTTCGCTGCGTTAGCAGCGAAAAAGATTTAGTCATTTTCTGCCAGGGCGCACCCCAGGGTGGCTTCTCTTGCCCCTTCGGGGCAATTCACCTTCTGTACCTGGCAGAAAATACATATCAGGCTGCAAGTGTGGAATTTGTTCGCCTACGGCGAACAAATTATGCGCGCAGCAGACTGCAAAAACTGGCGGAAAAGCCCGAAGGGGTTTTTCGCCAAGCTCAAATCGCCGTCCGAAGACGGCGATTGAATATTTAGCGGTTCTATCCTTCCGAAACAGTGCTCTCCCCTGTTGTGCCGCAGGCCGGAAAAGCGGAGTAATCCCACACATAGCCATTCATGGCCCCGTCTGCTTTTTCCCGGAAGCCGCCGTTTTCCTTGCATTGGGTCAGGTCCAGGTGGTAGTATACACCATCCTGACAGATGATGTTCCAGGTCCAGGGCTCCGCATTCCGGGTGCCGGTGACGATCATACACTCCAGCCCTGCATCGCGGCACATAGCGGCATACACCGTGGCAAAGGCCCGGCTGTCTCCGACTCCGTGGCGCAGCAGACTGTAGGCAGGCGTAATGGAGGTTTCCAGCTTGTAGCGGAAGCGATCCATCAGGAAGGAATAGAGCTGGGCGTACTTCTGATTGTCCGAGCCCTCTCCGCTGACGTAAAGGGAAGCGGAATCAAACACCGTCTTTACCTGGGAACGCATCTGCCGCTGAGAATCCGTGCTGTTTTCATAGGTAAAGGTCAGCTCCATCAGCCGGGAGGCTCCCAGACCGTAAATGTCGTTGGTCACGATTGGGCACTCCATGATGATCTGAGGATTGGCCTTTGCCAAATCCTGAACCATCTGGTTCACATCTACGGGTACATAATCCGGCACCAGAATCACCTTCCGGTTGTCCAGGTTTTCCAGCGCTTTCATAACCACATTTTCCAGATCGTCGATGCTGGCCAAACGGGTGATATTTCGAATATCGGAACGGCTGTGCAGATAGGAAATGTTTACCGCCACGGCCAAGCTGCCGTTTTTGGTCCCGATCTCGTAGGTCAGGTCTTCCACCGCATAAGAACCAATGGGGTCATAGGTACAGATGTGGCGCTGGGCAATGGCAATGTCGTCTGCCAGAGAAGCTTCCGGGTAATTACGCGTGGGAATCACACCGCTCTCCGCTCCCGAGGCCACCAGCTGGGCCAGGGAATTGCGCAGCTCCATATAGGTCTCGACCGCTTCCGATTCCGCAGGCGTTTTTGCGGATGAAATGGCGTGAGGCGTTACACGCACATACTGCCCATCAAACGCGTCACAGCCCGTCAAAAGCAGCAAAACAGCGGCAAGCAAAAGGGCGATCCGTTTCATAACCTGACCTCTTTTCTGCGTAGGATTACAGGGCATCGGGAGAATAGTGGGAAAAGCCGTCCCCCAGAACCTGGTGGGCCTCCTGGACGATGACAAACGCGGACTTGTCAATGTCCATAACCAGCTCCTTCAGCTCCGCCAGCTGGCCCTTGCGGACAACCGTCAGCACAATCTCCATATTCTGCCCGCTGTAGGATCCGGCGCCATGGAGGTATGTGGCCCCCCGGTCCAGCTTTTCACCGATGGCCCGGGCAATGGCCTCATGCTCTCTGGAGACGATCAGGGCCACCCGGGAATAATCGAACCGATAGACCATGGCATCGATCACCTGGCCGCAGACAAACACCACCACACCGGAATACAGGGCTTTGCTGATGTCCCGGAATACAACGCCGGTGAGCAGCACAACCATGGCATCAAACATAATGGAAATCCGTCCAATGGGCAGGTTGCGATACTTCTTTTTGACCAACCGGACCACAATATCCGATCCGCCGGTGGAAGCACCGGCCAAAAATACCAGCCCCAGGCCCGTACCGCAGATCACACCGCCGTACAGCCCGCCCAAAAGAGGGTCCGGAGTCTGGAAGGACAGAACGGAAAACACATCCATCAGCACAGAGCTGACCACCATGCCCACCAGGGAACCGGCAAAGAACCGCCTGCCGATCTTCAAACCGCCGATGAGAAACAGCGGAATGTTCATGAGAAGGGTCAGAATACCCACGCTTCCAAAGCCAAGAAGCTCCCGCAGGATCATGGCAAGGCCGGAAATACCGCCGGTATTGATTTCATTTGGGATGAGAAACAGAGCAAACCCCAGGGCGAATATTGCGCTTCCGATTGCCGTAAGCACCAGCCAGCGGATATGATTCCAGATTTGTTTCATGGGTGCCCTCCCTTAGATTTCAAAGGTTGCCTGCTTTTCCTGGGAATCCTCTTCTTTCAGAATGGCGCCTGCCGCTGGAATGGTCTTGGTCCGGTAACGGCTCTGGTTTTCAATGCCGCTTTCTTCCAGAAGCAGCGCGTTCTGCAGAACCGCTTTCTTCTTCAGGCTCATAACCGCTACACCGATGGTGTTACGGGTGGTCTTGGGCAGCAGGTCTGCCGTTGAGAAGATCATTGCCCGTCCGTCGGAGGAATATACCGCAATCTGCGTATCGGCTGCCAGAGACAGAATACGAACCACAGGGCTCTTATCGGAAAACGCGCCGGTGAGCTTTTTCCGGTTGGTCTTGGTTTCATAGGCGGAAAGAGGCACCTTGGCAACCTTGCCGTTTTCGAAGAAGAAGAGCACAAATCCCTTGCTGTCTCCCGGGAAGATCACCTGGAGCACATTTTCGCCGGGGTCCATCCCCAGCTTCTGGGGCAGATAATCGCCCAGGAGGGACGCTTTTCCGTCCTCAAAATCACTGAGTCTGGTCTTATAGCACTGACACCTGTCGGTAAACACCAGCATTTCCGCCCGGTTGGTGGATTCCACCGTAGCGCGCAGGCTGTCGCCTTCCTTAAACTTCTGCTCACCGGACATGCGCAGAGACTGGGCGGTGATTTTCTTGAGGTAGCCCTCCCTGGACAGGAACACCGTAACCGGATAATCCGGCACCTGCTCTTCCTCCGCTTCCACTTCCAGCTCCTCCGCGTTGTAGACGATTTCCGTCTTTCTGGGCTGGCCGTACTTTTTGGAAACCTCCTGCAGTTCGCCGATGATCACATTTTTCAGCTTCCGGGAGCTGTTCAGGGTATCCTGCAATTCCCGGATCTCCTGCTCCAGAAGAGACGTAGCCTTTGTCTGCTTCAGGATGTATTCTTTGTTGATGTTGCGCAGCTTGATTTCCGCCACAAAGTTTGCCTGAATCTCGTCAATGCCGAAGCCGATCATCAGGTTGGGGACCACCTCGCTGTCCAGCTCCGTCTCCCGGATAATGGTGATGGCCTTGTCAATATCCAAGAGAATCCGTTCCAGACCCTTCAGCAGATGCAGGCGCTCCTGCTTCTTCTGGATCTGGTAGAAGAGACGCCGCTTGACGCAGTCCATTCTCCAGGCAGTCCACTCGTCCAGAATTTCGCCGATGCCCATAACCCGGGGCATCCCGGCAATCAGAATGTTAAAGTTGCAGGCGAAGCTGTCCTGCAAAGGGGTCATGCGGAACAGCTTCTGCATGAGCTTATCCGGATCCACACCGCGCTTCAGGTCGATGGTGAGCTTGAGACCGCCCAGATCCGTCTCGTCACGCATATCGGAGATTTCCCGGATTTTGCCCGCCTTGATCAGCTCTGCCACCTTGTCCATGATGACCTCGGTGGCGGTGCTGTAGGGAATCTCGGTAATCTCAATGAGGTTTCCCTCTTTCACATAACGCCACTTGGCCCGCAGGCGGAAGCTGCCCCGGCCGGTGGAATAGATCTCCCGGGTGGCCGCCTCATCAAAAAGGAGCTGGGCGCCGGTGGAGAAGTCCGGTCCCGGCAGGGTTTCCAGAATGTCATGGTCCGGATTTTTCATCAGGGCAATGGCGGTATCGCAGACCTCCTTCAGATTGAAGGAGCAGATGTTGCTGGCCATACCAACGGCAATGCCCTGATTGGCAGAAACCAATACGTTTGGAAAGGTGGTGGGCAGCAGACTGGGCTCTTTCATGGTGGCATCGTAATTGTCCACCATGTCTACGGTATCGGAATCAATGTCCCGGAAGAGCTCCGCGCAGATGGGGTCCAGCTTCGCCTCCGTATAACGGGAGGCCGCGTAGGCCATATCCCGGGAATAGACCTTACCGAAGTTGCCCTTGGAGTCCACAAAAGGGTGCAGCAGGGTCTCGTTGCCCCGGGCAAGCCGGACCATGGTTTCATAAATGGCGGCATCGCCATGAGGGTTGAGGCGCATGGTCTGGCCCACGATGTTGGCAGACTTGGTTCTTCCTCCATTGAGGAGCCCCATTTTATACATGGTGTACAGGAGCTTCCGGTGGGAGGGCTTAAAGCCGTCGATCTCCGGAATGGCCCGGGACACGATGACGGACATGGCGTAGGGCATGTAGTTGACTTCCAGGGTTTCCGAAACCGCCTGCTCGGTGGTGGAGCCAACCAGCCCCACCACACCATCCAGATTCACCTTTTTTTCTTCTTTTTCTTGTTGCTTCTTCTTTGCCATACTGGACTCCTATCAGGAAATATCCGCAAGTTCCAGATACTTGGAACCGTTTTCCGCAATAAAATTCTTACGCTCCTGGAGGCCGTCTCCCAGCAGCACATTGAAGTAATGGGCGGTACGCTCGGCGTCCTCGGGCATGACCTTGATGAGCCGCCGGGTCTCCGGGTTCATGGTGGTCATCCACATCATGGCCGGGTCGTTTTCGCCCAGACCTTTGGAGCGCTGAATGGTAACCTTCTTCCCTTCCAGCTCCTTCAGGATCTTCCCCTTTTCCTGCTCGTTATAGGCAAACCAGGTTTTATCCTTGCAGGTGATCTCAAACAAAGGCGATTCCGCGATATACACATAGCCATCCCGGATCAGGGTGGGGCAGAGCCTATAGAGCATGGTGAGAATCAGGGTGCGGATCTGGAAGCCGTCCACATCCGCATCGGTACAGATGACCACCTTATTCCACCGCAGGGAGGAAATATCAAAGCTGCTGAGCTCCTTGGCCCGCTTGCCCTGAACCTCCACGCCGCAGCCCAAAACCTTAATGAGATCCGTGATAATGGGAGAGGCGAAAATCTTGCTGTAGTCCGCCTTCAGGCAGTTGAGGATTTTTCCGCGGACGGGCATAATGCCCTGGAACTCCGCATCCCGGCCCATCTTCACAGAGCCCAATGCGGAGTCGCCCTCCACAATATACAGCTCCCGCACAGAAGGATCCTTACTGCGGCAGTCCACAAACTTCTGCACCCGGTTGGAAATATCCACACTGCCGGAGAGCTTCTTCTTTACATTGGACTTGGTCTTTTCGGCGGACTCTCTGGCCCGCTTGTTCACCAGAATCTGGTCCGCCGCCCGGTCAGCCTCCTGCTTGTTCTCAATAAACCAGACCTGCAGCTGCTCCTTGAAGAAAGCCGTCATGGCATCCTGGGTAAATCTGGAGTTCACAGACTTTTTGGTCTGGTTCTCAAAGCAGCCAATGGTGGAGAAACAATTGGTGACCATCACCAGGCTGTCCTGGATGTCCTGGAAAATGATTTTGCTTTCGTTCTTTGTATACTTGTTGTTGTCCCGGAGGTACTTGTCAAAGGCCGCGGTAAAGCCGGAACGAAGGGCCTTATCCGGGCTGCCGCCGTATTCCAACCAGGAGGAGTTGTGGTAGAACTCGATGTGGGCCACCTGCTTGCTGAAGCAGAAGGAAGCGGTGATCTTCAGCTTCATTTCCGGACGGTTCTCCGCATCCCGGCCCCGGCGCTCGGTCTCCCAGTAGGTGGGCATGGTAAACGCGTTGTCCCCCACCAGCTCTTCCACATACTGACGGATACCATCGGTGTAGCAGAATTCCTCGGTTTCGAACTTGCCGCCTACCTGATTACGGAACCGGAAGGTGATGCCCCTGTTGACCACGGCCTGACGGCGCAGCACATCCCGGAAGTATTCCACGGGGATGTTGATGTCCGTAAACACTTCCTTGTCCGGCTTCCAATGGAAAGTGGAGCCGGTCTTTTTCCGGTCGGCAGCTTCTTTTTTGAGACCCCCTACGTTTCTGCCCTTTTCAAAATGCAGATCATAGCGGTAGCCATCCCGGCGGATGGTGGCATCGAAAAATTCGGAAGCGTACTGGGTTGCGCAGGAGCCCAGGCCGTTGAGGCCCAGGGAATACTCGTAGTTTTCCCCGTTTTCGCCATACTTGCCGCCGGCATACATCTCGCAGAAGACCAGCTCCCAGTTATAGCGCTTTTCCTTCTCGTTATAGTCCACGGGACAGCCTCGGCCAAAATCCTCTACTTCCACGCTCAGGTCCTGGTAGCGTGTGACGATGATGGTGTCGCCGTAGCCCTCCCGGGCCTCGTCAATGGCGTTGGAGAGAATTTCAAACACGGCGTGCTTGCAGCCTTCCAGATCGTCAGAACCGAAGATAACCGCCGGGCGCTTCCGCACCCGATCCTCGCCCTTCAGCATGGAGATGCTGGAATTGCCGTAGATTTCTTGCTGTTTTTTAGCCATAATGAATTACCTGCCATAGTTATCCTATTTTATTGGAGTATTATAGCCGCTTTCTCCTGTAAAGTCAACCTTATCCAAAGGGTGCCCCGGAACCGTACAGAATCTGCGTGTTTTTTCAAATGGCTCTTGTTTTTTTCGGGGGCAGCGGTTATAATAGTGCAATAAAGAATACAGGAGGTCATTTCAATGGCTGTTAAAATTGAAAAAGAAACCATCATCGGCGATATTCTGGACGTAGCACCTCAGGCTGCTCCCCTGTTCTTCGCCATCGGTATGCACTGCCTGGGCTGCCCCTCTTCCCGGGGTGAGACCGTGGAGGAAGCCTGCATGGTTCACGGTGTTGACTGCGAGCCCTTCCTGGCTCAGCTGAACCATTTCCTGGAAGCCTACGAGGCTGAGAACGGCTGATTCGAAACAACATAAAAGAGGGAGCCGGTGCGGTTCCCTCTTTTTGGTTTGGAGGTTTTATGAAAGCACCCATATCTACCAGGCTCCTGGCCTGCTGCGACTATATTGCCCCCGGAGACCGGGTGGCGGATGTGGGCTGTGACCACGGCTACCTGGGGATCCACCTGCTGCTGACCGGCCTTGCCTCCCGGGTGATCGCCGCGGATATTCGCCCCGGCCCTCTGGAATGTGCCGTGAAAAACGGGAAAAAGTACGGCGTTTCCGAAAGGATGATTTTCTGCCTTTCCGATGGTGTTCAGTCCGTCCCCCGGGATTTTGACACCCTGGTCTGCGCCGGTATGGGGGCCGACGTGATGGTATCCATTCTGGAAAAGGCTCCCTGGCTGCGCAGTACCGGCTACCGGCTGGTGCTGCAGTGCCAATCCAAAACACCAACGCTTCGGAAGTATCTCAGTGAAACCGGCTGGACCATCCGCAGAGAAAATGTGCTGCGGGACGGGCGGTTCCTCTATACGGTCATGGAAGCGGTGTGGGCCCCTTCCCCCGCCCTGACGTCGGGACAGTGCTATATCTCACCCGCTCTGATGGCAAGCGGCAGCCCCGTTCTCCCGGAATACATCCGCTGGGTCCGGGATCACCTGGCCCTGTCCGTCCGGAATCAGCCGGACAAAGAAGGCAGCCCGGAAGCCGCCGCGCTGGAAGAGCTGGAACACATCAAGGAGGAACGATTATGATCACGGTTTCGGAGCTTGTAAAGGGACTGGAAGCCTTTGCGCCTCTGGACCTTGCCTGCAGCTGGGACAATTCCGGCTTGCAGGTGGGCTGGAAAAACGCCCCGGTGGAAAAGGTGCTGGTGGCCCTTGATCCCTTTGAAGATACAATCCGCGAGGCCATCAGCCTGGGCGCCCAAATGCTGGTTACCCATCATCCCCTGCTGTTTACACCGGCAAAGCAGATCACCGATGACACGGCGGTGGGCAGATCCATCGCTCTGCTGATGGAACACCACATCAGCCTGTGGAGCGGTCACACCAATGTGGACATCGCCCAGGGCGGCGTGAATGATGTGCTGGCAGAAAGACTTGGGCTTCGGGACGTCCGGCCCCTGCCGCCGGAAAATCTTTTGCGTATCGGTACTGTGAAAGAGCAGACGCTGGAAGACTTTCTGCGCACCGTAAAGCAGTGGCTTGGCTGCCCTGGCCTGCGGTATGTGGACGCCGGAAGAACCTGCAAAAAAATCGCCGTAGGCGGCGGTGCCTGCGGCAGTGAACTGGAGCTGGCGGTGGAAGCCGGCTGCGACACCTTTGTAACCGGCGATGTGAAATACAACCAGTTCCGGGACAGCCTTGACAGCGGCATGAACCTGATTGACGCCGGTCACTTCTGGACGGAAAACCCGGTCTGTACCGCGCTGGCAGCGAAACTACAGTCCGCTTTTCCCGATTTGGTGGTCCAAATCTCCGAAAAGCAGGGGGACTGCATGAAATTCTTCTGATTACCCGTTGATTTTTTCAGAATCCGGTGCTAGAATAGATTGAACATTTTTGGTAAATTCCCTTGCAGTGCAGTTACGCTGCCATTTATGAACGTGTTGGTGCATGGGAATTTATTTGCATCAGCGCCGGTTGCCCCGCCAGGGGCGAGGCGCTGGCATTTACAAAATAATTACTATGAATGCGGAGCTTTCATAGTAAAATTCCAGAAAGGGAAGATTGAACATATGTCCGGACATTCCAAATGGCATAACATTCAGAAAACCAAGGGCGCACAGGACGCCAAGCGTGCCGCTTCCTTTACGAAGATCGCAAAGGAAATGATCGTGGCTGTGAAGGAAGGCGGCGGCTCTGCCGATCCCGCTTACAACTCCCGGCTGGCTACCGTCATCACCAAGGCCAAGGCCGCCAATATGCCCAACGACAACATCAAGCGGGTGCTGGAAAAGGCAAGCTCCTCCGGCACCGGTGACAACTACGAATCCATCACCTACGAAGGCTATGGCCCCGGCGGCGTTGCCGTAATCGTAGAAGCCATGACCGACAACCGGAACCGTACCGCCGGCTCTGTCCGTCACCACTTTGACAAGTACGGCGGAAATCTGGGTGCCAACGGCTGCGTGAGCTGGAGCTTTGATAAGAAGGGCGTTCTGGTCATCGACAACGAGGACGGCGACTATGAAGAGGATCAGGTCATGATGGACGCCATGGACTGCGGAGCCGATGACTTTGAGGCCGACGGCGATGTGTTCACCGTCTACACCACCCCCGATGACTTCAACGCTGTGGCTGACGGCCTGACCGCAAAAAAGTACACCTTTGTCTCCGCCCAGATTGAAATGGTTCCCCAGAACTATGTGAAGCTTTCCGCTGAGGACAGCGAAAAGATGGAAAAAATGCTGGATCTGTTCGAGGACGACGACGACGTTCAGAACACCTGGCACAACTGGGATCAGGAATAAACTTTATGCCGCTCTGTTTTCAGAGCGGCATTTTTTGATAAAAAGGGCACCGGCAAGAATGGCTTGCCGGTGCTTTGCGATTTACAGGTTTTTCAGCACTTCCAGCAGGAAGTTCCAGGTACGCTCGGTGGACGCAATCTCCAGCTTTTCCCGGCTGGTGTGAATGTCGTGCATCTGGGGTCCGATGGATACGCAGTCCAGACCCGGCAGCTTATCGCCCAACAGGCCGCACTCCAGGCCGGCGTGAATGGCCAGAACCTGGGGCTCCTTTCCGAACATCTCCTGATAGATCCGGACCATGGTGTCCCGCAGAGGGGAATCCTTCCGGAACTCCCAGGCGGGATAGGTGCCGGACTGGGTGTAGGTGCCGTTATAGAAATCCGTCAGCTCCCGGAGCTTGCGGATCAGCTCCTCCTTCTCCTGGTTGACAGAGCTGCGGACGGAGAAGGTAGCGGTAAACTGGTCACCCAGCTTGGCAATGCCCAGGTTCAGGCTGGTCTGCACCAGGCCGGGCATATCCTGGCTGTAGCTCTGCACACCGTTGGGGCAGGCGCACAGAAGGCTGATTACATCGGAAGTGGCAGCGGTAGTCAGGCTGTTGCCGCCCAAGGCGTCCACATCAAAGGCCTGAATGCTGGCTTCCGGCTCATCGAACTTCTCCCGGATCTCCGCCTGAAGCTGGGCTGCCACATCATTGATGCGCTCAATACCGATGCCCATGGCAACAACCGTAGCCTGACAGCTTCTGGGAATGGCATTGTCCTTGGAGCCGCCGGTGAAGGAGGTCAGGCAAAGGGGCATCAGCTTCTGAATCCTGCTCAGATACTCCCCCATCACCTTGTTTGCGTTTGCCCGGTTCTTGTGGATTTCCGCACCGGAGTGACCGCCCTGCAGGCCATCCACCGTCAGGCGGACACAGGGGCCGTAGACGGCCTTCCGTTCCACAGGCAGAGAAATCACACTGGTTGCGCCGCCGGCACAGGACACGGTGAAAATCCCCTCTTCCTCGCTGTCCAGGTTCACCAGGGTGCGGCCCTGCAGCATGGAAAGATCGATGGCGGTTGCGCCCAGCATACCGATTTCCTCGTCCACGGTAATGATCACTTCCAGAGGCGGATGGGCAATGGTATTGTCCTCCAGAATCGCCAGGGCATAGGCCACGGCAATGCCGTCATCACCGCCCAGAGTGGTACCCTTGGCGTAGACATACCGATCATCATGCATCAGGTCCAGGCCATCCACTGCCATATCGAGCGGGCAGCTCGCATCCTTCTCACAGACCATATCCATGTGGCCCTGCAAAATCACCGGAGCATGGTCCTCCATGCCGCAGGTGCCGGGCCCAAAGAGGATCACATTGTTGCTCTCGTCCTGAATGTATTTCAGGTTATGTTCCTTTGCAAACGCCACCAGATAGTCACTGATTGCCTTTGTATTGCGGCTGCCATGGGGAATGGCGCAGATTTCTTCAAAATAACGGAACACGCTGCCGGGCTTCAGGCCGGCCAGTTTCTTTTGGGACATATGATTCGCTCCTTTTCAAAATCAGGATGGTTCATTTGCTGCCATAATACTATCACACACAGCGGGAAAAGTCACTGCTCAAATATAACAAAGACCACAGGCAAAAACCTGTGGTCCAATTGTTATTTAGTCCAAATTATACCAGGCTCAGAGCCAGCGTCAGCAGGATCCAGACAATGGCAATCCACTTGGTGGAGTTAGCCAGCATCCGATCCAGGCCGCCCTTCTTGTTCTTGCTCAGGTAAGAATCGGAAGAACCGGAGATCGCGCTGGACAGGCCAGCTTCCTTACCGGACTGCAGCAGAACAACCACAATCAGGGCAACGCTGGCAACGGCCTCCAGAGCAACCAGAACCGTTTCAATAACAGAACTCATCGTGACAAACCTCCCTCCGCTGATTCGCGGAATGCGAACGGTATTGGGTCTGCACAGCCTGCAAACCTCGAACAGCCAAACCAGTATAGCACACCGCATAAGAAAATGCAAGTATGAATCCCGGTATTTCCCCAAATTTTCGCTTTATTTCTGCACCCAGTTGCCGGTTGCCATGCAATTGAGGTAACTTTCAATGAAGGGATCCAGGGCGCCATCCATAACCGCATTGACATTGGAAGTCTCGCAGCCGGTGCGGGTATCCTTGACCAGGGTATAGGGCATAAACACATAATTGCGGATCTGGCTGCCCCACTCGATCTTCTGCTGCACGCCCTTGATGTCGGAGATTTTATCCAGATGCTCCCGTTCCTTGATCTCCACCAGCTTGGAACGCAGCATCTTCAAACAGGTTTCCTTGTTCTGGAACTGGCTTCGTTCCGTCTGGCAGGACACCACAATGCCGGTAGCCTTGTGGATCAGACGAACGGCAGAGGAGGTCTTGTTGATGTGCTGGCCGTCGGCACCGGAGGAACGGTACACCTGCATCTCGTAGTCCTCTGGCCGGATTTCCACATCCTGGCTGTCGTCCTCAATCTCAGGAATCACCTCAACGGCAGAAAAAGAGGTCTGACGGCGGGCGTTGGCATCAAAGGGAGATACACGAACCAGGCGGTGAACGCCGTTTTCCCCCTTCAGAAAACCATAGGCATTCTCGCCCTCGATCAGAATATCCGCGGACTTAAGGCCTGCCTCGTCACCTTCCAGATAATCCATAATCTTGTAGGTGAAGCCGTGGCGCTCTGCCCAGCGGGTATACATCCGGTAGAGCATCTGGCACCAGTCCTGGGCTTCCGTACCGCCGGCACCGGCGTGAAAGCTCATCAGCGCGTTGTTCTTATCGTAGTGGCCGGTGAGCAGGGTTTCCAGGCGGCAGGTTTCCATCTGCTCTTCCAGAACCTCAAAGCCCTCCTTCAGCTCATCCAGCATGGAATCATCGTCTTCTTCGGCGGCCATCTCACAGATGGTCATCATATCCTCCCAGGAGGATACCATTTTCTCGTACCGCTCGATCTTTGCCTCGGTCTGTTTGACCTTAATGGCCACCTTCTGGCTCTTCTCCGGGTCATCCCAGAAGCCGGGGGCCTCCTGCATGGCATGGAGCCGCTCCAGCTCGCTGCGCATACCGGTCATATTCAGGGATTCTGCCAGGCCGTCCAGCGCGGGGCGGCAGTCATTCAGTTTCTGCTTATAGGTATCAAATTCAATATTCATAGGTTTACTCCACTATATCCTTCACAAATCATGGTTCCTTTACAACTTTTGCATTATACCGAAAAAGAATGGCTCTGTAAAGAGGAAAAACAATTTTTTTGTAACAGAAACAGAATATTTTACGGATTTCCGGGATCGGGGACGCTGGGATAAAGGGACCTGTCCGTATGGGGAATAAATCTGGCCGCCACCATGTTTTCCAGGAACTTGTCCATCTCCGAAAAATGCAGATAGGTGGCGTTTTCCTGGAAGCCCTTCAGACGCTCCAGACAACTGCTGTCCAGAAGCAGCTTCTTTGCCCCGGCCAGAGAGGTGTTGCCCAGAGGAATCAGCTTGCTTCTGTCCACATCCGGGTAAATGCCCACCGTAACGGCGGATTCCACATCAATGTGGGTGCCGAAGCCACCGGCAAGATAAATGCTCCCCAGATCCCCGGGTGTCAGGCCGCAGTGATCCAGCAGCGTTGCCACCATGGTAAAGGCAGCCGCCTTGCAGCAGATAAACTCCTGAATATCCGCCTGCGTAAAGTAAAGGCCGTGCTTTTCATCATACACCACAGCGGGCACAGAGCATTCCAGGTTCTCATCCCAGACAAGCGTCGTATGCCTTTTATCGTCCAGATTGACCGTACCGTCCCCCCGGATGATTCCGGCCAGGTAGCACTGGGCCACCAGGTCAAAGATCCCGGTGCCGCAGATGCCCCTGGGTTCTCCCCCGCCTACCGTTTCCAGATGAAATTCACCATCCGAATCGATCTTCAGGTGCCGGATGGCGCCCTCCTCTGCCCGCATACCGTAGCGGCTGCCGAACCCTTCCAGCGCAGGACCGGCGGCACCGGCACCCATGAGCAGGTAATCCTTACAGCCAAGGCACAATTCTCCATTGGTGCCGATGTCCAGGAAAATAGACGGCGTATCGGAGGTATCCAGGTCCGTCAGCAGCAATCCCGCGGTAATGTCTCCGCCAAGATAGTTGGCAACTGCCGGGAAACAGTATACATTGCAGTCTAGTGGCAGGTCCAGCTCGCGGGCCGAAAGGATGCCGGGATCAAAGAACACCGGCGCGTAGGGGTTCTGAAAGACCAGCCAAGGGTCACAGCCCAGGAAGAAGTGAATCATCGTGGTATTGCCGCCTACAATCAGGGCAGAAATTTCTTCCCGGTCAATGCCAGCCCCGTCACAGACCTGCTCCGTCAGCTTGCAGATGTCCCCCACCACCAGGCAGCGCAGCTGTTCCAGATTGTTTCCGTCTTCCTTCACCGCCAGAATCCGGTCCAGAATGTTGAGACCAAAGCGGACCTGACTGTTGACACAGCCGGAATGGGCAACGGCTTTGCCAGAAAGCATATCCACCAGCTCCATCTCCAGCGTGGTAGAGCCGATGTCCAGCGCCAGGCCGTAAAGAGAACCGGTGGCATCCCCCGGCTCCACACGGGTGACTTCCAGGCCCTTTCTTCCCGGGCACAGAGTAACCGTCACCTGATACCCGGAATTGGTGACCAGGGGGTAAAGCTTACGCATGACGGAAAGCGGCATAGAAGCGTCAAGGGGTTTCAGCGCATCCAGAATCCGCTCCTTATCCGCCCGAAAATCATCTCTGCTGGGAGGATCCAGCGATAAATATCGTTTATAGGAAAAGGTCATACCGTCTTCTCCTTCTCGTAGGCAAGAAATGCCTCTGTCCTGGACCAATAAGCAGCGCCCCAATTCTGGAAGCTCCACTTGGGGTCAAAGGCGTTGCACTCATAATCGATGTAGAAAAGCGCTCCATCATTGACTACAAAATTCGTGGGGAAATAATCAATGTTCAGGCCCTTGCGCTCCAGGGAAAGGCTCAGTTCCCGGGCCTGCGTCACATAGATGGGGTCCAAAGCATCCTGCTTTACCAGGTCATATACCGTAGGCCCCGGGATATATTCCTTCAGGATACGCTCCTGATCACGGTCCACGTCCAGCATCCGGGGCATTGGCACCTGTGCCTGGCACAGCCGGTCGTAGTCATGAAGCTCCGCCGCCAGCTTATCCCCGAAGGTATAGTAGCTGCAGGGCTCATGGTGGATCTGCTTGAGCACATACTCCCGCTCTCCATCCATCACCAGGTAGGAATAGCCCCCTTTTCCCTTTCCAAGAAGCTTTCTTACCTGAAAAACACGGCCATTGACATCCATTGTGTTCATACGGCATTCCCCTTTCCCAGCAGCTTTTTCCGACGAAGGAAGAAATAGCATACTTCAATCACACAGCAGGAGGCCCAGCCAACCGGATAGCCCAGGCCCACCACCGCAGGTGTATTGGCAACATATCGGGTCATAACAAACAGGTAAATCTGCCGGATCACCACAAACCCGATGAGCATAATGACCATCGGCCCCCGGGAGTCTCCCATTCCCCGGAGTGCTCCGGCCAGCACATGGTTCACGCAGTTAAAGAGCAGGAATGCCGCATTGACCCGCAGGAACATGGCGCCGTAGCGAATGACCGCCTGATCAGCGGTAAACAGCGCTACACTGGGGGCGGCAAAGACAATCAGCAGCGCAATAATCACGCCCGTTACCAGCAGCGTCAGGCCGATGGTTGCATAGGTGCCCTGCTCTGCCCGCTTCTGCTTCCCGGCGCCAATATTCTGGCTGACAAATGTGGTGGAGGCCATGGCCATGCTCTGCATGGGCAGCATTACAAACTGATCCAGCTTATTGTAGCAGCCCCAGCCCGCCATGCAGCCGGAACCGAAGAAATTGATATAGGACTGAACAAACACATTGGAAAAGGCCGTGATCACAGACTGAATCCCCGCCGGAAGTCCCACAGAGAAGATCCGGCCCAGAATGCCCTTGTCGATCCGCAGATCGTGCCAGGTGAGCCGGTAAATGTCCGCGGATCTGGTGAGCAGCAGAAGTGTCAGCCCGGCGGAAATGAACTGGGACAGAATGGTGGCATAGGCAACGCCCGCAATACCCCAGTGGAACACCACAACAAACAGCAAATCCAGAATTATATTGAGCACGCTGGTCAGAATCAGAAAGTAGAGCGGCCGGGTGGTATCCCCCACCGCCCGCAGGACACCGCTGCCCATGTTATAGATAAGCAGGCCGGAGAACCCCGCGTTGTAGATGCGCAGATAAACGGAAGCCTCCTGAAACACATCCTCCGGCGTGGACATAAATTTCAGCATGGGCTCCACCCCCAGAATGCCCACCACCGTGAAGATCACACTGAGCACAAAGGTGGCGGCCATGGTGGTTTCAATGGCCTTGTGCAGGTATTTCAAATCCTTCGCGCCGAAATAGAGCCCGATTACCACACCGGCACCGGTGGCAAAGCCGTTGAAGAAAAACACCAGCATATTGATGATCATGGTGGTGGCGCCCACGGCCGCCAAAGCCTCGGTGCCCACAAAATTGCCTACCACCACGGAATCCACCGTATTGTAAAGCATCTGGAACACATTGCCCAGCATCAGGGGAAGCGAAAACAGCAGTACCTGCTTTACAATGGAGCCCTCTGTCATATCTCTGGTTGTTGTCTTTTTTTCGGCCGTGCCCATCTTTCTGTCCTTTCTGCATAAAAACAAAGGATAACAGATAACAGAGAATTCAGCTTCTCCATTCTCTATTATCCTTTGCCTGAACTGGCGGAGAGTCAGGGATTTGAACCCTGGCGACGCTTCCGCGCCCTACGAGATTTCGAGTCACGCCTCTTCGACCACTTGAGTAACTCTCCATAAATACACAGGGAGAGTATACCAGTTTTGCAGAAAAAAATCAAGACCTACGAGTGACTTTAGCCCTTTTTAAAGAAAGCAGCCGCAACCGCTCCCGGGCCCACATGGGTACCGATCACGCTGCACAAAAGGCTTCTGGGGATCTCTTCCAGAGCATCCGCCCAAAGCTCCCGGCTGTCCTCCACATACTTGTCCAGCAGAGCCGGGCTGAGGCCGGTATAGCCCAGCAGCACAGGCAGGGAAAAATCCACGCCGCCGGACTGGCGGATCTTCTCCACCAGAAGGTTGTTGCCGTTCCGGGAGCCCCGGGCCTTGCCAATCAGGGCCACCTCCCCTTCCGATACGGTGACCACAGGCTTGATGTTCAGCACCCCTCCGGCAAAAGCCACGGTTTTGCTGATTCTGCCGCCCTTTTTCAGATACTCCAGGGTATCCAGCAGCGCAATGACGCAGACATCCTCCCGCTTCTTGGTTACCAGATTGGCAATCAGAGACGCGGGCATCCCCTGCTCGGCACATGTCACCGCGTATTCCGCCAGAACACCGGTACCGATTGCCACGCTGAGACTGTCCACCACATAGATGTTTTCGTAGTCCTCCGCGGCAATGCAGGCGCTCTGATAGGTTCCGGAAAGCTTGGAGGACAGGCAGATGACCACCGCGCTGTCACCGGCCGCCGCAACCTCCCGAAAAACCTTGTCAAACATGGCAGGTGTAGCCTGACTGGTGGTGGGCAGAACATCACTCTCCACCAGCTTGCGGTAAAACTCCTGCTTGTCAATGGTCACGCCGTCGAAGTATTCCTGATCGCCGAAATGCAGGGTCAGAGGCACTACCTCTATCCGGCCGCGGTACTGCTCCCCAACATCTGTAGAGGAATCTACAATGATACGCACACTCATAACTGTTTCTCCTTATTCTGATAGATCTTTTCCAGGTTTTTGCTGATAATGGAAAGGGCCCGGTACATGGCCAGCCTGTCCTCCTCCAGGACGTCACAGCTTGCAAGGGCTACAATGCTGTCAATTCGCCTGGATACCTCCGCGCCTGCCGCAGACCCTTTCTGCGTCAGCACCAAGGGTCTTCGGTAGCGCTTACCCTCCGGGATTTGCAGGTAGCCGTTCTGCTCCAGATAATCCAGTGATCTGGAAACGGCAGCCTTATCCTCTTCACACCGGTCGCACAGTTCCGCTGCCGTCAGAGGACCGTTTTTGCTGAGGTAGTAAAGGCAGGAAACATGGGGGCCCTTCAGGTTGATGGACTCCATCTGCTCTGCCTTGATCCTGCGGATGCTCCGACTGATCTGATTGATCAGCACGGTAAAGGTTTCAAATCGTTCGTCCATGGTGTTTCCTCCCAAGAATTGTTGATTTCTCAACGATGAGAAGTATACACACAAAATGTTGATCTGTCAACATTTAATTATTTGAACCCCGGTACAGGGCTGCTCTGCACCGGGGGTCTATCAGCTATGCACTTTTTTCCTGGCAGCAAGCCCCAATAGTCCAACCACAGCGGCCAGACCCAGCAAGATCAGGCCACCTGGGTGAACGGAGGATTCCTCCTGGGGCAGGACCGCTGCTGCCGGGGCCGGCTCCGCTTCCGCAAGGGGCGCTGCCTCCGCAAGGGTCAGCAGAAGATCCGCCAGATGCAGAACCTTTCCACCAACGGGAATGTCTACTGACACCGGGACTGTGGATACCCCCAGCCCCGCATCAAAGCCGCCGGGAACGGTAAGTATGATTTCCTTTGGATCCGCAGCCTTGGGCAGCAGCACGTCCACAGGTGTATAGCCCTCCAGGCAGCCGTTTTCCCCCATCCCCTGCTGACGCATTTTGTCTTCCATCAGATTCCGGGACAGCCGCGTGCGCTGGAAATTCCCAAAGCCATAGGCAAAAAGCGCCTGGGTATCGGTGTATTTGTCCTCCAGCTCCGGTGATTTCATGGCAACGGCAATGAGGGTTGTACTGCCCCGCTTTGCCACGGTGACCAGTGTTCCCAAAGCGCTGCTGGTCCAGCCGGTTTTGCTCATCAGTAGTCCCGGGCAGTCCATGGAACCATCGATGAACTTGTTTTTGGATACCAGCGCTCTGGCTTCCGAAAGGTTTGTCTTCGGAAGCTCATATTTCGAAGCGCCGAAAAAGGTGTAAAAATCCGGCATTTTCAGCGCCTCCGCCGTAATCAAAGCCATATCTCTGGCGGTGGTATAGTGGTTCTCATCCGGCATACCGTTGGGGTTGACGAAATGGGTATTGTATGCCCCCATCTGCGCCGCCTCTTCGTTCATAAGATACGCAAATTCTTCCACACTCCCGGAAATATTCTCTGCAATCGCAACGGCGGCATCATTGGCGGAGACCAGTGTCAGCGCATAGAGGGCATCCTTCATGGTGATCACCTCTTCCGGCAAAAGCCCGATGTGGGAGGAGGTGCGGGGGACCTGGCGGAAGGCTTCCTCGCTCATGGTCAGTTCATCGGCAGGATTTCCATACTTGAGAGCCAGATAACCCGTGAGAATTTTTGTGATGCTGGCAGGATACATCCGCTCGTCCATGTTTTTTTCGTAAAGAATCTGCCCGGTCTGGGCATCCATCAGCACTGCCGCTTCGGAAATGATTTCCGGTTCCTCTGCCTGGGCACAGGCTCCCAGGGGGATGCAGGCCGGCAAAAGGGCAACGCTGAGCAAAAGCGCACATACTCGTTGAGAAAACGTCACATTCATTCCTCGCTTTTGGCCTACGCGCAGAACATAAGCCATACTTTTTCACGGTAACGCAAACAGTTTATCGAAAAAAGACAGATTTGTCAAATAGTTGTCATAATACAAAAACCCGCTGCAAATTCGCAGCGGGCCGAGATTGTAGAAAAAGCCTCGCAGAGTTCGCTTCGCCAGCAGCGAAAAGAATTTAAATCGTTTTCGACCGCGGCATGTACGTGGGCGAAAACACCTCTCAGGCTGCAAGTGTGGAATTTGTTCGCCTATGGCGAACAAATTATGCGCGCAGCAGACTGCAAAAATCTGTCGGAAAGCCCCGAAAGGGGATTTTCGACAGCCAGAGCCCGCTGCAAATCGCAGCGGGCCATAGGAAGTCTATCAGATCAGCAGGGCGTGACGCACATGGAGGCCGGGATTCTCGCTGGACTGATTCCATGCTGCCATGGTTTCCAGGAAGGTTTTCTCCGGCAGGGGCCGGGAGAAATAGAAACCCTGGATCACATCACAGCCCACCTCCCGCAGGAACTGAACCTGTTCCCCGGTTTCCACGCCCTCTGCCAGCACATCCATTCCCAGGCCATGGGCCAGAGAAATGATGTGCCGGAGGACCTGATTGCCCCGGGAGTTGCCGATGTAGTCAACCAGGCTCTTATCCAGCTTGAGCATATGGAAGGGCAAAGAATTCAGATTGCTGATGGAAGAATAGCCGGATCCGAAATCATCCATGTGCAGTGGGAAACCCAGCGAAACCATCTTCTGCGCCAGCTCCTTGATCTGCGTCATATTCATGCCGGAAGACTCCGTCAGTTCAATGGGCACCAGCTGTGCATCCAGCTGATACTCCCGAATGATACGGGCATAGCGCTCAATCATTCCGGGATAATGCAGACTGTTTCGGGACAGGTTTACAGAGATTGGCAGGGTACGGCCATACTCCATCGTCAGAAACTGCTGCATCTGGCAAACCTTGCGGAATACATATTCGTCCAGCCGGACAATCAGCCCGTCCCGCTCAAAAAGCGGAATGAACTCGCCGGGAGATACCACCGTACCATCCTGCTTTTTCCAGCGCACCAGCGCTTCCGCGCCCACCATGCGCTCTGTCTTTACATCATATTTGGGTTGATACCAGACCACAAACTCTTGATTCTGCACAGCGTCTTCAAAGCTGGTTTCCATTTCCCGCTCCCGGCAGAACTGCTGGTTGATGGGATCATCGTAGGTGGCAGCCACCCGGTTCACATCGTCACGAATGCTGTTCAGCGCCAGGAACGCACGGTTGCAGATGACGGATACCGGCAGGGCCAGATCATCGCACTGACAGATGCCGCACTTAAACTGAATTTTGCGGACGGGAGAGCGTTTGGAAATATCCAGAATCGCTTCCTCCAAATCCTCAATGGAATGGCCCACAGGCTCCATGAATGCGAAGCTGTCACCATCGTAATGACAAACCAGGCCGTTGGGAATCAGCCGTTTCAGCTCCTTTGCAAGGAACCGAATCACATCATCTCCCACACTCTCGCCATAAATGCTGTTTACCTGCTTAAAATTGTGAATATCCACCACAACAATCTGGTAGGGCTTCTCCGGGCGGGCATTCAGCAAAAGACTTGCATGGTGGAAGAACGCCTGCCGGGTATACAGTCCTGTCTGGGCATCAAACTCAATTTCAGAGAGTGTTGCCGCAGATTCCCGCATCTTGATCAGATTCCGGATACGGCCCTGAACACCCCGAAGGTTATAGGGCTTGGTAATGAAGTCCATTGCCCCCAGTTCCAGGCATCTGGCCTCGTCCTCCGGGCGGTTGCTGCCGGTGGCAACAATGACGGGAATGGCCGCGAGCAGCGGATCCTCACGGGTCTTGGCAAGGAACTGGAAGCCGTCACAGACCGGCATATACACATCCAGAATCACAAGCGACAGGTCCCGATAATTCTCGGTGAGGATCCGGATTCCCTCTTCGCCATTCTCGGCGCACAGCACATCATACTCGGGAGAGAGCATCTGCACCAGCATTTCCCGGTTGATAAAGTTATCCTCCACAACAAGGATCTTTCTGCGCAGCGGATGGGGCAGCAGGCTTGCGTAATTCGCCTCCAGAATGCTTTTCCGTTCCTCATCCTCGCAGGTCAGCGCAACAATCACATCACTGAAATCCTCCGCACTGCCCACCCTTGCCAAACGGGCACAGTAGAAACGAATGGAATTGTTGATCATCACCCGGTAATGCACCGTAAAGCTGGAACGGCTGCGCAGTTCCTCCCGCACAGACTCGGGTTCCACAAGCATCATGAGCTTGCTGCGGTCTTCCGGAAGGACCAGCGTCTGGATGATGGTATTCATCACATCCCGGTAGCGGAATACATGCTCTACCAGCTTGCCAATGTCCCGGGGAAGGCTGTTGTCTGCCCGGTAGGTTTTGGCCATGCCGGTATTGCAGTTCATATTGAAAATGTAGCCATAGCTGTCACCCAGCACCTGGATAACCGCAAGCCACCGGAGTTCTTCTTCACTGTTGGGCAAGGTCTTTGCCAGGCGCTCGCCCTCCCCAACCGTGCTGATAACCAGGGCATGACCCACGGTTCCATCCGCCAGGGGGATTTCCACCGCGTCTACCGTTTCCATGATGTGCCGGACAGGATCCAGATATGTCCTTGGCCCCTGAATTCCCTTTTCAACGGGGCAGTTGTCACAGGGTTCATCCCGTCCCATAAGGCACTGGTAACACAGCTGCCCCTGTTTCAGACCAGGATATGTCTTTGCAGCGGAATGATTGATACCGATGACATGGTAGGAATCGTCAATCAAATATGCAGCTGAAGATTCCATGCGCTCACCACCACCTGCTCCTTCAAAAACCGAAATAAATGCTTTCTCTCTTTGAATCGAATTCATTATAGCATGGGTTAACAAAAAAACAATAGAGATTCTTCCTGTTTTAGTCAAATTAGTCAATTTGTTCCGATTTCCATCTATTGCACTTTCCCGAAAATGTGCTATACTGTATAAAAAGTTCTTGATTTGTCCCAATGAGGGGAGGAATACCATGATTACCGTTGCTGTTATCAGCCCGTTTCGGTTTCTGGAAACCATCAACAAAGTCATTACCGATCACGACTTTGACTGTGCCTTTCATTCCTACAGCTATGATACACTCTCCGACATTGATGAAATATACGCCCGGTGTATGGACGCCTGCGACATCATTCTGTTTTCCGGTGAGCTGGGCTATCACTATATGCACCGGCACTACCCCAACTGCCCCATTCCCTGCGCCTTTACGGTTTACGGCACCGCGGATGTGCTGAGCATTCTGCTGGATTTCCATCTGCGTCATCCCGGCATCCCCCTCAACCGGCTGTATCTGGACTTTCTGACACCCCAGAACCACTATATGAACCTTCAGGATTACCTTCCGGAAGGACAGGTTCCCTACTTCTTTGAAGAAGAGGTGTATGATTACGCAAACATCACCCAGCGGGGCAGCGAGCTGTGGCAGGAAGGAAAAATTGATTACGTTCTCAGCCGGAGCATCAACAATCTCAAGCAATGGGAGAAACTGGGCATTCCCTACGAGCCCGTCAATCCCACGGAAAAAATGATCATCGGCAGCATTGAAGATGCCCTGAACCGGGAACGATTGAAAACCTTGCAGGATACCAGCGTGGTCACCTTTATCATTCATCTGCCCGGAGATGAAGGGGTATCGGAAGAGGAACGGGAGTACCGGACCGCTACTCTTTACAAGTTCCTGGTGGATTTCCGAAAAGAAAAGAATCTTTCCTACAGCATTGACCACAGCTTTGACCGTTTTGTGGCCCGGGCCACCTTCTCCAACGATTATACTAAGGGAATCAGCTACCAGAAGATCATGGCCGTTCTGCGCAAAAACCTTCCCTTCCCCTTTTCCGTCGGCATCGGCATCCATCCCAGCGAACAGACCAGCCAATATCACGCCGAGCGGGCACTGCTGGAAAGCACCCGCTATGGTCTGAACGAAGGGTTTCTGGTCAGCGGCGACCCGGAGGTGCTCACCGGTCCTCTGAGCCACGGTCAATCCCTGCGCTACAGCTATCAGGATGGCAGCTCGGTCCAGTTTGCCCATCGGCTGGGCATTGACAACACCAATCTTCTGCGGCTGGTGGCGCTGTACCGGAACGACCCCAAAACCGTGCTGACAGCGGCAGAGCTGGGTCCCATCCTGGGTATTACCCAGCGAAGCACCCGAAGAATATTGCAGCGGTTGTTTGAACTGGGCCTCGTTCGGGTGCTCTCCGATACCGGCGCCGCGGGAAGAGGACGGCCGGTGCACAAATATGTGTTCATCCCCGACGCTATGGAGCACTCTCTTTCCGGGATTGTATAGAAAAACAGCCGTCATTCCAAATCCGTGACCCATATCACGGACCGGGAATGACGGTTTTCATACTATGTTCCAATTGAAAGTAGTCTTTCAATTAAAACGGCATCCCTTGATCGCGTTGCCGAAGCTGTGTTTTTTGGGATAAAAATCACAGCTTCCCGTCTCATTATGATTCTCTAATGAAAGTGTCCTCTCGCAAGCGATTGTCCACTTTCAAAAGAGAATCCGTATCATTATTTTGAATCATTCAGGTTTCCAGCATTGGGACCAGTTCCGGCTGGCGCTCCTCAATGGCTTTCCGGTAAACCCCTTCCACCCGCTGTGCAAACTGCTGGGTACTGTAGGGCCGGGTAGCCGCCACAGCGTTTTTCCGGATTCGGCTGCCCAGTGGGCTGAAGGCCAGGATCAGGCTGTTCAGCAGATCTTCGTCCGAATCACCGGACAGAATCGCGCTGACGCCGTCTTTGAATACCCCCAGCAGGCAGGGGTCATTCACGGCACATACGCACAGCCCGGAGGCTGCCGCCTCAATGTAGGTAAGTCCCTGGGTCTCGGAATGGGAGGCGCTGACAAAAACATCCCCCGCCGCATAAAACCGATCAATCTCCTCCCAGGGCTTGCTGCCCACAATGGAAACACAGTCCGCCACGCCGAGGGCATGAACCTGCTCCTCCAGGTGGGGCCTCAAGGGGCCCTCGCCAATGATGAGCAAATGTACATCCGGGGCTTTTGCATGCAGGGCCGGGAAAACCCGCAGAATCTGTTCTACATTCTTCTCTTTGGCCAGTCTGCCGATGTTCAGCAGAACCCGTTTCCCCTCGGGAATGCCGCACTCCAGACGGGTCTGGGCGATTTCCTCAGGGCTGTGGTTTTCCGGATAGAATCTGTGCAGCTCCATTCCGCTGGGGATAATCTCAATGGGTGCCTCCACCCCATACTGGCGAAGTAGGTTCTCCGTTTTGGCCGTAGGGACAATCACCTGGTCAAACCGGTCGCACCACCACTCCGAATACCGCTTGGCAATATTGCGGGCGGCGTTATCTCCGATGCCGTGGGTAATATAATAGGTGTAGTCCTCCCAGGCGGTGTGATAGGTATGAACCCTGGCACAGCCCGTATGCCTGGCTATGTAGCGGCCCAGGAAGCCCATAACGAATTCGCTGTTGGTGTGCACCACATCAAAATGAATATCCAGCGCCTGCCGGACGGTGCCCACACCGGGCAGTGCCACATTCCGATCCCGCAGAAAAATAAACTGGGCGGATTCCAGGTAATGCACACGCTCGCTCTGGTGCTCCTCCCAGCCCTTGCATTTTGGCGCATAGACATGAACGGTGTGCCCCCGGCGCTCCAGCTCTTTATAAAGATTCAGGCAGGAGGTGGCAACACCGTTGATTTCCGGGTAAAACGTATCGGTAAAGATTCCTATTTTCATAAAAAGGGGTTTCCTCTCAGATCAGCTATTGCAAATTTTTTGGTATTATACCATATTGAACCATGTAATGCAATCGAACCGGGGAGAAAATAAGAAATTCTTATATTTTTCCCGGAGGTCTTGAAATACCCTTGCGCAATCGATATAATTGTAAAATATACCTGTCTTTTCGGGAAGGAGGCTCCCTATGAATACCAAGGAAATCGCTGATAGCGGGCTCACTCTGCTGAAGAAGGGAAAACAGGGTCTTGTTCACGCCCTCTTTGGCCGTGTAGGCCTTCTGATTCTCTCCATTCTGATCCAGGCCGCGGTCCTCTTTGGACTGTTCTCCTGGTTTGAAGACACGATCCCCATTTACCTGGGCGGAAGTGTGGTGTTTACATTCTCGATCCTCCTGTATCTGGTGAACAGCACCATGGACCCTTCCGCAAAGATCACCTGGCTGATCATCATCATGGTCCTGCCGGTTTTTGGATGCCTGTTCTATCTGTGGACCCAAAGCGAATGGGGCCACCGGACCTTGAAGGCTCTGGTTAACCGCAGTGACAGGCTGAGCAAGGACCTGATCTGTCAGGACCCGGAGGTTTTTCAGAAGCTGGAAACAGAGGATCCCGGTGCGGCGGGACTTGCCCGATATATCGCCAGTACCGGCCTGTTCCCGGTTTACAATCAAACGGATGTAACCTATTTCCCCCTGGGCGAGGACAAATGGGTCAGAATGCTTGCGGAACTGGAAAAGGCCCAGGAGTTTATTTATCTGGAATATTTCATTGTGGACGAGGGCCTGATGTGGGGAAAGATCCTGGAGATTCTGGCCCGCAAGGCAAAGCAGGGCCTGGATGTGCGCCTGATGTATGACGGCACCTGTGAGCTCACCACCCTGCCCTATGATTACCCCCGTCGGCTGGAAGAGCTGGGAATCAAGTGCAAGATGTTCTCCCCCATTGCTCCGGTGATGTCCACCCACTATAACTACCGGGACCATCGAAAAATTCTGGTCATCGACGGAGACACCGCGTTTACCGGCGGCGTGAACCTGGCCGATGAGTACATCAACCACATCATTCGCTATGGCCACTGGAAGGATGCGGCCATTATGCTGAAGGGCGATGCTGTGGAGAGCTTTACGCTCATGTTCCTGCAAATGTGGAATGTTGACGAGAAAGAGCCGGTATTTCCGGAACGCATTCCAAAGCCCAGCATTCCGGACAGCTATTCCGGTTTTGTAATCCCCTACGGCGACTGCCCGCTGGACGACAACAAGCTGGGTGAGATGGTGTATATCGATCTGCTGAACCGGGCGACCCGATATGTACACATTATGACCCCCTACCTGATCCTGGACGGAGAGATGGAAACCGCCCTGAAGTATGCCGCCCAGCGAGGGGTGGATGTAAAAATCATTCTGCCGGGAATTCCGGATAAGGTCATTCCCTATGCGCTGGCAAAAACCCACTACAAGAGTCTGATACGTTCCGGCGTCAAAATTTACGAATACACCCCCGGCTTCGTCCATGCCAAGGTATTCATTCGGGACGATCTGGAGGCCGTGGTCGGCACCATCAATCTGGACTACCGGAGTCTATACCACCACTTCGAGTGTGCCGCCTACCTGCGGGATGTGCGGTGCCTGCCGGACATTGAACGGGATTTCCTACGGACACTGAATGCCTGCCGTCCCGTTTCCGAGGAGAGCATCCGCCAGGAAAAGCTGTCGGTCAAGCTGGCAGGCTATCTGGCAAAGGTCATTGCCCCGCTGCTGTAGCAGAGGAAGGAGAAATTTATGAAAGTATTGATGATCAATGGCAGTCCCCGGGCGGAGGGGAATACCGCCCTCGCCCTCCGGGAAATGGAAGCCATTTTTCGGGAAGCCGGCGTGGATGTGACTACCATGCAGGTTGGGAACAAGGCGATCCGGGGCTGCATTGCCTGCGGGAAATGCGCGGCTCTTGGGAAATGCGTCTTTGACGACGCGGTAAACGACGCTGCCGCCCTTCTTCCCCAGGTAGACGGACTGGTTTTGGCCAGCCCTGTATACTATGCCTCCGCCAATGGAAACCTGATTTCCTTTCTGGATCGGCTGTTTCACAGCAACCATTGTGATCTGACCATGAAGGTCGGCGCCAGTGTGGTGTGCGCCCGTCGGGGCGGCTGCTCCGCAACCTTTGATGAACTGAACAAATACTTTACCATTTCCGGTATGCCCGTGGCCTCCAGCCAGTACTGGAACAGCATCCATGGCCGTCTGCCCGGTGAGGCCGACCAGGACCAGGAGGGTAAGCAGACCATGCGTGCCCTGGCAAGAAACATGGTGTTCCTGATGAAGAGCATCGCCCTGGGAAAGGAAGCCTTTGGACTTCCGGAACAGGAAACGCGCATTTCCACCCATTACATCCGATAAACAAATCATCGCCGCACAGGAAAACCTGTGCGGCGATGATTTATGTGGAACGAGTATTATTTGCCCGTTCTGTTTTTCCTTCTTCTCTTTTTTACATGCTTTCCCTGGGGCTCTGTCAGGATGAACACCAGAATCAGAATTCCGACAACGGACAACGTGCACAGAACCATCCAAACCGCTTTGGGAAGGGGCTTCTTGGGGGCTGTAGGCGCAGGCATAGGAAGGTCCTTCGGAACAGAAGGCTGGGCAGGCTCTGAGGTTTCCGGCTCGGGCTCCTCCGGAAGCACCGGGTCCTCCCGCTTCACCCTGGCGCCGCACAAATCACAGATGCCCTCACTGCGTCCCGGAGCCTCGGCAGTCGCCGGCTTTTTGACCTGCCACTCGGTAACGGTATGGCTGTAAAGGGTGTAGTGATCCCGGTAGGTATAGCCGCAGGTCTTGCAGGTATACCGGGTGTAACCAAAGGAATCGCAGGAAGACGGCACCACCGTTTCTTCTATCTCCGGGCGCTCACAGGTTTCCGGCCGAAGCTCCCGGTCATACTCCAGCACCTCTTCCGCCTGGAAATGCTCCGTTTGATTGTCCGTGAAACCATAATTGTAATTCATGGATTTCATCAGCTCGCCAATAAGTGCCTTGCAGTAGGCACGGCGGGCCCGGAAATCTTCAAAGAAGCGAATCCTGCCGGATACCGTATTGTTGCGGAAGTAGGCCGTCCTGCCCATACCGATGGGATATTGCAGAAGCATACCGCCGATACCGCCGCTGTGGACATAACCGTGCTCGGAAACATAAGCGTCCAGCTTGACCTGGGTGTCGGTAACCTCAACAAAGCCGGTGCCGAAGACACCGCCCAGAAACTGTTCATCGCCGGTTTCCCGGTCGGTATCCACGCAGATGAGGGTGGTGTCCACCTGGCAGTTCCCCACGGCGGCAACGCCGTAGCCTACCATTCCGGCAAGGCCGAACATCCCCTGGTGGGCACGAAGCTCCAGGCAGCCGGAAACTGAGCAGTTGAGGATGGTACTATCCATACTGCATCCCGCCATTCCACCGGCCATGCAGGGCTCCTCCGTCTGGACCAGCAAGCGCAGATTCACCAGGTTCAGTTCCCGCACCTCCGCGTTGGTCAGCCTGCCGAAGAAGCCGGCAAAGGCGGCTGTGTATTCCTTCTGATTGCCGTCCAGCACCTGGCTCTGGCTTTTTCCCGGGGCTTTGATTGTGAGATTCAGAATGGAATGTCCGTTCCCGTCAAACTTACCGGAAAAATCCGGGCAGGGCCAATCCACGCCGGTCATATCCAGGTCTTTCATGAGAACATAGTTTCCCTCCGGATGATCCGCCATGGTCAGCAGCTCCTCCGGGCTGGAAATCTGTATGTAAGCCTGTTGGGTTTCCTCCGGTGGGTCCTCCGCCCATACAGGCAGCACCAGCAAACAAAGCGCCAGCAGGCCGGTGATCAATCGTTTCATCTTACATCATCCGCTTCCGTTGTTGTTAACCCTATCATAGCAGAAACGGCTTTCAGATGCAACCGGGGTTATGAACGCATTTCCTCCTGCTGAATATCTTCAAAGGCGGAATACATAGGCGCAACATCCTTGCCCTTCAGGGTACGGTCAATATAGTTCTTTGTGATCCTGCGCACCAGGCCGGACAGCGCCACAACGCCGATCAGGTTGGGAATGGCCATCAGGCCGTTAAAGGTGTCGCTGAGATCCCAGGCAAGATCCAGCTGCATGGTGGCGCCCACCATGATAAAGACCACAAAAATGATCTTATAGAACATGGTTGCCTTGGTGCCGAAGAGATACTCAAAGGCTTTGGTTCCGTAATGGCTCCAGCCCAGAACCGTAGAGAATGCGAACAGCAAAATGGCAACGGCAATGAAAGCCGAACCAAAGGCGCCGAATTCCAGACTGAAGGCCTCCGCAACCATGGCGGTCTTCTCGGTGGAAGTCAACATAGCGCCGGTGTTCAGGTCAACCAGCCCGCTGGTCAGCACGGCCAGAGCGGTAAGGGTACACACCACCAGTGTGTCGGCAAACACCTCAAAGATGCCCCACATACCCTGGGTCACAGGCTCTTTCACATTGGAATTGGAATGGACCATAACACTGGAGCCAAGACCGGCTTCGTTGGAAAACACGCCGCGCTTCATACCCCAGGTAACGGCAGCCTTGACGCCGCTGCCCACGATGCCGCCGCCGACAGCCTTCATCGCAAAGGCACCCTTGAAAATAGAGGCAAAGGCAGGGGCAATATTCCCTGCGTTGAGGATCACCAGAATCAGAGCGCCCACCACATAGGCAACTGCCATCACAGGCACCAGCTTTTCGGTGACGGCCGCAATCCGCTTCAGGCCGCCCACAATGACCAGTGCGGCAATGATCATCAGCAGGGCGCCGGTGACCCAATTGGGGATCCGGAAGGCACTCTTCATATTGGTGGCAATGGAATTGATCTGGCTCATGTTTCCGATGCCGAAGCTGGCCAGAACGCAGAAAATACTGAACAGGAGTGCCAGCACCTTACCGATGTTCTTGCAGCCCCGGAAGCCGCCCAGGCCGTCCCGCAGATAGTACATGGCGCCGCCGGACCACTCCCCCGCGGAATTCTTCCGGCGGTAGTAGATACCAAGCACGTTTTCGGAAAAATTGGTCATCATACCGAAAATGGCCACAATCCACATCCAGAAGATGGCGCCGGGACCGCCGGACACGATGGCAGAGGCAACGCCCGCGATATTACCGGTGCCGATGGTCGCTGCCAGCGCCGTACACAGGCTCTGGAACTGGCTGATGGAACGATCCTCTTTCCCGGTATGGGCCGTAACGTGCTTGTTCTTAAAAATGGCGCCAACGGTGTTTTCAAACCAGTGCCTGATGTGGCTTACCTGAAACCCCCGGGTGAGCAGGGTCATCAGCACGCCGGTCCCCACCAGCAGCACCAGCATGGGAATACCCCACACAAAATTGTTGACTTTCCCGTTTACCTGTTCCACTACCTTCAATACCGCATCCATTTTTCTTTCCTCCTCTGGAATATAATAAAACAGGAATACCCCAAGGGGTACTCCTGTAAAAAGGCCAGCTGCTCCCGGCAGGAAAGCTGCCGGAACAAAACACAAACTCTGTCCTTTTGCCTGAGAGATTCGGTGAGAAACACCCCTTGCACCTTCGGCCTCTGAAAAATTCAGATGTCTCCAGAGTGCGATCCACTGGCGGTCCTACCGCTTACGCGCGGCACCTGAGAGTGTTGCTCCTTCGGTCGGGTATAAAACCCTGTTTTCCGTCAGCTTCCTATCGCACGGTATTCAGTTTTGCATGAAATGACTATATCATATCCGCTTTTCAGATGCAAGAATGAAAATACATTTTGTAGCATTCACCAGCCATGCACTGATTTTTCGTCGCCGATATGGTACAATAGACGAAGCAGGAATCCTGCAAATATGAAATTTTGCTTTCCCTTTCCTGCAAAATTCATGATTTACGGAAATCATAAACTGTGATATGATGGTAGTGGACGTTCATGGTCCCCTGTCTTCTGCCCCAATTCTCAATACACACAATCAGGAAGGATGATTCTCTTGGAAAACGCACTGCAATTTCTGAAAGCAAGACGCAGCACCCGCGCATATCTTGATAAGGCCGTTCCCTCAGAATTTCTGGAAGCCGTTTTGGAAGCGGGCCGCTATGCCCCCAGCGGCAAAAATGTTCAGGCCACCCATTTTCTGGTGATCCGGAACAAGGCGGTTCTTAATCAGCTTGCCCAGCTTGTGCGGGAGGGCTTCCATCGCGCAGGCGAAGACCGCCCCGAGGGCTACACCTTCCATTACAATCCCGATGTGCTGATCATCACCTGCAACCGGCTGGATAATCCCAACGGACCTGCCGACTGTGCCTGTGCCCTGGAAAACATGATGCTGATGGCAAGCAGCCTGGAGCTTGGCAGCTGCTGGATCAACCAGCTGAAGAGTCTGAATGCGGATCCAGAGATCAACGGCTATCTGTTTTCTCTGGGCATGGATCCCCAGGAGCGGGTTTATGGAGCCCTTGCTTTGGGCTACGCCGCCACGGAAGATGGACTTCCCAACCACGAGCCCGGACAGCGCAAAGGCAATCCGGTAACCATTATAATTTAGGACAACACATTGCCCCGCCTTTCGGTAAAATGAAAGGCGGGGCAATTGTATCAGGATTCCTCCGGTTCTTCGTAGCCGTCGGTCAGTGCGGTTGCGGAGCCCTGGGAAAGCTCTCTGCCTTCCATCAGATCCGCAAACTGCGCGCCGGTCATGGTTTCGTTGGCCAGCAGGTAGTCCGCGATGGCCTGCAGCTTTTCGCCGTCCCTGGTCAGAATGGTCTTACAGTCCTCATAGGCCCGGTCAATGAGGGCCTTGACCTCCTCATCGATGGTTCCGGCCACCTTTTCGGAATAGCTCTTGGTGTTCTGATAATCCCGTCCGATAAAGACCTCGCCGTCATCCAGATAGGATACCGTTCCCAGCTTTTCGCACATACCATAGCGGGCCACCATATCCTTGGCAAGCTTGGTTGCACGGTCAATATCATTGGATGCACCAACGGAGATGTCTCCCACATACAGGGCCTCGGCCACCCGGCCGCCCAGCAGACCCACGATCTGCTCATACATCTCATTCCGGGTCAGGTTGGAGGAATCATCCTTGGGCAGATACCAGGTTGCGCCCAGACTGCGGCCCCGGGGCACAATGGAAATCTGCCGCACCGGATCGTGGGAGGGCAGACGGTACATGGCCACCGCGTGCCCGGCCTCGTGAATGGCAGTGGTCCGGAGATCCCGGCGGGACTGGACATGGCTGTGCTTGGCAGGACCGGCAACGATCTTCATGAGGGCTTCGTTGATGTCCTCCATGTTGATGACCGGCCGGTCATCCCGGGCGGCCATAATGGCAGATTCATTCAGAAGGTTGCTCAGATCTGCTCCGGTAAAACCGGAGGTAGCCCGGGCAATGGTACGCAGGCTGACGGAATCATCCAGCTTCTTATCCTTGGCGTGGACCCGAAGGATTTCCTCCCGGCCCTTCACATCCGGGCGGTTTACCTGAATCTGACGGTCAAACCGGCCGGGTCGCAGCAGCGCGGGATCCAGAATATCCGGACGGTTGGTGGCAGCCAGGACGATGATGCCCTCGGTATGGCCAAAGCCATCCATCTCCACCAGCAACTGGTTCAGGGTCTGCTCCTTTTCGTCGTGGCCGCCGCCCAGACCCGTTCCGCGCTTGCGGCCTACGGCATCGATCTCATCGATGAACACAATGGCAGGGGCCAGCTTCTTAGCCTGCTCAAACAGATCTCTGACCCGGCTGGCGCCCACGCCCACATACATTTCCACAAAGTCGGAACCGGAGATGGAAAGGAACTGCACGTCGGCTTCTCCGGCCACCGCCCGGGCCAACAGGGTCTTGCCGGTGCCCGGAGGGCCAACCAGCAGAATGCCATGGGGAATCCGGGCGCCGATCTGGGTAAATTTCCCGGGATTCCGAAGAAAATCCACAATTTCCGCCAGCTCTTCCTTTTCTTCATCCGCACCGGCCACATCGGCAAAGGTGACCTTCTTACCGTCCGGCACGCCCAGCACCGTCCGGGCCTTTCCGAAATTGGCAAGCGGGTTGCTGCCGTTCATCTTCCCCATCAACAGGGTCCACAGCACCAGCAGAACACCACCGGCAAGGATGATGGGCAGCACAAAATCATAGGGGGAAAGCTCCTTCCCCGGAACAAAATCATAGCGTTCCAACTTTCCGGAGGCGTGCTGTTCCTGGAAGGTCTCCTCCAGCTCCTGCCGGAAAGATTCCGGCTGGGCCAATTGGGCCCGGAGCTGTGTTTTCCCATTATAGGGGGTATGGAGCTCCAGGGAAATGGTATTTCCCTTCACAACAAAGGAGCGAACCTGCTCCTTTTCAAACAGCCCCACCAATTCGGAATAGGGCAGCTCGCTTTTGCTGGTGGCCGTCATGCCGCTGATCCAGGAAAACACCAGAACCAGGGCAGCCAGATAGATCACCAGCGGTACAAGTCTTCGGTTATTCAATCCAGTTTAACTCCTTATCGATTATCCTTCATAGGCTTCCGGTTTCAGAACGCCGATGTAGGGCAGATTGCGGTAATGCTCATTAAAGTCCAGGCCATAGCCCACCACAAATTCGTTGGGTACGGTATAGCCCACATAGTCCGGCTTCAGGGTGATGCCGGGCTTTCTGCGTTCCGGCTTATCCAGGAAGGTGCAGATCTTCAGAGAGGCGGGCTCCTTGCTCAGAAGATGCCGGTAGGTAAAATCCAGAGAATTTCCGGTATCGAAAATATCTTCCAGAATCAGCACATGACGGCCTCTGATGTCCGCAGAAATATCCCGCTTCACCTGCATACTGCCGGTGGATGTGGTTCCCGCATAGGACGAAATCCACATAAAGTCCATCTGGCAGGGCGTCTTGATCTGCCGGATCATATCCGCATAGAAGACGACAACGCCCTTCAGAACGCCCACGATCACCGGGTCCTTCCCTTCGTAATCTTTGGTCAGCTCCACACCCAGTTCCTGTACCCTGCGGCGGATTTGCTCCTCCGTGATGAGAACCTTCAGAATATCATTCTCCATGGTCGATTCCTCCATTTTTCTGTCTGCGCGCAAACCGGATGGTTTTTGCCGGCAGGGCGCTTGCCTGACGGTTCCGGTCCGCACCGATTCCATATACACCGAGGATTCCATCATCGTCCTCCACCACCGGAATCCGGCAGCGGCGTGACACGGGAATTTTTCGGTCAATAAACAGTTTTTTTAGGCTCCTGGTGCCGCCGCTGAGGGCAATGGCATCTCCGGATCGTCTGGCCCGCAGCCGAAGGGGCCCCCTGGGCTGCACCGTAAACACATGCTCCCCCTGCTCCAGCGAAATCGCGTCCTCCACCGTAACCCAAAGGTCCAGATCCTCCACATAGGTTTCCTTTTCCAGGGTGTAGTTACCCAGCATTTCCGGGGAATCCAGCCGTACCAGCCGGTCATACTCCCGGGCAATCACAATCCCACCGGGAAAGTTCATGGACGCGGAGGGATTCCAGTGGAACAGCAGACTTTCTGCCTGCAAAAGATGGCTTTCCTCCGGCTCCCGGACACCGTTTTCCTTCAAAAAACGCTCCAAATATCTCCGCCGGATGGCATCAGGCAGCGATTTGAGCTCTTCAATGCCCGGCATCGGCCCGGAAGCGAGCCGGGATAAACACGCCTCATCCAGCCGCAGATTCAGGGCCATGGACGAAAGATTCTCCCCGATACGGGGATTTTCCTCGTACAAAAGGGGCATGATCCGGTGCCGGATCCGGTTGCGCAGGAAGGCGTCCTCCCCATTGGAGCTGTCCTCGATGTGGGCAAGGGCGTACTCCTCCAGAAACGCTTCCACCTCCCGGCGGGTAACGCTGAGCATAGGCCGGATCACGTTGCCGCTCACCGGTGCGATGGCCCCCAGTCCTTTGAGCCCGGTGCCTCTCAGCAGCCGCATCAGCACAGTTTCGGCATTGTCGTCCGCCGTGTGGGCCGTGGCCACTTTTCCGGGCAGGGACCGCAAAAAGCGATACCGGGCATCCCGGGCCGCAGCCTCCAGTCCCTTTTCCCCGGGGACCACATTTTCGCTGCCCATATGCAGGTGGATCCCATAGTGGGCGCAGAAATCCGCCACAAACCGGGCATCCCGGTTGGATTCCTCCCCCCGGAGGCAGTGGTTAAAGTGGGCGGCTTCCAGGATGATCCCCCACTCCTCCCGGAGCAAAAACAGGGCAAACAGCAGCGCAATGGAATCCGCCCCGCCGGACACCGCCGCAATCACGGTATCTCCCGGATGGATCAGGTCATACTGCCGGACAAAGGCTCGGAGTTTACTCAGCATGCTTCCACTCCCGGTCGGCAAAGGTCTGATACTGTCCGATCCACTGCAGCTTTACCGCGCCGGTCTCACCATGACGGTTCTTGGCTACAATGCACTCGGCAACGCCTTTTTCTTCCGTGTTTTCATTATAATATTCGTCACGATACAGGAACATAACCGAGTCGGCATCCTGCTCGATGGCGCCGGATTCCCGGAGATCCGACAGAATCGGCCGCTTGTCGGTACGGCTTTCCACCGCACGGCTTAGCTGACTCAGGCAGACCACGGGGACATTCAGTTCCTTTGCCATGATTTTCAGGGAGCGGGAAATTTCACCCACCACAACCACACGGTTTTCATTGTTCTTGCCATAGCCGGAGCCCTGCATCAGCTGCAGGTAGTCGATGATAATGAGGCCCAGATTGTCCAGTCTCCGGCACTTGGCGCTGATGTCCGCCACGGTGACCGAAGGATTATCATCAATGCGGATGTCCGTCTGGCTCAGGGTCGCGCCTGCCATGCAGATTTTGGTCCACTCCTCGTCCGTCAGCTTGCCGGTGGTCAGCTTTTGCAGCTCCACGAAGCTTTCGTTTGCCAGGAGACGCATGGCCAGCTGCTCCCGGGACATTTCCAGGTTGAAGATTGCCACCGTCTTTTTATACTTTTTCGCCACGTTCACGCCGATGTTCAGGGCGAAGGCGGATTTGCCCATGGCAGGACGGGCAGCGATCAGCAGCAGATCCGACTTGTTGAGACCGTTGATCTTGGTATCCAGATCCCGCAGGCCGGTAGACAGACCGGGAATCAAGGAGTCGGACATGGCCAGCTCATTCAGCCGGTCAAAGACCCGGTGCATGGTGGTACCGATGTGCTCCAGACTATCGCCCCGCTCACCCTTGCGGATGGCATAGATCTTCTTCTCCGCAGACTCCAGGATGTCTCCCGCGGTACCCATCTGGTCGAATACCATGTCAGAGATCTCCCCCGCAGCCTGTCCCAGGCCACGAAGCAGGGATTTTTCCTGAACAATGTTGGCATAACGAACCACATTGGCAGCCGTGGGGGTAATCTCCATGAGCTGCATGATATAGTCTCTGGAATTATCGTGATAATAGCCCAGCTCTTTTAACTTGTCCAGCACCGTAACCGGGTCAATGGTCTGGGAGAAATTGAACATGGAATAGACCGCTTCGTAAATCTCCCGGTTCTGCCGGAGATAAAAATCCTCCGGTTTCAGGATCCCGATGACATCCGATACGCACTGGCTATCGATGAGAATGGAGCCCAAAACGGCCTGTTCCGCCTCCAATGACTGGGGCTGCTGGCGGGCAATCAACTCTTCATCCATAGAGACGCTCCTTCTAATCTTTTTTGGGAAGCTCTGATGAAATCGACAGGAGCCGGCAGCAACGGATTCGCTGCCCGACCCCGGGCGATTGCTTCAGAGGTTCCTTAGCCTTCCTCGATCTTAACGGTCAGAGGGGCAGTAATTTCGTAGCCCAGCTTGCAGGTCACCGTATAGGTGCCCACATTTTTAATGGCATCGGAAATCACAATCTTCCGCTTATCCAGAACGATGCCGGCCTTCGCCTTCAGGGCATCGGCGATTTCCTGGTTGGTCACGGAACCGAACAGGCGTCCGTTCCCGCCGCCCTTGGCGGTGACGGTGACGGTCAGCTCCCGGAGCTTTTTGGCCGTTTCCATTGCCTCTGCCTTTTCCCTGGCAATCCGCTCCTGGGTGGCCTTGTCATTCATACGCATGGTATTGACCGCGTCGGCCGTTGCCTCAACGGCGATCTTTCTGGGCAGCATGAAGTTGCGGGCGTAGCCGTCGGAAACCTCCAGCAGCTGGCCCTTCTTGCCCTTGCCTTTCACATCCTGCAGCAAAATTACTTTCATGTTTTCTTCTCCTTATTCTTCATAGAAAGCGTCAATAGACGCAATCAGTTTATCCAATGCTTCCTGCACGTCCACATTCTTCATCTGAGCGCCTGCGGTGGCCGCGTTGCCGCCGCCGCCCAGAGGCTCCAGAATCACCTGAACATTGGCGGAGCCAATGCTTCTGGCGGAGATAATGGTCTGCCCGTCATCGGGATAGAGAACGAAGGACGCCGTAATGCCGGAAATATTCAGCAGCTCGTCCGCGGCCTGAGCGGCCAGAATCCGGCTGGTGGGCTGATCCAAAGCGGCAATGGCCAGCTCGTCCCGATAGAGCTTGGCCGATTTGATAATCTGGTACTTTTCCAGGGTATCATGGAAGTCGTTCTGCAGCAGCAGCTTCACCTCCGTGGTATCAGCGCACATCCGGCGCAGCGCGGCGGCAGCCTCGAAGGTTCGTTCACCGGTGCGGACATTAAAGAACTTGGTATCCAGACAGATACCGGCCATCAGGCTCTTGGCCTCAATGGGCAGAACATCGTGGCTTTCCACCGCGTAGGTAACCAGCTCCGTGACCAGCTCGGAAGCAGAGGAGGCATAGGTCTCGTGGAGGTTGACCACCACGGGATTGATATAATCCGCGGCTCTGCGGTGGTGGTCCACCACGCAGACCTTGGAAATGGACTCAAGCAAAGGCTTAAACTCCACCTGGTCCGGCCGGTTGGTATCCACAACAATCAGAATGCTGCGATTGTCGCACATCAGCAGGGCATCCTGGCCGGAAATAAACACATCCCGGTATTCGGGGAAGTGCATAAGCTCTTCCAGCAAACGGCCCGCGGCATTGTGCTCCAGATCAATGACAATGCTGGCTTTTTTCCCCTTTTTGCGGCACAGGCAGTTGATGCCCACAGCCGCGCCCACGGAATCCAGATCCGCGTTCTTATGACCCATGATGAACACATGGTCGCTCTGGGCAATGAGCTCCATGAGCGAGTTGGCGGTAACACGGGAACGCACCTTACTGCGGTAATCGGTTTCCTTGCTGCGGCCGCCGTAAAAATCGAAATTGAACCGGTCCTTGATGACCGCCTGGTCGCCGCCCCGGCTCAGGGCCATCTCAATGCCCAGCGCAGCAAAATTGTAGCCCTCTTCAAAATCCGTGCCGTCTACACCCAGACCAATGGAAATGGAGGCAGCCAATCCGGAAGGACTGACAATCTTATGAATATCCTCCAGCAGAGAAAATTTATCGGCCTTGGCTCTTTCCAGGTCCCTTCGCTCAAAAATGAACAGGAACCGGTTCCGCTCCAGCCGCCGCAGAAGACCGTGATAATCCTCCGTCCAGCTGGTAATGGCATCATTCAGTTTGGCGTTCAGGTTGGAAATGGCGCCTTCCGTCAGGTTCTGGGTCATTTCCTCATAATTATCAATGAGAATGATGGCAATCACCGGACGGGAGCGGATGTATTCATCCCGCACCTGATAGAGCTCTGTCAGGTCACTGAAATACAGCACACCCAACCGGTCTCCGGGGGCGCGGAGCAGGGTTCCGTACAGCCGGAACCGGCGGCCTCCAAGGGAAACATCCTGGGGCGCTTCGTTCTTTCCGGCAGCCAGAAAATCCAGGGAAATGTCCGGAACCACATTGGTGATTTTTTCATCTACCGCGTTCTTCAGGGAGCTGCTGAGCTCCGCAAAGCGGTAGTTCTCCCAGACAATGCTGCCGTCTTCCATGCGGACCATAACCGCCGGAAGCGGACCGTCCCCTTTGGAAATGCTCTCCAGGGTGTCCGGTTCGGACTGAATATACTGCCGCAGCATCCGGCGGCGGTGCTGACGATCCACCAGATAGTAGCCAAGGGTTAAAAGCGATACCAGCAGTTCCCCGGTGCCCAGCCAATAGTGACCTGCAAGGAAAGCAAGGGCGCAGAAGCTGAACAGAATCACAAAATAAATGCCCTTACCGGGTCTGACCCATCGATCCAGCTTTTTATCCATATTGGTTTTCCTCACTTTCCGACTGCAATGTATAAACAAGCTATCTTATTATATCAAAGGAATCTCATTCGCGCAACCATTTTCTTACCCTTCCGCCCTGCTCCGGTCTGAAATCATGCACAGTTTTTCCTCCTTCGGGGAATCCTTTCTGAGCAAAATTCCGAATATTCTGCCGCCCTCATTTTCCTGTTGACAAACCGTCGTTATTTCGCTATAATTTTATCGATAGAAAAATATCAATCAAATGTATTCAGGAGGATGTATACTATGAAGGTTGCTTTTTTTGACACCAAATCCTACGATGTTCCCGGCTTTGATCACTATGCCGCGGATTCCGGCCTGGAGATCAAATACTTCGAAACCCGTCTCAACGAGGATACCGCTTCCCTGGCTGCCGGTTATGATGCCGTATGCGTATTTGTTAACGACACCGTCTCTGCCCCCGTTGTGGATAAGCTCTGCCAGCTGGGGGTAAAGGTGCTGGCTCTGCGGTGCGCCGGCTTCAACAACGTGGACATCAAAGCATGTCGGGGCAGGCTGCCTGTTTACCGTGTGCCTGCCTACTCCCCCTATGCCGTTGCCGAGCACGCCATGGCGCTGCTGCTGACCATCAACCGCCGGACCCACAAAGCCTATATCCGCACCAGGGACTTCAACTTCAGCCTGCAGGGACTGGCGGGCTTTGACCTCCACGGAAAAACCATCGGCATCATCGGCACCGGTAAGATCGGCCGTGTGTTTGCCGACATCTGCAAGGGTTTTGGGATGAAGATCCTGGCCTACGACAAATATCCGAATCCGGACAGCGGCCTTACCTATGTGGAGCTGCCGGAGCTCTTTGAGCAGTCCGACATTATTTCCCTCCACTGCCCTCTGACGGAAGAAACCCACCACATCATTGACGCTTCCTCCATCGCCAAAATGAAGCCGGGCGTGACCATCCTGAACACCTCCCGGGGAGCGCTCATCAACACAGAGGACCTGATTGCGGGAATCAAGGATAAGAAGGTGGGCGCCGCCTGCCTGGATGTGTATGAAGAAGAGGGTGATTTCTTCTACGAGGATTACTCCGGTCACATCGTCCGGGACGACAAGCTGGTGCGTCTGATTGCCATGCCCAATGTGATTGTCACCTCCCACCAGGCGTTTCTGACCCAGGAGGCGCTGGACAGCATTGCCTCCACCACGGTAGACAACCTGGTGAAGTTCTTCTCCGGGAACCCCAATGCGCTTACTGAGGTTTGCTACAGCGGTCAGTAAAAAAACGAAAAGATCATTTCTCTTTCGACAGAATCCCCTTGCAATAAATCTTCCGTTTTCGGTATTCTGTTTTTTGGCAGATCCTTTCCCCAGTCACTGCGACATTTCTGCCGAACGCCGCCCCGGCTCTCCCCCGGGACGGCGTTTTCCGTTTGCCGGGGAACGCCCTGTCGAATTCTGTCAGAGTGTACAATTCGAAAAAACTTCGCAGAACTGAAAAACTGGCGTTGTTTATCCGGTATGCGTGTATTTTTTATGTAAAAATCTGAGTCTGTTCCTTCTTTTTCTCCCCCAGGCGGTGAAATTCTTTGTGCAAAGTGCTGTGATACCCGGGGATCGTCGGGGGGGATTCTCTTGGAATCCACCAATTTTTTGGAAATGTTGGAGTTTTACCAGACTTTGCACTTGATTTCCCAATATTTCCATGTATAATATAAACATAAGCGCCAATGAAAGGAGGCTTGTTCCATGAAAAAGATCATCTGCAAGAAAGAGTATGACACCGAGACCGCTACCCTGATCAAGAAGTTCACCTGCGGTGAACTGGGTGATCCTGCCGGTTACGAGGAGTCCCTGTATCAGACCGAAGGCGGCCTGTACTTTCTGTACGTAGCAGGCGGCGAGGCTTCTCCCTACCCCACTGAGGATATTCTGCGCCTGGCCAAGACCAAGGTTAGCGAGTGGACCGAAAAGCACTGATCCCGCATTCAAAGAAGAGGCTGTCTCACGAACGCCGTGAGGCAGCCCCTTTTTTTAAGGCAACACCGCACAATGGGAACTGCGGACTTCGGCGGAGCTTTTGCCCCATTCTGCGGTGTTGCCCTAAAGTATTGACAACTATGATAGACTGAAAATAGATTCTTTGTGGATTCAGGTGCAGCCTATGAAAAAAATCATCCCATTTCTTATATTTGTAATGCTTCTGTCCGGCTGTGGGAAAGCGGAGACGCCCCCCGACATTGCCGCCACCACCCTGCCCGTATACGACTTCACCCAGGCGCTCTGTCAGGATACCCCCCTGCGTGTGGGACGGCTGATTACGGAATCCGTCTCCTGCCTGCATGACTACTCCCTGAAGGTGGACCAGGTCAAAATGGCAGAGGCGGCGCAAACCCTGATTATTTCCGGCGCAGGGCTGGAAGAATTTATGGAGGATATTCTGGACGGCAGCAAAACCATTGATGCCTCCCAGGGCATCAACCTGCTGCCCGGCCAGGAGGAGGACCATCATGACCATCAGGATGACGACGGCCACCACCATGAATCCGACCCCCATATTTGGCTGTCGCCGGAAAACGGCAGGCGCATGGCCCGGAACATTTGCCGGGGATTGACGGAGCAGTACCCCCAGTATGCCGATACCTTCCAAAGGAATCTCACACCCCTGCTGGAAGAGCTGGACGCGCTGGAAGCCTACGGCCAGCAGGAGCTGGAAAACCTTTCCTGCCGGGAGCTCATTACCTTCCATGACGGTTTTTCCTACTTTGCCCGGGCCTTTGATCTGGAAATCCTGGCGGCTGTAGAAGAGGAATCCGGCAGTGAGGCCTCCGCAAAGGAGCTTACCGGGCTCATCACATTGGTAAGAAGCCATGGGCTCCCCGCCGTATTTGTGGAGAAAAACGGCAGTCCCTCGGCTGCCGGAATCATTGGGGCCGAAACAGGCGTCAAGATCTGCACCCTGGATATGGCCATGGCAGGAGACAGCTATTTTGATGCCATGTACCGGAACATCCGGACAATCAAGGAGGCAATGGAATGAACGAACTGCACTACGGCGGCTCCTGCGGTCACGCCTGCTGTCTGCGGGTAGAAAATCTGTCTGTGAAAATCGGCACTTCCCATATTCTGAAGGACATGAATCTCCATGTACACTGCGGGGAAATGGTGGCCCTGATCGGTCCCAACGGCGCCGGCAAAAGCACCTTCCTGAAAGCCATTCTGGGCCAGAGGGAATATTCCGGCGTCATCGCCTTTACGGAACCGGGACAGCGCAGCCACAAGCCAAGAATCGGCTATGTGCCCCAGAGCCCCAGCTTTGATCCCGGGGAGCCTGTTTCCGTTGCGGATCTTTTCGCCTGCTGCATGAGCAAGCGTCCCGCTTTTCTGGGTGTATCCAAGGCCATGCGGCAGACCATTCTGGAATGCCTGGACCGGGTTCACGGTCAGGATCTGATCGACAAGCGGGTGGGCACGCTTTCCGGCGGAGAATTGCAGCGGGTGCTGCTGGCCCTGGCGCTGGAACCCATCCCCAATATCCTGATTCTGGACGAACCCCTTTCCGGCGTGGATGTGGAGGGCATGACCACTCTGATGGACATGCTGGATGAGATTCGGAAGACCTACGATCTGTCCATTCTGATGACCACCCACGATTTTTCCATGCTGCCCAGGTATGCCGACCAGGCTGTTCTCATTGACGGAACCATCCGCGCCAAGGGAACACCGGAAGAGGTACTCTCCTCCCAGGCTTTCCGGGATATTTTCCACATGAAAGGAGGCGCCCTATGACAATCTGGTACGCACTGTGCGAGGCCCTTCCCATTGAAATGCTGCAATGGGACTTTATGAAGAACGCCCTGCTGGCGCTGCTGCTGATGGCGCCCCTCTTCGGCATTCTTTCCACCATGATCGTAACCGGACACATGAGCTTTTTCTCCGATGCTCTGGGCCACTCCGCCTTTACAGGCATCGCCATCGGCTCCCTCTTTGGCATCGCTGCCCCCACCTGGGCAGCCGTTCTGTTCAGTGTGGTTTTTGCCCTGCTGTTTTCCTATATCCGCCGGGGAAGCAACCACGCCTCCGACACACTGATCGGCGTGTTTTCCAGCGCGGCGGTGGCCCTGGGCATTCTGGTTGCCACCATGGGGGGCGGAAGCTTTACCAAATACAATAAGTATCTCATCGGAGACGTGCTTTCCATCACCCCCAGTGAAATCGGGCTCCTGGCCCTGACACTGGCGGCGGTGCTGGTTTTCTGGTGCCTGTACGCCAACCGGCTGACCCTGACGGCGGTGCACCCCCAGCTGGCATCCTCCCGGGGCATTCCCGTGAACCTGAGCCAGACCCTTTTTACCGTAGCCATTGCGGTGGTGGTTACCCTTTCTATTTCCAGTATGGGCCTGCTGATTCTCAACTCCCTGCTGGTGCTGCCTGGGGCCGCTTCCCGGAACCTGGCCCGGAATCAGAAGCAGTACCACCTGTTTTCGGTGCTGTTCGCCCTGGTCAGCGGGATTTTGGGACTGGCAGTCTCCTACTGTTTCGGCTGCTCCGCCGGTGCCGCCATCAGTCTGATTCTCACCGCGCTCTTCGCCCTGACCTACTTCTTCCGCGGAAGGAGTGCCTGATATGGAGAACGTGACAATCCAGGTGATTGCTCGAATGCATTCCGATTTCCCCAGCAAATTCGGCATCCCCCGGCAGAGCGGTCTGGTGGAAGCACTGCAATCCATCATTGTTTTCGAGCCGGAATACCGCAATCCCGATGCCCTGCGGGGCATTGAAGAATACTCCCACCTGTGGATCATCTGGCAGTTTTCCCAGGCAGTACGGGAGGGTTGGTCCCCAACGGTCCGCCCGCCCCGGCTGGGCGGCAACACCCGCATGGGTGTATTTGCCACCCGCTCCCCCTTCCGGCCCAACAATCTGGCCCTGTCCTGTGTGAAGCTTCTGGAAGTGCGCCATACCCAGGAGTATGGCGATGTACTGGTTGTGGGCGGCGCCGATCTGATGGACGGCACACCTATCTTTGACATCAAGCCCTACATTCCCTACAGCGACTGTAAGCCAGCCGCCACCGGCGGCTTTACGGACCGGGTAGGCGACTTTCTCCTGAACGTAGAATTCCCGGAAGACCTGCTGCAGCGTCTCCCGGAGGACAAGCGGGCGGCTGCCATCGGTGTTCTCAGCCACGATCCCCGGCCCTCCTATCAGAGAAAACCAGGCAGGGTTTACGGCCTGCGGTTTTCAAGCTTTGACATCCGCTTTACCGTGGAAGCGGACCGGCTGACGGTTCTGGAAGTCAACAACGCATAAATTCTTTCGGCACGCCAAACAGGCGTGCCGATTTTTTCAGCTAGCGGGAAATTCCCGCCAGTCCAGATCCCGGAAGGGATACACCCGCTGCCAGCCCCGGTCCGTTTTGCGCAGACTGCTGCGATGCTCCGACAGCAGCTTAACAAGGGGGTATACATCCACCCAGATTTCGCTGTTGCACTCCTTCTGGCTTTCGTCAAAGATCAGCTCCATGCCGAAATGCAGGTGGACCGTTTCAATGTTATTCACATTCTCCCGGTCCGAGTATCCCGTGCGGCCCATAAAGCCGATCAGGTCCCCCGCCTCCACCATATCCCCTTCCGCGAGGCCCGGGGCAAAGGGCTTGTCCTTTTGCAGGTGGGCATAATAGTAGTAGCGTTTTCCGTCAAAGGAACGGATACCCACCCGCCAGCCGCCATAGCGGTTCCAGCCCATGGCCTCCACCACGCCCCCTTCCACCGCCACAATGGGCGTGCCCAAGGCGCCCATCAGATCGTTTCCCAGGTGCTTGCGCTTGAAGCCGAAGGAACGGGCGGCACCAAAATCGTCGCAATGGCTGTAGCCGTAACCGGCGGCGATGGGAGAAAAGGCTTTGAGGCCGTACTGGGGAAGCTCCTGCCCGTCCTTTTGAATGGAAAAGCTGCCCACCAGGCCCCCGTAGGCACAGGTATAGGCTTCCAGATAGTAGTTGTAATATTTGGTCAGGCTTCCCAGAAGCTCCTGGATTTCCCGGTCACCCCGCAAATCCTGCGCCGCTTTTTTTACGGCGGCGGCTGTGCATTTTCCGCCGGTACGGCAGGCCGCCAGGGCAAGAATCTGGGGAAATGGCGTGTGCTTTTCCTGATCAAAGGTGGCCATGTCCTCCTTAATCGCCAGCTTCAGTGCCTCCGTGCTCACCTGTAGGTCCACCCAGCGGATGGGCTCTGCCGATGCGGGCACCGTCAGGAACGAAAAAAGCACAATCAGTGAAAACAGCCGCTTCACATCCATCACCTCGGGATTTAGGATGTGAAGCGGCAGGGAAAATATGAATGGAACTTATTTCAAGTCTCTGGAAATCTCTTTTGCAATGCGGTAAATATCCTCCATGGTGGTCATGCCGGAAATTTGCTGCTTGTAAAAGCCGCTGTGGCTGACTCCCCGCAGATACCAGGCAAAATGCTTTCTTGCCTCCAGGCAGGCAATGTGCTCCCCATGGTCCTGCTGGGCCAGCTCAAACTGGCGGACAGCCACGGCAATCCGATCCTTCAAGGGCGGACGCTCCGGAATCGGATCCCCCGCCAAAGCGGCACGAACCTCCGCAAAGATCCAGGGATCGCCAAAGGTGCTTCTGCCGATCATCAAGCCGTCAGCCCCGGTCCATTTGGCGCAGCGAAGGGCCGCTTCCGCACCGGTAATATCGCCATTGGCAATCACGGGTATGGACAGCTGCTGCTTCACCTTCCGAATGGTATCCCAGTCCGCAACGCCGGAATAGAGCTGACTTCTGGTGCGCCCGTGAACGGTGACCATGGCCGCGCCGCTGTCCTCCATCCGTCGGGTAAAATCCAACACGTTGATGCTCCCCTTGTCCCAGCCCAGGCGGCACTTGACTGTCACTGGCACAGGAACCGCCCGCACCACGGCTTCCACAATTCTTCCCGCCAGCTCAGGATTACGCATCAGTCCGGAGCCATCCCCGGAATTGGCGATCTTCGGCATGGGGCAGCCCATATTGATGTCCAGAAAATCACAGCCGGAAATCTCCAGGGCCAGCCGGGCCCCCTCTGCCATGGTATCCGGGTCATTGCCGAATATCTGGGCTCCGCAGATGCTTCCGGCATTCTTACGCAGAAGCTTTGCGGTTTTCTGGTCCTTGTAGACCAGTGCCCGGGAGGAAACCATCTCCGTCACCGTCACCCCCGCCCCCAGCTGGGCGCAGACGGTCCGGAACGCCCAGTCCGTCACACCGGCCATGGGGGCAAGGAATAAGGGATTATCTACCTGTATGCTTCCAATCTTCATTTGCTTCTCTCTTTCTACGAAAATGGGGTGTTACAGCAGCGCCGTCAGCACCCACACAGAGCCCGTCATCAACGCGCCTATGGCCGCCCACAGGGCACCGTAGCGCAGAAGACCGTGCTTCTTTTCCGGTGCGCCGCTGCGGATTACCCGCTCTGCCTCTTTGAGCAGTGCGTCCTCACTGACGCCCTGGGCCGTATCCTTCAAAATAAAAATCGCCTGTTCAAACAGCTTTGGATCCGGTGCGTGGACCACAATGACCTGTCTGGAAATACCCTTGACCATGGAAAACCCTCCTGTCGTAACGATCAAGGAAAGTATTTCCAGAAAATCGCCGGTTTAATCCTGCTCCCTGGGCCGTTTATACCGGCCATGGGGCTCCCAGGCTTCCAGGGGATAGCGCTGCATGGCGCCGAATATCCGCTCCTTCAGATCCGGATAGACCTTCACCAAGTCATAAATCAGATCCTTTACCTCTTCCCGTTTGGTATGCTTATCCACAGGGCAGCGGTTTTGCAGAACCGGCAGTTCCATACGCCGGGCAAAGGCATCCACCGTCTTTTCATGGATATAAAGCATGGGGCGGATCTGGGTAATGCCGGTGCGGTCCAGGTGGGTTACCGGCTGGAAGCAGCTGATCCGGCCCTCATAGATGAGGGACATCAGGAAGGTTTCCACCGCGTCATCGTAGTGGTGGCCCAGCGCCAGCTTGTTGCAGCCCCGGTCTAGCAGGGCCTGATTAAGGGCGCCGCGGCGCATCTTGGCGCACATGGAGCAGGGGTTTTTCTCCTTTCGGTAGTCAAAAATAATGGGACCGATCTCGGTTTTTACCACGGTATAGGGCACCTCCAGCTCTTCGCACAGGGCTTCTATCCCGCTGTAGTCCATCCCCAGGCCCATATCGATGGTGACCGCCTCCAGGGCAAAGGCTTTGTTGTGGTAGCCCCGCAGGGCGGCCAGGAGTTTCAGCAGCACCAGAGAATCCTTGCCCCCGGAAACACCCACGGCAATTTTATCTCCATCTTCAATCATATTGTAATCTTCCACGCACCGGCGGACCAGACCCATCAGTCTTTGCATTGGGTAAATTTCCTCCAAAATCGCTTAAAATCGGGTGTTAGCATTTGCGAGCATTTAAGAGCATTTGAGAGTATTTGCGAGTTTAGATATAGCTGCGTAAATTTTCTCAAAAAAGGTGTTGACATTTCAAAAGCGGTATGTTATAAAGGTGAAGCTGTTTGAAGACATTGTACTTCAAAGACCACAAAATGTCAAAATATTTTAACCTGAAATTGGAGGAACCCATATGTCCACTACCCTCGCCAAGAAGGAGACCGTGGTGCGCAATTGGTACGTCATCGATGCAGCAGGCAAGCCCCTGGGCCGTACCGCTGTGATCGCTGCCAACCTGCTGCGCGGCAAGCACAAGGTCGATTTCACCCCCAACGTTGACTGCGGTGACAACGTAATCATCATCAACACCGACAAGGCTGTTCTGACCGGCAAGAAGGCAGAGCAGAAGATCTACTACCGTGTATCCGGCTGGATCGGCGGCCTGAAGGAGACCAAGGCCCGCACCATGATGGAGAAGCGCTCCGACTACGCCATGGAAGTCGCCGTCAAGGGCATGCTGCCCAAGAACACTCTGGGCCGTAACTGCATGACCCGTCTGCACCTGTACAAGGGTGCTGAGCATCCTCATGCTGCCCAGAAGCCCGAAGCCTGGACTCTGGACTAATTGGAGGTAACACAGAATGTACGAGAGCAAGAAGAAGTATTTTTACGGCACCGGCCGTCGTAAGTCCAGCGTTGCCCGCGTTCGCGTTTACGAGAACGGCACCGGTTCCATCACCATCAATGGCCGCGACATCGACGAGTACTTTGGCCTGGAAACCCTGAAGCTGATCGTTCGTCAGCCCCTGGTTACCACCGATCTGCTGGGCAAGGTTGACATCGTTGTATCCGTCGCCGGCGGCGGCGTTTCCGGCCAGGCCGGCGCCATCCGTCACGGCATTTCCCGCGCCCTGCTGACCCTGAACCCCGAGTACCGCGCCTCCCTGAAGGCCGCCGGTTTCCTGACCCGCGACCCCAGAATGAAGGAAAGAAAGAAGTACGGTCTCAAAGCCGCCCGTCGCGCACCCCAGTTCTCCAAGCGCTAAATTTTGGCTTATTTCCAATATTTATTGCTTACAAAACCCGGAAAACACTTGTTTTCCGGGTTTTTTCTATAATCTGACTTTAATGCACTTTGTCATTTTAGGCTGGATTTGACAAACAGAATACTCCTGTCCCGGATGCATTTTTACGGAAAAATACCCAAGAATCGACCTGGATTCTTGGGTATTTTGTAAATTACCGTACCTTACCTGACGGTCTTTTCCCGCCACTTCTGATTGGCGCTGGCGGTGAACTGATTCCGCAGCGTTATGGAGCCGTCGTCATTGAGGACGAACCAGAGCATATCGGAATCAATGGGGCGCAGGCCGCCTTTGGCCTTGGTTTCCAGTACCTGCTTGGCGATGGCATAGGTATCATCGGAGTAGGACGCGGCGGAATCATAGCCCTGCCACTGGTTGGGACGGGCAATCTCGTCCATCAGGCTCTGGCCATAGCCGTTGGCCCGATCCTCAGACCGGTTGATGGCCACCCACATAATCACAGTTTTCACATTTTCGGACCGGCCCGAACCCACGCTTTCCGCCAGTCTGGCAAGGGCCACAGCCTCCGGATTCAGCACTTCCTGTGTAGGCGCAGTGACCTCCTCCGGCAGGGATTCCACAATCGTGGGCTCCGGAATGGTTTCCACGGGCTTTTCCGCAGGCTTTCTTCCGGAAAGAAGCGCCAGCACCAGTAACAGCAGAATCAGCGGAGACCACAGCCGAATATCGTAATACCACCGCACATCCTGGCCCAGATTGGTCAGAAAAGCCGGAAGCCGGATGGTCTTCTTTTTCCGGCGTCTTCTTCTGACATTCTCCGTCCGGGGTGCTGTTCTGGCTTCCGCTCTGGGTTCCACCCGGGCTTCTGCCCTGGGCTCCATTTTGGCTTCTGTTTCGGGCTTTGCAGCAGGCTCCGTATTGACCTCTGCCTGGGGCTCTGCTTTGGATTCTTCGTTCAGGATAGGATCCACAAAAATCATCTCCTTCTTATGTATGCCGCAAGGTTCCAAATATCGGCGTATTCCACCGTAATTCATATTATTACAGCAGCTGTAAAAAACGAGTCGGATTCTCTGGCAGAATAAAATATTCTTTTTGGAATATGATAACATATTTATCTAAAAAAGTCAATTTTTACCGCATTTTTCTTAGTTATGTTAACATTTTGCCGAATTATGTAAATAAAATGCAGTCCAAAAGCACTTTACCGGTGTATCAAAAAGAATGATACACCGGTAACATGGTCCATTATGGTTCCCTGCATCGACCCATGGGTCAGCGCGGTTCTTGATTCAAAAATCAGGGCCCCGCTCAGCCAATTGCCGTAGCCGAGGTGTTTGTGGCCCGGGCAAATTCTGCCAGGATTGTTTCGGATACTGTTTGCTGATTCAGGGAAACAATGGATTCTCTTCGCGTATAAGCATCGTCCCGGACCGGGTTGATTTGCAGGGAGACATCCATAAAACGATCCTCTGCGTCAAAATGGAAGGTGGCAAAATAGTGATCCGTGGCATCCTGCGTATCCGCAAAGGGGGCATTTACCCGGAACAGATAGCTGGCCTTTTCCCCATCCGAAAGTGTGTCCACATAGGTCACATAATGACGGATGAAGTGGAAGCTGGCGAGCCAAGGGACGCTGAACTCAGAAGGGGCTTCCGACTCTACCCAGACCGGTTCCGGGCTTGTCTCGCTGCCCGCATTGGTATAGTAATGGTCGTTCACATAGAGCTGGGCATGATCCAGCCCATCGGCGGTAGTGGTGACACGCAGAAGGCCAAGCTCACTGTCACAGCAGAATGTCTCAATAAAATCCTTTTCTGGCGTATTCTGGTACCGGCACTCGGTCTGAATCAAACAGGGGACATCCTGCAAGCCCATGATCACCCCCTGTGCCTTGGAAAAGGCAATTTCCTCTTCCGACAGTTCCGGCGTCGCTGCCGGAGAGGTCAAGGCAAAGGTATCTGCCATCACCGCAAGCCGAACGCCAAAGCCCTCCGCCGCTTCCATGGGGTAGACGCAGCATACCGCGTAAGTATCTTCTCCCGAAGGGATTAGCCGCACATCCGCCAGAATACCCTCGGCATTGGTTCCGCCCAGGCCTCCCTGTTTGTCTTCAATCAGGTCAAAGCCTTCAAATTTGTGCCGCACCCACCCCTGTGCCGCAGACAGGGGCATATCGGTCAGGTGAATGACACCGAGTTTCACATCCGGATTCAGGCGGCTCTCCCAGACAGGCTGCCCATCATCGAGGAAATTTACCCAACCCTCATCAATGATATAGAGAGAATATCCGTCCCCGGCATAAAGGGTTGCCATGGCCTTCTCCTCCATGCCCTCCAGATAGAAGGTCAGCTCTTTCTGCTGCGTCGCAGGCTCCTGATAGACCACTGCCTCCTGTATTGCAGCGCGGGTAACCTCGTCTACAGCCAGATCATCCAGCCAGAAATCGTACAATGTGTTTTCCGTAAATCGGAAATAATGGGTACGCTCCACCGTGGGATGTTCCGGATCGTCCGCAACGGTGAGGGTGCAGCCGTTGCGGCCGCCCCAGGAAAACATGCCGGTAACCATCAGATTGGGGTTCTCCAAGTCCTCCACGCCCACATCTTCCATCCAAAGGAACCCGTCGTCATAAGGGTCATACACCCCCTCCGGGATTGGGTAGCTGGTAATGAGACCCACCTTCCCCCGCAAGTTGTCGATCAGGATATTTCCCTCCGCCGTTACCATGGCGTCATAGCCCAGGGGCAGCTCGCCGATTTCATAGGGAAGGGTTGTAGGATTGGTCTTCGGCTCTCCCAGACTGACGGTATCCAGAATCGCCGCCATAGTCTCGGGCTTTGCCAATAGCTTATCAAACCACAGATCGTAAATCCAGCCCTCGTAGAAGTAGAGATTATGCTCGTTCAGGACGGTTCGTTCCTGTCCATCCGGCACATCGCTGAAAAATTCCACGCTGACCTCAACGCCCGGCGCGCCGCCGGCAGAGTAGCCAAGGGTATCATCCTGCCACTCGGGCAAGTCAAGTTCATGGAGCCAATCCCAGTTGTCTGCGCTGAAGTTATCAGGGATAGGGAATGCCATCACACCGCCGATGGTATTTTCGCCATCAGTCAAAACGATGACACAGCCATCCCGGCTGTCCTTCCAATTTTTGTCACCCTTTTCCTGCATTTCTTCGGTGCAGCCCTCGGGAAGTTTGAAATACAGTTCCCAGGCTCCAATACCGGCAGGCCCCTCGATACGGGTCAGATCTTCCAGGGGCTTTTCCTCCTGCTTTGGATTCAATGCGCAAGCTGCCAGAATCACAAGGCACAGCGCCACGCATAGCACGCTAACCCATACCTTCGGTTTCTTCCATTTCGCCATATTCATTACACGCCCTTTGGTGTCTCCCTCGCCGAAGGCAAGGGGCATTCCGGAAACGATTCGTTTGTGGGTGGCCAGCCGCAGCAGGGCCTGGGCATAATCCGCCCGGATGTCCTCCCCCAAGGATTTGATAACCGCTTCATCACAGCTCATTTCCATGTCCTTCCCGGAAAGGCAAAAGGCCAGCCACACCAGCGGGTTGAACCAGTGCAGGCACAGGGCCGCGTAGCCCAGCAGCTTCCAGACCGGATCGCCCCGGCGGATATGGTGCTCCTCGTGGGCAAGGATGAAATCCCGTTCTTCCCCGGGCGTACCGGAAGGAAGATACACCCTCGGGCGAATCACACCCATAACGAAGGGGGTAGAAATGCGGTCCGCCAGATAGACATTTTCTTTCAGCGGCACCGCTTCCGCCAGTTTGCGCCTCAGAATCAGGTACTGGGCAATGCTGTATACCGCCATGACGGACGCCCCGGCCAACCAGATGTACGCAGCGGCCTGCATGGGGGGCAGTTTTGTCTCCGGTTGCTCCAGCTGCTCTGCCGGCTGGGCTGGAACAAATTGCTGCCGGATTGGCACGGGGATGTTCTCCCTGACCGCCTGGGCAACGGGCTGGTAGGATACGGCACTGATACCGGGGGTGGTATCCACTGGAATAGGCTTCAGCACGGACAGCCCGGCGGTGATGGACAGGGGGCACAGAAGCCGGAACAGCACAACCGCCCACAGGGCATAGGAATAGATCTTCGGTGCCCGTTTCAGGAAAAGCCGCGTCAGCAGCACCACGGCAATCACAATGCTGCCGGTAAGGCTCATATTGAGAATTTTGGCAAATACAGCTTGCATACCCTCACCTCCGCATGGAATCGATGATGCTTTGCAGTTCCCGGATTTCCGAATCGGACAGCTTTTTCCGGCTGCCGAAAGCCGCCAGGAAGGCAGGCAGGGACCCTCCAAAGGTATCCTCCACGAACCGCTCGCTTTGCAGGGCGTAAAACTCCTCCCGGCTGACAAGGGACGTTACCGTGCCGCCCTGATTCTGAAACAGCCCACGGTCACACAGCCGCTTCAGAACCGTGTAGGTGGTGGTACGCTTCCAGCACAGCCGCTCCAATGCCAAATCCGCCAACTGCCGGGAGGTCAAAGGCTGATTTTCCCATATGATTTCGGCAAATTTGGATTCTATTTCACCAAGACGATATTCTGCCATTTGGTTTCCTCCTTTATTCTACTACTTGTAGACAGTCATATTCTACTGCTTGTAGACAGAATTGTCAAGAGCGGAATCACAAAAAATGAGAGAAGCCGCGGCAAGGCACGGCTTCTCCCGATTCGATTATTTGGCTGCATTGAGTGAAATCCGATTTGCAGCCCTTCTATTTCTCTTTCGTATTACCGGATTTTCCCATCTCCGCCCATAAGCGCGGTCATCTCTTCAATGCGCTCCAGGGGGAAGGGCGGCGCGGAAAGCGGCTTCATGGCAATGCTCATTAGCTTCATGGGGTTGTCGTCCGCCGCCACACGGTTGGAACTCAGTTTGCCGCACCGGCAGCACCGATGGATGATGGCCCACTCGCCGTTCTTTCGCACCCAGACCGCCACGGGCTCCATAATTCCGCCGCAGTCAGATTCCCGGTCCCCTGGTTCAATGTCCAAATGCAGGCTATTGAGGCAATTGGGGCAGTGGTTGCGGTGATCGCTTCCTGCTTGCTGCGGGGTACAGAGTCGCCCGCAGACCTTGCAGGTAAAGGCTTCCGTACAGGCGTGTGTTTTATAATATCCTTTTTCAAAAGCTTTTCGTTTGTTTTCCCGATTCATGATGATCCTCCTGAAGATGAATGGTCCAAACCTCGGGAGGAGCGGCGTGTGTTTTTTTGCCGGACCTCCCGGTCAGGCCACACACTCCAGTAATAAAGCAGTCTGTTTCAAAAAAATCTCCTTTTCTTTTTCGTCCAAAACGGCCGTGTTGTTTTCTGGGATACGGTTATCCCAGCGGAAAATGCCCAATCAGCCGTGGTAATCCCCTGTAGCGGAATCCACGGTGACAAAGGGCACCACCTCTCCGCCCACCTCGCAATAAACCTGATAGATCCCATTTCCAAGATCCACATAGTATTTGGGGATCACACCGTAGTTGTCAAACAGGCTCTGGGTCAGGTTGTTTTTCCAATCCTCCGTTTCCACCTCCTGAGTTGGGATGGTTGCGCCTGTCTCCTCACAAGCCGGCTCCTGGGTGGTAAAGACCGGAGCTTCGGATGTGGGCTCAGACCGTTCTTTCGCGCAGGCCCCGGCGGAAAGCAGAAGCACTGCCGCCAGGCAGACGGCTGCAATTTTCTGATTCATTTCTTCTCTCTCCTACATATTAATAACACCTGTTATTTTACATACAAAACCCAAGGAAGTCAATAGCCCGGGACGTGTCAATATTATAGGCATATGTGTTTCCAAAGGCCCTATTGACAAGACTGCAATCATTGTCACAATAAAGGGTAGAGAATACGGGAAGCTCTGTCAGCGAACCATTTCTTCAGAGTTCCCCCAGATTGAAAAGAGAAAGGAAGTGTTTCGCGTCATGCAGTATATCAAATTGCAGCTGGGGTGTGCTGGCGGTTCTTTATATCGTGATCACCTACATCCATACCACCCTGAAAAGCAAGATTTCCTGCAATTCCCTGTTTGACGGACTGATGATTTCCGCACCCCAGGCGATTTTCTTCGATGGCCTGACTTCCTGGACCGTAAACCATACCGGCCTCGTTCCGGATATGGTCAACCGGATTGCGCATCTGCTCTTTTTCCTGGCCATGGATGTTACCGTCATCATTACCGCCCTTTATATGTACGACCAGCTCATCGGCATCCGCAAAAATGATCTGCGGAAATGGGGGCTGTTTGTGCTGCCTGGTGGGGTGGCGCTCATTCTGGTTGCCGCGGGAATCGGTCAGCTGGAATTCATCCAGGGTGTAACCACCGCATATTCCATGGGCTTTTCCGTATATGTAAGCTTTGCCACCCTCATCGGGTACTACGGGGCGATTCTATATCTGACGATTACCCGGCGGCGGTTTTTGCCGAAGGAAAAGGTGCTGGGCACACTGTCCTTTATTGTCATTGCAGGTGTGATTCTGGCCGTTCAGGTCTGTTTCCCGGAGGTGCTCTTAAGCTCCATCTTCCCCACCACCCTGCTGCTGGGCATCTACATTGATTTTGAAAACCCCGCCATTCGAAAGCTGACCATTTATAACAACGAAATCGTGGAGGGCTTCGCCACCATGGTTGAAAGCCGGGACACAATACCGGCGGCCACATCAAGCGGACAAAGGCCTATGTGGATCTGATCCTGCGGAAGATGCGTCACGACAAGCGGTATACCCACATCCTGAATAAGGACTATCTGACGGATGTCAGCAACGCGGCGCCTCTGCACGATATCGGCAAAATATCCACACCGGACAGCATTCTGCAAAAGCCCGGAAAGCTGACAGATCAGGAATACGCCATTATGAAGGAACACGCCGCCAAGGGCGGTGAGATCATCCAGACCGCCTTCCACAATCTGAAAGACCCGGAGTTCCGTCGGATCGCCTACGAGGTTGCCCGATACCACCACGAAAAGTACAACTGCAAGGGCTACCCGGATGGGCTCAGCGGGGAGCAGATTCCCCTCCACGCCCGGATCATGGCCATTGCCGATGTATTTGATGCCGTATCCCAAAAGAGGTGCTACCGGGACGCCATACCCTTGGAGGAGAGCTTTGCCATCATCGAAAAAGGCAGCGGAACGGATTTTGATCCGAATCTTGCCAGGCTCTTCCTGGACGCCAGAGAGGACGTTACACAAATCGTGCAGGAATCCTTCCCCCCTGTTTCCTGAACAGAATATAGGCGCGGACAGTCTGCTGACTCTCCGCGCCCATTTGCTGTAAAAAAATTGACAGGTTTCTTACCGAAACCTGTCAACCAATCATGGTCCGAGTGACTGGATTCGAACCAGCGGCCTCTTGAACCCCATTCAAGCGCGATACCAAACTTCGCCACACCCGGATGTCTCATCGACCGGGATATATTATCACACTTTGTCAGAAATTGCAAGCACTTTTTTCTGATTCGGGAAAATTGTTTTCAGGCCCCCGGAAGAAACCGGTACACCGCCACGGCAGAGACACACTGCTTTTCCGGTGCCTGCCGCGCAATGGGCGGGAAGTTACTCTCCCCGCTCACTGGTGACAACCTTTCCGATGTTCCACAGGTGGATTACCGTTTCCTCGGCAGCTTTCTTCTCTTCTTCACTGCCGTACTCCACATATACCGTGTGGGCAGAGCAATCCGCGCATTCCACCTGAACATTCCAGCCGCCCTCGTGGAGCAGCATTCCGGGGCCGCGGCAAATGGGGCATTCTTCCAGCATGACTTTCTCTTCCATATCGTTTGTACTCCTATCTGAAAATTGTTTCATTCGCGTCATATAACTCTTCTCGTCTGCAAGTGCAGAAATCCGGCGCAAACTCCGGCAGATACCGCACAATGGCTCCATGGAGCTGCATGGGATTCAGGGACGGGTTCTGGCAGGTGATCAGGGCTTCCACACGCAGCTCCTTCTCCCCTGCCTCGGCAACGGACAGCTCCCGGATCATGGGACGGATGTCCTGCTCCCGGATGCCGTTTTTGCTTTTCTTTTCGACCATCAGGCTTTCCCGGGCAAACAGGGACGCAATTGCTTCCGCGGCACCGGCCGGAATGCCTCCATCATATTCCAGCCCCAGCCGGCAGCGCAGCAGTGCCAGATCCCGGATTTTCCTGCCGTCCGTATATACCTGACGGACAGCGACGCCGGGCACCAACGCAGCGTTCAGTCTGGTCTGAATGGTTTCCAACGGCGGCAGCTCCCCTTCCAGATCAAAGTCCAGCAATTCGCATACACTTTCCACCCCAACAGACAGCGGCAGCGCAATGGACACGGAAGGTCTTGGGTTAAAGCCATGGGTATGGGTCAGCGGAAGGCCCGCCCGCTTAAAGGCCCGCTGCATCAGCCGCATCAGATCCAGATGCGACATCCAGACGGCACTGCCGGTCTTCTCAAACAGCAGTCTAGGCATCGCAGGCCACCTCCTTCAGCAGGCAGTTGGCGCCGCAGCCGGCGCAGCCATGGCGGCAATCCGGTGTGACCGTTTCCGCATAAGCCCGCTTCCGTTCCCGGAGCAGAAAAGACTTGCTGACACCCACGTCAATGGTATCCCAGGGGAGAATCTCCTCTTCATCGTAACCCCGAACCGTATAGAAATCCGGGTCTACACCGCAGGCCGCGAAAGCATCCTGCCAAATATCATAGCGGAAGTATTCATCCCAGCCATCTAAGCGGGCGCCATTTTTCACCGCTTCCTCGATCACCGGGCCCAACCGGCGGTCGCCCCGGGCAAACACCGCTTCCAGGCGGCTCAGATCCGGGCTGTGGTAATCATACTCAATGGACTTGGAATAGAAGTGCTCCTTTAAGAGCTTACACCGGCGCAGATACTCCTGGGGCGTGATCTGCTTTTCCCACTGGAAGGGCGTGTGGGGCTTGGGGACAAAATAGGCCGTGGCCACATGGACCCGCAGTCCCCGCTTTTTGTTGACGGCATTTTCCTTCCATGCCTGAATGATCTTGTAGACCAGCTCCGCAATACCCAGAACATCCTCATCCGTCTCTGTGGGCAGGCCCAGCATGAAGTACAGCTTTACATTGTTCCAGCCGCCGGAGAAGGCCTGGGCGCAGGTCGTCAGGATTTCTTCCTCCGTCAGGTTTTTATTGATAACATCCCGAAGCCGCTGGGTTCCGGCCTCCGGCGCAAAGGTCAGGCCGCTTTTCCGAACGGTCTGAAGCTTCTGCATCAGCTCCCGGGAGAAGTTATCTGCCCGCAGAGAAGGCACCGACAGGCTGATATGCTGAGACGCACAGTAAGGAATCAGCTGGTCCGTCAGTTCCTTCAAGCCCCGGTAATCCGAGGTGGAAAGGCTGGACAGGGTGATCTCATTAAAGCCTGTGGAATCCATCAGTTCCATCGCCTGACGGCAGAGCACTTCCGGGCTCTTCTTACGCACCGGTCGGCAGCTGAATCCGGCCTGACAGAACCGGCAGCCCCGGATGCAGCCCCGGAACACCTCCAGATTGGCCCGATCATGAACAATTTCCGTAGAGGGAACCATCATCTGCGTGGGGAAATAGGCATGGTCCAGATCTTCCACAATCCGCTTTCGGACCACCGTGGGAATCCCGTCCCGGGGTGTCACAGCCGTCAGAACGCCGTCTTCCCGGTAAGTGTGGGTGTAGAAGGACGGAACATAGACTCCGGGAATCTTTGCCACTTCCAGCAGGAATTCCTCCTTGCTCCAACCGGCCTGCTTGGCCTTCCGATAGCAATCCAGGATTTCCACCGTAATCTCCTCACCTTCTCCCAGAGAGAAGAAATCCACAAACTCCGCCAGGGGTTCGGGATTGAAGGTGCAGACGCCTCCGGCGAATACCATATTGTGCAGGCCTTGCCGGTCCCTGGAGTGGAGGGGTATTCCGGAAAGGCGCAGCATATTGAGAATATTGGAATAGGACATTTCATAGCCAATGGTAAAGGCCACCATGTCAAAGTCCTTTACGGGATCCTGGCTCTCCAGTGCCCACAAGGGCAAGTCCTGTGCTCTCATGGCTTCTTCCATATCCCCCCAGGGGGCGAATACCCGCTCGCACCAAACATCGGGAATCTGGTTCATCACACCATAGAGAATCCGCATACCCACATTGGACATACCAATCTCATAGGTGTCCGGGAAACAGAATGCCACCCGCAGGGACACATCCTGTTTCTTCTTTCGCACCTCGCCCCATTCGCCGCCGGTGTAACGGGCAGGCTTCTGAACCCCAGGCAAAATGCGATTCTTCTGATCTGTCATAGCTTTACCTCTTTGTAATTGGTAGCACTATTGTACTCTTAGTTTGTCCGCTTTGCAAGGAATATTTCCCGGGAATCAGCGGAAGCAAAAAGGAAATCGCCAAAGGCATCCGCAGCCAAAGAAACAGCACCGCGATACCTATCAGGGTAATCCAGGCTGCCAGATTGCTGACTTTCCCGGACCGCGACCCATAACCAAGCTGCTCCATGGTGCACACCAGAATCCGTCCGCCGTCCAAAGGATACACCGGGAGCAGATTAAAGCATCCCTGAACAAAAGCGCACAGCGCAAGGGCCGGGAAAATGCGGACACACAGCAAAAGCAGAAAGCTGCCCAAAGGGCCTGCCGCAGCCGCCAGGGCCTCTGCTCCACTTGACAGCCCACTGATGTCCAGCACGGCACCGCCCACTGTGAAAGCGGCCCCCTCCACCCTTCCGCCCAATGCCCTGACGGCGCAAATGTGGCACAGTTCATGGAAACCAGCCGCCACAGCCGCAGCCGCCAACAGCTTCAGAGGAACCGTTAACAGCAGCAGCGCCAGGAAAAAGCAGCCCCAAAGCTCATTTTCAGCCCATTCCGGCTGCCGCTTCTTTGCAGAACTGAACAAAGGCATCCCGAATGCTGCCCCCTGAACGCAGCGACTCCACAAGCTCCGAAAAAGCCTGTCTGGTCACCCCCGGTTCTCCGGGCACCAGCACGGTCTCAATGGCCTGTCTTCCCTGGGGAATCATGCAAACGCCGGCAATAACAACAACCAGCAGTGAAAGAATCCAGGGCCAAACAGGCTTTTTCTTTGGCTCCGGCAGATAAATAATGCGGTATCCCATATTCTCGCCTCCCCTGGAGTCTATGCCCCGGCGCGGGAAAAATACCGTTGCCCCTTGACACAGCATGCATTTTCCATTATAATACATAGGCTATCGGGGTGTGGCGAAGCTTGGTATCGCGCTTGGTTCGGGTCCAAGAGGCCGCGGGTTCGAATCCCGCCACTCCGACCAAAAATCCGGTGACTGCATTTGCAGTCGCCGGATTTTTAATCAATGACGGGATTCAAACCACCGGCCCGAGCAAAGCGAGGGTATTCCATTGGTTTCCGGGCGCATCCCGGAGGGGCGTAAACGGAAACCAATTTGCCGGTCATCTGAAGTCCGGTCATTACACTTCTACCAGAATTCTGTGTCGTCACCGCGGCAGTCATTTTCTTTCTCTCAATTCCGGGCGCAGCTCCTTAAACTCCGCTTTCCAATCCTGGGAGATCCGGAAGGAATCGCAGATTTTCTGGATGGCCTTACCGCAAATGTTGTACTTCAAATCGTTTTTCCGGAGCCAATCATACACCGCTTTGGGCTCGTATATGGACAGTTCCGCAAGAAGCCATGCCTGTGCCATCTGTACATAGTATTCTTCATCGTTGTGCATCAGCTGCAAAAGCTCTTTTTCATGGCCCCTGCATAACCGTGAGATGAACAGCACATACCCCCAACGGCGAATAAACGGATCTTCCGAATGGATATACCCCTTCGCATAACCCAGTGCAGTATTAAAATCCAGATCTTCCACATAGCGGATCAGCTGATCCGTATGCCACCAGTCAGAAAACAACAGATTCTCGTGGATGAACGCCATCCGCCGGTCCGCTTCCTTGATCTGGTCCAGGCTCACATAGAAATAAATCCTGTGGAACTGCTGCCGGGTGAGGATATGGGGACGCAGCTCGGACACATCTGCCTTCTGCTTTATATACTGTCGGATCAAACGATCTACATCGGCGGTTTTGTAGTGCTCCGGAAGATTGTCAAGATCCTTTTGCACCTGTTCTGTTGTTAGTTTCATTCTGTTTCCTCCCTTTTTCTATTCGAATATGGAATCTGTACTGCAAAATTGTTATTTCTACTTTATCATATTCCCTGTCTTCTGAAAAGCCTTTTTCAAAAAACGCCAAGAAAAGTATCAAAAACCGCCTTTCACAAAAAAGAAAGACGGTTTTTTCATTATGTCGCAGAAAATAGTGGATAATATACTGCACAATACGGGAATGGGAGAACCGGTATTATTCTTTTGCCGGTTCTTTCGTTTTACGGATTCCGCAGACACTCCAGCGGACGAAGGGGATCCGGCTGAGAACCTCGTACAGCAGGAAACCCCCAAGGAATGCGGCCAGCGCAGTCAGAAGATACTTACAGATTGCAGGCATGGCGCTCCGATATACGATTCCGGCGCAAATCGCCAGTGGGAGATAGTGAAACAGGTACAGGCCCCAGGATTTGCGGGTCATCCACTTTGAAAAGGCGTTTTCAAAGCTTCCCCACTTTTTCATGAACGCAAGCACTGCCAGGACCGTGATCCACGCAAAGACATTGCAAAGGAAGGTATCCAGAACCGCATGGCTTGCATAGTCCTGACCCCAGAAGCGGATTGTGAATGCCACACCAAGCACCGCGGCAGCCCCGGTCAAAGGCATCCATGCCTTTTCCAGCCGGTCCATTACCGCATCATGGGAGAAGACAAAATAGCCCAGGAAGAAGCCCAGACCGTAGATGCCAAAGCGATAAACCACAATAATCGGGGTATTGAGAATCCGGGATGCGCCCCAAACGGCAATTGTGAGCAGCAGGAGCCCCGGAAGGTTCATTTTCCCGCCCAGATTCCACAGGCGGTCCTTTTCCAACCTGCGAATCAAAAGCAGCACCATGGAAAACAGCCACAGCGTCTGCACATACCACAGCACACCGCTGCCAGACAAGCACATAATGAGATACCGGATCGGCGCCGGAACAGCTTCCATCCCATCGAATCCGCCGCCAATTCTCATATTGACATATCCCAGAACCCAGCCGAAAACCAGCAGGCCAAGGGTGGAGGGTATCAAAAGCTTGGTGGTTCTGGCTTTTCGGAAGGCCCGGTCCGAATGATTCTGCAAATAGAATCTGGCGCACATTCCGGAAACCACAAACAGCAGCAGCATAAACCATGGGTACAGCAGGTAAAGCACTGCATCCTGATAGGTTGTTTTTGTGATGGTGCCCAGGCCAAGGGGTGTCAGCGTACTGAAAATAAACAGCACATGATAGATCACCACAAGGCATACCGTAATCCAACGGATATTATCCAGATAAGTCTTTCGCATTGTTTGCACCACCGCTCTCATTTGATGTGAATAGGATAGCACAGCTTTCTCCCTTTTTCCACCAATTGGAGCTTGCAATTGAGAGCCATTTATGTTTGTCTTCGTTGCCAGTCAACAGCCGGTGTCACCTTTCGTATACGGTGCTATCAGCCCCCGCTCCAGACAGAAATGGTAAATTCCGTCTTCCGTAACAGGCCGGCAGACAGCATTCGCCGCCGCCTTCAGCTCCTCAGACCCATTGCCCATGGCAACGCCGGTTCCCACAGTCCGGAGCATTTCCAGATCGTTGTTCCCATCACCAAAGGCAATTGCCTGATCCCTTTTCAGCCCATAATGGGCGAGAACCTTTTCCACTGCCACTCCTTTTCCGCCGTTTGAAGGAATCACATCCACAGCCCTCCCCCACCAGGCCGCAATTTTCGCCCCGGTGGCGCCGCACAGCAGCGCATCAAATTCCTCCGGGCGGCTGCCGATCATCATCTGGTAGACATCCTGGCCAATCAACCGGTCAAAATCCGGCGCAATTTCCAGGTGCAGGTTGGCAATCTCAAAATAATCCGATAAGTCCTTCTCCCAGCCGTTGGCACCCAGCTCGGTTTTTGTGGCGACAGATACGGTTCTTCCCAGGCTGCGGGCATTCCGGATCACAGTCAGCACATCCTGCCTGGGAATGGGGTTGCTGAATATATCCCCTTCCCTGTCAAAACAGTAAGACCCGTTGAATGTGAGATATGTATCAAAGGTGATCCCCTGGATTCTGGGAATGGTCATGGGCCCACGACCCGTAGCAATACACAGGCGGACACCCTGCTTCTGCAGCTCCAGAAGGGTATGCTTTACGGGCTCCGTCATCCGTTTCAGATCCAGGTCGATCAGGGTCCCATCAATATCAAAAAAAGCAATTTTTATCGGATTCATTCTATTCTCCTTGGCAGCGAGGACTGCCTCGCCTTTTTTTCTCGATGTTCTCCATGGTAGCCGAAAGGAACGCAATTGTCAATCCGGTTTATCAAAAAACCGCCCCGAACGTATTCGGAGCGGAAAACTGTTTTCAAAACCGATCAGACAACAATCTCCGGATTGGAGGGAATGATCACCGCAGCCAGGATGTAGGCCAGGATGCCGGAGCCACCCATCAGGCAGAAGATGGCCCAGGCCAGCCGAATAATTGTGGGATCAATGCCAAAATATTCGCCGATACCACCGCAAACACCGCAGATCATCTTATTTTGATTGGATTTATACAGTTTCTTTTCCATTGTAAGGCTCCTCCTGAAAATAATAATTTTTCTGAGGTTCTGTTTCCCTCAGCTGATTGATATCATCAGTATACCGCAAAGAAGCTCGAAACGCAATAGGCGAACGTGCGTTGTATTATAGAGGAATGTGCCGTTTTTTCAGAATGTAAGCCGCATCTGATGCCATACCGCGTTTCCATGGACAGATTTTTCGGAAACCCCTTCATCCACGAACCCGAACCTCCCGTAGTAGCTTACCAGCTTTGGCTTGCAGGTCAGAACCAAGCCCTTTCTCCCCTGTTTTCTTGCATCGTCAATGGCTCGCTGAATCAGCAGTCCCGCATAGCCTTTTCTGCGGCAGTCCGGAATGGTATTGACGCCAAAGATCATCTGCCAGGCGCCGTTTTCATCGTGCATGGACGCCCTTTCATACATCTCGTCTTCCAGGTCCTCCTGATCCGTTACAAAGCCATCCACAAAGGAAACAAGCCGATCCCCATCGAACATCAGCCAAAAGTGATCTGCGTAGTATTGAAGCCGCTGGGCAAATGCCTCTTTTGTTGCAGCCTCCGCCGGAGGAAAGCACAGTGCTTCCACCGATGCGACCGCATCCAGATCTTCCATGTTCGCCGTCCTGATGATCATGATTCCGTCCTCCGTACAAAATCCGCACAGTTCTGTTTTATCACCGGAAGTATGTGACAACCGGATGCCTATTTAATGTCTGCTGAATAAGCCGCCAATGCGGCTTATTCACACACCGAAGGTGTGTAATCTCAAAAAAGGGCTCTTTTTAACCATTTTTTGTAATTCAGACAGCAATCAATGCGTAGCTTTTCCTGCATGGCGAACCATGCAGGAAAAGCAGGTGCAAGGATTTTGCGGCCAAAGTCGCAAAATCCTTGCACCAGAATAACGCAAAGGTTGCCGGAAAGCCTTGGCTTTCAAG
>JAGAQA010000043.1 GCA_017622995.1 Oscillospiraceae bacterium
ACCCTTTCGACCTCAGATTGAATTGGAATTGCCTTTGGCAATTCGCGGATGAGGTCGCCAGTTCTCATTCCCTGATAATTGAAAAACGCCCAGCCGATTGGCCGAACGTTTCATGGAGCTGCTAGCCAGATTTGAACTGGCGACCTCATCCTTACCAAGGATGCGCTCTACCGGCTGAGCTATAGCAGCATATTCATCTAAATGGAGCTGCTAGCCAGATTTGAACTGGCGACCTCATCCTTACCAAGGATGCGCTCTACCGACTGAGCTATAGCAGCATTTCCGCCGAATGCTAGGGTATTATACTACGCAATTGGGGGTTTGTCAAGGGTTAAATTCGCTTTTCCGTGGGATTGTGAAAGAATCCCGTCGGCTGCTATTCTTTACTGTTTTGAAAATGTGGGCATCAACCCATACACGAAAAAATGCCTGCCGCTTTCCCGGCAGGCATTTCGATTCGCGCAATTACACCAGCTCGATCACTGCCATCTCCGCAGCATCGCCCCGGCGCTCACCGGTACGGGTCACGCGGGTGTAGCCGCCGTTGCGGTCGGCGTACTTGGGAGCGATCTCCTTGAACAGCTTGTGGGCCACATCTTCCTTGGTAATGAAGGACAGAGCTCTGCGGTAAGCAGCCAGATCGCCCTTCTTGCCCAGGGTGATCATCTTCTCAACCACAGGCTGCACTTCCTTCGCACGGTAGAAAGTGGTCTCCATCTTGCCATGCTCCAGCAGATCTGTTACCTGCTGACGCAGCAGAGCCTTTCTCTGTGCACTGGTCTTGCCCAGCTTACGAGTGCCAAACATGAACGTTTCCTCCTTTTATGAAAGGTTAGTTGTTGCTGCCAGAATCTTCGCTGGCCAGGGACAGGCCCATCATTTCCAGCTTCTTCTGAACTTCGTCCAGGGACTTCTTGCCCATGTTCCGCACACGCATCATGTCCTCGCCGGTCTTGTCGATCAGGTCGGCCACGGTGTTGATGTTGGCACGCTTCAGGCAATTGAAGCTCCGGACAGACAGATCCAGCTCATCAATGGTCATAGAGAGCTTTGCATCCGGATGATCGGTCACCTTCTCAACCACGGTAGAGCTGCTGGTAACAGCGTCGCTCAGGTTGGTGAAAACGGTCAGGTGGTCGCTCAGGATCTTCGCGCCCAGGGACACAGCGTCCTTGGCAGAAATGGTGGAATCTGTCCAGACCTCAAGGGTCAGTTTATCGAAGTCGGTTTTGTCACCGACACGAGTGGGCTCCACAGAATAATTCACCTTGGTAACGGGAGAATAAATGGAGTCGATGGGGATCACCCCAATGACGGTCTGAGGCGTTTTGTTCCGGTCTGCGGAAACATAGCCCCGACCCTGAGAAAGCGTGATCTCCATGTTGAAAGTGGCGTCCTCACCCAGCGTGCAGATGTGCAGCTCAGGGTTCAGGATCTCAACGTCCGCGTCAGCCTTGATATCACCGGCGGTGACCTCACAGGGTCCCACAGCGTCGATATGAACGGTCTTGACTCCGGTGCAGTGCAGCTTGGGCGTAATCCGCTTCACTGCCAGCACGATCTCGGTCACATCCTCGGTAACACCGGGGATGGTGGAGAACTCATGCTGTACACCCTGAATTTTCACAGAGGTTGCAGCGTAGCCGGGCAGGCTGGACAGAAGAATCCGTCTCAGAGAGTTGCCCAGGGTCATGCCATAGCCGCGCTCCAGAGGCTCTACGACGTACTTGCCGTAAGAGGGGTCCTCAACGGAATCAAAGCAGCTGATACGGGGCTTTTCAATTTCTACCATGAATCAAAACCCTCCTTAGGTATGTGGGGAGTTTCCTCCCCACCAAAAGCTTGCATTCGTACAGGGGGCAGGATGATTACTTGGAGTACAACTCGACGATGAGGTGCACAGCGATATCGAAGTCGATATCTGCCTTGGTGGGCATAGCAATGACCTTACCCTGGAGGGTGTTCTTATCACGGTCCAGCCACTTGGGAGCAGCAACAAAAGCGTCGTCTTCCTTCAGCTTCTTGAAGAAGGCGTTGGAAGCGCTCTTTTCGGAAACAGCAATCACATCACCGGTCTTAACCAGGTAGCTGGGGATGTTGACCCGGCTGCCGTTCACGGTGAAGTGGCCATGGTTTACCATCTGACGGGCCTGACGGCGGGTGTTGGCAAAGCCCAGACGGTAAACAACGTTGTCCAGGCGGCGCTCAACGAAGGTCAGCAGGTTCTCACCGGTGTTGCCTTCCATACGAGCAGCCTTGTCGTAGTAGTTACGGAACTGCTTTTCCTGGATACCATAAACAAACTTGACCTTCTGCTTCTCGGTCAGCTGAGTCGCGTACTCAGACTTCTTTGCTCTTCTCTGGCCGCCGGGGTTCTTGTTGGAAGTCTTGGAATAACCCATTGCGGCAGGAGAAACGCCCAGCGTTCTGCAACGCTTCAGCACGGGCTGCATATTCTTAGCCATTTCGCAAAATTCCTCCTATACCTAAATCAGACTCTGCGTCTCTTGGGGGGACGGCAGCCATTGTGGGGAATGGGAGTGACGTCCTTGATCATAACAACTTCCAGGCCGGCAGTCTGCAGGGCGCGGATCGCAGCCTCACGTCCCTGGCCGGGGCCCTTCACATAAACCTCAACGGTCTTCAGGCCATGCTCCATAGCAGCCTTGGCAGCAGTCTCAGCTGCGGTCTGGGCGGCGTAGGGAGTAGACTTACGGGAGCCACGGAAGCCCAGTCCACCGGAGGAGGCCCAGCTCAGAGCGTTGCCTTCCAGATCGGTGATGGTAACCATGGTGTTGTTGAAAGAGGAGCGGATATGTGCCGCACCCTTTTCTACAATTTTGCGCTCACGACGGCGCTTTACAACCTTCTTAGTAGCTTTGGCAGCCATTTACATACCCCTCCTTACTTCTTCTTGTTCGCAATGGTCTTCTTGGGACCCTTGCGGGTACTGGCGTTGGTCTTGGTGCGCTGACCGTGAACGGGCAGGCCACGGCGATGACGCAGGCCGCGGTAGCAGCCGATTTCGCTGAGGCGCTTGATGTTCATAGCGGTCTCACGGCGCAGGTCGCCCTCGATGATATACTGATGTTCGATAGCCTCACGAAGCTGAGCTTCCTGATCCTCGGTCAGGTCCTTCACGCGGACATCAGGGCTGATGCCGGTTTTGGCCAGGACTTCTGCCGCCCGGGCAGGTCCGATGCCGTAGATATAAGTCAGGGCAACCTCGATCCGCTTGTCGCGGGGAAGATCAATACCAGAAATACGTGCCATACTCTTGAGCACCTCCTATTAGCCTTGTCTCTGCTTATGCTTGGGGTTTTCGCAAATTACCATAACGCGACCCTTGCGCTTAATGATCTTACACTTCTCGCACATGGGTTTAACGGACGGTCTTACCTTCATACTGTTTAACCTCCATATGAGAATGGTTCTCTTTAGATTACTTACTTCTCCAGGTGATCCGACCCTGAGTCAGATCGTAAGGAGACATTTGAACGGTTACTTTGTCACCGGGCAAGATCTTAATGAAATTCATTCGGAGCCTGCCGGAAATGTGTGCCAGAATGGTGTGTCCATTGCCAATGTCCACTTTGAACATAGCATTCGGCAGTGCATCGGTTACGATGCCCTCAAGTTCGATTACGTCGTCTTTTGCCAAGTCATTACCCTCCCAGGTTTTTTCCTTGCATCGACCGGCTCAGGGAAGCCAGGTCTCTTCGTAATTCTCCGTTGAGCACTTTGTCGCCGGATCTTAGCTTCTCGGCAACTCTGGTCTCAGATCGAAGTACCTTTTCTACGTGTTTGCGTTTTTTCCGCTTGGGCTTTTCCACAGGTCTGTTCCTGCCGTTGACCAGCGTCACAAACTGATCATCGGCATCCATTACATAGAACAATTGGCCCTGATCTCTGCCCGCCGTGGAAGAAACCACATCCGCTGTCGCAATTGTGGTTTTCTCTGGGTCCATAGTCAAAGTCCTTCGGTGACGGTGAGTATTTCCGGCTCGCCGTCGGTGATGAGTACAGTATTTTCATAGTGGGCCGCAAGCCGCCCATCGGCGGTGACCGTTGTCCAGTTGTCCTTCAGAACCTTCACCTCATAGGTGCCTTGGCACACCATGGGTTCTACGGCAATGGTCATACCGGGGAGCAATCTGGGGCCCCGGCCGGGCGCGCCGAAATTCGGCACCTCCGGCTCCTCATGCAGCTGCCGTCCTACGCCGTGACCCACGAAAGAACGGACAACTGAAAAACCGTTAGACTCCACGTACGTCTGTACGGCATGGGAGATGTCCTGCACACGGTTCCCCTTTGCAGCAAAGCGGATTCCTTCAAAGAAGGACTGCTTTGTCACATCGATGAGCCGCTGTGCTTCGGTGCTGATGGCACCGCAGGCAAAGGTTGCTGCACAATCTCCATGAAAGCCCTTATAGAACGCGCCCACGTCAACGGAGACAATGTCCCCCTCCTGGAGAATGTATCCGCCGGGAATCCCGTGGATCACCACCTCATTGACGGAGATGCACGCACTTGCAGGGAAGCCGTAAAGCTTCAGAAAGGACGGTTTTGCCCCCTGGCTGACAATAAAGTCATGAACGGCTCGGTCTATCGCCTTTGTCGAAACGCCGGGCTTCACCAGGGAGCCTGCCAGTTCTCTGGCGGCAGCGGTGATTTTGCAGGCCTCGCGCATCGACGCAATTTCACGTTCATTTTTGATCGTGATCATGCCTTTGCCCCAATCGCTTTCAGAATTTCTTCGTTAGCGCCCTCAATGGACTGGTTGCCATTGACAATCCGCAGGCGGCCCAGCTTGGCGTAGAAGTCCTTCAGCACTTCCGTAGAAGCGTGGTAGACCTCCAGCCGCTTCAGCACGGTCTCCGGCGCATCGTCCTTGCGGATGATGAGCGCCCCGCCGCAGCTGTCGCAAACACCGTCCTTTTTGGGGGGCTTGGCAACGACATGGTAGCTTGCCCCGCATTTGGAGCAGACTCTGCGTCCGCCCATGCGCTGGGCAATATCCTGGTCGTTAACCTCAATGGAAATCACATGGTCGATCCGAACGCCCTTTGCTTCCAGGGCCTCAGCCTGGGCCAGGGTGCGGGGCACCCCGTCCAGGATAAAGCCGTTTGCGCAGTCAGGCTTGGCCACCCGCTCCGCGACAATGCCGAGAATCAGCTCGTCGGGAACCAGATTGCCCTCGTCCATGTATTTCTTCGCTTCTTTTCCAAGGTCCGTGCCGTTGGCAATGGCCTCGCGAAGCATATTCCCGGTAGAAATGGCGGGGATGGAGAGCTTGTTTACAAGCTTTTCCGCTTGCGTCCCCTTTCCGGCGCCGGGCGCGCCCAGTAGAATGAGATTCATCCTGCCATACCTCCTTGACTTAGTCCAGGAAGCCCTTGTAGTGCCGCATCAGCAGCTGTGCCTCCAGAGCCTTCACCGTCTCCAGGGCAACGCCCACAACGATGATGACGGAGGTACCGCCGATTGCCAGGTTCCGCACGCCGACCATCAGGTCGCCGGCGATGATGGGCAGCAGTGCCACAACACCCAGGTAAACAGCACCAAAGACAACGATCTTGTTGATCACCTTCTGGATGAAGTCAGCGGTGGGTCTGCCAGGCCGGAAGCCGGGGATGAAACCACCGTTCTTCTTCAGGTTGTTGGAAATCTCCACAGGATCGTACTGGATGGTGGAGTAGAACCAGCTGAAGAAGAAGATCATCAGGAAGTACATGACAGCATAGAACCAGCAGGTAGAGCTCCACACGTTCTCATACCACCAGCCGCTGGTCTTGCCGGTGAAGGCACAGATGGTAGCGGGCAGGGAGCAGATGGACTGCGCGAAGATGATGGGCATAACGCCGGACATGCTGACCTTAATAGGCAGGTTGGTGTTCTGACCACCGTAAACCTTACGGCCCACAACACGCTTTGCGTACTGGATGGGAATCCGGCGCTCGGCATTGTCCATAAAGATGATGAACAGGACCAGAGCGGTCATACCAACCAGAACGATCAGGATCTGCCACCAGACCATTGTGGTCAGGGTGCCGATCATACCAGGGATACCGGAGATGATGTTGGCAAACAGGATCATGGAGATGCCGTTGCCGATGCCATACTCGGTAATCTGCTCACCCAGCCACATCACGAAGGCAGAGCCTGCGGTGAAGGACAGGATGATGACCATAGCGGGCAGGAAGCCCTGCTTGGTGATGATGGAGAAGCCGGAAGCAGAGTAGTTGACGAGCATCTGGTAGTAAGCCCAGCCCATCAGCAGGCCCAGACCCACGGTGGTGTACCGGGTGATCTTGGCAATCTTCTTCTGGCCTTCCTCGCCCTCTTCCTTAGCCATCCGCTCCAGAGCGGGAATCGCAATGGTCAGCAGCTGGATAATGATGGAGGCGTTGATGTAGGGCTGAATGCTCAGCGCAAAGATTGTGGCTCTGGAGAATGCAGAACCGGACATTGCGTTGTACAGGCCCAGGATGGTGGAAGACAGAACGCTGTCAAAGTAGTTGCTCAGGGTAACGGTGTCGATATAAGGGACAGGAATCACATTGCCTGCCCGATAGATCAGGAGAATGAACAGAGTGAAGATGAGCTTCTTGCGAAGTTCCGGAATCTTCCATGCATTCTTAAGTGTATCTAACACTTACACCACCTCGGCCTTTCCGCCCGCCTGCTCAATCTTTTCCTTGGCAGACTCAGAAAAAGCCGCGGCCTTAACAGTGATCTTCTTTGTCAGCTCGCCGCCGGCCAGAACCTTCAGGCCGTAGGGGCACTTTGCGATGATGCCGGCCTCGATCAGAGCAGCGGCGTCAACCACAGCACCGTCTTCAAAACCGTTCAGCAGGCAGACATTCACAGAAGTCAGGGGCTGAGCGAAAATGTTATTGAAGCCGCGCTTGGGGATACGACGGGCCAGAGGCATCTGGCCGCCTTCAAAACCGGCACGGACCTTGCCGCCGGAACGGGCCTTCTGGCCCTTGTGGCCGCGACCACCGGTCTTACCGTTGCCGGAAGCGATGCCGCGACCCTTGCGCTTGCCCACAAAGGTGGAACCTGCGACAGGAGAGAGTTCATGGAGCTTCATTTCTGTTCTCCTCCTTATTCAACTTCGGTAACCTGCAGCAGGTAGCCGATCTTGGCGATCTTGCCGCGGGTCTGGGTGTTGTCCGGCTGGATGGTGGTCTGGCCGATCTTGCGAAGGCCCAGACTTGCAGCGGTAGCGATGTGCTTTTCCAGACGGCCGTTCAGGCTCTTAACAAGCGTAATCTTCAGGTTTGCCATGTTAATTGCCCTCCTTAACCAACGATTTCTTCCACGCTCTTGCCGCGGATCGCAGCAACCTGCTCAGGGGAACGCAGGGAAGTCAGACCAGCCATGGTGGCCTTGACCACGTTCTGAGGGTTGTTGGAGCGCAGGCACTTTGCGCAGATATTCTTGATGCCGACAGCCTCCATAACGGCACGGACAGCGCCGCCGGCGATAACGCCGGTGCCCTCGGGGGCGGGCTTCAGCAGAACGGTGCCGGCACCGAAGATGCCGATCACATCGTGGGGGATGGTGTCGCCGGCCAGAGAAACCTTGACCATGTTCTTCTTGGCATCGGCGATGCCCTTCAGAATGGCCTCGGAAACTTCCGCGGCCTTACCCAGGCCGTAACCAACGGTACCCTTGCCGTCACCAACAACCACCAGAGCGGAGAACTTCATGACACGGCCGCCCTTAACGGTCTTGCTGACACGGTTCAGGTAAACGACCTTCTCAATGAGCTCGGAAGCTTCATTGTTCGAAGTCTTATTGTAAGCCATTTGTTTTCCTCCCTTTCTTAGAACTCGAGGCCGCCCTCGCGGGCACCCTCAGCCAGAGCAGCAACACGGCCATGGAAAATATAGCCGCCCCGGTCGAACACGACCTGGTTGATACCCTTGGCCTTGGCACGCTCTGCCAGGACCGCGCCCACCTTCTTGGCACCTTCGCAGTTGCCGGTGAGACCCTCAAATTCCTTCTCCAGCGTATTGGCGGAAACCAGAGTTACGCCGTTCACGTCGTCGATGATCTGGGCGTAGATGTTCGCATTGCTGCGGAATACGTTCAGACGGGGACGCTCAGGAGTGCCGGAGATTTTGCCACGAACACGGACATGCCGCTTCAGGCGCATTGCATTCTTATTAACCTTGCTGACCATTTCGGCACACCTCCATTACTTCTTGCCACCGGTCTTACCAACCTTGCGGCGGATGACTTCGGTGGAGTACTTGATACCCTTGCCCTTGTAGGGTTCGGGGGGACGCTTGCTGCGGACTTCGGCAGCGAACTGGCCGACGACCTGCTTGTCAATGCCCTTGATCACAATCTTGTTGGGGGTGGGTACCTCAATGGTGATGCCGGGGATCTCGTCCACGAACACTTCGTGAGAGAAGCCCAGACGCATAACCAGCTGATTGCCCTTCTTCTCGCAGCGGTAGCCAACACCGTTGACTTCCAGCTCCTTGGAGAAGCCCTTCTCAACACCCTCGACCATGTTGTGAAGCAACGTACGGGTCAGACCGTGCAGAGACTTGTGCAGGTGCTCTTCGTCGGGACGGTTAACGGTCAGCTCATTGCCCTCAACCTTCAGGATCATGTCGGGATGGAAGGTGTAGCTCAGAGTGCCCTTGGGGCCCTTCACGGTAACAACGTTGCCCTCGGCAATGTCAACCGTGACGTTTGCCGGAATGATAACCGGCTTTCTACCAATTCTAGACATTTCTGAATATCCTCCTTACCAGACGAAAGCCAGGACTTCACCGCCGATGTGGTTCTCGCGAGCCTTCTTGTCGGTCATAACGCCCTTGGAAGTGGAAACGATTGCGATACCCAGGCCCTTCAGAACTCTGGGCAGCTCGTCAGCGCCGGCATACACACGCAGGCCGGGCTTGGAGACCCGCCGCAGGCCGGTGAGAACAGGCTGCTTCTTGGCCAGGTACTTCAGAGTGATGTGGATCACGCCCTGATTACCGTTATCGGTAACGGTGTAGGACTTGATGTAGCCCTCTTCCAGCAGAATCTGGGCAATGGCCTTCTTCAGATTGGAAGCGGGGACATCCACGGTTTCGTGCTTTGCAGAGTTCGCGTTCCGGATACGGGTCAGCATATCTGCTACGGGATCGGTGATTTGCATGTTAATATCCTCCTTTAAGAAGTTACGGGCTTAACCCGTTGAAGTTTGGGGGTATCCGGGGAATGCGAAGCTCGCTGCGCTCGCAGTGAATAGGTAATAGTGAATAGTGAATAGGTATTGTATTCCCTTCGGGAATGATTCTGAAATCGTCCGCGAAGCAGACACCTCACTTCTTCACTCTTCACTATTCACTTTTCCTTAGCGGCGAAGCCGGCTTCCATCTTCCCGGGACTTCCCAAATCTTTTCACATTGTTGTCGACCTTACTCGAGATTACCAGCTGGCCTTGCGAACACCGGGAATCTGGCCCTTGTAGGCCAGCTCACGGAAGCAGATACGGCAAACGCCGTAGTCCCGCAGGTAAGCGTGAGGTCTGCCGCAGATCTTGCAGCGGTTGTAGCGGCGGCTGGAGAACTTGGGCTCAGCCTGCTGCTTCAGGATCATAGACTTCTTAGCCATTTACGTAATCCTCCTAAATCAAGCGGTGAAGGGAGCGCCCAGCTGGGTCAGCAGCTCCTTGGCTTCCTCGTCGGTGGTAGCGGTGGTGCAGATGCAGATGTCCATACCACGGATCTTGTCCACCTTGTCGTACTCGATCTCAGGGAAGATCAGCTGCTCCTTCAGACCGAAGGCGTAGTTGCCGCGGCCGTCAAAGGAGTTGGGGTTGATGCCGCGGAAGTCGCGGACACGAGGCAGGGCCACATTGAACAGGCGGTCCAGGAACTCGTACATCTTGTCGCCGCGGAGGGTAACCTTCACGCCGACGGTTTCGCCCTCACGGACCTTGAAGTTTGCAACGCTCTTGCGGGCCTTGCAGGTGATGGGCTTCTGGCCGGTGATGGCAGCGATATCCTTGCAGATGGCCTCAATTTCCTTGGCATTGTTCTTGCTCTCGCCGCAGCCGACGTTCACAATCACCTTGTCCAGCTTGGGGATCTGCATAACGCTCTTGTAGCCGAACTTCTTGTTCAGAGCAGGAGCGATCTCCGCAACGTAATGATCTTTCATTCTGTTAGCCATGGATTAACTGCTCCTTTCTCAGATTTCGGCGCCGCACTTGCGGCATACACGGATCTTCTTGCCGTCCTTGATTTCATGGCCGACGCGAACACCCTTGTTGCACTTCTCGCAGAACAGGGCAACCTTGCAGGAGCGGATGGGGGTCTCACGCTTGACGATGCCACCGGTCTCGCCCTGACGGCGGGGCTTGGTGTGGCAGGTAGCGACGTTGACCTTCTCCACAATCACCTTGTTCTCGCTGGGCATGGCGACCAGCACCTTGCCCTTCACACCCTTGTCCTTGCCGGACAGGACGATAACGGTATCGTTCTTCTTAATGTTCATTCCTTCGGTTCCCCCTTAGATGACTTCGGGTGCCAGGGAGAGGATCTTCATGAAGTCTCTCTCACGCAGCTCGCGGGCCACCGGTCCAAAGATACGGGTACCACGGGGATTCTTGTCGTCCTTGATGATAACCGCAGCGTTCTCATCGAAACGGACGTAGCTGCCGTCCTCACGACGGACGCCCCGCTTGGTACGGACGATTACAGCCTTCACGACTTCGCCCTTCTTAACGGTGCCGCCAGGGGTTGCCTTCCGAACGGAAGCAACGATGATGTCACCGATGTTGCCGGTCTTGCGCTTGGAGCCGCCCAGGACACGAATGCAGTGGATTTCCTTAGCGCCGGTGTTGTCGGCAACCTTCAGGTAGCTTTCCTGTTGAATCATTGTTCGCCGACCTCCTTACTTCGCCTTTTCAATAATTCTGACCAGTCTCCATCTCTTGTCCTTGGACAGGGGACGGGTCTCCATGACCTCGACGGTATCGCCGATGCCGCACTCGTTGTTTTCGTCGTGGGCCTTCAGCTTATAAGTCCGCTTCATGGTCTTTTTGTACAGAGGATGCTGTACGCTGTCCTCAATCGCAACCACAATGGTCTTGTCCATCTTGTCGGAGACAACCTGACCGATTCTGGTTTTCCGGAAAGCTCTGGTATTTTCAGTCATTATGGTTTCCCTCCTCAGATGTTGGTCTCTTTCTCACGAATAATGGTCTTGATGCGGGCAATGTCCTTCTTGACAGCGTTCAGACGCATGGGGTTGTCCAGCTGATTGGTCGCGTGCTGCATCCGCAGCATGAACAGGTCCTTCTTCAGCTCGTCCAGCTTCTTGGTCAACTCTTCAGCGGACAGATTCTTCAGTTCCTTTGCCTTCATCATTATTCACCACCAATCTCAGTTTCTGCTTCCTTGGTGATGATACGGGTCTTGATAGGCAGCTTGTGCTGAGCAAGACGCAGAGCCTCGCGGGCGACTTCCTCGGAAACGCCGCCGATCTCAAACATCACCTTCTGATTCTTAACAACAGCTACCCAGCCTTCGGGAGCGCCCTTACCGGAACCCATACGGGTGCCCAGGCCCTTCTTGGAATAAGGCTTGTCGGGGAAAATCTTGATCCAGACCTTACCACCACGCTTGGTGTAACGGGTCATGGCGATACGGGCAGCTTCAATCTGGTTGCCGGTGATCCAGCCGGGCTCCAGAGCCTGGATACCGAAATCACCATAGGAAACCTTGTTACCGCGGGAAGCAACGCCGGTCATACGACCACGCTGTACCTTGCGGTACTTTGCTCTTTTGGGCATCAGCATCAGCGGTTACCTCCTTCTCTGCGGTTGTTGTTTCTGTCGCCGAAGCGGCGGTCGCCGCCCTGACGGCGGTCACCGCCCTGCCGACGATCGCCATTCCGGCGGTCACCGTTGCGGCGGTCACGGCGCTCACGGGGAGCGGGTTCGGGAGCAGCGGCACGCAGGGTGGTGTTCAGAACCTCACCCTTGTAGATCCATACCTTCACACCGATGCGGCCGTAGGTGGTGGCAGCCTCAGCGAAGCCGTACTCGATGTCGGCGCGGATGGTCTGCAGGGGGATGGTGCCCTCGTGATAGCTCTCGGAACGGGCGATTTCGGCACCGCCCAGACGGCCGGAGCAGGTAACCTTGATGCCCTTGGCACCCAGGCGGGTGGCCTGCTGCATGGCCTTCTTCATGGCCCGGCGGAAGGAGATACGCTTCTCCAGCTGCTGGGCAATGTTCTCGGCAACCAGCTGGGCGTTCAGGTCAGGAGAACGAACCTCAACGATGTTCAGGTTCACGCTCTTGCCCAGGCGAGCCTCTACGTCCTTGCGCAGATTCTCAATCTCAGCACCGGCCTTGCCGATGACGACGCCGGGACGGGAGCAGTGGATGTTGATCTTGACCTTGCCGTTGCTGCGCTCGATCTCGATCTTTGCCACGCCGGCGGCGTACAGCTTGTTCTTCAGATACTTACGGATGTTGTAATCTTCGACCACCAGGTCGCCGACCTTCTCCTCGCGGGCGTACCAGTGGGAATCCCAGTCCTTGATTACGCCAACACGCAGTCCATGGGGATTAACTTTCTGTCCCATAGCTACCTCCTGATTAAGCCTTCTCGCTCACACCGATGGTGATGTGAGTGGTTCTCTTATTGATCCGAACGAAACCACGACGGGACGCGATGCGGCCGCGCTTCAGGATGGGGCCGGGATTGGCGATCACAGTGGAAACGTACAGGTTCTCAGCGTTCATTTCGTGATTATGCTCGGCGTTTGCCACAGCGCTCTTCAGCAACTTAGCCATGGGCTCGCAGGCGGCCTTAGAGGTCTGGCTCAGGTACGCGGCAGCGGTCTTTACGTCCTTGCCCCGGATCATGTCGCAAACCAGCTTGACCTTGCGGGGAGACATACGGACGTACTTCACATGTGCAAATGCTTCCATTTTCGTACCTCCTTACTTGGAATTGGCGGTCTTGCTGCCAGAGTGACCCCGGAAGGTTCTGGTAGGAACAAACTCGCCCAGCTTGTGGCCGACCATATCCTCGGTGATATAGACAGGCACATGCTTCCGGCCGTCATGAACGGCGATGGTGTGACCAACGAAGGAGGGGAAAATGGTGGAGGCTCTGGACCAGGTCTTCAGAACCTTCTTTTCACCGGCCTTGTTCAGCTCTTCAACGCGCTTGTACAGCTCAGGAGCTACGAAAGGGCCCTTTTTGATACTTCTGCTCATTTCATTTCCTCCTTACTTGCTGTTTCTGCGCTTGATGATGAACTTGTTGGTGGGGTTCTTGCCCTTCCGGGTCTTATAACCCAGAGCAGGCTTGCCCCAAGGAGTGACAGGGCCGGGGCGACCGACAGGTGCGCGGCCCTCGCCGCCGCCGTGAGGATGGTCATTGGGGTTCATGACAGAGCCGCGGACGGTGGGACGGATACCCATATGACGGGTACGGCCGGCCTTACCGATGTGGACATTCTCATGATCCAGATTGCCAACCTGGCCGATGCAGGCGGTGCAGTTCATCCGGACGTAGCGAACTTCGCCGGAGGGAAGTCTGACCTGAGCCAGATCGCCTTCCTTGGCCATCAGCTGAGCGGCGGCACCGGCGGAACGAACCAGCTGTGCGCCGTGGCCGGGCTGCAGCTCCACGTTATGGATCACGGTACCAACGGGAATGTTGGCGATGGGCAGGCAGTTGCCGGGCTTGATGTCAGCGGAAGCGGAGGACACAACCTGGTCGCCGGCCTTCAGGCCGTAGGGAGCCAGGATGTAGCTCAGGGTCTCGTCTTCATACTTGATGAGAGCGATGAAAGCGGAACGGTTGGGATCGTACTCAATGCGCTGCACGGTAGCGGGCATATCAAGCTTCTGGCGCTTGAAGTCGATCACACGGTACTTACGCTTGTTGCCGCCGCCGCGATGACGGACGGTGATGTGACCGTAGCTGTTGCGACCTGCATTCTTCTTAAGGGTCTCAACCAGGCTACGCTCAGGTTTTGCCTTCTTATCTACGCCGTCGAAAGCGGAAACGGTCATGTTTCTGCGGGACGGGGTATAAGGCTTAAAAGTTTTAATAGCCATTTGCGTTTCTCTCCTTTATTGAGATTGGTTTAGACCATACCCTCGAAGAACTCGATGGTCTTGGAGTCAGCAGTCAGGGTAACAATCGCCTTCTTGTAGGCAGGACGTCTGCCGGCGGGATAAGCACCGGTGCGCTTTACCTTACCCTGCATCCGGATGGTGTTGACCTTGGAAACCTTCACACCGAAGGCCTGCTCAACAGCAGCCTTGATCTCGGTCTTGTTGGCGTCAACGTCTACCATGAAGACATACTTCTTATCAGCGACAGCCTCCATGGACTGCTCGGTGATAACGGGTCTTCTGATGATGTCATAAACGTTCTTCATTATGCGAATACCTCCTGGATCTTCTGCAGAGCAGCCTGATCGACAACCAGCTTATCGGCGTTCAGAACGTCATAGGTGTTCAGCAGGTTGGCGAAGGTCACTTCGCAGCCGGGGATGTTGCGGCCGGAACGAACAACGTTCTGATCAGCGGCAGCGGTAACGACCAGGGTCTTGGAGGTGCAGCCGACAGCGTTCAGGAACGCAGCGAATTCCTTGGTCTTGGGGGCGTCCATCTTGATCTCGTCGATCACGACGACAGCCTGCTCGGAAGCCTTGGCGGACAGAACGCTCTTCAGAGCCAGCCGCTTGGCCTTCTTGTTCAGGGTGTAGCTGTAGGAGCGGGGCTTGGGAGCGAACACGATACCGCCGTGGGTCCACTGAGGAGCACGGGTACTGCCCTGACGAGCCCGGCCGGTGCCCTTCTGACGCCAGGGCTTACGGCCGCCGCCGGAAACCTCAGCGCGGGTCAGAGCGCTCTGAGTGCCCTGACGCAGGTTGGCCAGGTGGTTCTTGACCACTTCGTGGACGACAGCGCCGTTGGGATCAATGCCAAACACAGCTTCGGGCAGTTCGATCTCGCCAACCAGCTTGCCGGACATATTGTAAACATTCGTCTTAAGCATGATTTAAGATCTCCTTTCCTTAGCCTCTTGCGGAAGCCTTCTGGGGATTTCTGCCGGAAGCCTTCTGCGGGTTCTTGCTGATGCCGGTCTCCACGTTCTTGACGCGGTTGTTCTTCACGGTGTTGCGGATGTAGACCAGACCGCCCTTGGGGCCGGGGATGGCGCCGCGGATAACGATCATGTTCAGCTCTGCGTCCACCTTCACCACATCCAGATTCTCGATGGTGACCTGCTCGCAGCCCATCTGGCCTGCGCCGATCTTACCGGGGAAGATCCGGGACTGGTGGGAAGAAGCGCCCATGGAACCGGCGTGACGGTGAACAGGGCCGCCGCCGTGGGTCATGGGAGTACGGCCTGCGCCATAGCGCTTAACAACGCCCTGGTAGCCGTGGCCCTTGGTGATGCCGGTAACGTCGATCTTGTCGCCGGCAGCGAAGGTGTCAGCCTTGATCTCGTCGCCCACGTTCATGTCGGCAGCGCCTTCCAGCTTGAACTCCTTCAGGTACTTCTTGGGAGCAACGCCAGCCTTCTTCAGGTGGCCTGCTTCCGGCTTGCTCAGCTTGTGCTCCTTGACGTCGCCGAAGCCGAGCTGGACGGCAGTGTAGCCGTCGGTCTCGACGGTCTTCTTCTGAGTAACGACGCAGGGGCCTGCTTCCACAACGGTAACAGGGATTACCTTGCCGCTCTCATCGAAGATCTGGGTCATGCCCACTTTTTTGCCGATGATTGCTTTTTTCATGGTTGAGTTTCTCCTTTTTTAGGTTATTGGTTGACTTCTGCATTGGGACAGATGCCAACATGACCCGTCCGCCCGATGCCAGACAGTGCGGGCAGCGGTAAGATCTGATAGAATGTCAGCTCTTACAGCTTTATCTCTATCTCAACGCCAGCGGGCAGATCCAGGCTCATCAGAGCCTCGACGGTCTTCTGGTTGGGGTTGAGGATATCGATCAGTCTCTTGTGGGTTCTGCGCTCGAACTGCTCACGGCTGTCCTTGTACTTGTGGACGGCGCGAAGGATGGTGACAACCTCCTTCTTGGTGGGCAGGGGGATGGGGCCGGAAACCTGGGCGCCGTTGCGCTTTGCGGTTTCTACGATCTTGGCTGCGCTGGAATCGATCAGCTGGTGATCATAAGCCTTCAGCCGAATGCGGATCTGCTGGTTTGCCATGTGTGTTTTCCTCCTTGATGTAACGTACTCAGTTTGCGTAGTGTCTGGGTACGGTCGAACTGACTGTTCACGCTTCCGTGCGTATCACTTCGGGCCATGAAAATTGGCCGACAAGCGCCGACCATTCTCCCGTCCCGGCGATATACGCCAGCGTAACAGAAGCAGTTCAGCCGCCCGATGACCGGACATACTCCGCAGAAGTTACCGCCTTTCGGCGCAATCTCCTGCATCATCGCATCGCAGTGCGCAGTTTCCCCGCACATGCTCAGATATAATATCATCCGCAAAACAAAATGTCAAGAACTTTTTCAGAAGATTTTACAAAAATTACGGGCAATTTTTGTACGTTTGTGAGAAAAAGCAGATGTCCCTTACCTATGGACAGCCCCAGCAGGCAATTGTCAATTCGCTTAAGCGTTCCATTGTTACCCTCACAAGAATACGCAATACATCCCCGGGCTCCGTGAGGAATCCGGGGATGATCTGATCACTTATGTTCCCACTCTTTGTAAAGCGCGGCCTTTTCATACAGCCGCAGGTAGCTGTCATACCGGCTGGGCTCAATTCTTCCCTCTTCCGCCGCTGCCCGCACCGCGCAGCCCGGTTCTCTTCTGTGAGAACAGTCGTGGAACTGGCACCGGCCCAGCCAGGGTCCAAAATCCGGGAAGGCGTACTGGAGGTTTTCCTTCAGAATCACATCCATCTGGTCCGTATCAAAGGAGGAAAAGCCGGGCGTATCCATCACAAAGGTCTCGGGATCCAGGGTGAAGAGCTCCACATGCCGGGTGGTATGCCGTCCTCTTCCCAGTTTCTCAGAAACCTCGCCGGTGGGAAGCCGCAATTCCGGGCAGAGCCGGTTGAGAATGCTGCTTTTGCCCACGCCGGAGTTCCCGGTGAATGCGGTGAGCTTTCCCTGAAGCGCCCGGCGAAGCTCCCCGATCCCGGCACCGGTCTGGGCGCTGGTGGCGATGACCCGGAAGCCCGCACGGCTGTAGATTCCGCAAAGCTCCTCCGCCTCGTCCAGGTCCGTCTTGTTGACACACAGGATGCTCTCAACGCCCTTGTTGCCCGCAATCGCTGTAACCCGGTCAATCAGGAAGGGCTCGGTAACGGGATTGACATTGGCAGCAAAGATCAGCAGCGCGTCCACATTGGCTACCGCCGGGCGGATAAAGCTGTTCCTTCTGGGCAGGACCTGCTGGATCATGCCCTTTCCCCGCTGAACCGTAACGCGGACCATGTCGCCGGTAAGGGGTGTCATTCCCTCTTTGCGCAGAATTCCCCGGGCCTGGCAGGTGACGGTTCCCGTGGGCAGCACCACATCATAGAATCCGCTGATGGAGCGGACAATTCTTCCTGTCTGTTCCTCAATTGCCATTAAACGCTACCTTCTGGGTGACAAATTTCTCGCCGTCAACATAAATATCGTATTCCTTGGTTCCCTTGCCCGTAAGGGTCACAATATACTCGGAAACCCCGGCGGGGACTTTGGCATCCTCCACCACCACGGCGCCGTCCTGCAGAATGGTCAGCAGATAGGGTTCCGTCCGGTTGGGCACAGAGAAACGGACGGAAACTGTGGTGTTTTCATCCTTGGTCTCCTCGGTTGCCTCCGTGCTCTGGGTTTCCCCGCCGCCCTTGGAAACCTTCAATACAATCTTTTCATCCAGCCTGAGCTGCGTATCCTTCTCCACGGACTGGCCAACCACTTCCCCTTCCGGGCGGTCACTGCGGACCTTTTCCGTTTCCACCTTGGTGAAGCCCAGATCGGTAAGCTGCTTTTTCGCAATTTCCGCGGACAGGCCCACCACGTTGGGTACAGCCGCGGTTCTGGGTCCGGTGCTGACGTACACCACCACGTTCTGCCCCGGCTCCATCTCGGTGCCCGCCTTGGGCTCCGTGCGGATCACCTTGCCGGAGGATACATAGTCACTGGACTCGGTCTGCTCCACTACATTTACATTATGAATTCCTTCCAGAACCTTGATGGCCTGGTCCCGGTCCAGATCCACCAGATTGGGCATTTCAATGGTCTCCGGTCCGGTACTGACCCAAAGACTGATGATCTGTCCGTCGGTGAGCTCCGCACCGGCAGCGGGGTCCGTGCGGATCACCTTGCCGCTGGCCACTTCGCTGCTGGCTTCCGGACGGACCAGGGACTCAAAGCCCTGGCCCTTCAGGAAGGACTTGGCTTCCTCAGCCCCCACATCCCGCAGGTCCTCCATCACCTTAACCGCCGGTTCTTCGCCCAGAGAAACGGTGATGACGATTTCCGTACCCTTGGAAACCTTGCTGCCGCCCTCCGGTTCCTGATGCATGATCTGTCCCTTTTGGTAGGTGCTGTCATATTGCTGGGGCTGGAAGCGGATTTTGAAATCGGCGTATTTGGTCATCAGCTCATCGCTGTATTCCGTGCCAATGAGGTAAGGCACCTCCACCAGATCCCGATCCTTGTTCAGCAGCGAGCCGTTGAACACCGCCAACAGGAAGGCTCCGATGGCCAATACCGCCACAATGCTGCACACGATGATGGCAATGGTGGCGATCCGGTTCCGTTCCTCCCGCTTGCGCTGCTCTTCCCGCTTCCGCGCCGCCGCACGGCGCATGGCGTCGGTATTCTGGCTGACGGGGGGACGGCGGGCGCCTGTGTTCTGGCTCACCCCCGGACGCTGCTGGGGCATCCGGCCGGTGGTCTGTCTCACCGGCGGTGTGACGGTGCCGTTTTTGGCATTGGCCACACGCTCGGCTGTGGTTCTGGGATAGGTCTGCTGCATCCCCCGGATGGCAATGGGATGCTCCGCAGGGGCAGAGGCCTGATACTGAAAATCGATGGAAGGATTCTTGCGGAACTCCTCCATATCCTGCAGCATTTCCGTTGCGGAAGCATAGCGGTCCTTGGGATCCAGGGACATGCCCTTAAGAATGATCTGTTCCAGGCCCAGGGGAATGTTGGGATTCAGGGTTGAGGGCTTGGGCGCGCCGCCATTGATATGCTGAATGGCCACCGCCACCGGGGATTCTCCGTCAAAGGGAGGCCGGCCCGTCATCATCTCATACATGACAACGCTGAGGGAATACAGGTCCGATCTGGAATCGGTGTAGCCGCCCTTGGCCTGCTCGGGAGAAATATAGTGGACGGAGCCCAGAGCCTCCTTGGTCAGGGTATTGCTCTTGCTCATAACCCGGGCAATGCCGAAGTCCATGACCTTGACGCTGCCGTCCTTCAGCACCATCACATTGTGGGGCTTGATGTCCCGATGGACAATGCCCCGGCTATGGGCGTGCTCCAGACCCTTGGCGATCTGCATGGAAAAATGCAGGGTCTCCTTCCAGTTGAGCACGCCCTTGACTTCCATGTACTGCTTCAGGGAAATACCGTCGATGAGCTCCATGACGATATAGTTCGCCGTATCCGACGAGGAAACGTCATAGACCTGGACAATATTGGGATGGCTGAGCATGGCAACAGCCTCACCCTCCGCCCGGAACCGGCGGCGGAACTCCTCGTCCCCGGAGAATTCGTCTTTTAATATCTTGATGGCCACCAGCCGGTTCAGCCGGTGACACAGGGCTTTATATACAACGGCCATGCCGCCGGTGCCGATCACTTCCAGGATCTCATACCGGTCGTCCAGCAGCCGCCCAATATATTGATTCATATGGATTTTTGCTCCTTTCGACAACCGGTCACACAGATACCAGAATACTCGTTACATTATCGGGGGAACCCCGCAGCTTGGCAATGTCCAGCAGCCGCTTGCAGCAGTTCTGCTTTTTGACCCCGTGGACTACTTCAAACAGGATTTCCTGATCGTCCAGCATATTGCTGAGACCGTCGGAGCACAGCAGAAGGAAGCTGCCTTTTTCCAGCTCCTGACGGTAAATATCACACAGAATGGTGGGCTCTGTACCCACTGCCCGGGTGATCAGGTTCTTCCCGGGGAAGGTTTTCGCCGTTTCCGGGGTCAGCTCGCCCCGGTCCACCATCATCTGCACCACGGAGTGATCCTTGGTGATCTGGCGGATGCTGCCGTTTGCAATGCTGTAGCACCGGCTGTCGCCTACGTTGATAATAGACGCCTGATTTTTCCGGATCACCGCCGCCACCAGGGTGGTGCCCATGCCCGCGAAATCCTCAAACTGGTTCGCCTGGTCATAGACCGTAAAATTCGCCAGCTTCACGGCAGAGCGCAGAATCATATCACATTTGTCCCAATCCGTCTGCGGCGTCCAGTTCCGGCACACCTCCTGGACAAACACATCCACCGCCAGGGAAGATGCGATATTGCCGGATTTGGCGCCGCCCATGCCGTCGCACACCACGCACAGCAGGCTGTGGCGATCCAGCTTTTCTATATGGAAGGCGTCCTGGTTCTGTTTGCGGACGCAGCCGACATCTGTCAGGCCCCAGCTTTGCATGGCAATGCTCCTCTCAAGAATAATTGACAATTGAGAATTGACAGTTGACAGTTAGAATTGCTTTGTTTTTTGTACATTCAAATGGAATTCATCCCGAAGGGATACCACAATTGTCAATTGTCAATTCCCCTTCGTATACTTTCTCCGCAGCTGGCCGCAGGAGGCATCAATGTCCCCGCCCAGGGTTCTGCGCACCGTGGCGGGAATGCCGCCGTCCTCCAGCGTTTTCTGGAAGGCGGCCACCGCTTCCCGGGTACTGGGCTTCAGGGGGCTTTCCTCCACATGGTTCAGGGGGATCAGATTGAAGTGGCAGGGCAGGCCCTTCATCCGTCTGATAAGCTCCTTCGCATTCTCCCGGGAATCGTTGACGCCGCCGATCATGGCGTACTCAAAGGAAATCCGGCGGGAGGTAGCCTCATAATACCGGCGGCAGGCATCGATCAGCTCCTGGCTGGGATACAGCTTGTTCACCGGCATAATGGTGTCCCGGATGCCGTCATTGGGGGCGTGGAGGGACACGGAAAGGGTCAGCTGCAAATTGCGTTTTGCCAGCTCATCGATTTTGGGCACCAGACCGCAGGTGGAAAGGCTGATGTGCCGCATGGAAATGTTCATTCCCTCGGCGCTGTTCACCAGCTCCAGGAAACGCATCACATTGTCAAAGTTATCCAGCGGCTCCCCGATGCCCATGAGCACAATGTGGGAAATGGGAAGCCCGGAATCCACCTGGGTGAACAGCACCTGATCCAGCATTTCAAAGGGCTCCAGCCGCCGCACCAGTCCCCCCAGGGTGGAGGCGCAGAAGGCACAGCCCATCCGGCAGCCCACCTCGGTGGAGATGCAGACCGTGTTGCCATAGTGGTAGCGCATCAGCACCGTTTCCACGCAGTTGCCGTCAGAAAGCTGCCACAGGTACTTAATGGTGCCGTCCTTCCGGGATTCCTGCCTGCGCACCACGGTGGGTGCCTGAATGGGATAGTTCTCCCCAAGCCGGTCCCGGAGATTTTTGGGGAGGTTGGTCATCTCCTCGTAGCTCCTGACCCCCTTGTGGAGCCAGCTATAAACCTGTTTGGCCCGGAATGGGGGCTGCCCAAGCGCTTTGATTGTTTCCGCCAGCTCCGGCAGAGTCAGGTTTTTGAGATTCATGGGTTCCTCCGCAGACGGCAGATGAAAAATCCGTCGGTATCGTACTGTCCGGGAAGCAGCGTCAGCATCCCGTTTTCGTTTTTGGGGAAAACCTCCGGCAGGCACAGGGGCTCGGTATGGAAATCCGGGTGGGCTTCCAGAAAGGCTTCCACCACCTGCTCGTTTTCCCGTTTTAATATGGTACAGGTGGAGTACATCAGTACGCCGCCTTTTTTGACATAGCTTGCCTGATTGGAAAGGATGGCGCTCTGCAGGGCAGGCAGCGCTTCCGTCTCCTTCAGGTTCCGGTAGCGAATGTCCGGCTTTTTGCGGATAATGCCCAGACCGGAGCAGGGAACATCCGCCAGCACCACATCAAAAGCGTCCTCCCACTCCGGGTTGAAAACGGACGCATCCTGCACCCCGGCCCGGATATTGGTCAGGCCCAAGCGCCTGGCGCCGTTTTCGATGAGGGCAATCTTATGGGGATGAATGTCGCAGGAGCGGATCTGTCCCCTTCCCCCCATAGCGATGGCCGCGGCAAAGCTCTTGCCGCCGGGGGCGCTGCAGCAGTCCAGCAGCCGGATTCCGCCGTCCTTCGGAAGCATAGCGCAGCGGACGCTGAGCCGGGAGGCCGGGTCCTGCACATAGAAGAGGCCTTCCATGAAGGAGGGCAGCTTTTCCAGGTTCCCGGTGGCGCTCAGCACCAGGCAATCCTCCATCCAGCTGTGGGGGCGGGCCTCCACGCCCTCCCCTGCCAGCCGGTCCAAAAGGCTCCGGCTGGTGGTCTTTGTCAGGTTGACCTGAACCACCGTTTCCGGGGCGGCATTGTCCGCTTTCAGGATTCCCTCCAGGGTGCCTTTGGGAACGTTGGCCTTTAAAAGGGAAATGAGCTCCTCCGGGTGGCTGAACCGGTCCGCGTAGGACACCGGCTCTGTAAGGCTCTCCCGGGAACGGACCGCGCTGCGCAGCACCGCGTTTACCAGGCCCTGCTGTTTTCCGTACTTCTTGGCCAGGGAAACGGCTTCATTTACCGCCGCGCTGTCCGGAATCCGGTCCATTTCCAGCAGCTGGTACAGGCCCAGGTGCAGAATGTCCCGGGTGGCCGGGTGCAGATCCTTCAGCCTGCCCTTCAGCAGCTGTTTGAGGTAAAAATCCAGCTTTCCCCGATTTTGCACCACACCGTAGCACAGTCTGGTGGCCAGAGCCGCGTCCCGGGGATCCAGCCGGTCCCGGGCAATGGTATTTTTCAGCACGGCATTGGACCAGCCCTCCTGCCGGCGGCAGGTAATCAGCGCCCGGAGCGCTGTTTCCCGGGCCCCCACTCAGCTTTTGAGAGGATGGCCCCGGAAGTAATCCGGCGCGTTCATCCGTTTGCCGCCCTGGGCCTGCAGAACCCGGATTTCCACCGCGCCCTCCTTGCAGGCCATCACCAGACCGGTTTTGGTCAGCCCCAGCACTTCTCCGGGGGTTCCGGAACCGGGGACAACCCGGGTTTCAAAAACCTTAAACAGCGTGCCCTCCAGTTCCATGGTTGCCACAGGCCAGGGAGCCAGCCCCCGGACCTGGTCGTGCACCTGCCGGGCCGTTTTGTTCCAGTCGATGGGACACATGGACTTATCCAGCATGGGTGCGTAGCTGACCAGGCTTTCCTCCTGCTTTTGGGCGGGAAGGGGGCCCTCTTTCGCAAACCGGGCAAGCACATCGCTCAGGAGCTCCGCGCCCAGCACTGCCAGACGGTCCAGCAGCTCCCCGGCGGTTTCATTTTCTCCGATGGGGGTTTTGACCCAATCGATCATGTCCCCGGCGTCCATTTCCCGGCACAGATACATGGCCGTGACGCCGGATTCCGTTTCCCCGTTCAGCACTGCCCACTGATAGGGGGCGGAGCCCCGGTACTTGGGAAGCAGGCTGGCGTGGATATTGATGCAGCCCAGGCCCGGCACGTCCAGCACCTTCTGGGGCAGGATTCTTCCATAGGCAACCACGGCGCAGATGTCCGGCTTCAGCGCTTTCAGCTCCTCCACCGTCTCCTCCTCCCGGAAGGACTCAGGCTGAAATACGGGGATTCCGGCTTCCAGCGCCACTTCCTTAACGGGAGAAGCCGTCAGCTTCATGCCCCGGCCCTTGGGACGGTCCGGCTGGGTGTATACCCCCACCACCTCAAAGCCGTCTGCCAGGATTTTCTTCAGGCAGGTGGCCGCGATGTCGGGAGTGCCCATAAATACCACTCTCATGGGTTCAGTCCTCCCCGTTCAGCTCTTCCTCCGTCAGATACCGCTCCATAACCTCGGTATAGACGATGCCATCCAGGTGGTCGATTTCATGGCAGAAGCACCGGGCAATCAGTTCCTCACCCTCTGCTTCGAAATAATCTCCGTTCCGGTCCTGGGCACGGACCTTGGCAACCATCGGCCGCTTTACCAGACCGTATTTGCCGGGGACGCTGAGGCAGCCCTCGGCGCCCACCTGTTCGCCGCTGGTTTCCAGCAGCTCGGGATTCACCAGCTCCAGGATCTCCTCACCGGTATCCACAACCACCACCCGGCGCAGAATGCCCACCTGGGGGGCAGCCAGGCCCACGCCGCCTGCGTCCAGCAGGGTTTCCTTCATATCGTCCAGCAGCTTGTGGAGCTTGCCGTCAAATTTTTCAACCGGTCTGCACATCTTGTGCAGGCTGGGTTCTTTTACCGTAAGGATTTTCCGAAGTCCCATAATTCTTTCTCCTTAATCAAAACCGTTTGTATCAATAAACGCGGTTACGCCGCGCATTTTGCTGTCTTTTCCGAAGGACCGCAGCAGGAAGGCCAGAGCGGCGCGCATCTGTTTTGTCAGAACGCAGTTCAGGGTCAGCCGGTAGCGGTAGTGATAGTTCACCTTGGGCACCGGGCTCGGCGCCGGTCCCAGGCAGCGGATGGCCCCCAGGTTCCAGTCTTTCTCCCCGGCCAGAGCCAGAAGACTGTCCCGGAATTTCGCGGCCCCCATCAGCACCCGGTGCTCCTCCTCCCCCTGGAAGGCAACCGTCACGCAGTCTCCAAAGGGCGGGAAATGCTGCACCCGCCGCAGCCGGATTTCCAGGTCATAAAAGCCGTCGTAATCCTGGGCCTTTGCCAGCTGAATCACGGCATGGCCCGGCACCATGGTCTGAATCACCGCCCTGCCGGAACAGGCCCCCCGGCCCGCCCGGCCCACTACCTGAGTGAGCATCTGAAAGGTGGTCTCTGCCGCCCGGAAGGAACCGGTGTAGAGACTCAGGTCCGCATCCACCGCCCCCACCAGCGTCACATTGGGCAGGTCCAGGCCCTTGGCAACCATCTGGGTTCCCAGAAGAATCTGTTCCTCCCCCTGGCGGAAGCGGTCCAGAATTGCCTCGTGGGGATTGGCGGCGCTGACGGTGTCCGCGTCCATCCGGGCCACCGGTACATCCGGAAAGAGTTCACATAACTCCTGCTGGACCTTTTGGGTTCCGGTGCCGATGGGCTTCATGGGGCCGCCGCACTTGGGGCAGCGCTCCGGAACCGGCTGGGAAAAGCCGCAGTAGTGGCACATCAGCCGGTTGTTGGCGCTGTGATAGGTCAGGCGGCTGCTGCACCGGGGGCACTCCGGGGCCTCCCGGCAGTCCACACACACCAGCGCCCGGCTGTTGCCCCGACGGTTCAGCAGAAGAATGGTCTGCTTTCCGGCGGCGCAGGTATCGTGGATGGCCTGCCGCAGGGGATAGCTGAGGCTGTAGCCATTGCCCAGCTTCAGCTCCTGGCGCATATCCACCACTTCTACCTCCGGCAGGCTCCGGCCGTTATACCGCCGGGTCAGCCGGTAGAGGGAATAATCCCCCTGTTTTGCCCGGTACATACTCTCCACACTGGGGGTGGCAGAGCCCAACAGTACCAGAGCCTTTTCTTTCACGCCCCGCCACATGGCAACCTCTTTGGCGCAATAGCGGGGGGCGTTTTCGGATTGATAGGAATGCTCCTGCTCCTCGTCCAGGATCAGAAGGCCCAGCTTGGGGCAGGGGGCGAATACGGCGGACCGGGTGCCCACCACAACGGTGGCCTCCCCGTTTTTCACCCGCTTCCACTGGTCAAAGCGTTCGCCGTTTGGCAGGCTGGAATGGAGCACCGCAACCTTGTCCCCGAACCAAGCAGCCATCAGGCTCAGCAGCTGGGGGGTCAGGGCAATTTCCGGCACCAGCAGCACCGCCGCCTTTCCCCGGGCCAGCACCTCCTCTATGAGGCGGATATACACCGAGGTTTTGCCGGAGCCGGTAACGCCGTAAAGCAGCGCCACACCGGGTTTTTCCCGGTTCAGCTGGCTTTGCAGCCCTTCAAAGGCTGCAGCCTGCTCCTCGTTCAGCACCAGGGGCTTTTCCACAGGACCGGGTTTGATTTCCCGGCACCGCAGAACCTGGCGCTGCCGGAATTCCAGATAGCCCAGCTTTTCCAGCCGGTTCACCGTCTGGGCCCCTGCACCCGTATAGTAGCAGATGTCCTTGACGCTGGCGCAGCCAACGCTGGCCATTAGCTCCAGCACCTTTTTCTGGGCCAGGGCGCTTTTGGGTCTGGTGGCGGCGAAGGCCAGGGCTTCCTCGGCGGGAACCGCCAGAACCGCGATGCGTTCGCTTTTCTCCCCGCCCTTTTTCAGATATTCCTTTTCCGCCCGGACCCATTTCTTTCGGGCCAGGTAGGCAAGGAGCTCCCGGCGGGTCTGTTCATCGGGGAACTGCCGGGACAGGGCGGATGCGGTGCAGCTGCCGCCCAGATCATCGATTGCCCGGAGCATGGCAGCGGCGCCTTCCTTCCGGATGGCAGCCGTTTCCCAGCTGCGGTCCTGGGTCAGCGTCACCGTTTCGGTTTCCTGAAACCAGAAAAGGGCCGGCACCACAGCCCGGACCGCATCGTAAAAGGTACAGAAGTACCGCTCCCGCAGGAACGCGGCCATGCGCAGCTGATAATCGCTGAGCAGAGGCTCCGCCTCCAGGGGCCGCTCCACGGATTTGAGCCCCGATTCCTCCCCTTCCGTCAGGGAAAGGACGATCCCTTCGGTACGGATATTTCCACGACCGAAGGGAACGGTAACCCGCTGTCCGGGGGAAAGGGACATTCCCTCCGGCACCCGGTAGGAGTAGGGCTTGTCCATGGCAAAGGCTGCCGATGAAATTGCAATTCCGGCTATCATGTGACCCTTCCCGCCTTTCTTCCGGCACGGTAACTCCTGCCGAAAAAGGGGATTTACCGCTTGTATTCTTCCTTTACGCTGGCGCTGAGCTTGTCATCCGCGACCTCCTGGATTGCCATGGTAACCGGCTTTTCCGGCAGGTCCTCATGGAATTCCTCCGCCTCGGCAGCGATCTGACGGGCCCGGTGGGCCACCAGATTCACCAGCAGATAACGGCTCTCAACTTTTGTCAGCAAATCAGCAACGGGTGGATAAAGCATTTTGATTCCTCCATAAAGATATAGGCAATTCCCGATTGGGAAAAAGCTTTTGAATAGAATGTATTCTACTGATCAATGATTGCCAGGATTTCCCTGGCGCAGCGGCCCGCGTCATCGTTGACCACCACATGGTCATACCAGACGTTCTGTTCCATTTCCCATTTTGCCCGCTCCATGCGGATGGTAATCTGATCTTCCGGGGTATCGTTCCGGCCCCGGAGCCGCCGCTCCAATTCCTGAACCGAAGGGGGCATGATGAACACCAACACCGCTTCGGGGTAATTTTTTTTGACATTTTTCGCTCCGTTGGGTTCAATGTCCAACAGAACATGGCCCATTTCCTGTTTTTGCTCCACCTGGGCCCTGGGGGTGCCATAGAAATTTTTGGCGTGTTCGTCGTATTCCAGGAGCTCGCCCTTTTCGATCATGTCCCGGAACTGTTCCCGGGTCACAAAATAGTAGTCCACCCCATCCTGCTCGCCGGGTCTGGGGGGCCGGGTGGTTGCGGACACGGAGAAGAAAAGATCCTTTCGGGCGGCCATCATTTCCTTGACCACCGTTCCCTTGCCCACACCGGAAGCGCCGGAGATCACAATCAGTTTGCCCATACTCACACACTCTCTTCCTCTATCTGCCGGGGTTCCTCCCTGCCCATAACCCGGGCAGTGATGGTTTCCGGAGAAACCGCAGACAAAATCACATGATCTGTATCCATCAGAATTACGGATTTGGTTTTGCGGCCATAGGAAGCGTCAATCAGCATTCCTCTGTCCTTTGCCTCCTGGATCACACGTTTGATGGGAGCGGAGTCTGGGGCCAGGATGGAGAGCACCCGGCCTGCCGCCACCATGCTGCCGAAACCGATATTCACCAAAACCATGGCGGCGCTCCTTATTCAATATTCTGGGTCTGTTCCCGGATTTTTTCCAGCTCTGCCTTGATGTCCACCACGATCCGGGCCAGACGCACATCGGAGCACTTGGAGCCGATGGTATTGGTTTCCCGGTTCATCTCCTGCAGCAGGAAATCCAGCTTTCTGCCTACGGCACCGCCGGAGGAAAGCATGGCATCCATCTGGTTCAGGTGGCTGCGCAGGCGGACGGTCTCCTCGTCCACGGCAATCCGGTCGGCGAAGATGGCGGCTTCGGTCAGGATCCGTGCCTCGTCAATGGCGGTATTGGCCAGAACCTCCCGGATTTTCTCCTCCAGGCGCTTGCGGTAATCCTGCACCGTCTGGGCAGAACCGGCTTCCACCTGCTCCACCAGAGACAGGATGGTCTCTCCCCGGGAGCGGAGGTCCTGTTCAAGGGCCGCCCCCTCCGTGGCGCGCATGGCGTCATAGGCTGCCAGGGCCTTGTGTGCCACCTGCAAAAGATCCTGCTGCAGCTGGGCTTCATCCACCTGGGGCTTGTCCAGGCAGAACACCTCCGGAAGGGTGATGAGGCTGGAAGCCGTTACATCGTTTTCAATGCCGGTGGTTTCGCACAGCCTGCGGATGGCGGCCAGATACCCCTCCACCATAGGTGCGTTCAGGCTCACGGTTACATCCGCGGCAGTCTCGCTGCGCAGGGATACAAACACATCCACCTTGCCCCTTGTAATGGTGGTTTTCACCGCCTGCTTCAGGGCGTCCTCGGCGAAGGATACCGCCCGGGGCAGCTTTACGGAGCAGTCAAGATAGCGGTTGTTGACACTGCGGACTTCTACGGTAAATTCCCGCCCGTTTACCGTTTCCACTGCCCGGCCGTAGCCGGTCATGCTTTTCACCATGGTTATGATCCCCTTTTCTTCCGGGTTGCCCCGGAGATCATGATTCATCGCTCAGTCATTGCAGACAAGCGCTCTGCCTGTCATTGCGTCATTTTGCCTTTTCAATCTTCGCGCTGATGGGCTCGGTTTTCAGGGTGCCCACCTGGCTGAAATTGTCGCCGTAGGATACGGTTGCCTTAAAGGTAGAGGTGCCGATCTCCGCGCCGGTAAAGTCCACGGTGACGATCAGATCCTCGGGGGTAATCACCGCCACCTCATTGGAGGGGCCCCGGAGGGTAACCGTCAGCTTTTCGGTAATCAGATCCACCCGCAGGCCCTCCGGGATGTTGATGCTGTGGATCTTCTCCACAGTCAGCTCCCGGGTTGCCAGGCCGTTGAACTTCACATCCGCCGTGACCTCCGTAACGCCGGTCAGGTTGATGACCCCCTCCGGCAGGGATACCACAAAGGTCAGGCTGGCGTCCTTCTGGATTTCGCCCAGGTTGATGGTGCCGATGCTCAGCACATCGCCCATATTGTCCAGGGCCGTCTCACTGCCGGATACCCGGATGGTTTCGGCACTGAGGGTGATGGTGGTGTTGTTCTGGTTGGCGCCGCCGCCCTCAATCAGATTGTAGGTCAGGCGCAGGTCCTTCACTCTGCGGATGGCAACCTCCAGCCGCACCTCTTCCACATCGGTGGTAATGAGCTTGGCATCCACCGGGTCCCCGTTTTCGTCACAGAGCGTATAGTGGTAGGTTTCGCTGATGGATTCCCTTCTGCCCTCCAGGTCCACGGCAATGGTGGCCTTGGCGATGGAATCCACCACGGCTTCGGGTCCCGTGACGGTGACCTCCGGGAAGTCCAGCACCTTATTCTCCCGGTCGATCATAAAGCCCTCGGCGGGAGATCCGTTCCAGATCACTTCCACGGGAACGGTCTTGCTGACCCGGCGGACAACGGTGACATAGATGCTGTCCGGATCCTTGGACTCGATGACAAAGGCGTTGCTGGCCACATCGCCGGGGAAGGTGGGGGTGGAGTAGGTAATGCGGATCTGGCTGCCGGGCTCCCGGATGCCGGACAGGTCCGCCTTGATGGTGATGTTTCCGGAATTGACCCGGCTCAGATCCGACCGGTTGCCGGAAAGCTTCAGGTTCACCGTATTGGAGGACACGGCGGTGACCATCAGGCCATTCTCGTTGAGAAGGGATTCCCCCTCCCACACGATGGGGATATTATAATAGGTATCCGTGGAGCCGGGGCTCACCGCGGAAATTACATACAGCCACAGGCAAAAGGCACACGCCAGGGAGAGCAGCGCCGCGTAGATCTTATTCTTCATGGCCCTTGCCCTCCTTTTCCCGGCTGCGCAGCCGCTTCAGGTATTCGCCGAGAGATACCTCCGCCCCGTCTTTGCTTTCGGGACACAGGGCATTGCGCAGCAGCTTTTCCAGGGTGCGGGGGGCCAGATGCCGCTTGAGCATACCGCCCTCTGCCACGGAAATGGTGCCGGTTTCCTCGGAAACAATGACCACGACGGCATCACTTGACTCACTCATGCCCACACCGGCCCGATGCCGGGTGCCCAGATCCGCCGCCAGCCGGTCAGAGGTGGAAAGGGGCAGCACACAGCCCGCGGCGGTGATTTTGCCCTCCCGGATGATCATGGCGCCGTCGTGAAGCGCCGCCTTGGGGAAGAAAATATTGCGGATCAGCTGCTCGGAGACCTGCCCGTCGATGGTCGTGCCGGTTTTCACATAGTCATCCAGCCTGGCTTCTCTGGTAAAAACGATCAGCGCGCCTACCTTTTCCCTGCTCATACACTCGCAGGCGGCAACGGTCTGGGCAATCACATTGTCCATTTCCGCCACGGGACGCATGGGCCCAAAGAGCCCCCGCAGCCGGACGGAACCCAGGTGGTCCAGCATCCGCCGCAGCTCCGGCTGAAAGAGGACAACCAGCGCAAGCAGTCCAATGGACAGGAACTGATTCAATATAAAGCTCATGGTGTACAGGTTCAGCACATCCGTCAGGGCGGCAATGGCCACAACCACCACCACGGCCCGGGCAACCCGCATGGTGCTGGGGGTGCGGATCAGGGGCAGGATCCGGTAAATCAGATATGCCACCAGCACAATGTCCAGATAATCTGACCATTGCATACTGGTTACCTTTTGCAGGACATTCAGCAACGCTTCCATGGTTTACCCCTCTTTTATGTCAACTTTTGAAGATCGCATACACGGCTATGGTATACTTATCTATTATCCCGCCTATTATAACGGATTCACCGTCTCTTGGCAATAGATATTCTGCATAAAAATCTGGGAATTCAAACCGGCGCTTTCGATGGGCTTACCGCCTTTTCGGTACGAAAGCTTTTCTTTTCGACGGGAAACGGCAGGGTTCCCCCGGGTATTCTACATATTTTGGCAAAGAAAACATCTTCTCCCCCGCCCCACCGGACCGATTAATTGGGATTTGGCGGGCCGAAGCCCTCTCCTGGGAGAGGGTGGCTCGCGCAGCGAGACGGGTGTGGGGCGGTACAACTTACCTGGTTCCGCCCCTCATCCGCCCCAGTGTGCGCACTGGGGCACCTTCCCCCAGGGGAAGGCATCTC
>JAGAQA010000044.1 GCA_017622995.1 Oscillospiraceae bacterium
CGGCTGAGCAGCGGATCTTTTGCTCTGACAGTGCAGTTTGAAAAACAGGAAATACATACAGTATTCCTCTGTTTTCCAAACCTTCTGTCAAATCAAAATCTCTCGCTGTCAGCTCTTGCCGACTTATTCAGAGCTTCCCTAAAAATCCGGGATGAATCCAAGATCCGCCGAGCTCGATTCCTGGGTGAACCCTTCCAGGTCGTTGAGGAACATCCAGCTGAGAACGGAATCATACTCTTCGTCGGTGATGCGCCGGTCCATGGGGGCCTGCTGATTCCCAACGGGGGTGTACTGCCGCATGAGGCTTACCAGAACCTCTCCGGGCCGGAAGGTGTCGCCGATCCAGTCCAGGACCTTCAGGGAGTTCTCCACCTGGCCGGGGAGAATCAGGTGGCGGATGATGGTGCCACGGACCACCTTGGCCCCATCCCAGACGATGGGGCCGGTCTGGCGGACCATCTCCCGGATGGCGGCCCGGGCGATGTGGGGATAGTCCTCCGCCCGGGAGAGCTTTTTTGCAAGCATGGGGTCCATATACTTCATATCCGGCAGATAGATGTCCACCAGACCTTCCAGCTCCCGCAGTGTCTCCACCCGCTCATAGCCCCCACAGTTATATACCACCGGGACGGGGAGCTTTGGGGTCAGCGCCGGGATCAGGGTAGGAAGGAACTGGGTGGGGGTAATGAGATCAATGTTTTCCGCCCCCTGGGCAATCAGGTCTTCAAAGGCTTTCCGAAGGGCCCCGGAATCCATGGGTTTTCCAACGGGCCCTGCGCTGATGGCTCCGTTCTGGCAGAAGGAGCAGCGCAGGGTGCAGCCGCCAAAAAACACAGCGCCGCTGCCGCCGGGGCCTGCCAGGGCCGGTTCCTCCCAGTGGTGAAGCATGGTTTTGGCAACCAGAGCCCTGTCCGGACACCGGCAGAAGCCCAGGTAGTGTTTGGCCCGGTTGGCTTTGCACATCCGGGGGCAGAGGGTGCAGCTTGTGTAGTCCATAATCTTCACTCCTTTCGGCGGGAAAAATCAGGGGTATTTTACCACCGGAGAGGAAATTGCGCAAGTCCCGGCTTTACCGGTGGAGGGAAATGTGGTATGATGGAAAAAAATAGGGAGCTTAATCCCGCTTTCCCTACCCATCCCAACCGCAAAGGAGTTTTTGATATGATGATTCGATTTGCCTGTGAAGCCGACATTCCCCAAATGCTGGAGCTTCTGCGCCAGGTGGAGCTGGTGCACCACGGGATCCGGCCGGACCTGTTCCGCAATGGGGGAGAAAAATACGACGCGGAGGCCCTCAGACAGCTGCTTTGCGACCCCACCCGTCCCATTCTGGCAGCGGTGGAGGACGGCACCATGGTGGGCTATGCCTTCTGCATCCTGCAAACCGTCCAAAATGACCCGGTGCTCCGGAACCGGAAGGAACTGTATATCGACGACCTGTGCGTGGACAGCAGCTACCGGGGCAAAGGGGTGGCCAAAGCCCTTTTTGACCGGGTCAGGGCCTATGGGGAGGAATTGGGCTGTGACGCCCTGACCCTCAACGTCTGGGAGGGGAATGACCGGGCCCGCCTGTTCTATGAAAAATGCGGCCTGACCCCCCGGAAAACCTATATGGAACTGTCCCTGTAAAGGAGAATCCCATGCTTCTCAAAAATCAGATCTACGAGGCAACCGTCACCGATTACACGGAAGAGGGCCAGGGCGTTGCCCATGTGGAGGGCTGCGTGGTGTTCCTGCCCAATGCCGTGGCCGGGGAGCGGGTGAAGCTGCGCATTGAAAAGGCCCGGAAAACCTGGGCCGCCGGAAAAATTGTGGAGATTCTGGAACGGTCCCCTCACCGGGTGAACCGGGCCTGCCCTGTTGCCAAGCTCTGCGGCGGCTGTGATTTCTGGCACATGGACTATGAGGAGGAGTGCCGCCTGAAGGCCCAGCGGGTCACCGACTGCCTGAACCGCATCGGCGGCGAAAACCTGGAACGCCTGCCCATTCTGGCGGCCCCCACCTGTGAGGGCTACCGGAACAAGGCCCAGTACCCTGTGGCCTGGGAAAAGGGCAGAGCCTACGCGGGATTCTTCAAGGCCGGGACCCATCAGGTGGTGGAGAATACCCGCTGCCGGATTCTGCCGGAGGAAACCGACCGGGTCAAGACAATTGTTATGGATTATGTAAACAAAAACCGGGTGCCGGTGTACGAAGAGCAGACCCACCGGGGTCTTCTGCGGCATATCTATGTTCGCCGGGGCGCCGTTTCGGGGCAGATTCTGGTGTGCCTGGTGGTCAATGGGGATGGTCTTCCCAGAGTTTCCGGCCTGATCGACGCTCTCAAGGCCGTGCCGGGCTTTACCACCCTGGTGCTCAGTGTGAACACCAAAAAGGGAAACGCGGTGCTGGGAGACAAATTTGTCACGCTATACGGCCCCGGCTATATTGAGGATACCCTCTGCGGTCTCAATTTCCGTTTGTCCGCCCGATCTTTCTATCAGGTGAACCACCACCAGGCCCAGCGGCTCTACCGGGAGGCCATCTCCCTGGCGCAGATCACAAAAGAGGATCTGGTGCTGGACCTCTACTGCGGGGTTGGCACCATCACCCTTGCCATGGCCGCCGCTGCGGGAAAGGTGATCGGCGTGGAGGTGGTCCCCCAGGCGGTGGAGGACGCCCGGGAAAACGCGGTGCGCAACGGCATCGAAAACGCGGAGTTTTTCTGTGCCGATGCGGGCCAGGCTGCTTTGGAGCTGGAAGCCAAGGGCATCCACCCGGACATCATCACCGTGGACCCGCCCCGGAAGGGCCTGAACGCGGATGCCATTGAGGCCATCCACAAAATGGACCCCAGGCGTCTGGTCTATATCTCCTGCGACCCGGCCACCCTTGCCCGGGATGTGGCCCTGCTGAAGGAAAAAGGCTTCGTGCTGCAAAACGCCCTTGCCGCGGACCTGTTCCCCCGGTGCAGCCATGTGGAAACCGTTGCCCTTTTAGGTAGGAAACAGGTCAGCGATTACCTCCACATTGCAGTCAACACCGAGGATTTGGAAACCGATGTGGGCAGAATCTATACCAACGACGACATTAAGCAGTATATCGAGGAAAAGTACGGCTTCAAGGTTCACTCTGCTTATATCGGACAAGTTCGGGAAAAGCTGGGGATTCGGGAGCATGAGAACTACCACGATTCCCATACCAGCCCCCGAAAGCCTACCGTTTGCCCAGCGGAAAAGGAAGCAGCGATTGTGGATGCGTTGAAGCATTTCGGGCTGATTGAGTAAATTAACCCTACAAATCGGAATTTGACGAGGTGATTTTTTTGGAACAGATTATTGAATATATAAAGCAAAACTACAATCCTCTTTCTATCATCCTTTATGGTTCGTATTCCAACGGAACAAACAATCTGAACAGCGATTTTGACTCGTTGGTTATTTCTTACGACCACGAACAATTTCACGACACATCTTTTGTGAACGGCATTCAGCTGGATGTTTTCGTATATCCTGCTTCTTTTTTTGATGGAGATTTTGATTGCGATGATTTCGTTCAAATCTTTGATGGCAGGATTATTGCAGATAGCGATGGACGAGGAAAAGCACTCCAAATGAAAGTGATTTCGCATATGCAAAACCGCCCACAAAAATCAAAAACAGAAATTGATGCAAGTGTCGATTGGTGCATCAAGATGCTTGCACGGGTAAAACGATATGATGTCGAGGGGATGTTTCGGTGGCATTGGGTGTTGATTGACAGCTTGGAGATTTTCTGTGATATCATGCAGCATCCTTATTTGGGCCCGAAAAAATCATTGAAATGGATGGAAGAAAACCACCCAATTGCTTTTACTTGTTACAAAACGGCACTTGAGAATTTCAGTTTGGATAGTTTGGAAAACTGGATTACATATATAAAAAACGCAAATACTGCAGCCTAACAAATTCCAGTTTGTCGGGACAAAGCACAGATGTTCTGAACCATCCAAATAACGAAGCACACCAGCCCGCAGGTTGGTGTGTTTTGCTATTTGGATGGTCTGCGGGGAGCCATTCTGGCGGGGGCATCCCCTTGAAGAAGCCGTCGGCAGACCTCAAAAGTTTTGATGCGTAGTGTCAAAACGGGCTTTGAGCCCTTCTGCCGTTTCTCAGCAGAAATACAATAATCTCTTCTATATTATGGGAAAATTCAAAATAAAGGGGTAGATTCTCATGAAAATTGCTGCAAGTATGAGCGTGGGCAGACTAGCCCCCAAGCACTCCCTAAATATTGATGGAATCAGAGCCATTTCCAAAAATGTGACCCCAAAATTGATTAAAAATGATGTGATTTTGATAGACCGTCTGAGAGGGCAGGACGGCAAGCACATGACCATAGAGGAATACACAGACCAACACTTCCAACCCGTTATTGACCAGTACAATGCAAAGCAACGGCGCAAAGACAGGCAAATTCAAACGGGCTACTGCGAGTGGCACAGGGGCAACGGTACTTTATCGCAAGGTAAGGGAGAGCTGGCCTATGAGGCCGTTTTGCAGTATGGCACCCATGAGGACATCGGCGGCGAGTATTATGCAGCCACAACCTCACAGGAGCGAAATTTCTTCATACAATCACGGGCATCAGACAGATGCGGAAAAGACGGATTATTCGGTATGGTCAATCCTTTTGACGTTGTTTTGGCCTGTTTATCGGTCTGCTGTTTCGTGGAACTCGCCTTTCAAAATTTCAATATATTTTCCTAACACACAAGTGAATGCATTTTTGTCTTCGTCCGGTAGCTTTTCAAATGCGCTTTGTTCCGCTTCAGCAACAGGAAGAACGATCCTTTCGCCATATTTTCGGCCTTCTTCGGTCAGACGAATGATTTTTCTGTTTCTGGTTCCCGGTACGATTTCAAGCGTGATAAGCTCTTTTTTTACCAAATGCGCAATAATGGTATTGACAGTCTGTTTCGAGAAAGACCACATATTGCAGATATCCTGCTGTGAATACTCTCCGTCCATCATAATGAGAGAATACCAAATCCAGAATTCATTATCGGAAATGTTCAAATGGCTGACTGCGCCACGATAAATTCCGACAAGCTCTTTTAGCTGCTGGTTGATTACTTCAACCTGTTTCTTAATATTATTGTTTCGATACCGTCTTTTCCGATTTCGAGCCAATTGTTCTTCATAAAGAACATCAAGAATTCCAATATAAAATCCTTTCCACGGCTTGTTTCGGCCATAGTAGTGGACAATGACCGTGTTGTTTCTTACCCAATCCAAGTCAATCTTCTCATGAGACGGATCTGCATTATAAAAATCAATACCCCGATCACTCAGATTGTATTTGAGCGCATCCACTACTTTTACACGATGACCGTACAGTGCTGTCAGAATATCCTGGTCCGGCAGAATAAAACGGTGTTTGTTCTCATTGGCATACTGCCGAATATCATCTAAATTCACTTCATTTCTCATCAGCGGTAAATTCATCATCATAATACCGGTATTGATATAGGGCACATTTTCTCCCACATCAAGGCGAACCTGATTGATAAATGACAAAAACTTTTTGGTATGCGTACACGCCATAACAGGTTCATTGATTAACCTCCCAATTGTCATACAGCAAACATAAAGATTCCCATTTCAGACCCATTAAAATCATAATAGTCCGATTTCGGATACTTGTCAATATATCAGGAATTTCTTCATATTAATTTCAAAAATAGAAATATCTCGATTGTCCGGGTAACGGTAACAATCGAGATATTGTACTTTATCGTCCGAATTCGTTCTTCGCTTGCTTCGTTGGTTGCAGCGTTTGCCGCTTAGACGATTTTGGTTGTTCGCTGACAGAACGCTGTTTCTTCTGAATTGACTGCTCTTTCGGTTCCACCTCTATCCCTTCGGGATGAATTTGTTTTTGAGGATTTTCAGCTTCCATGTCCGGATGCTTGCCGCGTGCTTGCTGGTCATGAGAACGCCCACAATCATCATGCCGAACTGAATGCCGGAGCACAGTCCGCCCAGAAAGCCGTCTGCCCGATCGGCAAACAGCAAAACCAGATACACAACCGCGGCAATCAATCCGCCGATGAACAAGATATGCATTCTTTTTTTTACCTTCTGCTTGTCCTCGCTGCTGTATTCCGCGACTTTTCGCAGAGTATCTTCCAATTCCGGATTCACATGCCCTCCTTTCCGTTGCCCGTCCAACAGTTCCCGGAGTTCTACCCCGTAGTAATCCGACAGTTCAATCAGAAGGTCCAGATCCGGAAGATTGTTTCCGGTTTCCCATCTGGAAACGGTCCTTCTGTTTACATGGAATTGTTCCGCCAGCTGTTCCTGCGTCAGTCCTTTTTCCTTTCGGAGTTCCTTAAGAAAACTCCCGATTGCTGCTTGATTCATTGGTTCTTACCTCCTTATGGAAATAGCATACAGGATGTTGGGCCGGTTTTCCAGGACACAAAGTGGGCAAATCCCCACAAAAGGGCAATGAGACATTCCCTGTCCCCTTGTTTTACGCCATGAACAGGGAAAACCCCCGCCGGGAAAATGAAAAACCGGCAGGGGCAAAGGGAGGCGAATTTATAGGTCCTGGCTGCTCTTGGCGAGGTCGAATTCCTTCTGGATCTCTTCGCCGGGAGCCTTGGTCAGCAGGCTCACCACCACAATGGCAATCAGGCCCACCAGGAACGCGGGCAGCAGCTCATAGATGCCCCAGACACCGCCCATGGGCTTGAGCAGGTACTTCCAGATGAATACGAACACGCCGCCAGCCACCATACCGGCCACAGCGCCGGGGAAGGTGGTGCGCTTCCAGAACAGGGAGCAGATCACCAGGGGACCGAAGCCCGCGCCGAAGCCTGCCCAGGCAAAGGAGACAATGCCGAAAATGGAGCTGTTGGGGTCCCGGGCAATGAGCACGCCCACAATGGCAATGAACACAACCGTCAGCCGGGCAACCAGCATGCTGGTCTTCTGGCTCAGCTTCATGCCGAAGGTATCCTGCAGCAGGTTCTGGCTCACACTGGAGGAGGCGGCCAGCAGCTGGGAATCGGCGGTGGACATGGTGCATGCCAGAATACCGGCCAGGATCAGACCGGCCATCAGGGCGGGGAGAATACCGTGGGTGGACAGCAGGTCCGCAATGCGGATGATGATGGTTTCGGAAGCGGAGCCATCCAGGGTTTCCACAGCGCCCTGGGCGCTGAGGGCATTGCCCACGAAACCGATGAAGATTGCCAGACCCATGGCGATGACCACCCATACGGAGCCCACTCGGCGGGAGACCTTCAGCTTCTTTTCGTCTTCAATGGCCATGAACCGCAGCAGAATGTGGGGCATTCCAAAGTAGCCCAGGCCCCAGGCCAGGGTGGAGATCACGGTAAGGGGACCGTAAGGGGCGGCGCCGGAACCGGTGTGGGTCTGGGAGAAGGACAGGAAGCCGGGCAGGGCTTTGGCGTTTTCCATAACCGCGCCGAACCCGCCGGCCTGGGCGGTGGCGAAAATCAGAACAAAGAAAATGGAAATGGTCATGATGATGCTCTGCACCAGATCGGTGAGGGAGGCTGCCAGGAAGCCGCCGGCGGCGGTGTAGCCAACGATGACGATGGCGGAGACGATCATGGCGGTCATGTAGTTTACACCAAACAGGGAGGAAAACAGCTTGCCGCAGGCGGAGAAGCCGGAAGCGGTGTAGGGAATGAAGAACACAATGATAATGAGGGCGGAAATGGCAGCCAGAATGCTCTTGCTGTCCTTAAACCGCTGGGAGAAGAACTGGGGAAGGGTGTAGGCCCCGGTGATCTGGGTATACCGGCGCAGGCGGCGGGCGGTAAACAGCCAGTTCAGATAGGTGCCGGCAGCCAGACCGATGGCGGTCCAGCCCACATCGGCCATGCCGGTGAGGTAGGCCAGGCCGGGCAGACCCATCAGCAGATAGCTGGACATATCGGAGGCCTCGGCGCTCATGGCGGTGACCAGGGGGCCCAGCTTCCGTCCGCCCAGGTAGAAGTCGGAGGCGGAGGAATTCTTTTTGGCGTAGTGGGCGCCGATCCAAAGCATACCGGCCAGGTACAGGACAATGGTGATGGTGATACAGATGGTCGAAGTGGTCATTTTTTCGCATCCTCTCTTCTTTTCTCTTGCTTTTTGGATGCTGGGATTGTATCATAGGCTTAATCATTTGAAAAGCGAATGTTTCGCATGAATGCTATGCGGTTTTCGCATGGAAAAGAGGACACAGACCATGGATATGAACATCCTCAAATATATGGCCTTTCTCAAAGCGGTGGAGTACGGCAGCTTTACCCGGGCGGCGGAGGCCCTCAATTACTCCCAGTCCGGCGTGAGCCGGATGATCCTCGATCTGGAAAAAGAGTGGAATATCACCCTTTTGGAGCGGAGCCGTTCCGGCATCCGGCTGACCTCCGACGGCTCCCGGATGCTGCCCTATGCCCAGAGCCTGTGCAGCGAATATCAGAAGCTGCAAATGCAGGTGGATGACCTCCACGGGGTCCAGTCCGGCATCATCCGCATTGCCACCTTTTCCAGCGGCGCCATCCACTGGGTGCCGAATATCATCAAGGCCTTTCAGAAGGATTACCCCGGCATCGACTACGAGCTTCTGCTGGGGGACTATACGGAAATTGAAGACTGGATCGCCCAGGGCCGGGTGGACTGCGGATTTCTGCGGCTGCCCACCCGGCCGGATTTTGAGACCATCCCCCTGGGCAGAGACCGGCTGCTGGCCATCCTGCCCCAGGACCATCCCCTGACCAGGTATGACAAGGTGCCCATTGCCGCCCTGTGTCAGGAGCCCTTCATGCTGCTGGAAAAGGGGGCCCAGGCGGAGGTATCGGAGGTTTTCGAGCGCAACGGTTTAAAACCCCGGGTCCATTTCACCACCTGGGACGACTACGCCATTATGGCTATGGTGGAAAGCGGCCTGGGTGTCAGTATGCTGACGGAAATGATCCTCAAGCGGACGCCCTATAATATTGTTGCCAAGGAGCTGGATGTGCCTGCCTACCGGGAAACCGCCCTGGCATTGCGGGAGCTGAGCACCGCCTCACTGGCGGTGAAGAAATTCATTGAATACCTGCAATACCGGTAGCAAGGAAATTCACACATTGAGCCGTAAAAAATACCTGTTTTTCTTTTTTCAGGCCATGGTATACTGTGGTCATAAGAAAGGGCGGCTGCAACGCCGCCGGAAATGGAGTGAAAATCAGATGAAAAGAAAGTTCTTCGCATTTGCCACCGTCATTTGTATGCTGTGCGCCCTGACACTTTGCGCCAGCGCGGCGGGCTTCTACGGCGAAAACGCCAGCGGCGACCAGCAGGGCTCCCTGTTTGTCAGCGGCTACAGTGTCACCTCGTCCGCCAACGTAGACGGCATTGCCTTCCTGGCCGGTGAAAGTGTCCTGTCCACCGGCGACACCGAGTACATTGCCGCTGCTGCCCGAACCGTTACCGTAGAGGGAGACGTGGAAAAGGACGCCTTTGCGGCAGGCCAGATTCTCTCCGTGAAAGGCAATGTGGGCCGGGACCTGTTTGCTGCCGGTCAGAGCCTGGACTTTGCCGGTGATGTAGGCGGCACTGTGTATGCCGCAGGCAGTACCATCGTCATTCGGGGCCATGTGGCAGGGGACGCCTTCCTCTCCGCAGAAACCATTGTGGTTGATCAGAATGCCTCCATCGGCGGCAGACTCCACTATCCCGCCAACGCCAGGATCACCGCGGATGCTTCCGTTCTGGCCAATGCCATTGTGGAAGAGGCAGAGCCGGAAATCGAGGAGCAGGCCCAGAGGGGTACCGGCTTTGGCGACAAGGTGGTGGACAAGGTACTGCTCTTTGCCGGACTGTCTGTTGTGGCCCTGGTGCTGCTGTGGCTGACCCCCCTGTGGGAAACCGTGGACAGCCGCTACACCGGCAAGCCCTTCAGCAAGTACGCCGTTGCCTTCGGCATCGGCTTCGGTACTCTGGTGGGGGTGCCCCTGGCTGCCATCCTTCTGATGATCAGCCGGGTGGGCATGCGCCTGGCCTGTGTGCTGCTGATGGTCTACATCGCCGCACTGGTGGTTTCCTGTATGTTCATCGCCTTCTTCATCGGCTCTCTGCTGTGGCGGAAGGCCCTCAAGAAGGCCCCCAAGCTCTGGGCAGAGCTGCTCATCGGCACCGCCCTTTGGACCGTTGCCAGCTGCATTCCCGTGGTTTCTTTCCTGGCAGGCCTGGTTGGTGTGCCTTTCGGTCTGGGCATGGTGACGCTGCTGATCACCGGTTCCAAGCCCCCCAAGGCCCCCAAGGTCCCCGAGCTGCCGGAAAGCACCGAAGAATAATGTTCATCCCCGCCGGGGCTGCCGGCGGGGATAAATGAGCTTGTCGAAAAACCCCTTCGGGCTTTTCCGCCAGTTTTTGCAGTCTGCTGCGCGCATAATTTGTTCGCCATAGGCGAACAAATTCCATACATTATGGAGCAATTGCCACTGGCAATTGTTCCATTAGATTCGCTGCGCGACGCACCGCACTTGCAGCCTGAGATGTATTTTCTGCCAGGTACAGGAGGTGAATTGCCCCGAAGGGGCAAGAGAAGCCACCCTGGGGTGCGCCCCGGCAGAAAATGATTCGGATTCTTTTCGCTGCTGACGCAGCGAACTCTGCGAGGCTTTTTTGACAGTCTGGTTCATCCCCGCCGGGGCTGCCGGCGGGGATAAATTTGCATTTCTGGGGAAAAACTGGTATACTGTACCCAAAAGAAACACAAGGAGTTTCTATGAAGACAAAATACTTCGCCATTGCCATTGCGCTGCTGCTCGTTGCCTGCCTGGGCCTCAGCGTTTATTTCCTGGTGCCCAGGGGAAACAAAGCTTATGTCACCGTGGTGCAGGACGGTGTTGAGACCATGGAGCTGGATCTGAGCAGGGACCAGACGCTGACCCTTACCGGGGCCAACGGCGGCAAAAACGTTGTGAATATAAAGGATGGAAAGATTGCCGTCCTGGAGGCGGACTGCCCGGACCACATCTGTATGGCCATGGGCTACCGCAGCAGCGGCGCTCCCATTGCCTGCCTGCCCAACGGGCTTATTCTGTCCTTCTCCGAGGCCCCCGGAATGGATGCTGCCGCAGGATAATGGGCTTGCCGGATTCACAGCCTAAAAAATGACATTTTGGTTACATTTTGCTTGCCTGCTCAGGCAGCAAACAAGAGCGGCGAGGCAGGGGAATCCGATTTTATTGCATCGAAAACCGGCGCGGTTCTGGAAGAATGACGAAAAAACCGTAAAAAAGAGTGCGTTTTGCGCCCCGGACTTCCGGGGCGCATTCTGCCTTTTCCACCTGTAAACCAGAATAAAAATGCGGTTGACAACCCAAAAAGGACGTGCTACCATGCACGGAGAACGGAGGGAAAACATGACCACAAAGGACCGGGTGCTGACGCTGCTTACCGCCTGCAAGGGCGCCTATCTTTCCGGAGAGGAGCTTGCCCAGAGCCTGAAGCTCTCCCGGGCGGCGGTGTGGAAAGCGGTGAGCGCTCTGAAAGAGATGGGCCTTCCCATCAAAACCCAGCCCGGCAGAGGCTATTGCCTGGAAGCCGGGGCGGATTTTCTGACCCGGGGCGGCATTGAGAGCCGGTTGGAGCCGGGCAGCAATTGGTCTGTGCAGGTGCTTGGAGAAGTTACGTCAACCAATGCGCTTCTGCGGCAGCAGGCGGGGGCCGGGGCACCGGACGGAACCGTTCTCATCGCCGGAAGCCAGAGCCAGGGCAGAGGAAGACTGGGAAGGAGCTTCTATTCTCCCGCGGATACGGGGGTTTACCTCAGTGTTCTGCTTCGCCGGGACTGGGGCCCCCTGGAAGCCCGGAGGCTGACCACCATGGCGGCCCTGGCGGCCTGCCGGGCGGTGCAGCAGGTATCCGGGAAAAAAGCGGGAATCAAGTGGGTGAACGATGTGTTTCTGGAGGGGAAAAAGGTCTGCGGAATTCTGACGGAGGCGGCCTTTTCCCTGGAGGACGGAAAGCTGGAGTATGCTGTGGTGGGCGCGGGCTTCAATGCCCATTGTCCCCCCGGCGGATTTCCGGAGGAGCTGGCTTCCGTTGCGGGGCCCGTGTTCGATTCCCCCCAGGAAGAGGGCAGAAACCGGCTGGCAGCGGCATTCCTCAATGCCTTTGCCGGGGTGCTGGCCGCTCCGCAAACCTATCCGCAGGCTTATAAGGAAAACTGTCTGGTGCTGGGAAAGACCGTCCTGGCAGGAACCAGACGGGCAAAGGTCCTGGATCTGGACGAAGACTGCGGCCTGCTGGTGCAGTACGAGGACGGCACCCGGGAAACCCTTACCGCCGGAGAAATCAGCGTAAAGCTCTAAGGAACCTCTGAATAAATCACCTGTGGCTGGACGGCGAATCTTTTATCCCATCCGTGCAGTTCTAAAAATGGGAAATACACAAAGTATTCCCCCATTTTTAGAACTTTCGGCTGAGACAAAATCTTCTGCCGCCAGCTCTTGTCGATTTAATCAGAGGTTCCCTAAATAGCTTGAAATAAAACAGGAGGAAAGAGAAAATGGATAAGAAAACAAAACTCACTACCCGGGACATGGTCTATACCGCCATGTTTGCCTGCCTGATGACCATCTGCGCATGGATTTCCATTCCGGGGCAGGTGCCCTTTACCCTTCAGACCATGGGGGTATTTCTGGCTGTGGGACTGCTGGGCGGCAAGAGAGGCACCCTGGCGATTCTTGTGTATGTGCTGATGGGAGCGGTGGGACTGCCGGTGTTCTCCGGTATGACCGGCGGCCTGGGAAAGCTCCTGGGCATGACCGGCGGCTACATCGTGGGCTTTCTGATTTCGGCCCTCATTATGTGGGCTATGGAGGCCATTCCCGGCAACAGAAAATGGGTGCTGCCCCTTTCCATGGTGCTGGGGCTCATTGCCTGCTACGCCTTCGGCACGGCCTGGTTCCTGGTGGTGTATACCAGGGCCAAGGGGGCCATCTCTCTGGCGGCGGTGCTGGGAATGTGTGTGATACCCTACATCATCCCGGACATTATCAAGATTGTCTGTGCCCTGGTGCTGACAAGGATTTTGAAACGGTTTGTTAAATAAGGTCCTGTTCTTGACGTTTTTCCTGAAATCATATATAATAGGCCTATATCTGTTGCGGAAAGGATGTTCGATCAATGCCGCCGAAGGCCAGATTTACCAGAGAAAAAATTGAGGATGCCGCGTATCAGCTCACCAGGGAAAAGGGCTTGGAAGCGGTAGCAGCCCGGGAGGTTGCGAAAAGCATGGGGATGACCGTAACCCCCATTTTCACCTATTTTGCCGGCATGGATGAACTGAAAAGCTGTGTGAAGGACCGGGCAAGACGGGAGTTTGTGGACTACCTCCGGGGAAGCCTGGATTATTTCCCCGCCTTTAAGGAATTCGGTATGCGCTGGATGCGCTACGCCAGGGAAAACCCCAACCTCTACCGGATGCTGATGGGCCCGGAGGAGGGCCCGGCTTCCCTGGAGGAGCTGCTGGATCTTTTCCGGGAGATCCTGACCCCCATTACCGATGAAATCGCCAACACCTTCGGCATTTCCCGGACGGATGCCGGGAGTGTGCTGGGGCATATGATGGTGTATACCAACGGACTGTCCGGGTTTCTGCTTCGCAGCGGCAAGGCCATGTCAGAGGAAGAACTCTCCGTGGCAATCAGCCAGGTCTGCGTTTCCCTGGCTGTCCGGGCAAAGCTCCTGGATGGCTCTGCCAGCATGACCGGTGTTCGGGAGATGCTGTCCCGCAACGGCATTTCTCCGGAAAAGAAGCGCCACAGCACAACATAACAAAAAACCCGCCGACCACGGTCGGCGGGTTTCAGACTGTCAAAAAAGCCTCGCAGAGTTCGCTGCGTTAGCAGCGAAAAAGATTCAATCATTTTCTGCCGGGGCGTGTACCTGGCAGAAAATACATCTCAGGCTGCAAGTGTGGAATTTGTTCGCCTACGGCGAACAAA
>JAGAQA010000045.1 GCA_017622995.1 Oscillospiraceae bacterium
GAATTTGCCAACTACGGAGGGCATATATGTTTCACAGAGAAAGATGGTACTACATTGGTAAAGCGACTGTTTGGGATGTACGAGGATAACTAATCAATATCCACACTACAAAACAAAAAGGAGCTACCAAGATGAATGAATACGAAGTTTTTATTGAGGACATCAATTCTTGCGGCGGCGAACAGTACGCAAAGAAAGAACTGATTGAAGTCGAAGCAGACAGCCCCGAAGCATATGTCAAAGCAAATGGCAGATTCCCCATTATTGACATTTCAGAAAATGCCAATGGCGATACGGTTATTACAACTGGTGATGGCAAGGGCAACTTTTTGAGATACACTTTCACAGAATAACCAATTCCAATATGTCTAACAGATAAAGCCCCAGTAAAAGCGAGTGATAACGATGCTTTTACTGGGGAATGAAAAGACCCAGACCAAACGGTCTGGGTCTATTGTTTTCGATTAACAATTCACGTTATCGTCAGTCCAGTATTTGTCCTCGTCATAACCCTTGGGGTGGTGAACGAAAATAACTGCTGTAGGGTCAAGTCCAAACTGGCTCGCAAACAGGACGTGAAATTCATGCACCATTGCACCCATAATCACTTCAGGGATTTCGGGCATTGCGTCGCACTTCTTAAATTTGCCCCAACCTCTTACATCCCAATATTTGCCCTCTTCATACCAATCGTAGCTATCGTTATAGCCTGCAACAACGAAAAGATTGTCTGTAGTGATGTTAACTGTATCGAACATTTCTCGTAAGGTCATGCAAATTGTCCCCTTTTCTTTGGTTTTGTTTTTTTGCGGTGGAAGACATTATAGCACACTTTTTCCAATTTGTCGAACAGATAAGTAGGGACAAAGAAAAAGGCCCAGACCAGAGGTCTGAGCCTTGCCGATTTCTTGTTTTTTAGTTGTCAGCGACAAACTCGAAGAGTCTCTCACGTTCATCAGCGATAAACTCACGAACGGTCTCACGAATGCGCGCGTTATCCTCTTCTTTACAGAATCTTTCATAACTCCATATATCTTCTTCTCTGAAACCTATTACACGATAAAACCCTACAAACAATTGATATCTTTCTTGCATAGTCGAATTGTCCCAGTATTGATTTATTAATCGTGTTAACTCGGGGTTAAGGGTCGAATCGCTCTCCCAGTCTTGCTTTATTAATTGCAATAATTGTTCTATTGGCATTTTATTTTTCATCCTTTTAACACACCTTTCTTAATATGTAGCGGAATCTATTAGAGTCTCCATATCAGCAATTAAAGAAGATACCAATATTATAGCTGATTTGCCCTGTTTTCGTAGGGTAAAACAAACGAAAAACCTATTTTATCTCACACAAAAATGATTTCTGTTGTAAACGTGGTTTTTGGTTCTTCCTCTTTCTGCCTGTAGTATTTGGGCTGCTCCAATATGCTAAGTAAATCGCACCAGTTCTTGACTGGATAATACCGCAACAATGCCCTCCACCGTATGACACCCTTGCCCCGTCTTTCGTCATAGTCCTCACCAGACGTGGCTTGTAAGCGGTTGTATTCCTCAATGAACATCTGGGTATACTTTTCTTTTCTGTCCTGCCAGGACGGCACAGACGGCCCGTAGGCGGCCTTTAGCCAGTCACCAGCACTTATCCCATACCGTATGGGGAAAATGCGCTGTGCTGGCAGCCCGTTACGTCCTAAGTCCTTTGTGTTCGGTATTCGGCCCTTTTCCTGGATAAACTGGCCCAATACCTCCCTAATTACTTCGTCTGTCCAATATGAAGACGGTCTGTTCTTTCTTGCCATATGTATTCTCCATTCCGTCCCTCTAAAAACGTAAGCTATTGGAACGCCGTAGGTGGAGAATTTCACCTGCTTATCGGGGTCAAAATTCATGATGGCCTTCATGAGACCGATGCAGCCCACCTGAAAAAGGTCATCCGGGCTTTCGCCCCGCTTGTCAAAGCGCTGGATTACGGACAGCACCAGCCGCAGATTGCCCTCAATCAGCTTATCCCGGGCAGACCGGTCCCCGGCTCTGCTCCTTATCAGAAGGTCACGGGTCTCCTCCTGGCCGAGAACCTGAAGCTGGGATGTGGCGATGCCGCAGATGTCTACTTTACCCTGCATGGATCGTTTCCTCCTATGGTGAAAGGTGACGCGATGGCGGGAGCTTATGGCCAGTATTTCCCGGGGGAGGAAGAAAGATACCTCCAAAAATTTGGAGGATGTCACAAATTTTTTGGGGCCAAAGGGGGAAACAGCCGTTTCCTTTCAAAAAGACGGGGAGGAATCGGAACCTTTTGACGCAAGTTTTCCAGGTTGCGCTTTGATGGCTGTTCCGGATGCTGTTCACGGACGGCGGATGGGTGACCGCGGCTTACGCAGTTTTTACACAGGAAGGCCGGTCCGGGGCACCGGGCAAAAACCTGTGGAAACAATTGAGTTTTCCACATTCTCCACAGGTTTATCCACAGAAGTTTTCCACAGCCCGCTCTGCCTGTTGAAAACACCTGCGGATTACATAATATTTTCCGGGATAGGGAGACTTTTTTGACTTTTCGGGGGAATGGGCATTTTGCCACACATGAATTTTTTGTGAAAAATGAATGGCTTGACAAGGGACGGAAGGGGGGAAACGAAAAAGAAATCGCCTCTCATCCATATTTTTTTCAAAAAAGGGTTGATTTTGCTTTTATTTTCCGTTATAATACGGGTCTGTATGAAATACCGGCGTGAGGAGGTGGAATCCATGCCCAACATTAAGTCCTCTAAGAAGGATGTCCTTTCTTCCAAGATTGCTTACGAGAAGAATAAGGCCGACAAGTCCGAGCTGAAGACCAACCTGAAGAAGTTCCAGGCTGCTGTGGAAGGCGGCGACAAGACCGCTGCTCAGAGCGCCTACAAGGTTGCCGTTCAGTCTGTGGACAAGGCAGTCGGTAAGGGTCTTCTGCACAAGAACAACGCTGCCCGGAAGAAGAGCAGCATGACCCTGAAGCTGAATAAGCTGGCCTGAGTTCTCTGAAAATATCTCCTTCCGAGCGTCGCTTGGAGGGAGTTTTTTCATTTTGCGGGGAGTTGGGGATTGGGGTAGGAAAAGGGAATAAGCTTAGTTGTCAATTGTCAATTCACAAAAGCTTCCTGTCTCAGCATAGTCTGCACAATCATTCCGGAAAGAAGGTGGTATCATGGCAAAACTGACAGACCCGGTGACCAGCCTCAAAGGGGTCGGGCCCGCAAAGGCAAAGCTGCTGCAGGCACTGAATATTTTTACTCTGGGGGACCTCATCTGCCATTTTCCCCGGGGCTATGAGGACCGGACCCGGGAAAGCTGCATTGCCGACCTGATGGTGGACAAGCCTGCCTGCTTCCGGGCGGTGGTGATGTCAACCCCCAGAACGGCCCACATCCGCAAGGGACTGGATCTGACGAAGGTGCAGGTGGCGGACCATTCCGGAAAACTGAATCTGACCTTCTTCAATTCCCGCTTTGCCGCGGAAAACCTGGAATATGGCCGGGAATACGTGTTTTACGGCGCCCTTTCCGGAGACTATTCCGGCTACGGAATCACCAATCCCGTTTTTGAGCTGCCGGAGGCACCGGCTGTGGCCACCCGCCGGGTTATGCCCATTTATCCCCTGACCGCAGGGCTTACCAACGCCGCCATGGCAAAGCTCGTGGGCCAGGCCCTGGCTGTCTGTGATCCGCCTGAGGAAATCCTGCCGCCTGAAATCCGGAAAAGCTACGGCATTCTTCCGGCGGAGCAGGCCTATCGGGCCATCCACAGGCCCGTGGATATGGCACAGGCGGAGCAGGCCCGGAAGCGGCTGATTTTTGAGGAGTTCTTTGTATTCTCCGCGGGACTGGCGCTGATGCGCGCCGCCAGGGCCATGAAGAAGGTTCCGGCATACGGGGATCTCCGGATGGAGGAATTCTATCAATGCCTGCCCTTTGCCCTTACGGGGGCGCAGAAACGGGCGGTGGAGGAGATTCTGGGGGATTTTGGCAGAGGCACCCCCATGAACCGGCTGGTCCAGGGAGATGTGGGCAGCGGCAAGACCATGGTGGCGGCGGCCGCCGCCTATTGCGCGGCAAGAAACGGCGCCCAGACCGCCCTGATGGCTCCTACAGAGATTCTCGCGGAGCAGCACCAGCAATCTCTTGCCAGGCTGTTCGCGCCGCTGGGAATTTCTGTGGCCCTGCTGACAGGCTCCCAGACGGCGAAGGAAAAGCGGGAGATCCGGCAGCGCATTGCCTCCGGGGAGAGCAAGATTGTGGTGGGCACCCATGCCCTGATTTCCGAGAGCACGGTTTTTGCCAATCTGGGCCTGGTGATTACCGATGAGCAGCACCGTTTCGGTGTGGGCCAGCGCAGCAGGCTCAGCGCCAAGGGAGAAGCGCCCCACCTGCTGGTTATGTCCGCAACGCCCATTCCAAGAACCCTTGCCCTGCTCATGTATGGGGATCTGGAAGTATCCATCCTGGATGAGCTGCCCCCGGGAAGGCAGAAGGTGGAAACCTTCCTGGTGGGAGAAGCTTACCGGGCCAGGCTCAATGCCTTTATCCGCAAGCAGGTGGCGGAGGGCCATCAGGCCTTCGTGGTCTGCCCCGCGGTGGAGGAGAATCAGGAGCTGGGGGTGAAAGCGGCATCCGCCTGGGCCCAGACTTTGCAGCAGACGGTGTTTCCGGATCTGCGGGTGAGCCTGCTGCATGGACAGATGAAGGGATCGGAAAAGGAAGCCGCCATGGCAGCCTTTGCCAGGGGAGAAGCGGATGTTCTGGTGGCCACCACGGTGATCGAGGTGGGGGTGGATGTACCCAATGCCACCCTGATGGTGATTGAGGACGCGGACCGGTTCGGTCTGAGCCAGCTCCACCAGCTCCGGGGCCGGGTAGGCCGGGGAAGCGCCAAAAGCTTCTGCGTGCTGACCACCCACAACCGCAATCCCGAAACCCTGCAAAGACTGAAGGCCCTGTGCAAGACAAACGACGGCTTCCGCATTGCGGAGGAGGATCTGAAGCTCCGGGGACCCGGGGATTTCTTCGGCTCCCGGCAGTCGGGACTGCCTGCCTTCCGGGTGGCGGACCTGAGCATGGACATGGAAACCCTGCGCTCTGCCCAGCAGGCATCCAAGGACTGGATCGAGTCCTTTGGGCAGGCGGATACCCCGGAAGGCAGGGCCCTGCGCCAGCGGGTCCGGGTTCTCTTCGACCGGGCGGAGGGGACCATGAATTGAGGAAGGGGTACTTTTGTTAATTAACGGGTTTTGCGCCCGAAGGGCGCACTTGGCTTCCCCCGGGGGGAAGCTGTCACCCAAATCGGCTCTTCGGAACCGATTTGGGTGACTGATGAGGAATGCGGGAAGTTTGCTTTCCTGACAAACAAGGATGGTACTTATATCGGCCTGTCAGCGGAGACAAAGTACCAACCTTCACTAGAATCGAAGTGCATCCGCCTGAGTTCCTCATCCGTCTCGCCCTGGCGGGCGAGCCACCTTCCCCCCGGGGGAAGGCAAGGCACCTCCGGCGAAATCCTGAATCAGCAGTATCCTTTTTTTGGAGCAAAACCTTTTGAGACCACAAGGAGACACCCATCATGCATAGAATTTTTGCCCTGTTTTTCTGTATGGCACTGGCTGTACTGGCCCTGACAATCCCTGCCGGGGCGGAAGCCGTCACAGGCACCTGCGGGGATGGAATCGAATGGACCTACGAAGACGGGACACTGACGGTTTCCGGCAGCGGGCCTATGGAGAATTTTGAAGCGTTGGCCCCCTGGGACGATTATCGTGGGGAAATCACCAAAGCGGTGATCTCCGACGGAATAACCACGGTGGGGGATAATGCCTTCCGGGATTATGATGCCCTTCAGGAGGTATCCATCGGCAACAATGTAACCACCCTGGGAAAGGGCAGCTTCCTGGGCTGCGACGCTCTGGTACGGATTCATCTGCCAAGCAGCTTCCGGGTCTTTGATGAGGAGTGCCTGCGGGACTGCAAGAGCCTTACGGCCATCCACTGTGAGGGAACCTTTCCCTCCTTTCGGCTGAACTGCCTGTGGGGAAGCAGCGTGAAAATCTATTACCCGGCAAGCCGTCCCTGGCCTGTGAAGCTGGTGCAGGAGCTGGAGGAGAATTTTGGAGGCCGGATCGAATTCCTGGACTCAGACGGAAATGACCCCTACACCCCGGAGAAGCCCACCGAAACGACCGCGGAAGCTGCCACGGAAGCGACCACCCAGCCAACCACCGAACCTGCCGCCCAGCTCCCGACGGAGCCGGAAACCCTGCCCGCAACGGAGCCGGTGACGGTGCCCACCACGGCGCCGGAGGAAACCACCCAGGCAGCAACGGAAGCATCCTTCCCCTATACCATGCCGACGGAGCCCCCGGAGGAGGAAGCGCCCCGGCGTTCCGGCGCGGGTGTGGGTCTGGCCCTCATCGGCCTGGTACTGTGCGGTGTGGGCTTGGGAATGCTGGTATTCCGTAGGCCCAAAAAGGGCGGGAAATACATCCGGTAAGGCAGCCACTTCATACTTTCTTAATACTTCCGGGAGAATTACCCTATTTTTGGGGTACCCCGGAAGTATTTTTGTCTGGAACGGAAAAAATAAAAAAAGAGTTGTAAGTTTCCCGTTTCTGTTGTAAAATAATACGACTGGCAAACTGCTTATTGATCTCTGATTCTGATCTTTTACTGGAGGTACTACTTATTATGGAGAAACCCATTGTACTGGTAATTATGGACGGCGTGGGCAAGGGCGACGGCGGCAGCGGCGACGCTGTGAAGAACGCCAAGACCCCCACGCTGGATCATCTGCTGGAAACCTGCCCCCACACCTGGCTGAAGGCCCACGGCACCGCCGTCGGCCTGCCCACCGACGATGACATGGGCAACAGCGAGGTGGGCCACAATGCCCTTGGCTGCGGCCAGGTTTATTCCCAGGGCGCGAAGCTGGTCAGCGAGTCCATTGAAAACGGCTCCCTGTATCAGAGCGAAACCTGGAAAAAGCTGCTGGCCAACGCTCTGTCCGGAAAGGCGCTCCATTTCCTGGGCCTGCTGTCCGACGGCAATGTCCACTCCAATATCTCCCACCTGATCGCCATGCTGCGGCAGGCCCATGCGGAAGGCGCCAAAAAGGTGTACTGCCATATCCTGCTGGACGGCCGTGACGTGCCCGCTACCTCCGCTCTGGAGTATGTGGACCAGCTGGAGCAGGTTCTGGCGGAGCTGAATACCGAGGGCTGCGACTACGCCATCGCCTCCGGCGGCGGCCGTATGAAGATTACCATGGACCGCTATGAAGCCAACTGGCCCATGGTGGAAGCCGGCTGGCGCACCCATGTGGAGGGCCAGGGCCGGATGTTCGCTTCCGCCCGGGAGGCAATTGAAACCTACCGTGCCGAAACCGGCTGTATCGATCAGGACCTGCCCGCCTTTGTAGTCGCCCGCTCCGGCGCTCCCGTGGCCCGGATCGCCAACGGCGACAGCGTGATCCTCTTTAACTTCCGGGGGGACCGTGCCCAGGAAATCTCTCTGGCCTTCGACCGGAAGGACTTTGACAAGTTTGACCGGGGGGATTTCACCGGCGTGCTGTTTGCCGGTATGCTGCAGTACGACGGCGACCTGAAGATTCCCACCAACTATCTGGTTCAGCCTCCCGTGATCACCAACACCCTGACCGAGGTTCTGTGCCGGGCCGGCATCCATGAGTATGCCCTGTCTGAGACCCAGAAGTACGGCCATGTGACCTACTTCTGGAACGGCAACCGCTCCGGCAAGGTGGACGAGAATCTGGAAGTTTACGAGGAAGTGCCCTCCGATGTGATTCCCTTCGAGCAGGCCCCTGCCATGAAGTCCCGGGAGATCACCGAGAAAATGGTGGAGAATATGGCGTCCGGGAAGTTCCAGTTCCTGCGCTGCAACTACCCCAACGGCGATATGGTGGGCCACACCGGCGTATATGACGCGGTGGTTTACGCCATGGAGTGCGTGGACAAGGGTCTGAAGGCCATTCTGGAGGCTGCCGACAAGTACGGCTACACCGTGCTTATCACCGCTGACCATGGCAATGCCGACCAGATGACCGAGACTAAGAAGGGCAAGACTTCCGTCCGTACCGCCCACTCCCTGAACCCTGTTCCCTTCATCATCTACGACCGGGATCACACCTGGACCATCAAGGACGGCTCCTACGGCCTTGCCAATGTGGCCCCCACCGTGGTGAAGATGATGGGCCTGACCGCGCCTTCCTGCTGGGAAGACAGCATGGTCTGATTCCGGCAGCCGGAAGAATCCGGCTGCGGATTGTTTCCAACTTCAATAAGGAGGACTTTCTATGATCCGTCATGAGAACGAAAACGGAAGTGTGAATGTCAGCACCGGCGTGTATACCGGTATTGTGGGCACCGCCGCTTCCAATTGCTTTGGCGTCAAGGGTATGGCCGCCCGCAGCGTGAAGGATGGCGTTTACCGCCTTCTGCGCAAGGAGTCCGTGGACAAGGGCGTCCGGGTCACCTTTAACGAGGATGACTCCATTTCCATTGATCTGCACATCATTGTGGATAACGGCGTGAATCTGTCCGCTGTTGGCAGCTCGATTATTTCCGAGGTCCGCTATGTTGTTACCAAGTGCACCGGCACCCAGGTTCGTGCCGTGAATGTCTATATCGATTCTATGATGATCGATTAAATTTCGGAGGTGTAAACAATTGAGGCAGACCATCAACGGGGCAGAGCTGAGAAGAATGATCATCAGTGCCGCCGCCTCTGTCGAGATCCACAAGCAGGATCTCAATGAACTGAACGTATTCCCGGTTCCCGACGGCGATACCGGCACCAATATGTCCATGACCATCAACGCCGCGTCCGCCGACCTGCGCAAGGCAGAGGATCCGGAGCTCTACGCCGCGTCCAAGATTGCCGCTTCCGCCATGCTGCGGGGCGCCCGGGGCAACTCCGGCGTGATTCTGTCCCTGCTGTTCCGGGGCCTGTCCCGGAAGCTGAAGGGAGCGGAGGTATGCGATGGCGTACTGTGGGCACAGGCCCTTCAGGAGGGCGTGGATGCCGCCTATAAGGCGGTTATGAAGCCCGCCGAGGGCACCATCCTGACGGTTTCCCGGCTGGCCGCGGCCAAGGCCATGGAGGCCGCCCAGGAGAACAACCATATCGAGTTTGTCCAGGAGGCCGCCATTGCAGAGGCCAAGGTCGCACTGGCCGATACCGTCAACCAGAACCCGGTGCTGAAAAAGGCCGGCGTTGTGGATGCCGGCGGCAAGGGGTGGCTGCTGGTGCTGGAGGCCATGCTTCTGGCCATGCGGGGAGAGGACATCACCGCCCCCGAAGCCTCCGCCGAGACGGCTGTAAAGGAGCAGGCGGACTTCTCCGATTTCAATACCGAGGACATCACCTTCTCCTACTGCACCGAGTTTATCATCTCCCGGGAGAACGACAAGGATCCGGAGCAGCTCCGGGCCTTCCTCAATGAGCTGGGCGACAGCCTGGTGCTGGTGGATGACGAGGAGATCATCAAGGTCCATGTTCACACCAACGATCCCGGTGCGGCCCTTCACGAGGCGGTGAACTACGGCTCCTTCGTCACCGTAAAGGTGGAGAATATGCGGCTGCAGCACACCGAAAAGGTGATGAACGAAAAGGAGCTGGCGCCCAAAATCGCGGAGCCTGAAAAGCCCATGGGCGTGGTTTCCGTCTGCGCCGGCGCGGGCCTTGCGGATGTATTTCTGAATCTTGGGGTGGATCAGATCATTTCCGGCGGCCAGACCATGAACCCCAGCACCCAGGATATTCTGGAGGCGGTCAACAAGGTTCCCGCGGAGACGGTCTTTGTTCTGCCCAACAACAAAAACATCATCATGGCTGCCCAGCAGGTGGATGCGCTGACCCCCAAGAATGTGGTGGTGATTGCCAGCAAGACCGTGCCCCAGGGTGTTACCGCCATGCTGAACTTCAACCCGGAGGGCTCCGTGGAAGAGAATACCCAGGCAATGACCGATGTGCTGGGCTCTGTTGAGACCATGCAGATTACCTATGCTGCCCGGAATTCCGACTTTGACGGTTATGACATCCACGAAGGAGACTACCTGGCCATGGTGGGCAGCGGTCTCTTCGGCACCAGCAAGGACATTACGGTGCTGCTGAAGGGCCTGGCGGAAAAGGTCCGGGACGAGGGCCGGGAGTTCATTACCATCTACTACGGCGCGGATACCAAGGAAAAGCATGCCCAGAAGGCTGCCGACCTGTTCGCGGACATCTGCCCGGGGGCGGATGTGAACCTGATTAGCGGCGGTCAGCCTGTATACTACTACATGATCTCCGCGGAATAAGCCGATCATTCCCCTTCCCGCAACGGGAAGGGGTTTTTGGAAAAGGGGAATCCTATGAAAGACATCCCGGAGGGCGGCCTGATCGGGAAAACCGTGAAGCTGGCCCGAACAGTCGCGCAGCTGAATATTCCCTTCCGGGCAGCCTATGGGGCATACTTTCTGATTCTGTCCGTGTTTCCGGCGCTGCTGCTGATCCTCAGCTGCCTGCGCTATACCGGCCTTACGGTCCAGGACCTGACAGAGGTTATGATGTATGTGCTTCCGGCGGCGCTGGTGGATACGGCGGAGGAGCTGATTTTCAATACCTACCGCAACGCCACCTCGGCAGTGGCCGGTGTATCGGTGCTGACGCTGCTCTGGTCCTCCAGCAAGGGTGTTTACGGGCTGCTCACGGGGCTCAACGCTGTGTACGAAGTGCGGGAAAACCGGGGCTATGTGTACACCCGGGCCATCAGTGTGCTGTACGCCCTGCTGTTTCTGGCGATTCTGATTCTCACACTGGTGCTGCACGTGTTCGGCAATGCCATTGTGGATGCCATCTACGGGATCCAGAATCCGGTGATCATGTTCCTGGTGGATCTCATTGACCTCCACGGGATTGTGCTGCTGGGTCTGGAGACCCTGCTGTTTACGGCGGTTTATATGGTGCTGCCCAACAAGCGCAACGGCTTCTGGGACAGCCTGCCCGGCGCCCTGTTTTCGGCAGTGGGCTGGGCGGCCTTCTCCTCTGTCTATTCCGTGTATGTAACCCATTTTTCCAGAATCTCCAATATCTATGGATCGGTGTACGCGGTTGCCATCAGTATGCTGTGGCTGTACTGCTGCATCTGCATTCTGCTCTATGGCGCCACGCTGAACCGGTTTGTGGCCCAGTGGAGAAAGAAAGGGTAAAAAACGCGTTTCCGGTCACAACGCGTTCACATCTGACCATTATGCTGAAGCGAAAGGGGGCGGGAATGTGTTTGGCTATATTACGGCAAATCCGGAAGAACTGAGCGAGGCCCAGCGTTCCCGCTACGCCGGGGTCTACTGCGGCATCTGCCGGGAAATCGGCACCCGGAGCTCCCAGCTTTCCCGACTGGGCCTGCGTTACGATATGGCCTTTCTGGCGCTGCTGCTCATGAGCCTGTATGAGCCCCGGGAGGAGCAGACGGCCTTTCGCTGCCCCGTGCATCCCATGAAAAAAAGAAGCCGTGTGGGCTGTGACATCATTTCCTACACGGCAGATATGAACGTGGCGCTGGCCTACTGCAAGAGCCTGGACGATTGGCAGGATGAAAAAAAGCGGACTGCCAGGTGGCTTTCTTCCTGTTTGGAGCCCCATTACTTCAGAATCTGTGAAGCCTATCCCAGACAGTGCGGCGTGATCCGGGAGAGCCTTGCCCAGCTGGCCGCGCTGGAAGGGGAACACTGTCCGTCGCCGGACCGGCCTGCGGCGGTGTTCGGAAAGCTGATGGCAGAGCTCTTTGTATGGAAGCAGGACCTGTGGGAAGCGGACCTGCGGGGGATGGGGGACGCCCTGGGCAGATTCATCTATTTTGTTGACGCGGTGCTGGACAGGCAGGAGGACCGGAAAACGGGGAATTACAATCCCTTCCTTCTTCAGCCCTGGCAGCCCCGGGAGCTGGAGAAAATCCTTCTGCTCACCATGGGCAGAGCCACGGCTTACTATGAAAAACTGCCCCTTGTCCAGGACAAGGGACTTCTGGATCAAATTCTCTACAGCGGCGTTTGGGTCCGCTACCGGGAGAAAAACCGAAAGGAGGGGGAAGCCCAATGATCGATGATCCCTACAGCGTGCTGGGACTCAGCCGGGATGCCACCGATGAGGAAGTGAAGCAGGCCTATCGCCGTCTGGCGAAAAAATATCATCCGGATCTCAATCCCGGGGACCAGGAAGCCGCCCGGAAAATGCAGCAGGTAAACGAGGCCTATGATCAGATCAAGAATCCGGAGAAATACGCCCGGCAGGCTGCCCCCGGCAGTCAGGGCGGCGGCTACAATCCCTACGGCGCTTGGGGCTACGGCGGGAGCTATGGCGGCACAGGCTACAGCCGGAGCCAGGAGCCCAAGGATGCCTACCAGCAGTCCGCCTATCAGTATATCCGCTTCGGAAGATACCAGGAGGCCCTCAACACGCTGGAAAACTGTCAGGAACGCAACGCCCGGTGGTATTATCTCAGCGCGCTGGCCAACAACGGTCTGGGCAATCAGGTGACGGCCTTGGAGCACATCCGCCGGGCCGTCAGCATGGAGCCGGACAATCAGGAATACCTGTGGACACTGAATCAGATGGAGCATGGGGATGCCTCCTACCGGCAAAGGGCCGGCGGCTACAGAGGCTTTGAGTTCGGCGGCGACATCTGCTCCCGGCTGTGCCTGTGCGGCATCGTCAATATGATGTGCCCCGGCGCGGGATGGTTCTGCTGTATATAAGCACAGGGAGAGCTACGAAGGGCACCTTTGTGAATTGTCAACTGAGCCAATTCCTGCTTTATCCGAAAAACCCGCCTGACGGTTTGGCCAAACCGTCAGGCGGGTTTTTCAGATTTCCTTGTACATGGCGCTGGCGTCGTCTTTTTTTACGGCTTCCGCCACCTGCAGCACCTCTACCGCAAGGGTCCGGGCGCCCAGGGCGATTTCCAAACGGTCACCCACCTTTACATCGTAGCTGGCCTTTACCACCCGGCCATTGACGCTGATGCGGCCATTGTCGCAGGCTTCATTGGCAACGGTGCGGCGCTTGATAAGCCGGGAAACCTTCAGGTATTTGTCAAGACGCATGCTTTACTTCCTCACGGTGTCCTTCAGCACCTTGCTGGGCTTAAAGGAGGGAACCTTGGTCTCGTCAATCTGCATGGGCAGCTTGGTGTGGGGATCCCGGCCGATGCGGGCCTTGCGCAGCTTGGTCTCAAAGATGCCGAAGCCGCTGAACTGCACCTTTTCCCCCTGAACTAGAGCGGCGGTAATGGTATCCAGGGCAGCATTGACAAAACGTTCGGTGTCCTTGCGGGAAAGACCGGTTTTCTCGGAAACCGCGGCGATAAACTCGGGTTTATTCATAAAAAGCATTTCCTCTCTTTGCTGGTGTTGTCTGTTATTAAGATTAACATAATACCCAGGAAAATGCAAGAGTCGGAACGAAAAAAAGAGGAAAAATTTTTTTGCCCATTCGACCTGGGGAAGCAGCCCGGCTGCTTGGATGCGCTTCACAAAAAACCCGCCGCAGAGGCGGCGGGGAATGGGATTACAGTCTCAGAAGCCTGGCGAGCTTTTCACCCTTGGGCAGCAGCAGGCAGTCCTCCTTTTGTATGACCTTCAGGAACACAACCGCGGCTGCATAGACAATGCCGCCCAGGGCAACCGGCACCGCGCACAGAAGCAGTCTGCTGGTGATGCCAAGCTGGACCAGGAAGTACCAGCTGCCGAAGGCAAAGGCGCCCATGAGAAGGCCCGCCAGCAGGGGCCGGAGCACGTTTTTCAGAATGGCCGGGGCTTCTTCCAGCAGGGACCGGAGGGAGAAAAGATTGAGAATTGAGATGATCACATAGCAGGTCAGATTGCTGATGGGAGCGCCCACCACGCCGATGGCAGGAATGCCGGAGAGCACATACACCGCGAGCAGCCGAACCACACCGGCGGAAACCATGTTCACAACGGGACGGGTTACATGGCCGTGGGCCTGCATAATGGCGGTGGTTACCAGCACGATGGCGTTGAAGAAGACGCAGATGCCCAGAATGGTCATCAGCTTGGCGGCCAAATCCAGCCGTTCCCCGGTGTAGCCTCCCAACAGGGCGGTAATGGGCCGGGCCAGCACCGCCAGACCGATGGCGCAGGGAATGGCCAGGAGTCCGGTGAGCCGGGCGGCGGCCTCCTCCGTGCCCCGGGCGCCCAGCTTGTTTCCTACGGTGATCTGGGCGGTGATGGCAGGAATGATGCTGACGGTAATGGGGGTAATGAAGGCGCAGGGCATGTTGAAGATGGTCTGGGTCATCACATGGATGCCCCGCATGGTGTCGGCAGCCTTCTGGGTCACGCCGGAGGCCAGCAGCTGGCCCATATAGATCTTGCTGGCCAGAGCGGTGATGATTTGCAGGCAGGCGGAGCCCAGGGTGATGGGAATGGCGATGATCAGCAGCCCCCGGGCGGTGGCCTTGAAGCTCCAGGGCTTGTCCTCCGACTGGGGAAGCTCCTTATAGTGCTTGTGGAAGCAGCCGAAGAGGTATACGGAGCTGATGAGGCAGCTGGTGGTAACGCCCAGAATGGCCCCGCCTGCGGCCAGGGGGATGGACCCGGTGGTTTTCAGCAGAAGCAGGGCGGCGGACATACCCACCACCAGCCGGATGACCGCCTCGATGACCTGGGAGACGGAGGTGGGGAGCATATTGCCCTGGCCCTGGAAGAAGCCCCGAAAGGTAGACATAATGCAGATGAGCAGCACGCAGGGGCCCAGGAAACCGATGGCCGCCCAGGCATCGGGCTGGTTCTGGAACCGGGCCAGCTGGCGGCAGAACAGGGTCATGAGGAGGCTCCCCACAATGCCCAGGGTCAGGAAGATGCCCCGGGCGGTGGCGTAAATCCTGCGGACCTGATTGTAGTTTTCCAGAGAATTGGACTGGGAGATCATCCGGCTCATGGCCACGGGAAGACCGGCGGTGGAGATCATCAGCAGCACATTGTAGATTTCGTAGGCGGTATTAAAGTAGCCGAAGCCCTGTTCGCCAATGATGGCGTTCAGGGGAATCTTGTAGACGGCGCCGATGATTTTGACAATGGCGGTTGCCATGGCCAGCAGCGCGGTGCCCTGGAGGAAATTCTGATTGCTTTGCTTGCGCTTATCCGACATGGTCTTCCTCCTTGGCAAAGAGCCTGGGGATGGCATAGCCGGTGAGCTCTTCCACAACGGCGTTCAGGTCGATGGTGGGGAAGCGCCCATTTTGGTAGAGAATGTTCCCACGAACCATGGTCATGGCTACGTCGCCCCCCTTGGCGGCGTAAACAAGGCCGGTGATCACATTGTGGCAGGGCATCAGGTGGGGGGCGGTGAAGTCCACCAGGACAATGTCCGCGTCCATGCCCTCCTTCAGCATACCGCATTCGGCGCTTCTTCCCTGGGCCCGGGCGCCGCAGACGGTGGCCATCATCAGGGCCGCGGAGCTGGGCAGGGCGGCGGGATCACCGGTGGAGGCCCGGACGGACATGGCGGCTCCCCGCATGACCTCAAACATGTCCAGGTTTCCGGCCTGAATGGCGCCGTCGGTGCCCAGGGCCACATTCATGCCGGACTTGACAAGGTCCAGGATGGGGGCGCAGTTTCGGCCGTTTTTGGCATCGGACAGGGGCAGGGCCACGGCGGTGGCCTGCTTTTTGCCCAGGAGCTTTGCTTCCTCCAGGCTCAGACAGCCGCAGCCGGCGGCGGTGGCGGGCACGGCGAAGAGCCGGTGGCAGCTTAGCAGCTGGCCGGGGGTCATACCAGTGCGGTCCAGGCAGGAATCCACTTCCTCCCGGCTTTCGGCCAGGTGGAGCTGCATGCCCAGGTTCTGCTCGCTGGCATAGCCTGCCAGTGCTTCCCACAGCCTGTAGTTGCTGGTATATTCCGCGTAGATGCCCGCATCGATGCGGATGCGGCCATGATCAAAGCCGTGCCACTTGGAAACCAGCTTTTGCAGCTCCCGGCACTGCTCGTCGGTGTCAAAATCAAATTCCTCATTGGGGTCGATAAAGCGGTAGCTGGACAGGGCCAGATTGGCCTTAATTCCGGATTCCGCCACGGCCTGGGCGGTGGCACCCGGATAGTAGTAGAGGTCCGATACGGAGGTGACGCCGAAGCGCAGGCACTCCGCAATGGACAGCAGCGCCGCGGCCTTGGCACTGCGGGAATCCATCTTGTCCTCCTTCTGAAGCAGGGCCTCCAGTGCCTCTTTGCCGGACAGGTCGTCGGTAAAGCACCGCAGCACGGAGGTGGCCAGATGGGTGTGACAGTTGATGAGACCGGGCATGGCTACCATACCGGTGCCTTCGATGATGGTCTTTGGCAGTTCCTCCGGGACCTTTTTGGAGATGAACTCAATTTTTCCATCGGTAATGCCGATGTTCACGCCGAAGAGGACTTCCGTTCCGGGAGCCATGGTCACGGCGGTTACGTTGGTGATCAGTGTATCCAAAATATACTTCCTTTCAAAGAGATGGGCACTGCCCGGGACAAACCCGCTGCGGGGCTGGACGAAAAACAGGGGGGAGTTCGATTGTCAATGGTCCGCTCCCAGCTGCTCCAGCAGCCGGAAGACCTCTCGTTTCTGCTCCAGCACGGTGTCGAACTGCTCGATGTACTGTTCCGGGAATTTCGGGTTGTGGAACCGGGTCAGGCGGCCTCCCGGCAGGTTAATTTTGGTCATGCCGCCGCCGCCCAGGGAGAGGATGCTGTGCAGCTCCTCCATCATGTAGATGTTGTACAGGCAGTCCCGGCCGTCACGGCTCCAGCCCACATTTTCAAAGGAGCCGGACATGTATTTCTGCCGGTACAGGTAATAGGGCTTGTAGCCAAGGGCACGGAGCCTGCCTTCCGCGTAGGCCACCATTTGGGCGACGGTCTGGGTGTCCGGCAGATGCGCTCTGTGCTCGAACAGATCCGCGCCCTTTTTAAGGGCCAGGGTATGTACGGTGATGTTGGCGGGAGCCAGCTCCGCCACCGCGTCCAGACTGGTCCGGAACCCCTCCAGGGTATCGGTGGGCAGACCGGCAATCAGGTCCATGTTGATGTCCCGGAAACCGGCCTTCACAGCCTGCCCATAGGCCCGCCGCACATCGACTGCCTTATGGGGCCGCCCGCAGGCCCGGAGGACGGAGTCCACCATGGTCTGGGGATTGATGCTCATGCGGTCCGCCCCGTGGTCAAAAATGGTTTGAAGCTTTTCTTCCGTCAGGGTGTCGGGCCGTCCCCCCTCCACGGTAAATTCCAGACAGCGGCTCAGGTCCAGGTTGCGGCCAAGGGCGTCCAGGAGCCGGGCCATCTGCTCATCCGACAGGGTGGTGGGGGTGCCGCCGCCGATGTACACCGTGCGCAGGGTGCGGCCGGAAGCCTTCAGAAGGGGGCCGATGAATTCGATTTCCCGGAGGAGCTTTTGCAGATAGGGCTCTACCAGCTCGGTCTTCTTTCCCACGGTCCGGCTGACAAAGCTGCAATAGGTGCATCGGGTGGGGCAGAAGGGAATGCCCACATACAGGGAAATGTCGGAAGGGCTCATTTTGGAAACCGCGTTCACCGTGGAAACGGAACAGTCCACGGAAAGCTTCCGGCGCTCATCCGTTACATAATAGACATCCTTCAGCATTTTTTCTGCCGATTCCGGGGTGCCGCCCTCCAAAAGATGTTTTGTGGTCAGCTTGGTGGGCCGTACACCGGCCAGGGCGCCCCAGGCAGGCTCCCGATCCAGAAGCTGCCGGGCAGCCAGATAAAGGCTCTGCTGCAATATCCGGCGGCGGAGCCGGACGGTTTCTTCGCCGGAGCGCAGTCTGCGGCTGGCTTTGGCGGTGCGGCCGCCAAGGGTGATTCGCGCCGTGGCGGTGAGCCAGGTGGCGCCCCGATGGAGGGCAGATACCGCCTCCGGTTCCGCGTCCTCCGGAAACAGGCTCAGCAGCAGCTGCTCCACGGCGTAACGGTCGTCATGACCGATGAGTTTCAGATTCATAGAGATCCTTTCGGGTTTCGGATAGAGGTATCTGTTCCGTAAGATTGCCACACCAGTGCGGGCACTGGTTCGCAATGACACAGGTGACGGAACCGTTACAGATAGGGATTGGTTTTCTTCTCCCAGTCCAGGGTGGAGCCATGTCCGTGGCCGGGGTGAACCTGGTAGTTCTCTTTGAGGGATGCCAGCCGCGCCAGCGAATCTCTCATGGCCCGGGTATCGCCGCCGGGAAGGTCTGTCCGTCCGCAGGAACCGGCAAAGAGGGTATCACCGGAGAACAGATGCCCGTCCATGACCAGGCACACGGAGCCGGGGGTATGGCCCGGGGTTTCCAGCACGGTGACGGGAATCCCTGCCAGCGTCAGCTGGTCGCCCTCTGCGTAGGTATCGGTATAAAAGAGGGGACCGGCGGTCATCATGGGGGGCATGGCCAGATCCTTTGCATTCAGATAGACCCTGCAGCCGGTCTCCGCCGCCAGCTCCCTTACGGCGCCCACATGGTCAAAGTGGCCGTGGGTCAGCAAAATAGCCTCCGGTGTCAGCTGGTGCTCTGCCAGAAAGGAGAGAATGATCTCCGGCTCATAGCCGGGGTCCAGGATCAGGGCCTTCCGGCTGTCCTCCCGGCGGACAATGTAGCAGTTGGTTTGGTAATCTCCAAGGGGAAGGGTGTCGATGATCAGCATAGCGTTCTCCTTAGCCTCTTCTGGGGCTGTTCATCAGCTGGTCGGTGTCCAGGATCAGAGTCACAGGGCCGTCGTTCAGGGATTCCACCTTCATATCGGCGCCGAAGCGACCATGCTGGGGCGGATACCCCAGCTCCTCGCAGATGGAGAGGAACCTTTCGTACAGGGCGTTGCCCAGCTCCGGCCCGGCGGCCTCCGTAAAGCTGGGACGGCGGCCCTTCCGGCAGTTGCCGTAGAGCGTAAACTGGCTGACCACCAGCACCTGACCCTTTACCGCGTCCAGCCCCAGGTTCATTTTTCCGTTTTCGTCTTCAAAAATCCGCAGGCCAAGGGCTTTTTCCGCCAAAACCCTGGCGTGTTCCTCCGTATCCTCCGGGCCCACGCCCAGAAGGATCAGAAAACCCGGCCCGATTTTGCCCACGGTTTCCCCGTCGATGGTGACGGAGGCATATTTGACTCTTGTTAATACAGCACGCATGGCAGTTCTCCCAAGCTTTGATATGATTGATCACAGTTTTCTGGAAACGAATTGACAATTGAAAGTTGATAATTGACAATTGTCCATTGTCAATTTTCAACTGAGCCGGCTTGTCCGGCGTCAGTTCTGGCCCCGTTTGGAGCCGGTTACATCCCGGATGTTCAGGAGCTTGGCACGGATGGCCTCCAGCTCGGCGGTGTTCTTCACCTCGAAGCGGATGGTGATGTTGCTGCGTCCGCCGGGCAGATCCTTGCCGGAGAGCTCCTTTACCCGCACCCGGGCGGTGGTCAGGGCCTGGGCAACATCCAGCACCAGGCCGTCCCGGGTGATGCAGTCCAGCTCCAGGGTGGTTTCAAAGGGCTGCTCTTCCTGATTGGCCCAGCGGACCCGGACCCAGCGGCCTGCCTGGCTGGGGTCGTTCCGGTTTTTGGCGTTGGGGCAGTCGGCCCGGTGGACGGAAACGCCGAAGCCCTTGGTGATAAAGCCCACGATGGCATCGCCGGGCACAGGGGTGCAGCACTTGGCGAACTTGATCATGCAGGAATCAATGTCCTCCACGATGACGCCGTTGACGGCGTGGCGGTTCTGCCGGACCGCCTCGCTGTCCGGGGAGAGCCGCAGGGGAGACTGGGGCAGCTTTTCGGCGGTTTGGGCCTTCAGGGCCTTGTTGACGTCGTCCCGGATCCGGCCCACGGCCTTTACGGCGGTGAGGCCGCCGTAGCCGATGGCGGCGTACAGGTCGTCCCAGTTGTCAAAGGAGAGCTTCCGCAGCAGCTGGGCTTCCAGCTCCGGCTCGGTGATGGCGGTAAGGGGCAGATTTTCCCGCTTCATTTCGGATTCAAAGGAGGCCCGGCCGTGGATGATGTTTTCATCCCGCTTTTCCTTCTTGAACCACTGCTTGATCTTGGTCCGGGCCTGATTGCTCTGGCAGATATTCAGCCAGTCACGGCTGGGGCCCTTGGCGCTCTTGGAGGTGATGACCTCCACAATGTCGCCGTTGCGCAGCTTGGTATCAATGTTCGCGATGCGGTTGTTGACCTTGGCGCCCACCATGGCGTTGCCCACGCCGGAATGGATGGCATAGGCAAAATCGATGGGGGTAGAGCCGGAGGGCAGGGACACAATCCGGCCCTTGGGGGTGAAGACGAATACCTCGTCGTCAAACATATCGATTTTCAGGGACTGCACATATTCTTCCGCGTCGGAATCCTGCTGGCTTTCCAGCAGGCGGCGCACCCATTCAAAGTCCTTTTCGGAGCCGGAACCGGTGCCCTGCTTGTATTTCCAGTGGGCGGCGATGCCGTATTCGGCGGTCTCATGCATTTCCCAGGTGCGGATCTGCACCTCGAAGGGGATGCCCTGGGAGCCGATGACGGTGGTGTGCAGGCTCTGGTACATATTGGGCTTGGGGGTGGAGATGTAATCCTTGAACCGGCCGGGAATCAGATTGAAGAGGTCGTGGATATGGCCCAAAACGTTATAGCAGTCCGGGATGGAGTCCACGATGACCCGGAAGGCGTAGATGTCGTACAGCTCGTCCATGGTCTTGCCCTGGGACTGCATCTTGCGGTAGATGGAGTAAACGTGCTTGATGCGGCCGTAGGTGGTGTTGTGGATGCCCATGGCGGTGAGCCGCTGGGTGATTTTTTCCTGAATGGTGCGCATGAAGCTCTCGTCCTGCTCCTTGTGCTCCTGCAGGTAGGCGGTGATCTCATTGTATTCCTTTGGGGCCAGATACCGCAGGGAGGTATCCTCCAGCTCCCATTTGATCTTCTGCATACCAAGGCGGTGGGCCAGGGGGGCGTAGATGTCCATGGTCTCCTGACACTTGGAAATCTGCTTGGCGGGAGACTGGTACTGCATGGTGCGGATGTTGTGAAGCCGGTCCGCGATTTTGATCAGCACCACCCGGATGTCCTTGCTCATGGCCATGAACATCTTCCGCAGGTTTTCCATCTGGGCCTGCTCCCGGGAGGAAAAGTCCGCTCTCGTCAGTTTGGTAACACCCTCCACCAGCTCCGCCACGGTGGAACCGAAGAGCTTTTCGATCTCCTCGTGGGAGGCGTCGGTATCCTCGATGCAGTCGTGGAGCAGGGCCCCCAGAATGGCGTCCATGTCCAGGCCCATTTCGGTGACAATCTGGGCAACGGCCAGGGGGTGAATGATGTAAGGGGAGCCGTCCTTTCGTTTCTGGGAGATGTGCTTGTTGTTGGCATAGTCCACCGCCTTGTCAATCAGGGCAAAGTCGGCGCTGGGCATCAGCCTATGGATGGTGTCCATCATGGACGAATAGTGTTCTTCAAAGGTTTCCATATATCGGTCAACTCTCTTTCGCGTGGAGAAGTGTTTGCATGGTGCTGCTTGTGTTCAGGTCCGCTTTGCCCTCAATGGGGTTCAGGCGGATGGAAAGGGACAGATGTACCCGCTTCTCATCCAGCAGGCCCACGTCCCGGAAAATATCCAGACAGGTCAGCAGCTGTTCCAGACTCAGCGCTTCTCCGGAACGCCGGACAATCTTCCGACACAGGCACAGGGGATTTTCCTGGATCAGCCCGCCGGGAACGGAGGAAAGGTAGCGCCACACGCAGGCCAAGGTGGCCCGGGAGGGAAGCAGAGCCAGGGCAATGTCCGCGCTCATCCTGCCCTGACGCATGGCCAGGTAGTGGGTGGTTTCCATGGGACAGGGGGCGGCGCAGGAGGGACGGATGTCCACCACGTTCAGCTGCACGGACCGCTCCCCCCGGTATTCGTTGATCTGGGGATGAAAGGCCACGTCCACCACGTCCCCCGGGGCGATGGATGCCGATTCCGGATTGGCGGAGAAATAGATGGCATTGAGGAAATTGCGGCCCTTGCGCAGCCGCAAGCGCATATGCCGCCCGCCGCCCACCTGCTGGATCCGGTCAATGGTCAGGGACCGCATCATGAGCACGGGCTTGGGACAGCCGCTGCCGCAGGGCTCCAGAATCTTCAGGGATTCGATTTCCGGAATGGTCAGCATTTCGGGAGATACCCCACAGTCCAGCTCCAGCACCGTGCGGTGGGTGCCGGTTTCGTAGTAGTCCGCCGCCATGGAGCAGATTCTGCGGCGGAACTCCGGAATATTCTCCCTGGAGATGGTAAAGCCCGCTGCCAGCTCGTGGCCGCCGTAGCTTTCCAGCAGGGGGGAGAGCTCCGTCAGGGAGGCAAACAGGTTAAAGCCGCCGTGGCTCCGGGAACTGGCCTTTCCGTGGGAGCCGTCCAGACAGATGAGGAAGGCGGGGCAGGCGAATTCCTCGGCAATCCGGCTGGCAACAATGCCCACCACGCCCTGGTGCCAGCCCTCGTCCGCCAGCACGATTGCCTCGGGGGGCGCACCCTCCGGCAGCATGGCAATGGCGGTGGAATAGATGTCGGATTCAATCTGCTGGCGCTGACGGTTCAGCTCGCAGAGCTTGGCCGCCACCTCCCGGGCATGGCCTTCGTCCTGGGTCAGGAACAGGTCCACGGCCAGCTCCACCTGGCCCATCCGGCCGGCGGCGTTGATCCGGGGAGCCAGCATGAAGCCAATGGTGGTGGCGCTGATGGCCTTTTCATCGCAGCCGCATTCCCGGATCAAGGCGGCAAGCCCCGGCCGCTTGGTGGTGGACAGGGCCTTCAGCCCCCGGGAGACAAACACCCGGTTTTCCCCCACCAGGGGGATCACATCGGCAACGGTGCCCAGGCAGACCATGTCCGCGTATTCGTCCAGCACCGCCTCCGGGTCCCCGGACAGGGCGCAGGCCAGCTTAAAGGCAACGGCAACGCCGGAGAGGTTTTTGTGGGGGTAGCCGCCGTCCGTGCGGTGGGGGTCCACCACCGCAACGGCCTGGGGCAGCTGATCCTTGCATTCGTGGTGGTCGGTGATGACCAGATCCATCCCCAGCTCCCTGCACAGCCGGGCTTCCTCAATGGCGGTGATGCCGCAGTCCACCGTAATAATCAGGGCAACGCCCTCGCTTTTCAGCTGGTTCAGGGCAATGGGGTTCAGGCCATAGCCCTCTTCCAGGCGGCCGGGGATGTAGCTGATGCAGTCGGCGCCCTGCTTGCGCAGAAAGTCGGTAAGCAGACAGGTGGCGGTAATGCCGTCCACATCGTAGTCGCCGAAGACCGCGATTTTTTCACCCCGGGCAATGGCTGCCGCCACCCGCCCAGCGGCCAGAGCCATATCCGTCAGCAGATAGGCGTCCGGCAGGCTGCAATCGCAGTCCAAAAAGCGGGCTGCCTGGGCGGCGGTTTTCATGCCCCGTCCGGCCAGAACCATGGCGGCCAGGGGGGAGAACCCTCCGGATACCAGTGCGTTTACGCTGCTTACATCCGGTTCCTTCACATTCCAGATTCCGTATTTCAAATCCATACACATCCAATTAAAACATTTTCCCTACATTATAGCAAAAACCAGTCATTTAGACAATAGGCAGATGGGAAAAACTTCGGCATGTGCAGGCTGCAAACAGGAATTATTCCGCTTCCGGCAGTACCTGGAAGGCGGTGGCGGCCAGCAGGGGAAGCAGCAGCATCCCGACAAGACCCCAGAGACGAAATCCGCAGTACATGGCAATCAGTGTGACCAGTGGGTCCAGGCCCAGGTGACTGCCCACCAGCTTTGGCTCCAGGACGGAACGGACCAGGACCACACAGGCGTAAAGCACCAGCAGTCCCAGAGCACGGCCTTTGCCGCCCCCCAGAAAGGAGAGAAAGGCCCAGGGGAGCAGCACCGTACCGGTGCCGAGCACCGGCAGCGCGTCCACCAGACAGGTGATCAGGGCAATGAGGGGGGCGTTGGCAACCCCCAGCAGCCAGAAGCCGCAGAGCAGCAGACAGAAGGTGATGCTCATGAGCTTCAGCTGGGATTGGAGCCAGAGCTTCCCGGCGCAGCAGAGCTTTTTCCAGATACGGAGCCATTTCTCAAGCTTCTCCGGAGGAATTCTGGCCCGGAGCCACCGGCGAAGCACCGGCAGCTTCGCGCAGATCATGTAGGCGGAAATCAGAGCGGTGCCCAGGGTGACGGCACTCTCCGGCAGCCGGGTAAGCATACTGCCTGCCCGCCCCAGGGCAAAGCCGCTGATTTTGGCAAGCAGCTGGGTGCTGCCGGAAAAAAGCCCGGCTACCGCTTCCTGGTACCCGCCCCGCAGTCCCTGGGGAAAGCTGGGGGCCAGCCCCAGCAGCCAGTTTTGCAGAAGGAATACGCCGGACTGCACCTTCTGGAGAAGGGCGGGAAGCACCCGGGTCAGGGAGGAAAGCTGGGAAACGGCCAGCGCCGCAAGCAGCAATGCCAGCAGCCCCAGACCGGCAACCAGAGCGCTGACGGCCAGCGCGGAGGCCAAGAATCCGGGCAGACGGCAGCGTTGCCCCAGAAATTTTGCCGCGGGTTCCGCGGCCAGGGCCAGCCCGGCACCCAGAACAAAGGGCAGAATCAGAGGCAGAATGAGCTTCAGTCCCAGCCAGAGGGCAATCAGGGCCGCGGAAAAACCCAGGGATCGTTTGATAGAATGTGCCATACAGAACTCCTTTGGTGAGAAAATGCGGGGCTTGCGAAATGAGGCGGGAATTGTACTTGCATTTTTGGGAATCTATGCTACAATGTAACCGAATCGTGAACAATTGTGCGCCCTTTGAGCGCGTGGGATACAGGAGGCCCAATATGTCCAACAAACCGCAGTACTATATTGTCGAGGCTTCGGCCCTGCCGGAGGTTTTTCTGAAGGTGGCGGAGACCAAGCGGCTTCTTTCCACCGGAGAAGCAACCACCGTGAATGAAGCCACCCGCATGACCGACATCAGCCGCAGCGCGTTTTACAAATACCGGGATGCCGTTATACCCTTCCAGAATATGATGATGGGCCGGATTATCACCTTCCAGCTGCTGCTGCATGATGAGCCGGGCCTGCTCTCTGAAATTTTGCAGGTCTACGCCGAGGCGAATGCCAACATCATCACCATCAATTCCATTGTCCCCACCAACGGCACCGCCGTGGTTACCATCTCCGCGGAAACCATGGACCTGAACCTGCCGCTGGAGGATCTGCTCCAGAAGCTGAACAGCACCCGGGGTGTGGTGAAGGCGGAAGTGCTTGCCGGCTGATCATTCAATTCCTCTGAGCTGCCGTATCCCTACGGCAGCTTTTTTATATCCTCCCGCACCTCTCGCCAGGAAGGGACATATCCTGACAGTGGAGGGATGAACATGCTGATCGTTCAGAAGTACGGAGGCACATCCCTGGGGGACGAGGGGCGGCTTTTGCGGGCTGCCAGGAGGATCACAGCTCTGGCCCGGCAGGGAACCGGGGTGGTGGCAGTGGTATCCGCTCAGGGAAATACCACGGATGAGATGATTGCCAGGGCCGCCCGGGTGAATCCCAGAGGGGCCCTGAGTGAAATGGACGCCTACCTGGCCGCCGGAGAACAGATGAGCGCGGCGCTGCTGGCCATGACGATTGGGGCTCTGGGCTGGAGCGCCGTGAGCATGACGGGTTGGCAGGCGGGAATCCATACGGACAGCAGCTTCGGGTTCGCACGGATCACCCATGTGGATCCGGAGCCCGTCCGGAAAGAGCTGGAGAAAGGCAATATCGTGGTGGTGGCCGGGTTCCAGGGAATCTCGGAGGAGGGACGGATTACAACCCTGGGCCGGGGCGGCTCGGATACCACAGCGGTGGCCCTGGCGGCGGCTCTGGAGGCGGATCGCTGCCAGATCTATACGGATGTGGACGGCATCTACGATCGGGATCCCCGGCGGTATCCGGATGCCACCCGGTTCGGCCGCATCGGCTATGAGCGTATGCTCTCCATGGCACGAAGCGGCGCCCAGGTGCTCCACGACCGCTGTGTGGAAATGGCCTGGGAGAAGGGAATCAAGCTGGAGGTTTTGTCGGCCCTGGAGGACGGCCCCGGAACCATAGTTGGATAGGAGGGGCCTGACCATTTCCCGAGAGATTTCCAAAGAATAAATCTCCCCAAAACAGGCATATGCTATTCCGAAGAAAAAAGAATTTTTCTTCTTGACAACAGCCCAAAACTGTGCTAAAATTCCCGGGTAATCAAGAAGGCTGAACATCCGCCTCACCGTAAGCAAAAGCGAAACGGTCTATTCCACTTGTTCCCCCATGGGGCTGTTGTGCGAGTACGCGGATGCTTTGGCATCCGCTTTTTTGTTGTTGTTTTGGAGGTGCTTTATCATCGCAAAGTTAGACCATCAGCTGAATGAGGAAATCCGGGACAAGGAAATCCGGCTGATCGGCGCCGACGGCGCTCAGCTGGGGATTGTGTCCGCGGCCCAGGCAAACGCCATGGCGGAAGAGCAGGGCATGGATCTTGTAAAGATCTCTCCCAATGCGGTTCCTCCCGTGTGCAAGATTATGGACTATTCCAAGTTCTGCTTCGATCAGAAGAAGCGGGAAAAGGAAGCCAGAAAGAATCAGCGGGTCGTGGAAGTCAAGGAGATCCGCATGAGCCCCAGCATCGACACCAACGATCTCAACACCAAGGTCAAATCTGCCCAGAAGTTCCTGGCAGACGGAAATCGGGTGAAGGTCAGTGTCCGCTTCCGCGGCCGGGAGATGGCCCATACCAATCTGGGCGAGAAGCTGCTGATGGACTTTGCCGAACAGTGTGCCGAAATTGCTTCCATGGAGAAGAATCCAAAGCTGGAAGGCCGCTTTATGGCGATGTTCCTGACCCCCAAGAACAGCAAGTAAGCTTTACCACAAAAGAATCGGAAGGAGAACGACCTATGCCCAAGCTGAAAACCCATAGCGGTGCAAAGAAGAGATTCAACCTGACCAAAACCGGTAAGGTTAAGAGAGCCCACGCTTACAAGAGCCACATCCTCACCAAGAAGACCACCAAGCGTACCCGTCATCTGCGCAGCACCACTTATGCCGATGTGACCAATGTGGATGCAATCAAGAAGATGATTCCGTACAAATAAGCGACAGAGGAGGATATAGGAAATGGCTAGAGTGAAAGGCGCGATGATGACGCGCAAGAGAAGAAACGCAACCCTGAAGCTGGCTAAGGGCTACTGGGGTTCCAAGTCCAAGCACTTCAAGATGGCCAAGCAGGCCGTTATGAAGTCCGGCAACTACGCTTTCGAAGGCCGTAAGCAGAAGAAGCGTGCCTACCGCACCATGTGGATCGCTCGTCTGAGCGCCGCCGTGAAGCCCTACGGCCTCAACTACTCCACCTTCATGAACGGTGTGAAGAAGGCCGGTATCGAGATGAACCGCAAGAGCCTGTCCGAGATGGCCATCCAGGATTCCGCCGCCTTCGCCGCCCTGGTGGAGAAGGCAAAGGCCGCTCTGAACTAAGGATACGTTTTCCGCCCTGCCGCGCCTGCGGCAGGGCGTTTGTCAATTGAGCCGAATCCCGCTTCTGCAAACGAACCCGGTATTATGATTTCCCAGGAGGCCGTACCATGGAACTGACCCATATTGCCCGGCGGGAGGGGAAGCTCTCCGGCTTTTTGAAAAACGAACTGCATATGTCCACGGGCCTTATGAACCGGGTCAAGTGGGCGGATGGCCTGCGGGTGAATGGGCAGAGCGTCCACACGGATTACCAGGTAAAGCCCGGGGACCGGATCCTGGTGCTGCTGGAGGAGGCGCCGCCGGACTACCCGGCAGAGGCAGACCCCCTGACCGTTCTTTACGAGGACGACTGGCTTCTGGCGGTGGACAAGCCCCAGGGGATGCTCATTCACCCTTCCCGGAACCGGATCACCGGAACCCTGGCCAATCTGGTCCAGGGCTACTATGAAGCCCAGGGCATTACCGCCGCCTTTCATCCCCTGACCCGGCTGGATCGGGATACCTTCGGCATTGTGCTGATTGCCAAGGGCGCCTATGTCCACGCCCTTTTGCAGCAGGCCCGTCCTCAGAAGCGCTACCATGCCCGCACCTTTGGCGGGCCCGAAGAGGACGTGGGGATCATCGACGCGCCCATTGCCAGGAAACCCCTTCCCAGCCTTTTGCGGGAGGTAAGACCGGAGGGAAAGCCCAGCCTTACCCGTTTCCGGGTTTTGGAGCGTGGGGAGGAGAGCTGTGTGCTGGAACTGGAGCCGGTCACCGGCCGCACCCACCAGCTCCGGCTCCACTGCGCCTATATGGGCTTTCCTATCCTGGGGGATCCCCAGTACGGAAGCCCCGAGTCCCTTGCCTATTCGGAAGGCCTGGGGCTTTCTTCCCAGGCCCTGTGCGCCAAGAGCCTGCGCTTTATCCACCCCATCACGGGAGAAGAATTGATTCTGGAATCGAACATGGAGGTATAAACCCCGGACCCGCGAAAAATGCGGACCCGGGGTTTATTCTAAAAGGCGGTTGATTGGGAAAGGGAGCTTTCGTGAATTGACAATTGTCAATTGTCTTTACTCCATACTCCTGGAGATCAGCTCCATCACGTCCAGAAGACTGTCTGCCAGGGCGGTAATCCGGCCCAGGGTTTCTTCGTCCGGGGGATCCTGATCGGGCACCATGGTGGCCATGGTGCCTGCCCGGAAGGCAGAGAGGATGCCGGCCGTGGCGTCTTCCAATGCAAGGCAGTCTTCCGGGGCCACCCCCAGACTTTTGGCGCCGAAGAGATAGATGTCTGGTTCCGGTTTTCCCCTGGGCACCTGGTATACGGTGCACAGGGCATCGAATTGATCAATGAGGCCCAGGGGCGTCAGATAGTCCCGGATCCGCTCCGCGGGGGAGGCGGTGCAGATGGCACAGGGAATGTGCTGCTCCTTCAAAAAGGACAGAAGCTCCCGGATCCCCGCCTTGGGTTCCACACCATGCTGGTTTACATAAGCATCCATCAGCTGGATCCGCTTGGCTTTCATCTGCTGATAATCCACCTGGGGGCCAAAGTAGCTTTGCAGCTTCCTGGCGGCCTCGTCCCGGTTCAGGGCCCGCAGACCCAGGGCGTGGTCCCGGGTCATGGGATACCCCAGGGCCCGGCCCGCCTCCTGCCAGAAGCGGGTGTAGAGCTTTTCGGTGTCCAGAATGACCCCATCCATGTCAAACAGAACGCCCTTTACGGGCCGCATGGGTTTGAAGATTGTATATGCCATAGGGAATTTCCTTTCTGTGTTGTGCCTCTATTATGCAAAAAAATTTTGAAAATTTCCAGTCTGTGGAGAAATTTTTTTCTGTTAAACACTTCTTAAGACTTCTCCCCCTTTATTGTTAAGAAAATGGATGATATAATGGACCCAACAAGAAAAAGAGGGGGAAAACCATGTATCGAGTTCTGATTTGTGACGACCAGCCGGATATTGTAAACGCGCTGAAGATCTACCTGGCCCCGGAGGGGTACGAGCTCTTTGAGGCCTTCAACGGCCAGCAGGCCGTGGATATGGTTCGGGAAAAGAACATCCACCTGGTGCTGCTGGATGTGATGATGCCGGTGATGGACGGCGTTACCGCCACGGCAAAGATCCGGGAGTTTTCCAATGTGCCCATTATCCTGCTCACGGCGAAATCCGAAACCGAGGATAAGGTGCTGGGGCTCAACGTGGGAGCCGACGACTACATCACCAAGCCCTTTGTGCCGGTGGAGGTGCTGGCCCGGGTCCGGTCCCAGCTGCGCCGGTTCGCCAGCCTGGGCAGCCACGAGGAAGCGCCGGAGACCCTGACCATCGGCGGCATCAGCCTGGATGACCGGACCAAAACCGTTACCGTGGAGGGGGAGCCGGTTTCCCTGACCCCCACGGAGTATGCCATACTGCATCTGCTCATGTCCAACCCCGGAACGGTCTACTCCACCAAAACCCTTTACGAGGCGGTGTGGCAGGAGGCGGCCCTGGGAAGCGAAGGCTCTGTGGCCGTTCACATCCGGCACCTGCGGGAGAAAATCGAAATCAATCCCTCGGAACCCCGTTACCTGAAGGTGATGTGGGGCCAGGGTTATAAGCTGGAGGGAAGACAGAAATGAAGCATCATGTGGTTGTCAAGTTTCTGGCTGTGGCCCTGTGCGCCCTGGCGCTGCTGACGGCGGTGACCGGCGGCCTGGGGCTGGTCTGCGTGGCGGCGCTGGAGGTGGAAGACGGCGCTTCGGTGCAGAGCCTGTACGAAAAGGAAATCCGGAGCCGGTTGGAGGTGGTCGGGCAGAACATCATCCTGCGCTATGCCTCGGAGAATCTGGGAAACTGTCCGGAACGGCTTCTGGATGCGATAACGATGGAGGCGGAGCTCCTGCTGACAAGCCAGGACTTCCGCCCGGAGGAGGTGTCCTACGAGCTTCAGGACGAAAGCGGCAAACGCCTGGTGGCGACACCCAATCCGGAAACGGTTGCGCAAACCATTACCCTCAATGGTGTGACCGCCGACTATTACACCCTGGTTGCCGGGCCGGTCATGGTGGAGTCCCGGGAGGCGGCGGAGGAGGCCCTCCGTAAGGCCATGGGCACGCCCCAACGGGCGGAAATGGAAACGGCCGCCGCTTCCGAACCCGTGGTAGAAGACGGAGGCGAGAGAAGCGCGGAGCAGACGGAAGCGCTTTCGGAGGAGGATTTTGATTCCTATGTGCTCATCGGCGCCTCCCTGAATTCCGGGAAGCGGAATTACTACGCCTGCCGGGAGGAGGTTAGCCCCAGCTATACCCTGGTGTTCCGGTTGTCGGACAGCGCCTTTGAGGAGTCCCGGATGTGGGAGCTGCTGGAGCTCTGCTGGCGGTATCAGAACGCCCTGGCGGTTGCCCTGGGGGTAGGGCTGCTGCTCTTTGCGGCCCTGGCAGTCTATCTGTGCACCGCGGCGGGACGCAGCCCCGGAAGCAGTGAGGTGAAGCCTGCGGGCCTGAACTGCATTCCTCTCGAGCTGTACGCCGGGGCGGTTCTTGGGATCATCCTGCTGTTCATCTTTGTGGCGGTGGAGGGTTTCCCCTACCTGATGCGGCAGCGGTTGGCGGTTTCCCTGTCCCTCTATGCCTATGGGGGCTACTTCTGCTGTCTGAGCTTCGTGGGCTTCTGCTATGCCTGCGCCGCCCAGTTCAAGGCCCCGGATTTCTACTGGTGGCGCCACAGCCTGACGGGGCTTTGCTGGAAGGGCCTGGTCAGGTGCTGGAAGCTGGTCTGGCAGTGGGGAAAGAAGCTGGCGGGCTTTGCCTGGAGCATCGGAAGCGTTCTGCTGCTGTGGGGCTGGAAGCGGCTGAAAAAGCTGTGGCACCGGCTGGGAAAGTGCTTTGGAAAGCTGGGGAAATTCCTTGCCAGGTTGTACCATCTGCTGCCCCTTACCTGGCAGTGGCTGCTGATACCGGCCTTTTTCGCGGGGCTGTTCCTGTTCAGCCTGATGGTGGAAAGCGAATTTTTCCTGATTGTGACGATTCTTGGCGGGATCGGGGCTGTGCTGTACGGAGCCAATGTGTTCGGCACCCTGCTGGAAGCCGCCAGGCGGATGCGGGCCGGGGACCTGGAAGTGAAGGTGGACGACAGGCTGATGCTGGGGGCCTACAGGGACTTTGCCGCCGAGCTCAACGGCCTCAATGAGGTGGTTCAGGTGGCGGCTCAGAAGCAGATGAAATCCGAGCGGATGCGCACGGAGCTCATTACCAACGTGTCCCACGACATCAAAACCCCCCTGACCTCTATTATCAACTATGTGGACCTTTTGCAGAAGCCCCACACGGAGGAGGAAGGGAAAAGTTATTTGGAGGTGCTGTCCCGGCAGTCCGGGCGGATGAAAAAGCTCATTGATGATCTCATCGAGCTGAGCAAGGCATCCACCGGCAACATCCCGGTGGAGCTGACAAAAGTGGATGCGGTGGAGGCGGTAAACCAGGCCCTGGGAGAGTTTACGGACAAGCTGACTGCCGCCGAACTGACTCCGGTATTCCGGCAGCCGGAGGAGCCCCTTTTCGTCCATGCCGATGGCCGGCTTGCCTGGCGGGCCATGAGCAACCTTTTGAGCAACGCCGTGAAATATGCCCAGCCCGGAACCCGGTTCTACATCGATATGGTGGCGCTGGACGGAAAGGTGTGCATTTCCTTTAAGAACATTTCCCGGGCGGCCCTGAATGTCAGCGCTGAGGAGCTGATGGAACGTTTTGTTCGGGGAGAAGCCTCCCGGAATCAGGAGGGCAGCGGCCTGGGCCTGAACATCGCGAAAAGCATGATGGAGCTCCAGCATGGCGACCTGGACCTGCTGGTAGACGGAGACCTGTTTAAGGCAACGCTGGTATTCCCCCAGGAGACGGAAGCGTAAGAAAGACAGAAGCTAGCTCAGTTGACAATTGACAATTGTTCATTGTCAATTGTCAATTCACAAAAGCTCCCTATACAAACAAAAAGCAGACCCTCCCGCAGCGGGAGGGTCTGCTGGTTTCCTGTTTACTGCTTCTGCACGGGCATCTCGGGCATGACGCCCCGGTTGGAGATGGTCTTGGGGGTGATTTCTCCGGCGGCGGACAGCGCTTGCTTGGTCAGAATCGGGCCCACCAGCTCGTAAATGAGTACGGAGAAAAGGACAATATTGCGCATAATGGCACCCTCGGCACCGAAGTCTGCCGCAACGGTAGCGGACATACCCAGCGCCACACCGGCCTGGGGCAGCAGGGTAATGCCCAGATACCTGCACACCGTGGGGGGGCACTTCATAAACCGGGAGCTGATGCCGGCGCCCAGAATCTTACCGGCGGAGCGCATGAGGATATACACAAGACCGATGCCCACAACGGCGGCGCTGGCAAAGACCCGCAGGTCCAGCTCCGCGCCGGACAGCACGAAGAACAGCACATACACCGGGGCGGTCCAGCGGTCGGTCCGGTACATGATCTCCTCGGAGAAGTCGCAGAGGTTGCAGAAAATGGTGCCGCACATCATGCACACCAGCAGGGGGGAGAAGCCGATGGACACGCCGGAGGCGAAGTCCAGCTCAACCTTGGAAAAGGCGGTACACAGGAACACAAAGGCCACCGCCAGGCTCAGCCGCTTGGAGCGGGAGTTGAAGAACTTCTCCACCACGCTGAATACCCAACCCAGCATGGCGCCCATGGCCAGAGAGGCCACAATTTCAATGGCGGGATTCAGCAGAACGGAAATAAGATTCACGGAGCCGGAGGTCAGGGCCTTGGCAATGCCGGTGGATACGGCAAAGACAATCAGGCCCACCGCGTCGTCCAGGGCTACGATGGGCAGCAGAATGTTGGTCAGGGGGCCCTTGGCCTTGTACTGATTGATGACCATGACCGTGGCGGCAGGGGCCGTGGCAGTGGCGATGGCACCCAGCACAATGCAGGTGGATACGGGCAGGGCATCACCCAGGAACAGATGCAGAATCAGCAGGCCCACATCCACAAAGGCGGTGGCGGCCAGTGCCTGGAAGATGGCAATGACGGTAGCCTGACGGCCAATGTGCTTCAGCTCCTCCATCCGGAACTCGTTGCCGATGGAAAAGGCGATGAAGCCCAGGGAAACATCACTGATGAGGCTCAGCTTTTCCACAAATTCGTAGGAGGGCAGGCCCAGATTGGGAATGCCCAGGGCGCCCAGGCACAGTGGGCCAATCAGCAGACCCGCCACCAGATAGCTGGTGACATCGGGCAGATTATACCGGGAAGTCAGACGGGACAGGAAAAGGCCGGCAAACATGGCCAGGCCGATGGCAAGCAAGTATTCCATATCGAATGCCTCTTTTCAAATTACTTCTTTTGCAGAGCTATTATACCATTCCGGGTTTGGGATGCAAGAGCCTGTATTTCACAAGATTTCTACGAGTTTCACAAAGCGAATTGTTTATTTTTATGGAAGATGACGAAATGTAATCCGTTTTATCACCGGCGAACCCGGGGAAACGGACCGTTCCCCTTGAAAATACCGCCCAATCCGGATATAATAACAAAAAACAAATCAAGGAAGGTCGCTTATGGACAATATCAAAGAGGTATTTTTATCCTGGTTTTCCGGGGCGGGGAGTCACTTTTTAGACAACACCATCAGAGCGGTGCTGACCTTGGTGGTGGGCATTCTGCTGATCAAGGCGGTTCTGCGGCTGCTGAAAAGAGCCCTGGAAAAAACCAGGCTGGAAAAGGCGGCCTATGGGCTGATTCTGTCCCTGACGAAAATCGGGCTGTACCTGCTTTTGGGACTGAGCCTGGCGGCAGGCCTGGGCATCGACGTCACCGGCTTTGTGGCTCTGGCCAGTGTGCTGACCCTGGCCGTTTCTCTGGCACTGCAGAATATGCTGACCAACGTGCTGGGGGGCTTTGCGCTGCTGACCACCCATCCCTTCCATTCCGGCGACTTCGTGGACATCGGCGATCAGTCCGGCACGGTGACGGCCATCGATATGACCTATACCCGGCTGATGACACCGGACAATAAGGTGGTGTGCATCCCCAACAGCACGGTGATGTCGGCTACGGTGGTGAACTATTCCGCCGGCGGCATCCGCCGGGCAGAGCTGAAGATCTCGGCCAGCTATGACGCCCCGACCCAAAAGGTCATCGACGCTCTGGTGCTGGCCGCTACGGTGGACAACGCCCTTTTGGAGCCTGCGCCCTTCGCGGCGGTGGAAAGCTATGGGGACAACGCCATTCAATACATCCTGCGGTTCTGGGCAAAAACCCCGGAATACTGGGACGTTTACTTCCAGGTCAACCAGCGGGTCAAGACGGTATTTGACCAGCAGGGAATCCAGATGACCTATCCACACCTGAACGTGCATCTGGATCCGCCGGAAGAATCTTCCGGGAATGGAACGTAAAAAACCGCATATCCTGTTTTCGGACGGCGGCGGAGGTTCAGCGGACTTTGTGACGACGAAGGCAAGCGTTCAGCCAAAGCAGTCCATAGCGAATTCGCGAAGAAGGGGTGCGCTTTGGCGCACTCCTTTTTTGCCAGACAAAGATTGCTTTTGACTTTTTTCCTCCTGTTTTGTATAATAGGCAGAAGAATGTCTATGCGAGGAAAGAGTCATGGTTGCAGCAGATCTAACGGTTCCTGAAAAGGATATGCGCAAGCTTCTGGCAGCGGCAAGCCCCGAGGCGGCGCTTTTGTACTTATATGTGAATGGGGGCAACGACCCGGAAAAGGCAGAGGAGGAGCTGCACCTGGCGTCTTCCCGCCTGTCCTGCGCCGCGGCTACCCTGCGGCAGCTGGGCCTGTGGCCGGAAAAACGGGTAACCCACATCGCCCCCGGGGAGCGGCCGGACTATACGGAAAAGGATGTGCTGTCCACCATGGAACAGGACTCCTCCTTCCGGGGGCTCTATGGGGAGGTCCAGCGGCTGCTGGGCAGAAACCTCAATACGGAGGAGCTGAAGATCCTCTTGGGCTTTGTCCGCTATCTGAATCTTCCGGCGGATGTGATTTCCGTCCTGGTCTGCTACTGCAAGGACCGGGCCCGCCGCCGGGGTAGCTCCCGGAACCCCAGCCTGCGCACCATTGAAAAAGAGGCCTATGCCTGGGCGGAAGCCGGAATCGATACCGTGGAAGAGGCCTCCGCCTTTATCCAGGCCCAGAATGTCCGGGCCTCCCGGCTGGGTCAGCTGATGAAGGTTCTGCAGATCCGGGGTCGGAGTCTGACCGCCGCGGAAGAAAAGTATGCCCAGAGCTGGCTGGACATGGGCTTTGACAATGAGGCCCTGGCCATGGCCTATGAGCGCACCTGCCTCAATACCGGCGGGCTGAACTGGGCCTATATGAATAAGATTCTCCAGCGCTGGCATCAGGCGGGACTGCATACCGCCACAGCCATCCGCACCGGAGACAAGAAGGATTTGGACCGCCCCGCGGAGCGCAGGGCGCTGGATGAGGATGAGGCAGCCGCCATCAAGCGGATGTTCCAGGAGGGATAAACCATGGGATACAGTGCGGAAGTGGTTCGTCGGGCCAGAGCCCGGCTGGCCCAGGAGAAGGAAGACCGGGAGTCCGAAAACCGGCAGCATCTGGCCCTTGCCTATGAAAAGGTGCCCCGTATCCGGGAAATCGACCACGAGCTTCGGGTGACCATGGCGAAGACGGCCCAGGCGGCCTTTCTTTCCGGCAGTGACGGCCGGGACGCGCTGCTTGCTCTGCGGGAGCAGAACAAGGGGCTGCAGCAGGAGCGGGAACGGCTGGCCAGGGAAAACTTTGAAGAGGGGTTCCTGGACGATGCGCCCATCTGCGCCGTCTGCGGCGGCAGCGGCTATGTGGGTACTGCCATGTGCCAATGTCTGACGGAGCTGTGCCGTCAGGAGCAGAAGCGGGAGGTCAGCATCCTTTCCGGCAGCCGGGACAGCTTCTCCCATTTTGAGCTCAGCTATTACCCGGACCGGCCGGATCCCAAATACGGCGTCAGCCCCCGGACGGTGATGGAGAAAAATTTGCGGGACTGTCGGAACTATGCCGCCACCTTTTCCGCCAAAAGCGAAAATCTGCTGTTTTCCGGCAACACCGGGCTGGGGAAAACCTTCCTCTCCGGCTGCATTGCCCGGACCGTGGCGGACCGGGGCTTCAGTGTTGCCTACGAGACGGCCAGCCGCTTTTTTAACAAAATGGAGCGGGCCCGGTTTGAACGGGACGAACAGTGCCGCCTGGAAACGGAGGGCGCCCTTGCCGCGGACCTTTTGATTCTGGATGATCTTGGTACGGAGATGACCGGCCAGTTTACCAGCGTTGCCCTGTACAGCCTGATCAATGACCGGCTCCTGGCGGGAAAGCCCACCATCATCTCCACCAACCTGACCACGGAGGAAATCGCCCGGCGCTATACCCCCCAGATCGCGTCCCGGCTTCGGGGAAGCTACAAGCGGGTGCCCTTTGTAGGGGAGGATATTCGCATTCTGAAAAACGGAGGCACGGCCCTGTGAAAATCGGTATTCTGTTTGACCTGGACGGAACGCTCCTCAATACTCTGGAGGATCTCTGCGACGGCGTCAATTACGTTATGGACAGCCTGGGCTATCCCCGGCGGACCCTGGAAGAAACCCGGCAGTTTGTGGGAAACGGCGCGGCAAGGCTCCTTGCCCTGGCAGTGCCCCAGGGGGTTGACTCCGGGGAGGCGCTGAGGCGTTTCCAGGCCTATTATCCGGCCCACTGCCGGATCAAGACGGCGCCCTATCCCGGAATCCCGGAGGCGCTTCGCACTCTGGCGGCCCGGTATCCGGTGGCCGTTGTCTCCAACAAACCGGATACAGCGGTGAAGCCCCTGTGCGCCGATTACTTCCCCGGGATTTTTTCCCTGGGGGAGAAGACCGGCTGCCCCAGAAAGCCCGCCCCGGAAATGGTGTATGCTGCCATGGCTGCCATCGGCGCGGAAACCTGCATTTATGTGGGGGACAGTGAGGTGGACGTTCTGACCGCCCGAAACGCCGGGGTTCCCTGCCTCAGTGTGACCTGGGGCTTCCGGAAGCAGGAGGAAATCACCGGCGGCACCCATTTCTGCCACAGCACGGACAATCTGGTGCCCATGCTGGAAAACATGATGGAGGCGCTCCAAAATGGCCAATGAATTCTACGCCCTGCTGGGCCGGATGCGGAATATTACCCGGTGGGGGCTGATGCGCAATACCTTTTCCGAAAATGTTCAGGAGCACAGCCATCAGGTGGCGGTGCTGGCCCACGCCCTGGCCCTGATCCGCCGGGAAATTCTCCACCTGCCCGGGCCGGACCCGGAGAAATGCGCCGTGGCGGCCCTGTATCACGATGCCTCGGAGATCCTGACCGGGGATATGCCCACCCCCATCAAGTATTACAACCCGGAGCTGCGCAATGCCTACAAGGCGGTGGAGAAGGTGGCCGGGAACAAGCTGCTGGATATGCTGCCCCAGGAGCTGCGCGCCAGCTACGAAGCCTATGTGCTGGAAAGCGACCGGGAGCTGGAGCCCATTGTGAAGGCCGCGGACAAGCTGGCTGCCCACATCAAGTGCATTGAGGAGCTGAAAGCCGGGAACAGTGAGTTTTCCACGGCGGCCACCCAGACCCTGGAGGCCCTGCGGGGGGCCTGCCGGGAGGAGCTCACCTGGTTCCTGGACAACTGCCTGGAGCCCTTCAGCCGGAACCTGGATCAGCTGTAATTCTTGACGGAAGGGGAATTGTGTGGTATGATTCCCTATGAACTCCATAAGCCGCTATGGTGGAATTGGTAGACACCCGAGACTTAAAATCTCGTTCTGGTTTCCAGAGTACCGGTTCGAGCCCGGTTAGCGGCACCATTTTCCTGATCTCAGAGCAGTTTTTCTGCTCTGAGATTTTTACATTTCGGGTAGGATTGCAATGATGGCATTGGCAGAAGACAGCTTGTTGTTTTCGTCCAGATGGGTGTAGATATTAGCTGTCGTTCCGATTGTACTGTGTCCAAGCCATGCCTGAATCTCTTTCAAGCTGACTCCCTGAGCGAAGAGAAGTGAAGCACAGCTATGACGAAGATCATGGAATCTGATATGTGGCAGGTTATTTGCCTTGAGAACAGCGGAGAAGTGTGCAGTCACGAAACCCGGCTTGACGATTTCACCTATCGCATCTTTCAGAATAATGCAAGTAGCAATTAACGCATCAGGAGGCAATTATGCCCCCGGAATCTCCGCGGCATATGATCATCCGACTGCCCTGCCGAAGAGAGGACTTTCCGTTGGGAGTCTCAGCGTGGAAGTCAATCCGGGGTATATCGGGCAGGTTCTCCAACAGAAAGGGGCTGCCGGTGCGTGCCAAAGAGATTCTGCGCCGGTGTGGGATGGTTCTTCGCAGCTTCGGCGGTATGAAATGTGCCGGGGCGTAAGCCCCGGCACAGGTTTTCATTTGGGTGATTCCGTTCTTCCCGTCAGCAAATTACTGGACGACACGCACAACAAACCAGCTGTTGGAAATATGAGCACAGTCGCCCAGCTCCACTTCGCGGGTTGTTTCGTTGAAGAACACGTAGATGTCCTGACCATAGTAGATACCGAAGGTGCCTACCATGCCATTGTCCGCGTGGATGCAGACCAGATCGCCGGGCTTTACCATGGTGTTGTCAATGCGCACGCCGTTCTTCGCCACATCCTCGGGTCTGGTGCTGCTGAGATCCAGCTTGATGCCGAAGCGGGCGTAGACCAGTCTCACAAATTCCGCGTTGGTCATGGCGTCGTTGTTCTCAGAGAAGCCGGGCATCAGAGGACCAACCAGGCTGTAAGCGTACCTCGCAATGGTCAGACCGAGATTGCGATAGGTGGGCTCGATGTACTCGTCTTCCTCGGGGAAGGTGTTGGCAATCTTGCGAGCCTCCAGAGCGGCCTGCGCGGCGGCAATGGCGTTCTTGATGGCCGCATTTGCAGCCGCGAGCGCCTCATCGGCCTTCTTGCTGGCATCCTCGTAGGCCTTCTTTGCAGCCTCAACCAGGCTCTTGTCGGTCTCGTAGCTGCCCGCCAGTTCCTCGTAGGCCTTCAGAGCAGCCTCAGCATCCTTCTGAGCCTTCACCGCCAGATCTTTCAGGTTGGCAGCATTATTCACAGCCTGCTCAGCCAGCTTCTCCTTGGCGGCAGCCTCCAGGAAAATAAGCTCCTTATCCGCATACTCCTTCGCGGCGGCATCCACAGCCTGACCCTTCTCGGTCAGTTTCTTCTTCGCATCTTCAATGGCCTTGTTCAGATCTTCGACGGCCTTTTCATGGACGGCATCCAGAGTCTTCTCAACGGCCTTGAGAATGGCCTCACGGGTCTTGGCGGAAACGCCGCTGTTGGCCAGCAGATTGATGGTGTTCTTGACATCTTCAAGGTCAACACCATCCTGGAGACCGGCGATGACGTTCAGCATTTCCTTGCCGGAATTGGTGATATTATCAACATTGACGCTCTGCAGCTTTTCGAGTTCTTTCTCCTCATCCTCGGTCAGGGGCTCACCGCCGCCGAAAGGCAGATTGGCAAGGGCCTTCTTTGCTTCCAGCTGAATCCTTCTCGTAACGACGTCAGTAACGGTTACATCGGGATCTTCGCCGATTGCAATCTGAATCACGCCGCGCAGGAGCTGGTCGGCAAGATCGCCATTGAGCTTCTTGTCCAGTTCGCCGATCTGCTGATTCAGCGCATTGACCTCCTCCTGCTTCGCGACCTTGATTTCACCATTCTCGGTCTTGATTCCTTCCAGGGTGTCCTTGGTTTCGTTATAGGTCTTCTCAGCCGCATTGAACTTGTCCGTTGCGTCCTTGAGTGCCTGCTCCTTCTCCGCAAGGTTTTCTTCGGCCTTCTCAGCCTCTGCCCACTTATCGGTGATGGTGTTGGAGTTTGTGCCGATGGCAGTATCTTCGGTTTCAAAGTGAGAGAGCGTGGTATCAACGACAGCGAGTCTGATCTCTTTCGTAAAGGGATAACTTGTGGTAGGGACAGTAATGTAGAAACCCTCAGCATCAGACTTGAGCAATACGCCGAAGACTTTGCCCGTATCTACAACATATGTGTATTCGTAGGGGGACCATTTACTGCCGAAGCCAGTGCGTACTACTTTAATAGCGTATGCATTCTGGTTTTCATCATACGCTTTGTAGACAGTTGTGCCCTGATTCTTGTTGTATTCCTCTTCTGCACCGGGAATACTGTCGACCTCTGTTTCGGTAACGAGTTCTGTTTTGTAATACTGCAGGTAATTCGTTTCCTTTACAACATTTCCCTCCTCATCAAGCTCGGTTTTGACATCGGTTTTAACCTCGTAGTAGGTCTTGTTTCCGTCTGCTTCTTCCACATAGAAAATGTCGTCTTTTCCTTCGACCCATGTGATCTTGCCCAGCTCGTTCTCGGAGAGCTTGTCGCCCAGCACCTGCTCGGTCAGCTGCTGCTTCTGCTCAGCAGTTGCGGTACCATCGGCAACAGCAGCCTGCAAATCCTTCATCTGCTGCGCTTTGCCCTCTTCCTCAGCCTCTTTCTTGGCATCCAGGATAGTCTGCGCATTATTCTTGATATTCTGCGCTTTGTCTTTTGCTGCCTGTGCCTCTTCCAGAGCTTTCTTTGCCTGCGGGTATTCCGCATCTTCCTTGTCCAAAGCGTCCAGCTTTGCCTGGGCATCCGCGATGGCAGCATCTGCACCGGCAATGGCCGCGTCCAGCTCCTCGACCTGAGCCTGCAGATCGTCCAGCTCGCCCTGATAGTAGTCCACAACCTTACCGGCGGCGTCAACGGCCACCTTGGAAGCCGCCAGAGCGGCGCCGGTGACGACAGTGGTCGCGGTCTTTTCGGCCACGTTCACAGTGTTGTCCTTGATGGCCTGCTCCAGATCAGCAGCAGCCTTATCCAGCTCTTCCTTCGCCGCGTCGGCATCTGCCTTAGCGCTGTTGGCAGCTTCCTCAGCGGCCTTCTCGGCGGCAACCATCTCGTCGTACTTGTCCTGCGCGCGCTTAGCGGCTTCGGCAGCCTTCGCCTGCGCGGCTTCCAAGTCTTCTACGCCCAAATCCAGCAGCGCCTTGGCTTCGGCGTCTGCTTCCTCAGCGGCCTTCTTGGCGGCCTCGTAGGCATCCTTTGCGTCCTGTGCCTTCTGGGCAGCTACAGCGGACTGAACCTGTGCATCGGCGGCAGCCTGATCGGCAGCCGCGCTGGCTTCCTCTGCCTTCTCAGCGGCGTGCTCAGCCTTGTCTTTGCTGTTGGTGCCCTTGGCAGCATCCAGTGCGTCCTCGGCAGCCTTCTCGGCATCGGCGGCAGCCGCAGCGTCCTCGGCAGCCTTGTCAGCGGCAGCCGCAGCGTCCTCGGCAGCGTCCTCAGCCTTCTCAGCCCGCTCCGCATTGTCGGCATTGGTGCCTTCAACGATGCTCTCCGCGTCATTCAGCTTATTCTCGGCCAGCTGCTCGTTTGCCGCGGCAAGTGCCTCGTCCACCGCAGTCTGAACCTCACCAGAAAGACCGTTTGCCACGCCAGCTTTCAATGCGGAAAGCTGGGCCTGATCAATTGCCTCCCCCACCTCATCGGGGGTGACGGTTTCCTCGGCCAGCGCCGCCAGAGGCAGCATTGACATAACCAGCGCAATGGTCACGAGGAATGCGATGATTCTTTTACTCATAACAACATAACCTCCTTTGAATACACCCTGCGCAATACGCTTTTGTTTGCAGCATTATGTAGTTTGAAGCAATGCCGCATGGCGTCTTAGTCGCTTGGTAGAGTATTGAAACACTCCGTGTTTATCGTATCACCCGGCTATGACTTTGTCAACCTCATTTACGGATGATTTTTCCAACCGAATTTACGGATGATTCTTCCAACCGAATTAACGCATCAGGAGGCAATTATGGATAAATGGATTTCTTACGATAAGCTGTCAAAGAAAGATAAGCGAAAGTGCGATCAAGCCAAGCGGCAAACATGGGGCGTGATTAGCCCTAATTGGAATTTGTGGAAAAAACATGCATTTTTTGTGCGTATATCTTGCGCAATAGGGGGAGAAATGATATGATAAGTTCAGTTTCGGAAAGATACATTGCTTTTTCAGTCGATCAAAAAAACAGATCATATCTCAGAGGTGCCGTATGAACGAACAGGGAAAGCCTATGTCCAGACAGGAAAAAGCCATTCAGGACTTGATGCGTATCTGTCTGGGCATACAGAAAGAGGAACAGGCAGTTGGCCATATGCTTGCCCAGCTGGGGGAGCATTACGCTGCGGACAGGTGCTGCATTTTTGAGGTAAACGAGGAAGAAGCCTGTATCAGCAATACCTGGGAGTGGTGCGCGGAAGGGTGCGCCGCCCAAAGGGGAAACCGGCAGAACCTTCCGCTGGATGAGCTGACGCCCTGGCTTGATTGGCTGGCGGAAAAGGGAGAATGCTTCCTTTCACCTGCCGCCGCAGACCGGGAAGACTGCCGGGTGCCGGAATTTCTGGGGGCGGATTGCCTGATGGCCGCTCCGTTTGTTGTAAACGGGAAAAGCATGGGCTTTCTGGGTGTGGATACCCCCCGGCGGAATACCGAAGATCTTCTGCTGCTGTCTGTGGCGGCGGGGGTCACCTACCGTGAGATTTCCGGCAGACACAGAGAGATGGAAGCTCAGGGCAATCTGATTCAGGCCCTGGCCATTCCCTTCGCGAATGTCTATACGGTCAACGCGGATACCCGGGAGGCCGTTAGTTACCGCATGGACCAGGCCATCAACGAACGGTATGGACAGAAATTTGCCGCAGGAGACTATGAAAATAACATTCAAACCTATATTGAGAACGATGTGCTGGAAGAAGACCGTGTGCTGTTCGACCGGGTACGAACCGTAGACGGGGTGAACGCACTGCTGGCGGATAAAAAGACCTACTATTTCAACTACCGGGTTTCCCGGAACCGGCTTATCCAGTATTTTCAGTGCCAGCTGGTAAAGCCAAATCTCAAAAAGAACGAGTTTGTCATTGGCGTCAAGAACATCGACGCGGAAAATAATACGGAGCTTGCGGCTCAGAGAAAGGTGGGGGAAGCGTTTGCGGAACTGGAAAAGCTAAACGCGGCGCTGCGGGAGGAATCCGCGGTTTCCACCGCACTGAGCCAGGAGTACAGCAGCCTGTTCAAAATTGACGCAAAGACCAGAAAAATGACCCTCTACCGGACGGATGGAATCGCCTTTGATCCGGTGCTTCTGGAAAAGCTGCTTGCCCTTGGGGACTATGAAAGCATTCTGTCCAAATACATTGATGCCTTTGTCGTCCCGGAGGACCGTGACCGGCTCAGGGAATCCATTGGGCTTTCCGTCCTGATGGAGAAAGTCCCGGAGGGCGGTCTCTATAAGCTTGGGTACAGAAGAATCAAGGACGGCGTCATCTCCTACTTTGAAATGAACCTGGTAAAAACCGTGGACCAATACGGAGCGGTTACCTTTATTCTGGGATTGCGGGATGTGGACGCGGAGGTCCGGCGCCAGCTGAAGCAGACCAGGCAGATGGAAGTCCAGCGTGAAATCATCGAAGGCCTGGGTTCGGAATACTATTCGGTTCTCCTGGTCAATCCCAATACCGATCGGGTTGCGGTTTACCGCGCGGAGGAGGCGGACGGACGGGCAATCGAGGCCTATTTCCACAAATATGACAATTGCTGGTCCAAGGGAATTCTCGCCTATTCCAAAGAACTGGTATCGGATGCCAGCCGCAGTGAATTCCTGGAGAAGCTGTCTCTTGGGCATATCAAGCAAGAAAGAAAAGACTATTCCTTCCCCTATGAAAAGCTGACAGAGGATGGGATCATTTACCTTCAGGCCAGGGTGTCCTTTGTCCATGAGAAGGACGGCGGAATGGTTGCCGTCATCGGAACCCGGAATGTGGATGACCTGATCAAGAAGGAACGCCAGCAGGAAATGGCCTTGCAGGCGGCATTTGACGCCGCGGAGGCCGCCAACCGGGCCAAGACGGAGTTCCTTTCCAATATGTCCCACGACATCCGCACGCCCATGAACGGCATCATCGGCATGACCGCCATTGCCGCGGCCCACATCGATGACAGGGAACGGGTGCAGGACTGCCTGAAGAAAACCACCCAGGCCAGTAAGCATCTTTTAAGCCTCATCAACGAGGTCCTGGATATGAGCAAAATTGAATCCGGCAAGGTGGACCTGGTGGAAGAGGAATTCAATCTTTCGGATCTGGTTGAAAACCTGCTCACCATGACCAGCGCCCAGATCAAAGAGCACCATCATGAGCTGGCCGTGAATATTTCCGGTGTGACCCACGAGGCGGTGGTGGGAGACAGCCTGCGCATACAGAAGGTCTTTACCAACCTGATGGGCAACGCGGTGAAGTATACGCCGGACGGCGGAAAAATCCGGCTTACCATTTCGGAAAAACCCTCCATGCAGTCAAAGGTGGGCTGTTTTGAGGTTGTTTTTGAAGACAACGGCATCGGCATGAGCGAGGAATTCCTGGACCAGGTTTTTGTGCCCTTTACACGCTCCAATGATGAACGGGTCAACAAGGTTCAGGGAACGGGCCTGGGAATGGCAATCAGCCGGAATATCGTCCGCATGATGGGCGGCGACATCAAGGTGGAAAGCAAGCTGGGCGTGGGCTCCCGGTTTACCGTTACCATGTATCTGAAGCTTCAGGATACCGCCCAGGACCGGTATGACAAATTTTTGAATCTCCATGTGCTGGTGGCGGATGATGATGAAATGAGTCTGGAATCCTGCTGCGGGATGCTCAATGATCTGGGCATGAAAGCAGAGGGGGTTTCCCGGGGCGCGGAGACGGTGAAAAAGGTTGTTGGGCGCCATCGGGAAAATCGGGACTATTTTGCCTGCATCATTGACTGGAAGATGCCGGATATGGACGGAATTGCCACCACACGGGCCATCCGGCAGGCGGTGGGAAGGGATGTGCCCATCATCATCATTTCCGCCTACGACTGGTCGGATATTGAACAGGAAGCCCGCAGCGCCGGCGCCAACGCGTTTATCAGCAAGCCCCTGTTCCGGTCCCGGCTGGTCAAGACCTTCCGCTCCCTTGTGGGAGGGGAGGAGCCTGCGGAAGAGGAAAAACCCTTTGTGGCTCTGGAGGAGATGGATCTGACGGGAGGCAGGGTCCTTCTGGTGGAGGACAATGAGCTGAACGCGGAGATTGCCATGGAAATTCTGAAAATGACCGGACTGACCGTGGAGCGTGTGGAGGACGGAATAGAAGCCGTTGACACACTGGCTGAGTGCGAGGACGGACGCTATGACATGATTTTCATGGACATTCAGATGCCCAGAATGAACGGCTACGACGCGACCCGGGCAATCCGGGCCATGGACAGGAACTATTGCAGGCAGGTTCCCATTGTGGCCATGACCGCCAACGCCTTTGCCGAGGATGTGCACGCGGCGAAAACCGTGGGCATGAACGAGCACATCGCCAAGCCCCTGGACCTGAATACCCTGGCGAAAATCCTGAAAAAGTGGATTCCGGATAAAGCCTGATGGGTGATAGAAAGCGGTTTCCCGGCAGACGGCAAAAGAAAACAGACATCAATAAGGCCCCTGACGATGCCGTCAGGGGCCTTTCTGTGTGCGCCCGGGGTACTGGGCAGTTGGTGGAAGCGGTATTCTCACCCACATAATAACAAACAACAGACTCGCAGCAGCCGGATACCTTGGGAACCACTGCGAGTCTGCGCACGGATGCGATTGAACCGCCGTGTACGGAACCGTACGCACGGTGGCGTGAGCGGTCAGGGCAATTTCGCCCCGACTACCCGATTTTACCGGCTTCCCTTGTCGTAAGGAACGCCTTCTGCCTTTGGTGCTCTGGACTTCTTGGATGTGAAGGCCAGCACCACCATGGATGCCAGGAAGGGCATCATGTTGTAGATTTCCTTAGGCCAGTTCAGGGCATTCAGGAAACCGATGGAGTCGAAGATATTTGCCATTGCCCGGAACACGGCGAAGAACAGCGCTGCCGCCGCAATACCCGCAGGCTTCCACTGGCCGAAGATCATAACCGCCAGAGCAAGGAAGCCCATACCGGCCACACCGATTTCAAAGTTCCAGTCGCCCACGGCCGGGACAATGTATGCCATGCCGCCGATGCCGCCCAGCAATCCGGAAATCAGAACGCCGCACCAGCGCATTTTGTAGACGTTAATGCCCACGGAATCCGCCGCCTGCGGATGCTCACCACAGGCCATCAACCGCATACCAAACCGGGTGCGGTACAGGATAAACCATGCGGCTACCAGCGCTGCCAGTGCGACCACAATGAACCAGTTGAGCGTCAGAGGTCCGATCTGGAAAGAGAAATTCAGATTGCTCAGCACCTTGTTGGTGGTGGAATTGTAGGAAATTTTGGGGGAATCCGAACCGTTGATTCGCTTGGCGATGACCACGGCCAGCGCCGTTGCCAGCAGGTTCAGCGCCGTGCCGCCGATGGTCTGATCGGCCTTCAGATTGACAGCGGAGAAGGCCAGCAGTGAGGAATACAGCATCCCCGCTGCTCCGGAAATCAGAATGGTCAGGATCACACCCAGTACCACCGGGATCCCCGCAGCATTGAACAGATTGATGGCCACAACGCCCATCAGGCCGCCGATGACCATAATGCCCTCCAGCGCGATGTTAATAATGCCGGAGCGCTCAGAGAACATACCGCCCAGCGCCACCAGCGCCAGAACACTGGCATACAGCAGTGTATATTTCAGCAGCAGCCACATTATGCGTCAGCCTCCTTTCCCTTTCCCGCAGCCTTTTTCGGCTCCCGGGCAAAGAACTTCCGGATACCGGACCGAAACAGCAGGCTGAAGGCACACAGGTAAATCACCACGCCGGAAATGATGCTGGAAACCTCGCTGGGGAAGATACCGGCGTCCATAAATCCGCCGCCTACGGTGATATGGGAAATGAAAATCGCGGAGAAAATACATCCGATGGGATTGGAGGACGCCAGCAGGGCAACGGAGATGCCGTTGAAGCCCGTGGCAGGCAAAGACGTGGATACCAGCGGCTCCCACTCCTTGCTTCCGGACAGATAGAACAGTCCCGCGCCCAGACCCGCCAGAGCACCGGCAATGGTCATGGACAGAATGATATTTTTCCGATCGTTGATGCCGGCATATTTGGCGGCGTTCTTATTGAAGCCGCAGGCCTTCAGCTCGTAGCCGAACACGGTCTTGTTCAGCACCACCCAGATCAGCACCGCTACAGCAATGGCAATAAAAATGCCGATGGTGGGCAGAAACATTTTGCCGAAATAGCCCTTGTCCCCAATGGGAATGTTGAAGGTGGGCAGCAGGGAATCGGGGGATACCTGCTTGATGGTGTAGGTTTTGGTGGTATTGGTGTTGTACATGGGGCCGCTGCCGCCCTGATAGATCAGGGTATTCACACCGTACAGGCCAATCCAGTTGAACATAATGGCGGTAATGACCTCGTTGACGTTCAAATACGCCTTAAAGAATCCGGGAATGGCGCCCCAGATGGCGCCGCCGATGGCAGATGCCAGCAGGCACGCCCACCAGGGCAGCTTCAGCACAATGGCGCCGAACAGGGCGAAATAGGCGCCCACCGTATACTGTCCCGCCGCGCCGATGTTAAACAGGCCGGTCTTGAAGGCAAACGCCACGCTTAAGCCCGTCATAATCAGAGGCGCCGCCTGCAAAATCTCGGTGCGCACGCCCATACCCATGGCGTTGGCGGTTTTGTAGAAGCCGCCGCTTAAAATTGCCTTGAAACCACTGTTCCAGGTCTTCCCCAGCATCTCGCCGAAGGAAACGGTGTTGCCGTCCTGCGCCAGGGTAATCCAGCCCAGAATCAGCAGCGCCAGGAAGCCGATCACCAGACCCATCAGGATGCAGGTCAGCGATGCCAGCAGGGAGCTGACGCCGTCAGCGCTGTTGCCCAGACGGGGAGCTCTGTTTTTTTCCGCCATAATCATCAGCCCTCCTTATCCATTCGTTTCGCACCGGCCATGTACAGACCCAACGTCTGTACATCCGTGGTTTTGGGATCAAATTCGCCCACGATCTCCCCTTCGTACATGACCAGAATCCGGTCGGACAGGTTCATGACCTCATCCAGTTCCAGAGAAACCAGCAGCACGGCTTTCTTCGCGTCCCGCTGAGCGATGATCTGCTTGTGGATATACTCGATGGCGCCCACATCCAGACCCCGGGTGGGCTGCACGGCGATGAGCAGCTGGGGATCCTTGTCAATTTCCCGGGCAACGATGGCCTTCTGCTGGTTGCCGCCGGACATACTCCGGGCGATGGTAGTGGAGCCCTGACCGGAACGCACGTCATACTGTTCAATCAGCCGGTCGGAATACTCCCGGATCACCCGCTTTTTCAGGAAGCCGCCCTGCTGGAAGCCCTTCTCCCAGTAGCGCTGAAGCACCATATTGTATTCCAGCGGGTAGTCCAGCACCAGACCATGCTTGTGCCGGTCCTCCGGGATGTGGCTCATGCCCAGCTTGCTGCGCCGACGGATGGGTGCGTGGGTGATATCCCTGCCGCAGAGGGTGACCGTACCGGAAGAAGGCTTGTCCAGACCGGTGACGGCATGGATAAACTCCGTCTGTCCATTGCCCTCAATGCCCGCAAGGCACACAATTTCACCGGCACGAACCTGCAGGGAGGCGTGCTTGACGGCGTCCTTTTTGGAGACCTTGGAAGGAACCGTCAGGTTGTCCACCTGCAAAACCACGTCTCCGGGATGGCTCTCGTCCTTGGTGGACACCAGCTGGACATCCCGACCAACCATCAGCCGGGACATTTCCTCCACGGAGGTGTTCGCTACATCCACGGTGCCCATATACTTGCCCTTACGCAGAACGGAGCACCGGTCAGCCACGGCCTTGATCTCCGCCAGCTTGTGGGTAATAAACAGGATGGATTTTCCTTCCGCCTTGAAGCCCCGCATAATATCCATCAGCTCGTCGATTTCCTGAGGGGTCAGCACGGCGGTAGGCTCGTCAAAAATCAGGATGTCGTTGTCTCTGTACAGCATCTTCAGGATTTCCACCCGCTGCTGCATACCCACGCTGATGTCCTCCACCCGGGCATCCGGGTCAACCTTCAGGCCGTATCGCTGGGACAGCTCCATGACCTTTTTCCGGGCGGCGGCACGATCCACGACCACGCCCTTCATCGGTTCCGCGCCCAAAATGATATTATCCAGCACCGTAAAGCATTCCACCAGCTTGAAATGCTGGTGCACCATGCCGATGTGCAGAGCCGTGGCATCATTGGGGTTGCTGATTTTAACCTCCTGGCCGTCCTTTTTGATGATCCCCTGTTCCGGCTGATACAGGCCAAACAGGACGCTCATCAGGGTGGACTTGCCCGCACTGTTCTCGCCCAGCAGAGCGTGGATCTCTCCGCGCTTCAGCTGGAGGGTCACATCATCGTTGGCCCTGATGCCAGGGAATTCCTTGGTTATGTGCAGCATTTCGATGACATAATCTTCCATGGACTCACTCCCTTACGTATTTCTTGGGAAACCCTGAATAGGGTTGACAGAATTGACCGGCGGCATTTGGCGGCAACGCCGGACTGTGGTTCTATTATAATGGAACTTCTCCAAAAATACAACGGGAAAATTTACCGCTTTGGTGTTTTTGGACAGAAAAATCCCCCGGACGAATCCGGGGGATGGGAAAACTTATCCGATGTAATTGACGGTGGTCTTGTCGGACACGGTGGGCTTGACGTTGTCGTCGGAGTTGTTGTCCACGACCACGGAGCCGTCAGCCAGCTTGGCCTTCAGTGCCTCGTACTCGTCCACGGTGAAGGTGCTGAGTCTCCAGGAATCGGCATCGGTGGGCAGACCAACGTATTCGCCCTCAGCCAGGGAGAAGTTGGAGACCTTGCCGCCGTAGGTAGCCCAGTCGCCGTTATTCAGAGCATCCAGAACGGTCTCGGTGACGTTCTGCAGCTGCTTCATAGCGGAAGTGACGATGCACTCGTCGATGTAGGACTGGTCAACGTCAACGCCGATGACCTTGCCGTTATGCAGCTTGGCTGCTTCCACAGCGGAGGTGTAGATGCCGCCGCCGCAGGCGAAGACGACTTCCGTACCGGCAGCGTACCAGCCTTCCATCTTGGCGGTGATGTTGGCATCGCCGAAGAACTGGCCACCGTAGGTGTAATTGATCTCAATGGGAGTGCCCAGCTCGGCAGCGGCAGCGTCAGCGCCCTGCACGAAGCCGAAGCCGTAACGGATAACGGCGGGAACGGCCATGCCGCCCAGGAAGCCCAGCTTGGTGTAGCCGTCCTTGACAGCGGCGTAACCGGCCAGATAACCGGCCTGCTCCTCGGAGAAGGTCAGGCAGGCAGTGTTGGCGGCGGGATCATAGTAGGTGCTGTAGTCCACGGTCAGGTCGCCGGAGGCAACGTCGACGGCGATGAAGTGCACGTCGGGGTACTCTTCCATAACCACGGTCAGGGTCGCACCGAACAGGTAGCCGGGCATAACGATGGTGTCAGCGCCTTCGGCAATGGCCTGGGCGACGGACTGCACACGGGCGTCGGTGGAGTCCTCAGTGGGCTGATAGTAGGTGTACTCCACATTGTTGCGCTTGCACCAGGCCTCAACACCCTGCCAGCAGGCCTGGTTGAAGGACTCGTCGTCGATGGTGCCCACGTCGGTCACCAGTGCAACCTTGGCAACACCGGCGGCGGGAGCTTCCGTCTCAGCAGGAGCAGCGGGCGCCTCGGTGGCTGCAGGTGCATCGGTGGCTGCAGGTGCCTCGGTGGCAGTGGTAGCAGCAGTCTCCGCGGGCTTGGAGCCGCAGGCGGCCAGAGACAGAGTCATGGCCAGAACCAGCAGCAGCGCCAGAATCTTTTTCATAATGCATTCCTCCATAAGTAGTAGGTTTCAGTATGACTTCATACCGAGGTTATTCTCGCACATTCTGGGGAAAAAATCAACACCCAATCGCACTTTTTACAGCATTTTCCCCCAGGTGAAAGCAAATGTTACTCACCTGCGGACATATACGCTCCGGCGGAAAAGCTATAGGGCAGAAGCTGCGCCAGTGTTGCGGTTTCATACCCCGTTTCATTGATCAGATAGATCTTAAAATCCTCCCCGCAGAACTCCCGCATCACCTGCCGGCAAACGCCACAGGGTGGAAACGCACCGGTAATCACGCCGTCTTTTCCGCCGCAGACGGCGATTGCGGTAAAATCCCGGTGCCCGTCGTAAACCGCCTTGAAAAAGGCAGTGCGCTCGGCACAGTTCGTAGGGCTATAGGAAGCGTTTTCGATATTACAGCCCTGATAAACCGTGCCATCGGCGCACAGCAACGCCGCGCCTACCTTATAGCCGGAATAGGGCGCATAGGCCCTGCCCATGGCTTCCACCGCCTGGGCAATCAGTTCTTTGGGTTCCATGGAGTACCTCCAATTGCAGAAAAATTATCAATTGACAATTGTCAATTCTCCTCCACCAGTTCCTTGGCGAAGCTTCTGCCGGGGGTTTCAAAGGGAACGCCCAGCAGCTCGGTTACGGTGGCGGCGATGTCGGCGAAGCTCCCCCGGGTGCCCAGATTGCCGGGGCGTACCTTTGGCCCAAGGGCCAGGAAGGGCACATATTCCCGGGTGTGGTCCGTGGTGGCGGTGTAGGCAGGGTCGCAGCCGTGGTCGGCGGTGATCATCACCACATCCTCCGGCCCCAGCATTTTCACGAACCCACCCAGCCAGGTGTCGAATTCCGAGAGGGCCCTTGCGTAGCCGTCAATATCCCGGCGGTGGCCAAACTGCATATCAAAGTCCACCAGGTTTACAAAGCACAGGCCGTGAAAATCCCGGGCGGCGTAGTCCAGGGTGTGCTGCATACCGTCGGCGTTGCTCTTGTTGTAGACATGCTCGGTAGTTCCCCGGCAGGCGAAGATGTCATGAATCTTTCCCACGGCCAGACAGTCGAGACCGGCTTTTTGGATGGCGTCCAGCATGGTTTCCTTCGGAGGCTCCAGGGAAAAGTCATGCCGGTTGGCGGTTCTGCGGAAGGTTTCCGGGCTGCTGCCCACATAGGGCCGGGCGATGACCCGGCCCACGCCGTGTTCGCCCTGCAAAATGGCCCGGGCCTTCCGGCAGGCATCATACAGCTCTTCCAGAGGAATCCATTCCTCGTTGGCGGCCACCTGAAAGACGGAGTCAGCGGAGGTGTAGACAATCCACTTGCCGGTTTCCTTCTGCTCCATGCCGTAGTCACGGATCACAGCCGTGCCGGAGTAGGGCTTGTTGCACAGAACGCCCCGGCCGGTTTCTTTTGTAAAGGCCTCCAGCACCTCCGGAGGGAAGCCCTGGGGATAGGTGGGCAGGGGTCTGGCAGATGGAACACCGGCGATCTCCCAGTGGCCGATGGTGGTGTCCTTGCCCATGGACACCTCTGCCAGCCTGCACAGGGCGCCGGTGGGATTGGGCTCCTTGGGCAGGTAATCCACCCCGTCCAGATTACCCAGGCCCGCCTTCAGCAGGTTGGGGACGGAGAACTCCGGGGAGGAGGCGCAGGAGCGCAGGGTGTTGACGCCCACGTCTCCAAAGGCCGGCCCGTCCGGCAGCTGGCCCACGCCGCAGGAATCCAGGACAATGAGAAAAACGCGCTTCATATTACTTGTTCTCCATGGCAACGGCCACATCCAGAGCCACCTTCATCATGGTGGTGAAGGAATTCTGGCGCTCCTCGGAGGTGGTTTCTTCCCCGGTGAGGATATGGTCGGAAATGGTGCAGATGCACAGGGCCCGCTTGCCGTAGCGGGCGGCGTTCATATAGAGGGCGGCGGCCTCCATTTCCAGGGCCATCACGCCCATTTTCTTTAGGCCGTAGAGACTGTCCAGCCCCTCAGGAACGCCGATGTGATCCCCATAGAAGGTATCGGAGGAGTTGACGTTGCCCACATGGTACCGGGCGCCGTTGGCGCTTGCGGCCTTTACGGCCTCCTGGAGCAGCTCCCAGCTGGCGATGGGGGCAAAGGTGCCGGGCAGATGGAACTGGCGGGCCCAGGCGGAATCGGTGCAGGCGCCCTGGGCGATGACCAGATCGTACAGGTGGATGTGCTCCTGAATGGCACCGGCGGAGCCCACGCGGATGATGTTCTCCACACCGTAGCCGTTGAAAAGCTCATGGCTGTAGATGCCGATGGCGGGCATACCCATGCCGGAGGCCATCACGGAGACCCGGACGCCTTTATAAAGGCCGGTGTAGCCCTGAACGCCCCGGACGTTGTTGACCAGCACGGGGTTTTCCAGAAAGTGCTCGGCAATGAATTTGGAGCGCAGGGGATCACCGGGCATCAGCACGGTTTTGCCGAAATCACCGGGGGCGGCGGAAATGTGGGGGGTGGGGGTGGTCAGCATATTTCTTTACTCCTTTCCGGTCAGTAGCTGCCGTCGTTGGCAGCGGTTTCGTTCTTTTCCATGGCCTTAGCAAGCTTGACAATCCGGGAGGTGCCCAGACGGGAAGCCCCCAGACGGATGAATTCTTCCGCGTCGGCAAGGCTGGAAATGCCGCCGGCGGCTTTGATCTTTACATGGGGGGCAACGTGGGCGGCGAACAGCGCCACATCGTGGAAGGTGGCCCCGCCGGTGGAGAAGCCGGTGGAGGTCTTGATATAGTCCGCCCCGGAGTCGGACACGGCCTTACAGAGGGCAATCTTCTCTTCGTCGGTTAACAGGCAGGTTTCGATGATCACCTTCAGAAGCCTTCCCTTGCAGGCCTTTTTCACGGCGGCGATTTCATCCCGGACCGCGTCAAACCTGCCTTCCTTGGCCCAGCCGATGTTGATGACCATATCCACCTCGTCCGCGCCGTTGTCTACGGCATCCGAGGCCATAAAGCACTTGGAAGCGGTGGTGGCATAGCCGTTGGGGAAGCCGATGACGGTGCAGATGGGAAGTTTGCCGCCCACATACTCCTTGGCCTGCTTTACGAAGGAGGCGGGGATGCAGACGGAAGCGGTATGGTACTTCAGCCCATCGTCACAGACGGCCCGGATGTCCGCCCAGGTGGCGGTCTGCGCAAGCAATGTGTGGTCGCATTTGGCGAGAATTTGGGATAGTTCCATGAGAATACACTCCTTTGTTTAACTGTCAATTATCCATTGTCAATTGGTCTTACCCTTGTCCGTGGAGCCTGATGACCTTATGCTCCTGGATGCCTTTTACATAGCACTTGTGGCACATGGCGATATAGCTGTCGTTGCCCCCCAGGAAGACCTGTGCGCCCTGGGTGACGATGTGGCCCTGGCTGTCAATCCGGGCGTTGACGGTAGCCTTGGCCCCGCAGTCGCAGATGGTTTTGATCTCCTGAATGGTGTCGGCAATTTCCATCAGCCGCAGGGAGCCGGGGAAGAGCTTGGTCTGAAAATCCGTCCGCAGGCCGAAGCACATCACGGGGATGCCGCAGTCGTCCACAATTCTCCTAAGCTGGTCAATCTGCTCCGGGGTGAGGAACTGGCATTCGTCCACGATGATCACATCGCACTGGCCCTCAAGCTTTTCCCGGAACCAGGCGTAGGCGTCCATCTCCGGGGTGAGAATATCCGCTTCGGCGCTCAGGCCGATGCGGCTGGATATGGTGTGGGCTCCGTCCCGGATGTCGGCGCTGGGCTTTAACAGCCAGACCCGCAGATCGTTTTCCTCGTAATTGTATTTGGTAATCAGGGCCTGGGCGGTTTTGCTGGAGCCCATGGCACCGTACTTGAAGTAGAGCTTTGCCATTGCATTGCCTCCGTTATTTGGTCTTGTTCCATTATACCGAAAACCCGGGTGCAATGCAAGTGCAAATCCGTGCAAGGTGTGCAAAGACCAGGGAAATCCGAATATTCTATTAAGTTTTTGCTCCCTGCCTTGAAAAAATAGCCCCTCTGTGTTATGCTCCAATCAGGAGAAAACAACAAGGAGGCTGAAAACATGAAACGATTGATCCCGCTGTTTTTGTGTCTGGCGCTGCTGCTGAGCGCCTGCGGCGGAAGCAAAACCGCCTCGGAAACCGGCGCCTATCGCTATGAGCTTGCCGAGGACACCGCCATGGCGGCGGAGGCCCCTGCCGATATGGGCGCCCAGTCCATGAACTCCGGCAGCACGTCGGTGGACCTGCCCGAGAACCGGAAGTTTGTCATCACCATGCACATGAACGCGGAAACGGATGACCTGGACGGTGCCATTGACAGCGTGAACCAGGCGCTGAACCAGCTGAACGGCTATGTGCAGGACCAGAGTATTTACAACGGCAGCGCCTATTCCGGCCGCCGCTACCGCAGCGGGGATATGACCCTGCGGATTCCCGCCGAAAATCTGGAGGATTTTACCCAGACCATGGAGGGCTGCACCAATGTGGTGTCCTCCAGCCGCAGCACCGAGGATGTGACCTTGCAGTATGTGGATACCGAAAGCCGGGTCAACGCCCTGAAAACCGAGCAGACAAGGCTTCTGGAGCTGCTGAGCCAGGCGGACAATATGACGGATCTGCTGGAAATTGAATCCCGGCTGACGGATGTCCGGGATGAGCTGGAGCGCTATGCCTCCCGGCTCAAGGTGCTGGAAAACCGGGTGGATTACGCCACGGTGAATCTGAGCATCACCGAGGTGAAGGAATATACCCCCGTGGAGGAAAAGACCCGGCTGGAGAAAATCGGCGAGGGCTTTGTAAAGAGCCTGAAGGATCTGGGCAGCGGCATTCTGGATTTCTTTACCTGGCTGCTGATCGACCTGCCCTATCTGCTCGTATTTGGCCTGGTGGTGTTCCTGGCGGGAAAGCTTCTGAAAGCGATTCGGAAGAAGAGAAAGGCAAAGAAGCAGAAAAAGGAAACTACAGACTAATATTTGGCGGCACCCGGGTTCGGGTGCCGCCTTCCGTTATTTCTGGGTTTCTTTGTAGCCTTCCAGGGCTGCCTGACGGACCTGGGAGATGGGAAGGTGCTCCCTTTGCGCGATGGCTTTCAGATCCTCGTATTCCGGCTTGCAGGTGGAATCGGTACACTTCACCCCGACGGGGCCCCAGGGGGTTTCCGCCTGGATAAAGGTCCGGCGCTGCAGGAACCGCCGGTGGGGGGTCTGGCGGATGCCCAGGGTGGTGGTGTGGCGGAACAGGAGCTCCGCGAAGCGCGCAGCTTCCTCCGGAGGGCACAGAAGGCTGAGCATTACGCCGGGACGGTTCTTTTTCATGCCGATGGGGCTGGTCCAGACATCCAGCGCGCCGGCATCCAGCAGCACATCCATGGCAAAGCCAATGTCCTCGGGACACATATCATCCAGATTGCAGCTCAGTTCCATAACCTCATCTGTCATTTCCGGGCCTCCATATGGTTGATCAACGATGCCAGGTATCCGGCGCCGAAGCCGTTATCAATGTTTACAACCGACACGCCGCTGGCGCAGGAGTTGAGCATACCCAGCAGGGCCGCCAGCCCGCCAAAGGCGGCGCCGTAGCCCACGCTGGTGGGCACCGCGATGACGGGGCAGTCACACAGTCCCCCCACCACGCTGGCAAGGGCACCTTCCATCCCCGCGATGGCGATCACCACACTGGCGTCCATCAGCTCCCGGCTGTGGGTCAGAAGCCGGTGAATGCCGGACACGCCTACATCATAAAGCCGGGTCACGGAATTTCCCAGAAATTCCGCGGTCAGGGCCGCTTCCTCGGCAACGCTCTGGTCGCTGGTGCCGCCGGTGGCGATGACGATTTTTCCCATGCCCCAGGGAGCGGCCATTTTTCCGGCAATGCCCACGCGGGCATCAGCATAATAGGTGATGGGCACCTCTTCCCGGACAAGGTCCGCTTTCTCTTTGTCCAGCCGGGTGATCAGCACGTTTTCCTGGCCGCCCTGCCCCAGGGCCTCCAGGATGCCCACAATCTGCCCGGCTGTTTTCCCGGCGCCGTAGACAACCTCCCCGGCACCCTGCCGGACCCGGCGGTGCAGATCCACCTTGGCATAGCCGATGTCTTCAAAGGGCTTCTGCTTCAGCCGCAGCAGGGCCTCGTCAACGGAAAGGCTGCCCTGCTGGACCCCCAGCAAAAGGGAGCGGATTTCACTGTCCATTTCGTTCCTCCATATCCAGTACCACGCCGTCGTAGCGGGCTTTCAGCGTGGGCAGAATTTCCTCCCGCAGGGAAAGAAAGCGCCCCATCTGGTCTGCCGGGAGCTGAACCCGGGCAAGATTTCCCTGCTGCCGCACCCGCAGATCCCGGAAGCCCAGGGCGTGGAGATAGTCCTCGGCCCATTCCGTCCGGCAGAGCTGGGCCTGGGTAATGCCGGTGCCGGTGGGAATTCTGGTGGCAAGGCAGGCGTAGCTGGGCTTGTTCCAGGTAAAGAGACCGGCCCGGCGGGATTCCTCCCGGATTTCCTGCTTGGTAAGCCCCGCTTCCCGCAGGGGGGAGCGGACGGAAAGCTCTTGCAGGGCTTTCATTCCCGGCCGGTCGGCGACCTGATCGGAGGCGTTGGTGCCGTCCAGAATCAGCCGGAAGCCCTCTGCCAGGGCGGCCTGTTGAATGGCGGAAAAAATCCGCTTTTTGCAGAAGTAACACCGGTTTGCCGGGTTGGAAACCAGGGTTTCGTCTTCCAGAATGTCCAGCTCCAAAACCTTCAGCTCCGCACCCAATTCCCGGGCAAGCCGCTGGGCATCCCGCAGCTCAAAGGCAGGCTGAAAGGCGGTGTGTACATAGTAGGCATTTACCTGGGCGCCGTATTTTCCGGCGGCGTACAGAAGATAGGCAGAATCCACACCGCCGGAAAAGGCCAGCGCCGCCCTGGGATTCTGATGAAAAAATTCCTCCAGCGTCATAGTCATATCAGCTTGTCGATGGCGGCAATCAGATCGTTGATGGCCTCCTGGTCACCGGCGGCCACGGCATCCACCATGCAGTGACGCATATGGTCCTTCAGGATGACCTTTCCGGTGTTGTCCAGAGCGGAGCGCACGGCGGCCAGCTGCACCAGAACCTCGGAGCAGTCGTAGCCTTCTTCCACCATCCGCTTTACCTTTTCCAGATGGCCGATGGCCCGGGAAAGCCGGTTGACCACCGCCTTCTGGTTTTCGTGGACATGGCCGTGGGAATGGGGAATGCCGTGGGCGTGGAGGTAGGCATGATCATGGTCATGATCCTGGTCATGCCCATGGTCGTGATCATGGTCGCGGCAGTGTTCCTGCTCAAATTCGTGGGTTTCAGACATAGCAATTCCTCGCTTTCATTTGGGGGTATTATACCGTATTTCCCGCCTTTTTGCAACCGGGGGGAGGGGATACCCCGGAAGAAATTCTTTGACAACGCTTCCATGAGGGAGTATAATATAAGAAATTCTGAATAAGTCGGCAAGAGCTGATCAGCCGCAGACGATTTGTTCAGAGGTTCCTATACAAAAAACGAAAAGGAGGATCCATACCATGCATCTGGATCACGATCATATTTCCGGCGGTGCCCATGAGCACGTTCATACCCATGCCGACGGCACCGTCCATTCCCACAGCCATACCCATGAGGGGGAGCATCACCACAGCCATGACTGCGGTCACGACTGCGGCGGCTGCACCGAGCATTGCGAGCACACGCCTATGGAGGAGCTCACTGCCCTGATGAAGTACATGGTGGGCCACAACGCCGCCCATGCCAAGGAGCTGGCAGAGCTGGCAGCCAAGCTGGAGGAGGTTGGCAACCACACCGCCTATGAGCAGGTGATGGCCGCCGTATCCGATTTTGAAAAGGGCAATATGCGCCTGTCCGTTGTGCTGCAGAGCCTGGCAGAGTAAGGAGCGGGAATTATGTGTCTTTCTACCGTATACCGCAATACCCTTACGCCGGAGGCCGTGGTGATGAAGAACGTCATGACCATTGAGTCCAAGGACGGCGTCATCATCCTCACCGATCTGATGGAGCGCCAGGTGGCCATTGAAGGCACCCTGGAAAAAGCCAACCTGGTGGATGGCTACGTTGTGATCAAAGAAACCAAAACTGCCTGAACGAAATTCCCCACGGGTCCCGTGGGGAATTTGTGAATTTTCTTGTAAAACCATTGCAACGGACCGGTAAATGTGATAAAATACAAAGAATGTTATTTTATTTGTGGTGATGTCATTGTTTCTGAAATATCTTTCTGTGTTTTTCATATCCATGGTTCCGCTGCTGGAGCTCCGGGGGGCCATCCCGATTGCCATCGGCATGGGCCTGGATACCATGACTTCCATCATTGTCTGCGCCTTGGGCAATCTGGTCCCGGTGCCGGTGATTTATCTCTTCGCCCGAAAGGTTCTGCTCTGGGGCCTGGACAAGCCCTATATCGGCGGCTTCTGCCGGTTCTGCCACGAAAAGGGGGAGGGCGCCGGACGAAAGCTGGCAGGCGGCCGGTTCGGCCGGTTCGGCCTGATGATCGCGCTGATCGCCTTTGTGGGCATCCCCGTTCCCGGCACCGGCGCCTGGACAGGCACCCTGGGTGCCAGCTTTCTGGACCTGGGCATCAAGAAAACCGTGGTGTCCGTTACCCTGGGTGTGGTGGCTGCCGCGGTGATTATGGCTTCCGTCAGCCATGTGGGGCTGCATGTATTTGGAATGTAATTTGGAGGTTGCTGCTATGAATGATTGTCTGTTCTGCCGGATCGTCGCCGGCGAAATTCCTTCCACCAAGGTTTATGAGGATGAAACCGTTTTTGCCTTCCGGGACATCAATCCCCAGGCGCCCACCCATATTCTGGTGATTCCAAAGGCCCATATCCCCGGCTGCAACGGCGTCACTGCGGGCAACAGCGCTGTGGTTGCCCACATTTTTGAGGTGATTCCCCAAATCGCCGCCGCAGAAAACCTGGCGGGGGGCTACCGGGTTGTCTCCAACTGCGGACCCGATGCCGGCCAGACCGTACCGCATCTGCATTTCCACATCCTGGGCGGAAAGCCTCTGGCCCTGGAAATGGCCTGATACTGCCGCCCCGACCTCTGTACGTTTTGCACATCCCCCGGAAAGCGTCCTGCTCTCCGGGGCCTTTCTTTCCCCAAACCCTTGACCTTTTCGATTGGGATCGGTATAATAATCCTATCTATATAGACAAGGAGTGTGGCTTCCATGTACTATCATATGCGCGTTGCGGGTCTGGAACGGGATCTGCCCATCTGCCCCGTAAACGAAAATCTGTCCATTGCCGGTTTCATCATCTTCGGTGATCAGGAGCTTACCGTGGCCTGCGCCCGGGAGCTGCTGAAGAAGGCACCGGAATACGACTACATCATCACCGCCGAGGCCAAGGGCATTCCCCTGGCCCACGAGATGGCCCGCCAGGCGGGAGACGCCAAGTACCTCCTGGCCCGGAAAGGCCCCAAGCTGTATATGCGGGATCCCTTCAGCGTCACCGTCAACTCCATCACCACCGCCAAGGAGCAGCGGCTGTACCTGGACTGCGAGGATGCCAAGCTGATGAAGGGGAAACGAATCCTGGTTCTGGATGACGTGATCTCCACCGGCGAAAGCCTCCACGCGCTGGAAGCCCTGGTGGAAAAGGCCGGCGGCATCATCTGCGGCCGGATGGCCATTCTGGCAGAGGGGGATGCCAAGGACCGGGACGACATCATTTTCCTGGAGCCCCTGCCCCTGTTCAATCCCGATGGAACCGTAAAGGAGTAAGCGATGTTTTGTCCAAAATGCGGTAATATTCTTTCAGATTCCGATAAATTCTGCACCTCCTGCGGGGCCCCTGTGGAATCCGCCCAGCAGGGAACCCGGGTGAACTCCGCCTGCGGGCATCCCCACAGAACCACGGAGCTTCCGGCAGTCACGCCGGGAGAAGCGGTGCGGCTCTATTTTTCCCGCTATATGGACTTTTCCGGCCGTTCCCGCCGCAGCGAATACTGGGGCGCCCAGCTGGTGATCTGGATCATCTCGGCGGTCCTGGGCCTGCTGCTCAGGGAGGGGAGCCTGCTGCTGTCCCTGTGGTCCCTGGCAACCCTGGTGCCCAATCTGTCCAGCATGGTTCGCCGGCTCCACGACACCGGCAGGAGCTGGACCTGGCTGCTGTGGAATCTGCTTCCCATCGCTGGCCAGATCATCGTTCTGGTGGCCGCCTGCACCGACAGCGTCCCCGAAGCCAACCAGTGGGGAGAAAGCCCCAAGTATCATTGATCCAACGCCCTCCCGGTTCTTTCCGGGAGGGATTTTTCATGGCAAGCCCCGGGGCCCTATAGCCCTGGCAGAAGAAAGGTTCTCTTGTAAAATCCGGCCCCATGTGATAGGATAATCCCAAAAGGAGGGGGAAGCGTTTTGATACTCATTTCCTGTGTGGACAATGCCCTCGGCATGCGGTTCCATGGCCGCCGCCAAAGCCGGGACCGGGAGCTGTGCCGCCGTATTCTGGAAAGGTGCGGCGGGAAGCTCTGGCTCGGAGAGAAAAGTGCCATGCTGTTTGAAGCCTTCCCCCAGGCGGCGCTTTCCGTGACGGAGGACCCGGCCCGGGTGCCGGAAGGGGCCTATTGCTTCTGGGAGGAGCCGGTGGAGGAGGGCCTGGAGCCGGAGCGCATCTATCTCTACGGCTGGAACCGGGATTACCCGGCGGAGGAATACTTCCGTTTCCCTGGGGGACGGGATGCCTGGGAAGAGAGGGAACGGGCGGATTTTCCCGGCTACTCCCATCCGGCGATCACGGAAACGCGGTTTGAAAAGAGGAAGCAAGATGACGAAACAGAGGAATAAACGGCCCCTGAACTGGAAGCAGCTGCTGCTTCTGGCGCTGCTGCTCATCGGCACGGCGGTATACAATTATTATTTCGGCCCCGGCCAGGTAATCTCCCTGGAGGATATTCCGGAATACTCCGGCCAGGCCTATGTGGCCGTCAACGGAAATGAGCCCTTCTTCGCCCAGGAGGACTACACCACCACCTCCTATGAGACCTACGCGCCGCTGGACGGCTTGGGCCGCTGCGGCCCGGCGGAAGCCTGCGTGGGCCGGGACCTGATGCCCACGGAGCCCCGGGGCAGCATCGGTTCCGTAAAGCCCACCGGCTGGCAGGTGTCCAAATATGATTTTGTGGATGGGAAATACCTCTATAACCGGTGCCATCTCATCGGCTACCAGCTGACCGCGGAGAATGCCAACAAGCAGAATCTGATCACCGGAACCCGATACCTGAATGTAACCGGCATGCTGCCCTTTGAAAACCTGGTGGCGGACTATGTGCGTGAAACCGGCAACCATGTGCTCTACCGGGTGACCCCGATTTTTGACGGCACAGATCTGGTTGCCCGGGGTGTGCTGATGGAAGCCTGGTCCGTGGAGGATGACGGCGAGGGCGTATGCTTCAATGTGTACTGCTACAATGTGCAGCCCGGTGTGATTATTGATTATTCCACCGGCGCCAACCAATTGGAATGAGAGAAATCACGCGAAAAGCCGCAAAAACCGGACGCCATGGCGTCCGGTTTTTTGGGCTGTCGGAGGCGGCAAAGGGCTGCGAGGCAGGGAAAGGGGCTTTTCGAAAAGAACACCGCCGAACCCATTTGGGTTCGGCGGTAAAAGTTATTTGTGTATTGTCTCTACCCCAACGATTGACATAGAGCCGGTTTTCTCAGCACTCCAGGGCGCTCAGATCACAGCTCCGGGTGTCGGTGCTGCGCAGGGCCTGACGCAGCGGCAGAACGGCGGTGGGGGTGACGCTGAGCTCATCGATGCCCATTGCCATAAAGGTGGGCAGCAGACTCAGGTCGGCGCCCAGCTCACCGCAGATGCCGATCCAGATGCCGGCCTTGTGGGCGGCGTCGGCGGCGGTCTTCAGGGCCCGCAGAACGGCGGGGTGATGGGGATCGTAGAACCGGCCCAGGTCGCTGCACTGACGGTCGCAGGCCAGGGTGTACTGGGTCAGGTCGTTGGTGCCCACGGAGAAGAAGTCCACCATCTTGGCCAGCTCCTCCGCCACGAATACGGAGGCCGGGGTTTCAATCATAATGCCCAGCTCCGTATTGGGATTGTAGGGGATGCCCTCCACAGACAGCTCTTTCATTACGTTTTCACAGGCCCGCTTGCACTCCTCCACTTCCCATACGGAGGTGATCATGGGGAACATGATGGCAACCTTGCCGAAGGCGGAAGCCCGGTACAGGGCCCGCAGCTGGGTGCGGAATACCTCCGGCCGGGTCAGGGAGATCCGGATGGCCCGGTTGCCCATGGCGGGGTTCTCCTCCTTGGGCATATTGAAATAGGCAACCTGCTTGTCGGCGCCGATGTCCAGGGTGCGGATGATGACCCGTTTGCCCTCCATGGCGGCGGCAACGGCCTTGTAGGCTTCAAACTGCTCTTCCTCGGTGGGATAGTAGTCGGCAGCCAGATACAGGAATTCGGAACGGAACAGGCCGATGCCCTGACCGTCGTTGGCCAGCACGGAGGCCACATCCTCAGGAGAGCCGATGTTGCAGTACACCTTGATGTGCTTCCCGTCCAGGGTCACATCCTCCTGACCCTTCATGGACTGCAAAAGCTCCTTGCGGCGCTGCTGCTCGTCGTACTTGGCCTTCAGGTTTGTCAGGGTGATTTCGTCCGGATCCAGAATCATCACGCCGGTTTCGCCGTCTACATAGGCGATTCGGCCCTCATATTCCTGCTTCAGGGCCTCGCCGATGCCGCAGATGGCGGGAATGCCCATGGTCCGGGCCAGAATGGCGGTGTGGCTGTTGCCGGAACCGCCCTGGGTGACAAAGCCCAGAATCTTGGACTTGTCCATTTGCAGGGTTTCGGAAGGAGCCAGGTCATCGGCAGCCAGGACAACGGGTTCATCGGAAGCAATGCCGCTGTCGGAAATGCCCATCAGGTTGTTGATCAGGCGGCGGCTCACATCCAGAATGTCCGCGGAACGGGCCTGCATGTAGGCATCCTCCATGGCGGCAAACATTTCGGCGAACTGATTTCCGGCTACCTCCACGGCATACTCCGCGCAGCAGCCCTCGGACTCCATAGTGTCCAGGACGCAGGCCACATAGTCTTCGTCCTCCACGAACATGGCATGGGTTTCAAACAGAACGGCGGATTCCTCACCCGCTTCTTCCCGGCACTTGTCCGCAAGGAGCGTCAGCTGTGCGATGGAATCCTGCTGGGCCTGGGCAAATCTTGCCTTCTCGGCCTCCAGATCCTCTGCCTTGCGGTTGGTTACAGCCGTGTCGGCCCGCTTGTAGAAATACAGCTTTCCCCGGATGACACCGGAGGAAACGCCTTTTCCTTGAATTGTAATCATGGCATGGTCCCCTTGTTTTGTAAATCGGCGGGCTTACAGGTTATCCTGGAAGAACTTCTCCATGGCGGCAATGGCGGCATCCTCGGAGGGACCCTCTGCCTTGACGGTAACCTGGTCGCCGTTCTTGACGGCCAGACCCATAATCATCATCAGCTGGGTAGCCTTAACGGTCTTGGGGCCCTTGGTAATGGTGATGGTGGTGTCGGCAAACTCTTTGGCGGCCTTGGCCAGCATACCGGCGGGACGGGCGTGAAGACCCAGGGGATCGTTGACAACGTAGTTGAATTCTTTCATAACAGAAACCTCTTCCTTTTTGATTGTTTTATTTGCAGCCCTGGCCGTAATAGGCGTTGGGGCCGTGCTTACGAAGATAGTGCTTGTCCAGGATCCGCTGGGGAGCGGGAGCGGCGCTGGGATCCACCTGGCGGGTCAGGATGCCCATTTTTGCCACTTCCTCCAGGACCACGGCGTGGTAAACCGCCTGGGCGGGATCCTTGCCCCAGGTGAAGGGGCCGTGGCTGTGGCAGATCACGGCGGGAACGGCCATGGGATCCAGCTTCCGTTCCCGGAAGGTTTCAATGATCACGGTGCCGGTGCCCTTTTCGTAATCCTCGTCCAGCTCTTCCTGGGTCAGGTGCCGGGCGCAGGGGATGGAGCCGTAGAAATAGTCGGCGTGGGTGGTACCGTAGCAGGGAATATCCCGGCCTGCCTGGGCCCAGGCCACGGCGTAGGGGCTGTGGGTATGGACAATACCCCCCAGCTTGGGGAAGGCCTTATACAGCTCAATATGGGTTTTGGTATCGGAGCTGGGGTTCAGGGTGCCCTCCACCACATTGCCCTCCAGGTCCAGGACCACCAGCATATCGGGTGTCAGCTCCTCATACTCCACACCGCTGGGCTTGATGACAACCAGACCCTTTTCCCGGTCGATACCGGACACATTGCCCCAGGTATAGGTGACCAGATTCCGGCGGGGGAGTTCCATATTGGCTTCATAAACCTTTTGCTTCAGTTCTTCCAGCATTTACGAATCCTCCTAGCGAAGTTGTGCCCGCCGCATCCGCCTGCCAAAGGGGAGGGAATCCGGCGACAGGGGCACAAAACGATCAAATTGGACAAAAATGAAGATGCTTTTTCATTTTTCCATGTCACATTATAATAGAAAAACCGGCAAAGTGCAATAGCTATTTCTGTTGGCACGGAAAATTCTCGGAAGGCCCCGCCGGTGCCAAAAAGAAAACCCTGCCGAAAGCAGCGCTTTCGGCAGGGAAAAGGGGTTCTTAAACAATACCCTGGGCGTTCATGGCATCGGCAACCTTCAGGAAACCGGCGATGTTGGCACCGGCAACGTAGTTGCCCTCCATGCCGTATTCCTTGGCGGCATTGTCCAGATTGTGGAAGATGTTCACCATGATGCCTTGGAGCTTCTGATCCACTTCCTCGAAGGTCCAGCTCAGGCGCTGGGAGTTCTGGGTCATTTCCAGAGCGGAGGTGGCCACGCCGCCGGCATTGGAAGCCTTGCCGGGCAGGAACAGGATTCCATTGTCCTGCAAGTACTTGGTGGCCTCCAGAGAGGTGGGCATGTTGGCGCCCTCGCATACAGCGAAGCAGCCGTTGGCGACCAGGGCCTTGGCGTCCTCCAGCAGCAGCTCGTTCTGGGTGGCGCAGGGCAGGGCCACGTCGCACTTGATGGTCCAGACACCCTTGCCCGCATGGTAAACGGCATTGGGACGGGCCTTGGCGTACTCGGTCAGCCGGGCGCGGCGCACCTGCTTGACCTCAATCAGGGTGGCAACATCGATGCCGTCGGGATCGTAGATCCAGCCGGTGGAGTCGGAGCAGGTGACGGGCTTGGCCCCCAGCTGCCAGGCCTTCTCAATGGCGTAGGTAGCCACATTTCCGGCGCCGGAAACGGCTACGGTCTTGCCTTCCAGGCTCTTACCGTTGCACTTGAGCATTTCATCGGTGATATACAGCAGGCCGTAGCCGGTGGCCTGGGTACGGGCCAGGCTGCCGCCGTAGCTCAGACCCTTGCCGGTGAGCACGCCCTCGTACAGGCCCTTCAGGCGCTTGTACTGGCCGAACAGGTAGCCGATTTCCCGGCCGCCTACACCGATGTCACCGGCGGGCACATCCTCGTCGGCGCCGATATACTTGTACAGCTCGGTCATAAAGCTCTGGCAGAAGGCCATTACCTCCCGGTCGGACTTGCCCTTGGGGTCGAAGTCGGAACCGCCCTTGCCGCCGCCGATGGGCAGGCCGGTCAGGGAGTTCTTGAACACCTGCTCAAAGCCCAGGAACTTGAGAATGCCCTGGTTGACGCTGGGATGGAACCGCAGGCCACCCTTGTAGGGGCCGATGGCGCTGTTGAACTGGACACGGTAGCCGTTGTTCACCTGAACCTGGCCCTTGTCATCCACCCAGGGAACACGGAACATGATGATCCGCTCGGGGGTGACCAGACGCTCCAGGAAGGCGTTCTTGCGGTACACGTCCTCATTTTTCTCGATGACCACACGCAGGGATTCCAGAACTTCGGTGACGGCCTGCAGGAATTCCGGCTGGTCAGGGTTTTGAGCGGCGACCCGCTCCAGGATTTCGTTTACATAGCTCATAGACAATTGTTCTCCTCTCACGGTTTGTCTGCGACACATTGTAGCAGATTGCGTGTGGAAATGCAACCGGTTTTTGCAATATAATTTTCTCAACTTGCAAAATTGCCGCATCGTACAGGGTAAGACCTGAGATGCGGCGATTTTTGTGGAATTCGCAAAAAGAAATCCGTCAGATTCGGGGAAGAATGTCCCGGGTGATGACCTGAACCAGAGCATCCAGCTCCGCTTTCGTGGTGTCCCGGCACAGGGAGACCCGGAAGGCGGCGTCGATGACCGCCCCCGGCACCTCCATGGCGGAGAGCACATGGCTCCTGTGCCCCTTGGCGCAGGCGGAGCCCGCGGACACGCAGATGCCCGCGTCCTGCAGAATGTTGATGGAGTTCTGGGTGGGCACGCCGGGGATGGCGATGCTCAGAATATGGGGGGCCTCATGGGCGCCGTTGATCACAACGCCGGGAAGGGCGGACAATTTGTCCGCCAGATAGGCAATCAGCTCTTTTTCACGGGCGGAATCCTGCCGGAAGGTTTTGGCCCCTGCCCCGGCGGCGGCGGCAAAGCCGAAAATGGCGGGGGTGCCTTCGGTTCCGCTGCGCAGGCCTCCCTCCTGTCCGCCGCCCTGCAAAAGGGCAGGGAAGGATTTGAGCCTGGGGCTGATGTACAGGGCCCCTGCCCCCTTGGGGCCGTGGATCTTGTGGCCGGAGACGGAGATGAGATCTGCCCCCAGGGTCTTGGCCTGGAAGGGGATCTTCAAAAAGCCCTGAACCGCATCGGTATGGAAGATGGCATCGGGGCAGATCCGGTGGGTGAGCTTTGCCATCTGGGCAATGGGCAGCACGGAGCCCACCTCGTTGTTGACCATCATAAGGGAAACCAGAATGGTATCCGGGCGCAGGGCGGCCTTCAGGTCCTCCAGGGTGATATTGCCCAGTCTGTCCGGCTTCAGATAGGTGACCTCAAACCCTCTGCCTTCCAGCTCGCGCATACAGTTGAGGACAGCGTGGTGCTCCATGGCGGTGGTAATGATGTGCTTTCCACGCTTGCCCAGACGCTTGACGGTGCCGTAAATGGCCCAGTTGTCGGCTTCGGTGCCGCCGGAGGTGAAGAAGATCCGGTCGGGCTCCGCGCCCATGGCGGCGGCAACGGTGTGCCGGGCGGTGCGCAGCAGTCGGGAGGCATCAATGCCGAAGCCGTACAGGGCGGAGGGATTGCCCCAGTTTTGCTCCAGGGCATCCACCATGGCGGAAACCGCTTCCCGGCAGGGCCTGGTGGTGGCGGAATTATCCAGATAAATCATGTTGTTTCCTTACTTTCCAACGCAGAACCGTTCAAAGATTCTTGCGGTAATGTCCTCTCTCACGGTGGCCCCGGTGACCTCGCCCATGGCTTCCATGGCCTCCTCCACATCGGTGAGTACCGCGTCGGGGGTCAGGCCCAGCTGCAGTCCCTGAAGGGACCGCAGCATGGCCTCGTAGGCTCTGCGACAGGCGTCATACTGCCGGGAGTTGGTGAGAATGGAGCCGTCGCAGGGCAGTTCCCCCTGGAATTCCAGGTCGATGATGTCCGCCAGCTGGTCAAGGCCCCGGTGCTCCGGAATGCTGGTGCAGATCACGTTCAGGAAGGGCAGATCCCCCGGCTCCACCACCTGGCCCAGATCCACCTTGTTCACCAGGGCAATGGCATGGGGCGCTTCACAGCAGGCATCCATGATCTCCCGGTCCTCCGGGGTAAGGGGCTGGGAGCCGTCGCAGACAAAGAGCACCAGATCCGCCTGCTCCAGGGCCTGCCGGGAGCGCCGGACGCCCAGGGCCTCCACCCGGTCACCGGTTTCCCGGATACCGGCGGTGTCGATGAGCCGCAGGCGGGTGGAGCCCACCAGAACGGACTGCTCCACCGTATCCCGGGTGGTGCCGGGAATGTCGGTGACGATGACACGATCAAAGCCCGCCAGGGCGTTGAGCAGGCTGGATTTGCCCACATTTGGCCTGCCCACAATGGCGGCGGCCACGCCCTGCCGCAGAATCCGGCCCTGATGGTAGGTGCCCAGCAGGTCATAGAGGGCTTTGGCAGTCTGCCGCAGGGTGCGGGTATAGTTCGAAAGACCGAAGTCCTCTATATCCTCATCCGGGTAGTCCAGCACCGCGTGAAAATGGCTGCAAAGGTCGGTAAGGGTCCGGTAGATGGGGTCCAGCTTTTTTTGCAGCGCGCCGGCTACCTGACCGGCGGCGTTGGCGGCGGCGTCGGCAGTTTCCGCTTCAATCAGGTCAATGACGGCCTCCGCCTGGGTCAGGTCCAGCTTGCCGTTCAGGAAGGCCCGTTTGGTAAATTCCCCCCGGCGGGCGGGCCTTGCCCCGGCGGCATACAGGCTGTCCAGCCCCGCGGCCAGCAGGGCAGGGGAGCCGTGGCAGTGGAATTCCACGGTGTCCTCCCCGGTGTAGCTGTGAGGAGCCCGGCTCACCACGGCCATACATTGATCGATGGTCCGGCCCTGGGTATCCTTCAGGCAGCCCAGGAGCAGCTTCCGGTTGGGGGCTTCCAAAAGGTTGCCGGAGAAAACCCTTTGGGCGATGGAAATGCAGTCATCCCCGGAAAGCCGGATGATTCCGATGGCGGACACCTGGTTTCCGGTGGAGACGGCGGCAATGGCGTGAGACATACAATTCGTTCCTTTCACTGGGCATCCAGAAAGCGCATCAGCTGATAGGCGCACATAATGGCTAAGGTTTCTTCCTCCAGAATCCGGCGGGCCTCTTTTTTGTCGGCCAGCACCACCTGAATATCCTCGGTGAGCTCCTGCCCCCGGGCGCTGGGGGTTCCCTCACAGGTGCCGAATACGGTGGCGCAGCTTTCGTCCGTCATACCCACGGTGGTGTAGCAGGGCTTCAAAAGCCCGGTGACGGTGAGGGTCAGACCGGTTTCCTCCAGCATTTCCCGGCAGGCAGCCTGGGCCACATCCTCTCCGGGCTCCACAAGCCCTGCGGGAAGCTCATAGACATAGTCCCCCACGGGATACCGGTACTGCCGCACCAGAACAATCTGTTCCCCCCGGCGGGCGCAGATCACCACGCCGTCGGGGTCGTTGCGCTTGGTAACGGCCTTGAGCTGCTCCGGGCTGCCTTTCCGGGAGGCGACGAAGTAGGGAAAATGCACCCCGTCCCGCCGGATGGCGTCCAGTTGATACAGGGAGAGGAATTTGCTTCCCGCCAATTTGATAATGGAACCGATTCGATCCATAGGGTGCCTCCTGAACATTTCTTTTCCCGGGTATCATACCATTTTTTTGCTCAAAATGCAATGCTTCCGGTCTGTGCTGAAAAAAAGACACATTTTCGGCATTCCAGGCACTGGAATATGGGAGCTGTCCGGGTTATAATGGATCCGGAAAACAAGGGAACCTGTCTGCTTTTGGGGACAGGCGTCTGCAAAAGAAGGTGCCAAAGATGATTCGTATGGAAATCGCCCTGTTTCTGGTGCTGACACTGGTGGCCAGCGTCTACTTTTCCGCCGGGAAAAAGCCGGGAAATCTGCACCGGGCCTTTTCGGCGCTGCTGATCCTGACCATGATCAATCTGGTGTTTGACGGCCTGACGGTGTATACCGTGAACCGGCTGGATGAGCTGCCCATCCTCCTCAACGATGTGCTGCACCACATCTTTCTTGCCACCATTGTGGGCTGTGTGTATCTGTTTTATGTGTATGTGGCCCTGCTGGTGGAGGAGGAAACCGGGTCCGAACGGAGGTTTACCATTCTTTCCCGGGTCATATTCGTTCTGCTGAGCGTGGGCACCATTCTTCTGCCGGTGCGTTACACCAGGACCCCTGTGGGCAATTATTCCGACGGTATTGTCACCTATACCTGCTATCTGGGGGTGGCTCTGTATCTGCTTATGAGCTTTGGCCTGCTGATCCGCAACTGGGTAAAGATCCAGCGGAAGAAAAAGCTGGTGATCATTACGGCGCTGATGATTGAGCTGATGGTGGCCCTGGCCCAGGCCCTGAACCATACCTGGCTGATTACCGGCATGGGCATGACCCTGATGTGCATGGCGGTGTACCTGACCCTGGAAAACCCGGACCTGCTCCGGGGGGAGCTGACGGAGCAAAGGCTTTCCATGCTCTATTTCAAAAGCCAGATCAACCCCCATTTTCTCTACAACACCCTGGATACCATCCGCATCCAGGCCCAGCTGAACAATGATCCCCAGGTGGCGGGGCTGCTCATGCGTTTGGTGGATTTCTTCCGGCTGACAGTGAAGATCAACGGCCAGCAGGTGCCCCTGGAGGATGAGCTGGAGCTGCTGGAAAGCTATCTGGAGCTGATCTGCTGCCGGTATCCGGAAATCCAATGCCGGTATGACATCGATTCCAGCCTGGAGGATGCCCTGGTGCCCAACTTCATTTTGCAGCCCATGGTGGAAAACAGTGTGCTTCACGGCCTGAAGGACCGGGGCTACCGGGGCACCATTCTGATCCGGGCCCAACGGGCGGACAGGGAAAAGATGATTCTGGAAATCGAGGACGACGGCGCGGGCTTCCCCGGGGACAGCATGGAGGTCATGAACAGGAAGCTGGAGGAATACGCCCGGCAGCCCCTGAAGCTGGAGGGCAACAGCATCGGGATTCTCAACGTGCAGAAGCGGATTAAGCTTTTGTGCGGCCGGGAATACGGCCTGCATTACCGGAAGAATGCTTCGGGCGGCACAACGGCAAGACTGCTGCTGCCCATCCAAAGGGAGGAAGGACTCAAATGAAAAAACTGCGGGTATTGCTGGTTGGCGACGAAATCATGATCCGGGAGGGCTTCAAGCGGCTCTTCGACTGGGAGGCCCACGACTGTGAGGTGGTGGGGGAAGCCGCCGACGGCATGGAGGCCCTGGCCCGGATTGATTCCCTGCTGCCGGATATTGTGATTATGGACATCAATATCCCCATTATGAGCGGGCTGAAGGTGATCCAGGTCAGCCGGATCAAGCATCCGGATATGGCCTTTGTGATTGTATCCGGTTACGACGACTTTTCCTATTGCCGGGAGGCTCTGCGGCTGAAGATCACGGACTATATTCTGAAGCCGGTGAACTACGAGGAGTTCGGCACCTGCATTGACAATCTGAAAATCGGCCTGTTCCAGCGGCAGGTGGAAAAGGACCCCAGCCCCCAGGAACAGCGGCCCATTACCGCCCTTACCCAATATCTGCGGGACCACCTGGCGGAGGACGTGAGCCTTACCGTTTTGTCGGAGGAATTCCACCTGAGCCCCCAGTATATCAGTCAGCTCTTTAAGAGTGAAATCGGTGTGGGCTTCCTGGCGTATCTCACCAATGTGCGGATGGAGAACGCCAAACGGTTGCTGCTGTCCACGGACCTGAGTGTGGCGGAGGTGGCGGACCGGTCCGGCTACGCGGACTACCGGGTCTTTACCAAGGCCTTTAAAAAGGCGGAAAACGTAACGCCCTCCCAATACCGCCGGGAGTTCTTTACCGACCGGCAGGATTAAAATACGCCCTTCCCCGCAGTCAGGCAGGGAAGGGCGTTTGTGCGCAAAAGGGAGGTTTTGTGAATTGACAATTGACAATGAACAATTGACAATTATGGTATCCCTTCGGGATGATTGAAACAAATTGGTTAGGAAGTCCGGGAAATACACGGAAAACGCTCAGTTTCACAATCCTATTTTATTCATCCCCGGAGGGGATCCCTTTAATTGTCAACTGTCAACTGACAATTGTCAACTGTCAATTGTCAACTGTCAATTGTCAATTTTGTTTACACCGCATAGAGGACCACGCACAGAAAATGGAGCAGGCTTCCGATGTCTACAAAGATATGGAACACGCTGTGCATCCATTTGCGCTTGCTGCCGATGCCGTAGAGCACGGCGCCGATGGTATAGGCAATGCCGCCCCAGAGCAGCAGCCAAAAGCCGGGCAGGCCCAGCACCTCCCGGACTACCCCGGCGAAGGGGATAATGGCCCAGCCCATGCCGATGTAGCAGATCATGGAAAAGACCCGGTAGGCGTGAAGATCGATGGCGGTGAGCACGGTTGCCAGAATGGCCATGGCCCACTCAAAGCCGAAGAGCCACCAGCCCAATCTGGGGTAGACGGGGCGGATGGCCGACAGGGCCATCACCGTGTAGGTTCCGCAGATCAGGAAATAGATGGTGCAGTGATCAATGACCTGCATCACCTTTTTGCCCATGCCCGGCTTCAGCCCGTGGTACACGCTGGATACGCTGTACAGAGCAATCATGCAGAAGCCGAATATGGCGGAGGTCACAATGCCGTAGACATTCTTCCGCAGGGCGGCGAAGGCCACGCACAGGCAAAGGGCCGCCACGCCCATGGCGCCGCCCACGATATGGGTGACGGTATTCATGATTTCTTCCCCGGCGGAGTAGTTGGGCAGCGCGCGGTCTGCCAGCTTTGTTCGTTTCATCATAAGGCGTTCCTCCCTGCACACTTGCTGTATGCCCACAGTATAGCATTCTTTTGGCCGGAAATGTACCTACTGGGCGGACTCTACCGCTCTACCCGGGGAAGAGGCTGGATCCTACCGGCAGTAGAGAAGAAAAAAGATTGACAAACACCGGAATCCCCGATAAAATTTAGCCATATTCGCGCAATTTTGTTTTTTCTGTCTGACCATGCCTTCCAGGTGGGAAGGTCCCATGGAAATACCCCAGCGGAAGAGAGGAAGAGAATCATGAAGAAGACCCCGTTTATCACCCTGGACAAGGCAAAGGAAATCATCCAGCAGGTCCCCACCCCCTTTCATCTGTATGACGAGGCCGGCATCCGAAGAAATGCCCGGGCGCTGAAGGCCGCGTTTTCCTGGAATAAGGGCTTTAAGGAGTATTTCGCGGTAAAGGCAACCCCCAATCCCTATATTCTCAAGGTGCTGCACGAGGAGGGCTGCGGCTGCGACTGCGCCACCTATACGGAGTTGCTGCTGGCGGAGGCCGTGGGCATTACCGGCCACGAGGTGATGTTCTCCTCCAATGTGACCCCGGAAAAGGACATGCGCAAGGCACGGGAGATGGGGGCCTACATCAACCTGGATGATGCCACCTATGTGGATTTCCTGGAAAAGCTGGGCCCCGTGCCGGAGACGGTCTGCCTGCGCTATAACCCCGGCGGCTCCTTCAGCCTGGGCAACACCATTATGGATATGCCCCGGGATGCCAAATACGGCATGACCGAGGATCAGATGGCCGGTGCCATCAACCGGCTTATGAAGCTGGGCACCAAGCACTTTGGCATCCATGCCTTCCTGGCCTCCAACACCACCACCAACGAGTATTACCCGGCTCTGGCGGGGCAGCTGTTCCGGCTTGCCGTCCGGCTGCGCAATGCCACCGGCGCGGACTTCCGGTTCATCAATCTCTCCGGCGGCATCGGTGTGGACTACCGCCCCGAGCAGCCCGCCTGCGACATCGGGGTCATCGGCGCCGGTGTCCGGGCCCGGTTCGAGGAGATTCTGACTCCGGCGGGGATGGGCGACGTGGCCATCTTCACGGAGCTGGGCCGGTTTATGCTGGCGCCCTACGGCCATCTGGTTTCCACGGTGCTGCACCAGAAGCACATCTACCGGGAGTACATCGGTCTGGATGCCTGCGCGGCGGATCTGATGCGGCCTGCCATGTACGGCGCCTACCACCATATTACGGTGCTGGGCAAGGAGGATGCCATTCTGGACCATGTGTATGACGTCACCGGCGGCCTGTGCGAAAACAACGATAAGTTCGCCATTGAGCGCAGTCTGCCCGCCATCTCCCGGGGAGACATTGTGGTCATCCACGATACCGGCGCCCACGGCTTCTCCATGGGCTACAACTACAACGGCAAGCTCCGCTCCGCGGAGGTTCTGCTCCATGGGGACGGCACCTTCCAGCTGATCCGCAGGGCCGAGACACCTATGGATTATTTTGCCACCCTGGACTGCACGGAATTCTCCTTCCACAACTGAGAAAGCCGGGGCCAATTCATCCGGAACCTGGGTGATTATACACTCTGCACAAAATACAAGAAAAAATTCTTGGCTTTCCATGTGGACTTCGTCAATAATTGTTCATGCTTTTCTGCTCGCCCTGTGCTATAATAGAGTAGACGGCGGAGAGACGATCCGCCACGGAAAGGAAACGCGGCATGAACAATATCTTGTTTTTTTTGATGCCAAAGGCAATGTGCGCTTATCTCTACGATGATTACACCATTCGTCAGGCAATAGAAAAAATGGAGTCGGCAGGCTATTCGTCCATCCCCATTCTCAACCGGCATGGTGAGTATCGGGGCACCCTTACGGAGGGAGACCTGCTTTGGGCCCTGCGCAATATCTGTTATATGGATATGCGTCAGGCCGAAGCACATAAGATCACAGAGATTTCCCGCAGGAAGGACAATGTACCCGTCCGGGTCACCACCTCCATGCACGATCTCATCGACCGGGCCTCCACCCAGAATTTTGTTCCCGTGGTGGATGACAAGGACGCATTCATCGGCATTGTGACCAGAAGATCCATCATCCAGTACTGCAAACAGACCCTGTTCCCCGAGGACTGAGCTACATAAGCACGATCCCCTCTGCGAATACCGCAGAGGGGATATTTATTGGCTCTGGCTGTATTGCACCAGATACTGTTCCCACAGATAGGTGCCGGAGGGCTGGGTCAGGGAAAAGACTTCCCGGATGCCGGTGCAGATCCTTTTTAGCTTCTGCTGCATCACCGGGGCAACAAACAGGCTTTCGTTTCCGGGACTGGCGGCATATTCCAGAATCCGGGCCCGGTCTTCCGCGGGGAAGCTCATGGCGTATTCGTCCACAAAGCAGCGGTTGGTTCCGCTTAAGAAGCTTTGATACCGGCTCATGTCCGCGTTTGCATTCAGACTGTAGGAAAACTCCTGGGGGTTCAGGTCATTCCAGTTGTCATAGGCGTTGGAAGCGCGGATCACCTGGGTATCGATCAGGTGGCTCAGCTCGTGGATCAGGGTGGCGCGAAGCTGTTCCGGCGGAGAAACCGCCAGGGCGATGCAGCAGGCGCCCGCTTCCTCAAACTGAAGGCCCATGGCGCTGTCCAGACTGCCGGAGGCGGAAGCCTGGATGGAATCCACCAGACACAGGGTAAGGCCGGAATAGCCCTGGCTCAGTTGGTCGAGGAAGCCTTCCGGGAAGCAGGAGAGGAGCGAATCCACGGTTTCCAGGGCCCAGAGGGTTTCGTCGGTCCGCCGGGAGGGGGTCAGGGTGTAATCCCAGGGCTGGGAAGAAGCAGCCTCTTCCAATACGGAAAGGGAAATGCCCCGGGCCAGCCCCACCCGCTGGGCAGCATCCCGGCAGAGGGCTTCCTGGCCCGGATCCGGGACAGAATCCCGGGTAAAGGGAACCAGGTAGGACCGGTCGCTGTCCGGGGGAAAGGCGTCATAATTCCAGCGAAGGATCCACCACCGGTTTTCCTCCCGGCTGTAAGCGGGAAGATACAGGGTGCCGTCCTCCGTGACACAGCCCTGTTCCAGACGGCTGATCCCGGGCAGGGTGACGGAGCTCTGCTTCTGCCCGGTGGAGAGCCGATAGAGGCTGGCGGTGATGCCGGAACCGGCGGCCTCTTTGCAGGTGATCAGGCTGTCCATTTGGGGAAGAAAGCAGACGAGGGTTTCTTCCCCGCTGACCAGAAGCTCCTGAATCCCGCCGGAGGGCTCCACAAGCAGCAGCTTTTGGAAGGAATGCTCCCGGGACAGGAGCAGCAGACCGGAACCGGCAGCGGCGGCATCGGCGGGGCAAAGGTCCTCATACAGGGCGCTTCCATCCTGGGCGGAGAGCAGAAGCACCCGATCTTCTCCCTTGGAATCCGTCAGCCGGAGCAGGAGTTCCTTACCAAGACATTGCACGCTGCCTCCGGCGGCGGCCATGTTGTCCCGCAGGGGACGGCAAAGACCCGAGTCTCGGTCCAGCACATACAGGCCCTCCGGCTTCAGGAAGTAAATTTCCCGGCCCTCCGGGGAAATGCCGGGGGTTCCCAGGGCATCCTCCGGCAAGGTAAGGGACCCGGTTTCTTCCAGCTTCCGGTCCAGAATGCGCAGTTTTCTGCCTGCGCTGTCATAAAGCCACAGGCTGTCGGCATCGGAATAAACCGGAACGCCGCCGGAAAGGCTGCCGGACAGACGCAGCCCCTTCCCGGTAAAGACGGATATGCCCGTGTCATCCAGAAGCAGCAGGCTGTTTCCCATGGTGTAAAGCTGGCAGGTGCCTGCCCTTTCCGTGGGAAAGACCTCTATAATGCCGCTGGTCTGCTGCTCCAGGGGGTGCCCCGGAGCGTGAAGCGACTGCTCCGGAACCGGATCCGGTTCCGGGACAGGCAGGTCTTTTTGCCCGCATCCGGTTAAGCAAAGCAGGGCGAGCACAGCGGCAAGCAATTTCATGGTTATTGTCTCCTGGCTAGGGTGTAGTCATCCCCCTGACGATAGTAGGGGCATTGTTTGGACCGGGAGGTGAGAATGCGGTATACCTCATCCTCGTCCAGATCCATCATGCAGTAGTATTCCTCATACTCCTCATCATAATCATAATACCAGCAGCTGTCGCATTGTGTCGAATCCATGGTTATTCCTCCAGAATTCGGAAAGAAAAGCTGCCGTCCTCGTAAAGCAGATAGCTGTGGCTGCCGTCCTTGGGGATGGAAACACTGCCGGGGTTCAGGCAGCGGATGCCGTTGATGGTCTCGTCCAGCTTCACATGGGTGTGGCCGAAGAGGAAAACGGAACCTTCCGGAAGCTGGGGCAGGTTCTGGGGGTTTGCGTGATGACCGTGGGTCAGGTAGAAAACCTTGCCGTCGGCAAGAAGCTGGCTGTACTCCGCAAGACAGGGGAAGGGCAGCACCATCTGGTCTACCTCTGCCTCGCAGTTGCCCCGGACAGCCAGAATCCGATCCTCCAGAGCGCTGAGCATGGGGATCACCTTTTTGGGGGCATAGTCCCTTGGCAGGTCGTTCCGGGGACCGTGGTACAAAAGATCCCCCAGAAGAAGAATCTTGTCCGGATTCTCCCTTTCAATTTCCCCGCAGAGCCGCCCGCACCAATAGGCGCTGCCGTGAATATCGGACGCAATGATGAATTTCATAGTCATTCTCCTTTGTGAAAAAGCCTGCCGCAGGAAGCTTGCAGCAGACTGTGATTTGCAGCATGGATAAAGTTGACAGTTGACAATTGATAATTGACAATTGAGGAATCCCCTTCGGGGATGAAATAGATTAAAAAAAGGAAGAAAAACGGGGAATCCCCAGGGCTTCCGGATCACTTTGTTTAGATTTATCCCGAAGGGATACCATAACTGTCAACTGTCAATTATCAACTGTCCCTGCGTCTCAAAACGCCGTCTCCAGATAATTTGCCACATCGAAGGGCCGCAGGACTTCGTCCTTGCGCAGGTAGAGGGGATGGTGGGGGTGGCCTTTTTTGGTGATGGCCCCGGCGCAGTACCAGCTTGCGCCCCGGTCCTTTCCGATGGCCAGCAAATCCCGCAGACAGGCCCGCAGATAGGGGCGCTTTTCAATGACGGAGCCCCAGGCGGCCCACACGGCAGGGGATTTGGACAGGGACAGCACATAGGAGAAAGCCTCCATATTCTCCCGGTGCAGCATGGGATTGCACACCTTTTCCATGGTGTTGGGGTCCGTTGCCCGCTGGGCATAGACGTTGAACATGAGGAAGCTGTCAAACCCGTTGCCCAGGGCGATCCGCTGGACCGATTTCAGGGTGTTGTCCAGGTGATCCGGCTGGGCGGTGGAGGGATTGATGCCGATGCAAATCAGGGGCTTTTCTCCCCGGGTGCCCAGAATGTACCGGTATTCCGAATAGAAGTTGGGCGCGTAGATCCATTTTTCGATGTCGTAGTCGGGATTTGGGGTGTTGGCGGCAGCCAGCGCCTCCCGAAAGGTGGTCAGCTCCAGCTCCGCGGTGGTTCCTTTTGGTATGTGCATGGGCTTCCTCAACTTTCTTCGTGGGGGAACCACCAGCTCTTGCTGGGATCGTGGAAATCACACTGGTCCTCTGCAAGGCCCTTCTGACGGCACCAGCCGGAAAACGCGGTGTCCAGGAAGGGGTACACCCCGTCCATGGTGGACTGGAGCGAAACGGTCTTGCCGCCGCGCATTTGCAGCTCCACCACAATGTTGCCGCCTGTGATCAGGTACAGCTTCTGCCCCTCAATGTCGCTGTAGCGGTAGGCGTCGCTTTTCTTACCCAGGGAGGAGACAAGAAAGCTGTCCTCTCCGTAAAAAATGCCGAAGCTCAGGTAGTACACCGCGAAGGAAACCCCCAGCAGCAGGACGATGAGGCCGCCCCAGAGCAGGACCTTGTCTTCCCCGGCGCCGGAGACCATGGCGGCAATGCCGATGGCGCTTAAGATGATGCCGAAAACGCCGTAGCGCTTGTTGACCCGGACGGCCAGTCCCGACAGGTGCTCTGCCTTATTGCGAAACAGCTTCTGAAATCCCTTGTCTACCAAACGGCAGATGCCGAAAACCACCGCCGCGGTAACAATCCATACAATTGCTTCCATGTTTTCTCCTTTTTACGCCCACAGCACCAGATCCACGGGAATATCAAAGCTTTCCGTTTCCAGCTTGTCAACCATCTGAAAATCGTAGCACAGGGCCACGGTGGGATGCCGGGGCTCCCGGGAGAGGAATTTGTCATAAAAGCCGCCGCCATAGCCGATGCGGTGGCCCTGGGGGTCAAATACCAGCCCGGGCATCAGCACCAGGGCGGTTTCGTCGTCGGCCACAGGCCCGTCGGCAATGGGCTCCGGGATCCCGGCATAGCCGGTGGAGACCTGGCTCAGATCGGTCAGGTAAAGGAATTTCATTTCCTCTCCGTAGACCTTGGGCACGGCCACCCGTTTCCCGTCGGCAAGGGCCTGCTCCAGCATGGGCACGGTGCGGACCTCCTGGTTGTAGGGAAGGTAGCCGTATATGGTTCTTGCCTGCTGATAGGCGGGGCAGGCACGGAGCATTTCTCCAAGGATGCGGCTCTTTTCTTCAATTTGGCTCTCGGTCATTGCCCGCTTTTGCTGCCGGATCCGGCTGCGGAGCTCTTTTTTATTCACCATCTGTTTCTTCCGACCTTTCTTCCTTGGATTGGAACATCCGGAACCACAGGGAAATGGCCACCTGGCCCGGGATGCCCAGCAGAAATACCTTCCATACGTTGGCGTCCAGGAATACCCGCAGGGATACATAGATGCTGGCAAGGCTGCCCCAGACAATCACGGAGATCAGCACCTTGTTCCAGCTGTATTTGTGCCAGGCGGAGCGCAGGCACAGCAGCACAATGGCATTGGCCGGGATGGCGTAGAAGAAGGCCACCCAGCTGGAGGGAATGCCAAAGGAGGAGATGACCACAAAAAAGAACAGGGCCACAAACCACACAAGGGTGGTAGACAAAGCCTGAATCACCCGTTTGCTGGCCAGGGGCTTGTTCGTTTCTTCCTCCGAAAGGCTGCCGGACAGGGCGGGATCCTGAAGCAGATCGTCCACCCGGACGCCGAAAAGCTCCGCCAACTGCATCATGGTCAGCACATCGGGGACCGACTCTCCCCGCTCCCATTTGGAGACGGCTTTGTCGGAATAGTTGAGCCGTTCCGCAAGCCCCGCCTGGGTCAGGCCGGCGCGCTTCCGGCGCTCCGCGATATTGCTGCCGATGCGCGCTTTGATCTTGTCGTCCTCCATAATGTTCCTCCCAGTCGTATTCAAGGTAATACTAACATAATCCCAAAATCATTTCAATACGAAATTGTGAACGGACGGCAGGGCCTTTTCAAATGCGTTACGAGCGTTGGGCGCAAGGTCCAGCGTCCGTAACGCATTGTCCGGCGGCACTGCCGCCCGTAACGAATTGTCTCCAGGCACAGCCCGGTCGAGGGGCCCAGCGGCGGCTGTACCTTGTGCCCAACGTCCGTAACGCATAAAAAACCTGCCGCGCAAAGGCGGCAGGCGGGAAAAGCTGTATTAGACCGCGTGGCCGGTGCTCTTGATGACCTCGATGACGGAATCCACCAGCTCCTGGCAGACCACCTTGCTCTCGGCCTCCACCATGACCCGGATCACCGGCTCGGTGCCGGACTCTCTGACAAGGATCCGTCCGGTGGAGCCAAGCCTGGCAGCCACATCGGCAACGGCCTTCTGTACGGCAGGATCGTTCTGGGCGGCGGCCTTGTCATCCACCCGGACGTTTTTCAGCACCTGGGGGTAGAAGGTGAAGCCCTCGCAGAGCTGGCTCAGGGTCTTCTTCTTGGCAAGCATGGCCTCCATGACCTTCAGGCTGGTGAGGATGCCGTCGCCGGTGGAGGCGTAACGGGAGAAGATGATGTGGCCGCTCTGCTCGCCGCCGAGACGGTAGTTGTTCATCATCATGTTCTCATAGACGTACTTGTCGCCCACCTTGGTCTTTTCGTAGCTGATGCCGCACTCGTCAAAGGCTTTGTAAAGGCCAAAGTTGCTCATCACGGTGGTGACCACGGTGTTGCCCATGAGGAGGCCCTGCTCCTTCATCACCTTGCCGCAGATGTAGAGGATATGGTCGCCGGTGACCACGTTGCCCTTTTCGTCTACACACAGGCAGCGGTCCGCGTCGCCGTCGTAGGCAAAGCCCACGTCCAGGCCGTTCTCAATGACGAAACGCTGCAGGCCCTCGATATGGGTGGAGCCGGCGTCCTTGTTGATGTTGTAGCCGTCGGGCTGGGCGTTGATCACATAGGTTTTGGCTCCCAGAGCGTCAAACACGTTCTTCGCGATGTTCCAGGAGCTGCCGTTGGCGCAGTCCAGACCCACACGCATTCCCTTGAAGGAGTAGATGCCCAGAGAAATCAGATAGCCGATGTAGCGGTTCCGGCCGGAGACATAGTCCACGGTGCGGCCAATCTGATCCCGCTTGGCGGCGGGGAGCTCGTCCCAGTGGCGGCCGAAGCACTCCAGGTTGCCGTCAATGTAGCTTTCCACCAGGGAGATGACGGATTCGTCCATCTTCTCGCCGGAGCTGTTGATCAGCTTGATGCCGTTGTCGTAGTAGGGGTTGTGGCTGGCGGAGATCATAATGCCGCAGTCAAACCCGTCGGTTCTGGCAACGTAGGCAACGGAGGGGGTGGTGGTTACGTGGAGCAGATAGGCATCCGCACCGGAGGAAACCAGACCGCCCACCAGGCTGTACTCAAACATATAGCTGGACCGGCGGGTATCCTTGCCGATTACAATCCGGGCGGGCTCGTCAGAGCCGCCTCTGCGCTTCAGCTGGCAGTAGTACCAGCCCAGGAATTTGCCGACCTTAAACGCATGATCGGCAGTCAGGGTGCAGTTGGCTTCTCCGCGGAAGCCGTCAGTTCCAAAATATTTTCCCATAATGTCACCGCATTCCTTCTCAGTTGGATTTTTTGGGGACCACAACGCCGCCGGTCTTCCAGATGGATGCCGGAGGGACAACGCCTCTGACGCAGGAGGTGGGGTAGATGTTGGTATTGGGGCCGATCACCGTGCCGGGGTTCAGCACGCTGTTGCAGCCCACCTCTACATGATCCCCCAGCATGGCGCCGAATTTCTTCAGGCCCGTGGGCATCTCCTCGCTGCCGGACTTGACCACCACAAGGGTTTTGTCGGATTTGACATTGGAGGTCAAGCTTCCGGCGCCCATGTGGGATTTATAGCCCAGGATGCTGTCGCCTACATAATTATAGTGGGGCACCTGAACGTTGTCGAAAAGGATTACATTTTTCAGCTCCACTGAGTTGCCCACCACGCAGTTTTCGCCCACCAGGGCGCTGCCCCGGACGAAAGCGCAGTGACGGACTTCGGTACCGGCCCCGATGATGCAGGGGGCGCCCAGAAAGGCGGTGGGGGCGACGGTAGCGGTTTTATGTACCCAAACCTGGGGCTTGACCTGTTCATAATCGTCACCCAGGCCTTCGCCCAGGCGGACAATCAGCTGCTTGATGCCGGAAAGGGCCTCCCAGGGATAGGTAAAGCCCTTCAGGTAATCACCGGCAGCGGTGTGACTCAGGTCGTACAGATCGTTGACAGTCAGCATAGTTCGCTCCTTCCTGTGGCAGCGCATGGGAGCCACTTGGTTTACTATACAACAGAAAGCAGGCGACTGTCAATTCTTTTTCGAAGAAATTTACAAATTTGAATTCGAGACGTGCATAAACGGCCTTTCGGGGGTGCAGAAAAAGCCCGCTGCAAGGGGTTACACCGGAAAACTCACTTGGGAAGGGTAATCTGCATCTGATCCAGTACCAGACGGTCCGCCAATCGGGTAATGAAGGCTGCGTTGCTGGGCCTGGGGATATTGCCGTGTTCATCCGGCTGGAAAACCTGCGCCCAGATGCTTTCGCTGCGCTGGTTCCAGGCACCCTGAATGGCGTTGCGGATGGACCGCTCCACCTGGGCACTGTTGCAGTTAAACTGCCGGGCCACACTGGGGTAGAGCTCCTTGGTAATGGACTGCATGGGATTGCCGACCATGCGCAGAACGGCTTCCCGCAGGTAGGGATAGCCCCGGAGCTTTGTGGAAATACCCAGAGAGATCAGAAGGTTTGAGATGTGTGTTCTGGAATCGGGAGCGCTGATGCTCGGACGGGGTCGATGGCTGCACAGGTCGTTGACCCGGCTTACAATGGCACGAATGTCGCAGGGTTTGATCATCAGATACTCTACGCCCAGCTTGGTAGTTGCCTCAACCACATAGTCGTTTGCCAGTCTTGTGGTGGCCAGAACGGTTGGATGGATTCCGGCGGCGGAGATGGTTTGCAGAAGACTGATGCCGTCCAGCTCGGGCAGCATCAGATCCAGGATCAAAACATCGGGCGAGGTCCGCTGCAGGATGTCCAGCGCTTCTTTTCCGGTACGGCAGGCATGGATCCTGTAGTTTCCCTGAAGCGCGTTTGTGAGCGTGGAGCGAAACTCTTCGGAGCTATCTGCGATCAAAACTGTCATAGTCTCCAATAAAATCTCCTCCTTGTTGCTATGAACGACAAGAGAATACCATATGGACCATGCTTTTTCAATCTGCGAAAACCGAATATTATTCGACAATTATCGACTTAATTCGACAAAAAATGACAGAAAAAGGGTGCGCATCCAAGAAATGCGCACTCTTTACTGATAGTTGTGGCATAGCTTTAGGGGGTATCCGCAAAGAATCGACGGAAGTAGTCATACCACTGCTGGTAGTCGCCGCTTTCCGGCAGAAGGCCGGAACCGGCATCCTCCTGGTCCTGAGGACGTTCGGAAAGGGTGATGTCCAGAACCAGGGTTTGCCCGCCCCGATAGACGGTGATCTGGGTCCGGTCCCCTGCCTGAAAGGCCCGCAGTGCCCGGGCCAGTGCGTTGAAGCTGTCCACCGGATGGTCTCCCAGGGCGGTGATGATGTCCTTGGGCTGAACCCCTGCCGCCGCGGCGGCGCCCTCCGGCTCTACGGATTCCACATAGGTGCCTTTGGGAAGGCCGTAGGTGTCCACGGCGGCGGCTTCCACATCCATGCCCCGGATGCCCAGGTAGGCGGAGCGGATATAGCCCTGGGTCATCAGGTCTTCCATGCTCTTTTTCAGGTCGTCAATGGGGATGGCGAAGCTGAGGCCCTCAATGGAGGCGCCGGAGGCGGAGGTGCCGGAATACTTGGCGGTGGTGATGCCCACAACCTCTCCGCGCATATTGAACAGGGGTCCGCCGGAATTTCCGGAATTGATGGCGGCATCGGTCTGGAGCATATTCACCACATTGTTGTCCGTGGAAACCTCCCGGTTTTTGCCGCTGATATAGCCCACGGTCTGTGTGGCTTCCAGGGCGCTGAGGGGGTTACCGATGGCCACCACCATGTCGCCGATGGCAAGCTCGGTGCTGCTGCCCAGGGTTACGGGCTGAAAATGTTCTCCCTCCACCTTGAGAAGGGCCATGTCCGCGGTGGTATCCCGGCCCACCAGGGCAGCTTCGTGGGTTTCGGCATCCTGGGTGACCACGGTAATGGTGGCGGCCTCCGCCACCACATGGTAATTGGTCACCACATAGCCGTCTTCCGAAAGAAGAAAGCCCGAACCGGTGACGGTGGTCTGGATGGACTGACCGCCGATGACGGCGGTGCTGTCGCAGGTGATGCCCACCACGGAGGCCACATTCCGGGCATAGACCTGGGCGGGGGTCAGAACCTCACCGGCAGGCAGCGGCGTATAGGCTGTGGGGGCGCTCCGGTCCAGCTTGTCCAGCCGGGCCTCCAGGGCCCGGAGCTCCGCTTCCAGGGCTTCCAGCTGCCGCTGCCGGTTTCCGGCGCCCCGGCTGCCGATGGCAATGCCCCCAAAAAGGCAGGCCGCCGCCAGGACCAGGGCCAGAGCCTTGGGCCAGAGCTTCCCCAGGGGCTTCAAGGGGTGCTTTTTTTCTTTGGCAGGCCGGGGCCCGTGGGTATCGTAGTAGCCCGTAAAGGGAGAGGACGCGTAGGGGGAGCGGGGATGCTCCGGTGCTTCCGCCCCGGTATCCGCAGGTTCCGCCTGGGGGGCTTCCGGAGCCATGCTGTTCTCTTCGGGCTCCGGGTAAGATGTAGATTCGTCAAAGCCGCACATATGCTGACCTCCTGTAAGTATGTTCCAAGTAAGGGGGATTTGCATTCATCATACCGTTTTTCCCTGTTTCCGTCAAGCAAAAAGGAAGAATCCGGGATTTTTCCCCGGGAAAGTACAGACTTCCCCGGGGAAATGGGCGTTACTTTCTGTGGAAGGACTTGCAGTCGGTGCACTGGTCCATGGTGGGGTTTGCCTCGTGGGTGCCTACCAGGATCCGGTCCAGGGAGCAGTAGTTCTCGGTGGAGCAGTGGTTGGCGCACTCGCTGACGGTACACTCAATGCTCTTGTTTGCATGGCAGTTCATGGTCAATACCTCCATAAAAAGTTTGGGAAAGACCGATGCAGCGGCCTTTTCACCGGTAGTATGACCGAAACGGACCCAATCATTCCGGAAAAAACTGGAAACAATATTTTTGTATCGATTTTTCGGATTCGCAATTGACTTTTGCGGTTCCGGACATTATAATATACGCGGAAAATGTTGGACCGGGGCGCGGCTGCGCCGCCGCACAGCACGTTCCGGAAGATAGTCCGAAGACAACATGTCTTTTGAAAGAAAGGAAATTTGCCATGATTTACAGTGCAGAAGTACAGAATATGTGCTCCGTGGCTAAGGGCGCCTATCACGGCCCCGCTCCCATTCCCGAAGAAGGAAAGTGGGTTCAGGCTAAGGAGATCAAGGACATCAGCGGCTTTACCCATGGTATCGGCTGGTGCGCTCCTCAGCAGGGCGCCTGCAAGCTGACCCTGAATGTCAAAGAGGGCGTCATCGAAGAGGCTCTGGTGGAGACCATCGGCTGCTCCGGTATGACCCATTCCGCAGCCATGGCGGCTGAAATTCTCATCGGCAAGACCATCCTGGAGGCGCTGAACACCGACCTGGTGTGCGACGCCATCAACACTGCCATGCGTGAGCTGTTCCTGCAGATCGTCTACGGCCGCAGCCAGTCTGCGTTCTCCGAGGGCGGCCTGGTGGTGGGCGCTTCCCTGGAAGACCTGGGCAAGGGCCTGCGCAGCCAGGTGGGCACCATGTTTGCCACCAAGTCCAAGGGCCCCCGTTACCTGGAGATGGCGGAAGGTTATGTTACCCGCGTCGCTCTGGACGAGGACAACCTGATCACCGGCTATGAGTTTGTAAACCTGGGCAAGATGATGGACTTCATGAAGAAGGGCGACGACGCGAACACCGCATACGCCAAGGCAAAGGGCCACTACGGCCGCTTTGACAATGCCCCCAAGTACATCGACCCCCGTCAGGAATAAGAGGAGGACGAAACAATGGCTTTGTTTGAGAGTTACGAAAGAAGAATTGACAAGATCAACGGCGTCCTCGCTCAGTACGGCATCTCCTCCGTGGAAGAGTGCCGCGAGATCTGCCAGGCCAAGGGCTTCGACCCCTACGAGATCGTCAAGGGCATTCAGCCCATCTGCTTTGAGAACGCCTGCTGGGCTTACACCGTGGGCGCCGCCATCGCTCTGAAGAAGGGCGTCAAGAACGCCGCCGAGGCTGCCGAGGCCATCGGCATCGGCCTGCAGGCCTTCTGCATTGACGGCTCCGTGGCGGAAGACCGTAAGGTCGGTCTGGGCCATGGCAACCTGGGCGCCATGCTGCTGCGGGACGAGACCAAGTGCTTCGCCTTCCTGGCCGGTCACGAGTCCTTCGCCGCCGCTGAAGGTGCCATCGGCATTGCCCGTTCCGCCAACAAGGCCCGTAAGGAGCCCCTGCGGGTCATCCTGAACGGCCTGGGCAAGGACGCCGCTCAGATCATCTCCCGGATCAACGGCTTTACCTATGTGCAGACCCAGTTCGACTACTACACCGGCGAGCTGAAGATCGTCAAGGAGTACAAGTATTCCGATGGCGAGCGGGCCGCCGTCCGCTGCTTCGGTGCCGACGATGTCCGTGAGGGCGTTGCCATCATGCACCACGAGGGCGTGGATGTTTCCATCACCGGCAACTCCACCAACCCCACCCGTTTCCAGCATCCCGTTGCCGGCACCTACAAGAAGGAGTGCGTGGAGCAGGGCAAGAAGTACTTCTCCGTGGCCTCCGGCGGCGGCACGGGCCGTACCCTGCACCCGGACAACATGGCAGCCGGTCCCGCTTCCTACGGCATGACCGATACCATGGGCCGTATGCACAGTGATGCCCAGTTCGCCGGTTCCTCCTCCGTGCCCGCCCATGTGGAAATGATGGGCTTCCTGGGCATGGGCAACAACCCCATGGTCGGCGCTACCGTCAGCGTAGCCGTGGCCGTCGAGGAGAGCCTGAAGTAAGCGGGGAAACACCCTGGTTTTGAACCGAAATGTAGGGGACGGGTTTCCCGTCCCCCTAACCCTGTTGAACCGAAAATGTAGGGGACGGGTAACCCGTCCCCTACCTGTGTTCATAGGCCCCCGGGGCCTTGGCTCCCCCTTTGGGGGAGCCGGCACGGCATCTGCCGTGACCGAGAGGGTGCCGCCCCGAAGCGACCATGGCAAGGCAACGTAGGGGACGGGTTCCCCGTCCCCTAACCCAAATTTTGAAAATCGATCCGGAAGCATGGCATCTCCTATGGGGGCCATGCTTCTTTTTTCCGCATATATTGACAGACCCTGCTGCCCGCGCTACAATGGACATACATTGGAGGCGGAGGGCGGCGGCTGCTGTTCCGCGTCCGGGAAAGAAACGGAGGAGAATTTATGAAAAAAGCGATTGTGCTGGTTCTGGCGCTGGTTTTGTGCCTGACAGCTGCCGCCTGCAGCGGAAAAAGCGAAGCGGTCAAGGCAGTGGAAGAGAGTATCGCGGCCCTGGGGGACATCACGGCCCAGAGCGGCGAGGCAATCCAGGCTCTGGACCAGGCCTACAATGCCCTGTCGGAAGAGGAAAAGGCAAAGGTTGAAAATGCCCAGGTACTGCTGGATGCGGTGCAGAAGTATTATGGGGCTCTTTTGGCGGGGGAGTGGTGTCCCCCCTATGTGAACTATTGGGATCTGAGCAAAGCCGTGGAGGAATCCGCTGTGCTTGTGAACGCGGACGGCACCCTGGAGCTGGACGGAACCAAGGAAACCTGGACGGTTACAAACGGCGTTCTGACCACTTCCAAGGGACCGCTGTATTTCGGAGAGGATGAGCAGGGGCTCTATCTTGCCTATTCCGAGGACGATACCTACAGGATGCGTCCCAGAGAAGCCATGGAACAGTGGGTCAGCGACCATTTCCTGGAGGTGGATCTGAGCCAGACGGATGTGAGCCAGGTCTGTGATTTCTACATTCAGGACTGCCAGGAGCTCAACGACTGGGATGAACCTACCGGCAATGTGAATACCATTGTCATGCTTGGCAGCAAGCTCAGCGAGGAGGGCTGGCGGTTCTATTCGACATCGCCGGATACCGCCATTGAGGTGCTGATCCCGGCCTACACCGAAACCTTCACCTGGGGGGCCGGTCAAAGCAACAAAAACCAGCAGGAGGCACGGACGGAAACCGCCTATGGCATCGGCAGCTTTGTGGCCCAGGTTGGCGGCGTCTATACCTACAATGGGGAGACCAACACCACTACCTCGGATCTGACGGCGGATCAGCTGTCCTTTGGCCGTGCCAAGGGCAAGCTCTACTTTGTGAAGCAGGATCTGGTTCAGGAGGAATACTGGCAGGACCGGTACAGCAGAATTCTGAAGCTGAATGACGGCAACGATACCGAGCTCTATGTATCCAGTATGAAGGATTACTGGAGCGACGAGCATCCCTTCTGAGGAAATCAAAGACCGAAAACGTAGGGGACGGGCAACCCGTCCCCCAACCCTGTTGAACCGAAAACGTAGGGGACGGGCAACCCGTCCCCTACTGTGTTCATAGGGCCCCGGGGCCTTGACGCCCCGCTTAGAGACGGTTTCTATTTTCACAGTTGACAAATCCTGCAAAAGATAGTACAATAAAGTAAACTAAATTACAGGAGGCGTTCAATATGAGAACCAGTTTTATTCTTCACTTCGACATGATGCCCACGGTGGATCTGCTGAGCAACGCGGAATTGGGAAAGGTCATCAAGGCGGTATACCACTACAATGTGAACGGAGAGCTGCCGGAAAAGCTGAGTACATCCTCGTCCATCCTCTTCCAGCAGATCAAGGCCCAGCATGACCGGGACAGGCAGCATTACGAGGAGGTGAGCCAAAAGCGGGCCCAGGCGGCACAGGCAAAGAAAGAGAAGGCGGCCCAGGACGAGGAGCTGCTGGCCCTGCGGGACCGGCTCCGTTCCGAAAATCAACAATTGTAAACAATTGCAGCCCTTTGCGCCCATTTGGACAGGTAAGTGTAAGGGTTAGGGTTAGGGAACCTGTTCGTAAGAGGGACAGAAAAAGAAAAAGATAAAGTATGAGAAAAACCGGAAGCAAACCTGTCAGGGTTCGGACCCGGTAGGGTGAAAGGGAGCGGAAAAGTAGGGGCGGGCACTTCCACAGCTTTTCCACAGATCTGTCCACAGGCTCACCCTGTTTTTCCACAGGCGCAAAAAATCCCCCGAAATGTGACTTCCGGGGGAATATGAGATTACCAGCCCAGATCTTCCGATTCGGCCTTTTTCTGCCGGGTCAGGAGCTTACCCACCACCTGCCGGGGATCGGCATTGTTGTAGAGCACCTGATAGGCGGCAGAAACGATGGGCATTTCCACCCCCTGCTTTTGGCACAGCTCCAGGGCGGACTTGGTGGCGTAGTAGCCCTCCACCACAGCGCCCACCTGGTTCATGGCAGCCTCCGGGGACAGTCCCTGACCGATGAGAATACCGGCCTGACGGTTCCGGGAGTGGACGGAGGTGCAGGTGACAATCAGGTCGCCTACGCCGGACAGACCCGCCAGGGTTTCTTTTCTGGCCCCCATGGAAACTCCCAGCCGGGCCATTTCGGTGAGCCCCCGGGTCATCAGCATGGCCTTGGTGTTGTCTCCATAGCCCAGGCCCGTGACCACCCCGGCGCACAGGGCGATGACGTTTTTGAGGGCCCCGCCCAGCTCCGCGCCAATGGCATCGGGACTGGTGTACACCCGGAAGGTTTCAGACATAAAGGCGTCCTGCACCAGCTCCGCAAGGGCCTTGTCCCCACAGGCGGCCAGGCAGCCGCTGGGCACCTGGACAGCCACCTCCTCTGCGTGGCAGGGGCCGGACAGGGCAACCACTGGATGCCCGGTTTCCTGAGCCACGATCTGGCTCATACGCAGAAGGGTCCCCGGTTCGATGCCCTTGGTGACGGAAACCATCACGGCATCCGGGTCCAGCCAGGGCGCCACCGCCCGGCAGACGGACCGGATGGGGAAGGAGGGGGCCGCGATCACCACCAGGCGGCAGCCCCTGACACACATGGGATCGGCGGTCAGGTCCAGCTCCTTGGGAAGCGCCGCGTTTTTCAGTCTGGGGTTCACCCCGGTTTCCCGGGCCTGCCGGGCTTTCTCCGGGTCCCGGAACCACAGGCTGGTTTCGTGGCCGTTTCGGCACAGCTGGAGTGCCAGAGCCGTGCCCCAGGCACCGGCACCAATGACGGCAGCTTTCATTCTTCGGTTCCTTTCTTCTGAAAGAAGTCTGTTTTTCGTTCCTGGCCCTTCAGCAGCCGCTTCAGGTTCTCCCGGTGCAGGAAGATGGCCAGCAGGGCCATCACGGCGGAAAGGAGGATGACAAGGCTTTTTCCCGGATAAAACAGGGGAAAGAGCACCAGAAAGCTCACGGCGCACAGAAGGGATGCCAGAGAAACATACTTGGTGGAAAGATAGGTGACGGCGAAGAGGGCCAGGAGAATCAGGCCGATGCGCCAGTCGGTGACCAGGGCGGTCATAAAGCCGCAGACGATGCCCTTCCCGCCCTGGAAGCCCAGAAATGCGGGGAAATCATGGCCCAGGGTGGCGCAGAGCCCCCCCAGAAGCATCCCCTCGGTGCCCAGGCCGTATTTCCCCAGCAGGAAAGCGCCCAGCAGGCAGCTGAGGGCGGTTTTGGCGCCGTCAATCAGAATGACCAGCAGGGAAGTGGCCTTGCCGTAGTTGCGGAAAAAGTTGGTAAAGCCCGCGTTCCCGCTGCCGTGGCGGCGGACATCATCCTTTTCCACCAGCCGGGACAGCAGGATCGCCCCGTTGAGATTGCCCAGAAGATAGGAAAAAAGGGCCGTTAACACAATGGCGGTTCCCATGGTTTACTCCTCCTTATCGCCCTTCTGGCGGATGGTAATGCGGATGGGCGTGCCCTGGAGGCCGAAAACCTCCCGGATCTGGTTTTCCAGATACCGCTGATAGGAGAAGTGGAAGAGCCTTGCGTCGTTGCAGAAAATCACAAAGTGGGGGGGCTTGGTGCCTGCCTGGGTCATATAGTAGATCTTCAGGCGGCGGCCCTTATCCGTAGGCGGCTGAACACGGGCGGTGGCATCCGCCAGCACGGCGTTGAGCTGGCCGGTGGTGATGCGGCTGGTGTTCTGCCTGTAAACCTCCTGGATCACCTGGAAGAGCCTGTCCACTCTGGCGCCGGTGAGGGCGGAGAGGAAGACCACGGGGGCGTAGAGCATATAGCTCAGGCCCTGGCGAACCTCCGTTTCCATGTCCCGCATGGTGTTGGTCTGCTTGTCCTCCACGGCGTCCCACTTGTTGACCACGATGACGGCAGCCTTACCGGCCTCGTGAACAAGCCCGGCGATTTTGGTGTCCTGCTCGGTAACGCCCTCGTTGGCGTCCACCAGAATGAGGCACACATCCGCCCGGTCAATGGCGCTGACGGAGCGCATATTGGAGTATTTTTCGATGGCATCGTCCACCTTGCTCTTCCGGCGCATGCCCGCGGTGTCGATGAAGCAGTATTTGCCGGTTTCGTTTTCAAAGTAGGAGTCGATGGCGTCCCGGGTGGTGCCGGCGATGTTGGAAACAATCACCCGCTCCTCACCCAGGATCCGGTTGAGAAGGCTACTTTTACCCACATTGGGCTTGCCCACGATGGCAACCTGGATGATGCCGTCTTCTTCCTCCTCCTCCTGGTCCTGGGGGATGTTGGCCAGAACCCAGTCCAGCAGGTCCCCGGTGCCGTGGCCGTGGATGGCGGAGGTTTCAAACAGATCGCCGATGCCCAGACAGTAGAATTCGTATACATCCGGGTTCACAGGGCCGATGGAATCGCACTTGTTGACGGCCAGGGCCACGGGCTTGCCGGATTTGCGCAGCATGGTGGCCACATCCTCATCCGCCGCGGTGACGCCGCTGCGGACATCGGTGACCATGATGATGGCATCCGCCAGCTCAATGCCGATCTCGGCCTGACGGCGCATGAATTTCAGCATATCGTTGTCGGTGCTGGGCTCAATACCGCCGGTGTCCACCAGGGAGAAGGTACGGCCGCACCACTCGCAGTCGCCGTAGATCCGGTCCCGGGTGACGCCGGGGGTGTCCTCCACAATGGAGGTACGGCGGCCCGTCAGCTTGTTAAACAGCATGGACTTGCCCACATTGGGCCGCCCCACAATGGCAACCAAAGGCTTTGCCATGGGCAACACATCCTTTCGCAATGAGTTTCAAAAGTCATCAATATATTATGGCATAGAATTGTGAAAAAAGCAAGGTGGGTAAAACGCCCTCTCCTGGGAGAGGGTGCCCGAAGGGCGGGTGTGGGGCGGTAGCAGGTTCGATTTTCCAATGGTCAAAGAACGGAACCGTTCCCCGCCCCACATCCGTCTCGCTGACGCGAGCCACCTTCTCCCAGGAGAAGGCTTCTCAACGTCATTAACCCATGAAAACGGAAAAAGAGGAAGGCGTATGCCTTCCTCTGAGTTTTCCGCTTTGGCCTTACTCAGCCTCAACAGCCAGAACCTGACGGCCGTTGTAGGTGCCGCAAGCCTTGCAAGCTCTGTGGGGCATTACGGGTTCACCGCACTTGGGGCAAACCGCAACACTGGGAGCAGACAGCTTCCAGTTGGAGCCACGGCGCTTATCGCGGCGGGCCTTGGACACTTTACACTTAGGGACAGCCATGGTGACACCTCCTTGGTAAAACTGCTTTTCACAGCATCAATATGGATTTACTTCTCAAGAAGCTGCTTTAAAGCAGCAAATCGGGGATCGAGCTCCTTCCGGCAATTGCAGGGACCATCGTTCAGGTTTTTGCCGCATTGGGGGCATAACCCGGCGCAGTCCTCCCTGCAAAGCAGCTTGGAATCCAGATTCAGCACGAACACGGTCCGCACAATGTCATCCAGATCGGCGCTGTCTCCCTCCAGAGGAAATACCCGCTCGTCTTCGTTTTCTTCGCTTGCCAGCTCCGTAACCAGGACAATGTCCAGAGGGAATTGGATCTTCCGGTCAAATTCCGTGGCGCACCGGTCGCACACGCCGTGGATGGTGGTTTCCAGGGAACCCTGCATCACCAAAACACCTGCGGTATTGCGCACCGTACCCTGGGCAACAACCGGTTCGGAAACCGGATAGCTGACACCGTAGCAAAGATCACTCAGATCCACACTGGTTGAAAAGGGAACCGATGCGCCGGGACGGTCAATGATCTTGGATAGCCCCAACAGCATAATTTTCCCCCTCTCAAAGTCGTGCTAAAGTATTATAATGGTTTTTTCTCTGTTTGTCAAACATTATTTTCAGAATATTTCTCGCTTTTCTTCCGATTCTTCCGGAATGGAAAGAAAACGGGAAAACAGGAAAAGGAGAGCCGGTTCTATCTCTTTTCCCGGGGACATACCATGGGATAAACCATGGCAGGAGCCCGCTCCTGCCGGATGAGGAGGCTGGCTATGGAAAGTATTTACGCGGATATTGCCGCCAGAACCGGCGGGAATATCTATATCGGTGTGGTGGGGCCGGTTCGGACCGGGAAATCCACACTGGTCAAACGGATCATGGAGGAGCTGGTGATTCCGGCAGTGGGGGATCCCTTCCGGGCGGAGCGGGCAAGGGATGAGCTGCCCCAGTGCGGCTCCGGCAAGACCATTATGACCTCGGAACCCAAGTTCGTGCCGGAGGAGGCCGTGGAAATCAGCCCCGACGGGGTTACCAAGCTCCGGGTCCGCATGATCGATTCCGTTGGCTATATGATTCCCGGGGCGGTTGGCGCGGAGGAGGACGGGAAGCCCCGGATGGTGACAACCCCCTGGTACGATGTGGAGATCCCCATGGCGGAGGCCGCGGAGCTGGGCACCAAAAAGGTCATGTCCGGCCATGCCACCCTGGGCCTGGTGGTGACCACCGACGGAACCGTCACGGATATTCCCAGAGAGGACTATGTGGCCGCCGAGGGCCGGGCCATTCAGGATATGAAGGCCACCGGAAAGCCCTTCCTGGTGGTGATCAACAGCCGGCAGCCCGGCGGAGCGGCGGCCCGGGAGCTGAAGCAGAGCCTGGACCAAGGCTACGGCATTGACAGCGTGATTCTCGACTGTCAGGCCGTGGATGCCGAGGGCATCCGGGAGCTGCTGAAGGCCCTGCTCTACACCTTCCCCATGACCAGGCTCAGCGTTCATCTGCCCCGGTGGATGGACGCCCTGGAAAAAGACCACCCGGTAAAGGCGGAGCTCTACGGCGCCCTTCTGCGGCTGGCCGGGCAGATTCAGAACCTTGGCCAGGCCCGGCAGGTGCTGGAAGGGCTGAAGGAGCTGCCCCAGGTGCGCTCCTACAGCCTTTCCTCCCTGGATCCCGGCACCGGCCAGGTGGTGTGCACCATGGTATTTCCGGAAACCCTGTTTTATGAGATTCTCAGCAGCCGGGCGGGGATGCCCATCCGCAGCGATGCCCAGCTGCTGGAGCTGCTGACCAGTCTCAGCGCCGTCAAACGGGAGTACGACCGGCTGTCGGATGCTCTGGCGGCGGTAAAGGCAACGGGCTACGGCGTGGTCATGCCCGGGGCGGAGGAGATGAAGCTGGAAAAGCCGGAGATACTGAAAAAGAACGGCACCTACGGCGTCCGGCTGAAGGCGGGGGCCCCGTCGATCCATATGATGCGGGTGGACATTGATACGGAGATCAGCCCCATGGTGGGGGACGAGAAGCAGTCCCAGGAGCTGATCCGCTTTTTGCAGGGGGAAAGCCCGGAAAAGCTGTGGGAAAGCAACATCTTCGGAAAATCGGTATACGACCTGATACAGGAAGGGCTCACGGCCAAGCTGGTGCGCCTGCCGGAGGATGTGCGCATGAAGTTCCGGGGAACCCTGACCCGCATCGTCAACGAGGGGGCCACGGGCCTGGTGTGCCTGATTCTGTAGGGGATTGACTTTGCCTCCGGAAAGAAGTAGAATCAAAAGAAAAAGGAGGCTTTTGCTATGGAGAAAACCAAAATCGCCTATCTGTGGAGGGACCGGAAGCGCTTTCTGGGGATGCCCCTGAGCTTCACCCGCTATATGCTGTCGGAAGACCGGCTGTTCCTGTCCAAGGGCTTCCTGAATGTGAAGGACGAGGAGCTTCTGCTGTACCGGATCCGGGACATTTCCACCAGCAGAAGCCTTTTGCAGCGGATGCTGGGGGTGGGCACCGTTACGGTGCTGTCCTCGGACAAAACCAATCCCACCCTGGTGCTGAAGAACATCAAGGATCCCATTGCCGTAAAGGAAATTCTCCACAATCGGGTGGAGGAGATGAAGCTCCGCCGCCAGGTCCGGGTCAACGAGCTGACCAACCTGGAGAACGGGGAGCATTGCTGCTGTGAAGACCAGGACGAGGAGACAATGGAAGACTGACCCCAAGCCCCTGCCTTCCGACGGCACCCTCTCGGTCACGGCTTGCAGCCGTGCCAGCTCTCCCGGAGGGAGAGCCAAGTCTTGCCGCCTACCTTACGTCCATGACATTGCTCCTCAGAGGGGGCCATATCGCTTTTTGACAGTCTGTAGCCCCTGCCGCAAGGCAGGGGAATTTCTATGTATGCGGCTTTACCTTCCGGGAAAAGTATGCTATGATAATGTCTGCTGAATAAGCCGCCAATGCGGCTTATTCACACACCGAAGGTGTGTAATTTCAAAAAATGGCTCTTTTTAACCATTTTTTGAAATTCAGACAGCAATCAATGCGTAGCTTTTCCTGCATGGCGAACCATGCA
>JAGAQA010000046.1 GCA_017622995.1 Oscillospiraceae bacterium
GGTGGCCTGACGCTGGGCGTCGCTGAAGTAGGCAGGAACGGTGATGACCGCCTCGGTGACGGGCTGGCCCAGGTAGCTCTCTGCGTCTGCCTTCAGCTTCTGCAGAATCATGGCGCTGATCTCCTGGGGGCTGTACTTCTTGCCGTTCAGCTCCACATGGTAGTCTTCACCCATGTGGCGCTTGATGGAAGAGACGGTGCGCTCGGCGTTGGTAACCGCCTGACGCTTTGCCACCTGACCCACCATACGCTCGCCGGTCTTGGAGAAGGCCACTACAGAGGGAGTGGTCCGGGCGCCTTCCGCGTTGGCGATGACAACGGGCTCGCCGCCTTCCAGAACGGCAACACAGGAATTGGTTGTACCAAGGTCAATACCGATAATCTTAGACATAATGTTTTCCTCCTATATCATTGAAAAGAATATACATTGTTTTTTGTGATTCCGGGGCAGTTCCCAAACTGCCCTGGGAATCTTTTTTAGGTTGCCACACCAGCCTGCGGGCTGGTTCGCAATGACATCTAAATTAGTTCGCCACCTGAACCATTGCGAAGCGGACGATTTTGTCGCCCACCTTAAAGCCCTTCTGGAATACCTGGGCAATCACATTTTCTCCCAGGCCTTCATCCTCCGTGTGCATCACCGCGTTGTGGAGGTTGGGATCGAAGCTGTCACCCACACTACCGAAAATTTCCACTCCCAGGCCGGTAAAGATCTTTACCAGCTCGTTCATGGTCAGCTCCACGCCCTTTTTATAGGCGGTGTCCTCGGTGGGCTGGTTCAGGGCCCGCTCCAGATTGTCGTATATGGGAAGCAGCTTTACGATGGCATCCGCCTTTCCGTTTCCGTAGGACTGTTCCTTTTCCTTTACGGTGCGCTTGCGGAAGTTATCAAACTCCGCGGCCAGCCGCAGGAAGCTGTCGTGCTCCGCGTTGTATTTTTCCTCAAAGGGATTCACTTCCGGCGTTTCGGCTGTCTCAGTCGCTTCCGGTATTTCCGGCGCTTCCTGGGCTTCCGCTTCCGGGGCGGTGTTTACCGCTTCCTCCTGGGTGGTCTCAGGCTGGTTCTGTTCCTCTTTCTTGGCCACGCTTATGCCTCCTTATGATTGTCAGCATCCTCAGTTCCCTGGGGAAGCTGCTTGGTTTCGGGTTTTGCAAATGCCTTGCTCAGGCTTTCGGCGAAGTAGCTGAGTCTTGCGGTAACCTTGGCGTAATCCATACGGGTGGGTCCCACCACACCGATCATGCCCTGCATACCGTCGCCGATGTCAAACTTCGTCATCACCACGCTGGTATCCTTCAGCTCCTGGGCCACATTCTCCGGGCCCACCAGAACCTTGGTCCCGTTCTCGCTCTGCATGATGGCGGGAAGATTGCTCAGCGCATCCTCATCGATGGATTCCAGCACCCGCTGGGCTTTGTCCACATCCCGGTATTCGGGAAGTCCCAGCAGCCTTGCCTGACCGGCCACCGCCACGTTGGTGCTGCCCTGGTGCCGGAGCAAATCACAGACAAAGTCCACAATCACAGGCACCAGGCTGGCGGCATTTCCTGCCGAGCGCATGACCTTATCCAGAAGCTGGGCGGTGAAATCCTCGGCGCCGATGTCGGTCATGGCGCTGTTCAGCACCGCGCCCAGGACCTTCAGGTCCGCCTCCTCCATGGAAACGGGGAGCTTGATGAGCTTGTTGAACACCTCATCGCTGTTCAGCATCACCACCAGGATGAAGCTGCCCCGGCCTGCCAGGATCAGATCGTACCGGGTGACGGTGGCGCTCTTTCTTCTGGCGGCGGCGGTAATGGCGGGAAGATCGGTAGCCTGGGATACCAGTTTTGCCACCTTCTCCACCAGTTTATCCACCTTCTGGACTTTTTCTTCAATGGCGGTGTTGATGGATCTGGTTTCGTCCACGCTCAGGCGGTAATCCAGCATCAGCTCATCCACATACAGCCGGTAACCGGCGGCGGAGGGAATCCGGCCCGCGCTGGTGTGGGGCTGCTCCAGATAGCCCATGGCAGTCAAATCTGCCATTTCGTTTCGGATGGTTGCGGAGGAATAGTTCATGTCCGGCAGCTCCGTGATGGCCTTGGAGCCCACAGGCTCGGCGGTACGGATATACAGGTCTACCACGCTGCGCAGAACCTTCTTTTTTCGGTCGGTCAGCTCCATGACGATTCCTCCTTTCACTCTTTAGCACTCACTATTCCTGAGTGCTAAGCAAACTATACTACAGAGTGCTAAAAATGTCAAGGGGCAGGAATATGAACTCTTTTTGAATTTTGCGGGCAAAGCCCGCGGCAAGTGCGTTACGGGCGTTGGGCACAAGGTACAGCTGCCGCTGGGCCCCTCGACCGGTGACGCTTTTGCAAATTGGGAGTTGGCGGGGTGTTTGCGCCGCAGGCGCCTTGCCTTCCCTACAGGGAAGGTGGCACGGCCTTTGGCCGTGACGGATGAGTCTCAAAACGCCGCATATTTTCTCCAACCGAATTGGAACGGTAGTATTGTTCATCTAACGGCTCATA
>JAGAQA010000047.1 GCA_017622995.1 Oscillospiraceae bacterium
CTACTTCTGCACCGCTTCTTTTGGGAGAGGCAAGGGGGTTATCTGAGTTTCCAGCTGCTACCGCCCCACATCCGTCTCGCCCTTACGGGCGAGCCACCTTCTCCCAGGAGAAGGCTTTGCGTTTCTTAATGAACTATATCCTTCTTTACCTACGAAATCCCCTCACAAAAAGGTCGCCTCCGGGAAGAGACGACCTTTTTGCAATTATTTGTCTTCCGCTTTCTTTGCGGTTTTTCTGGTTCGTGTGGTCTTGGGAGCCTTTTCCGTCTTTGAAGGCTTCTCCGCCGTGACGTCCTGGGCAGAAACGGCTTCTTCGGCCTTCCCAACGGGGAGCTGGCGGATTTCGCCCTCCTTCAGCACCAGGGCGGAGCGAGCAGGGAGGTACAGGGAAATCACGGAATTGCCCTTTTCATCCACAATGGCAGGGTAGGGTACATTGCCAATCAGGCCCTGACCGCCGTATTTGGGATCGTCGGTGTTCAGCACCACTTCATAGTCCGCGATATGGGGAAGGCTCACCTTTACGTCCGTAAAGGACTGGGTGGGGTTGAAGTTGAAGGCGAACATCAGACCCTGGCGGTAGAATACAATGATCTTCTTTCCGTTGTCGTGGAACCGCAGATCACCGAAGCGCATCTTGAACAGGTCCACGCTCTTTGCCAGGGCAATCATGTCCTGGTCAAATTCACCCAGCCACTGATACTTCAGGAAGTCGTTGTCCCGGAGGCTCCACTGGCGGCGGCAGTAGTGGAAGCTCCACCCATTGCCCTCCCGGGGGAAGTCGATCCACTCCGGGTGGCCGAATTCGTTGCCCATGAAGTTGAGGTAGGCTTCGCCGCCGCCTGCCAGGGTGTACAGGCGGATCATCTTGTGCAGGGCGATGGCCCGGTCGATGGTGAGGTTGTGGGTTGCCTTGTCCATGTCGGTGTACATGGCGGCGTCCGCCAGGCGGAAGATCATGGTCTTGTCTCCCACCAGAGCCTGGTCGTGGCTCTCCACATAGGCCACGGTATCCTCGCCGGGGCGGCGCATACACATACTGCACCACATACCGAAGATGTCCCAATCCTCATCCCGCCGCTCCTTCACGGTGCGGATCCACATATCGGGGAGCCCCATGCCCAGGCGGTAGTCAAAACCAATGCCGCCGTCGGCAATGGGCAGGCACATACCGGGCATACCGGACATATCCTCCGCGATGGTCACGGCGTTGGGGTTTACCTCACGGATCAGCTGATTTGCCAGCTGAAGATAGGTGATGGCCTCCGTATGGGTGTTGTAGGAGAAATACTTGTCGTTGGTATTGAAATCCGTGCCCAGACCGTGATCGTGGTAGAGCATGGAGGTGACGCCGTCAAACCGGAAGCCATCGAAATGGTATTCGGTCATCCAGAATTTCAGGTTGCTCAGCAGGAAATGGATGACGCCGGTCTTGCCGTAGTCAAAGCACTTGGTACCCCAGGCAGGGTGGTCGCCCTTGCCGCCGTCGTGGAAGAACTGCCAGGTGGTGCCGTCGAACATATTGATGCCCTCGGCGGTGTTCTTCACGGCGTGGGAGTGGACCACGTCCAGCAGGACGCACAGGCCCATCTCGTGGGCTTTGTTTACCAGATATTTCAGGTCCTCGGGCCTTCCGAACCAGCTGGAGGCTGCGTAGAAATTGGCCACCTGATAGCCAAAGCTGCCGTAGTAGGGGTGCTCCATAATGGCCATGAGCTGCACGGTATTGTACCCCGCCCGTTTGATCCGGGGCAGAATCAGATCCGCAAACTCCCGGTAACTACCCACCTTGCCCTCTTCCTGGGCCATGCCCACATGGGCCTCATAAATGTACAGGGAAGGCTCCCGGCGGAAATTCTGATCCGTCCAGCCGAAGGTCTTCCGGTCGTCCGTAACCTCGCAGACCCATTCCACGCTGTCCTTCTGCTGGACCACCCGGCGGGCATACAGAGGGATGTGCCAGGTGCGCTGCATGAAGGCATCCACCACGGTTTTGACCTTGCAGCCCTCCCACAGGGCATCGTCACCGGGAAGGAACAGCTCCCAGTTGCCGTTTCCAACAGGTGTCAGGGGATGGGAAGTGGGATCCCAATTGTTGAATTCACCGGTGAGGTACAGCTGGTAGGCGCTGGGTGCCCATTCCCGGTAATACCAGCCCCCGTCTGCATGATGGAAGCCGAAGTATTCGTAGGCATTGGCAAATTCGTTCAGGCTCTGCCCCTGGGAAAGGATTCTGTTCAGGGTGTCCTGATACAGACGCATCCGCAGATCAATGTCTCCGGCAAAGTCCTTCAATTGGGGATTCAGTTCCAGGATTCGATACATATCCAAGTCTCCTCTCAAAAGGCTTGGTGTTTTTGCATAGTCCAAGCCTTTGCTGTATGTCGTAATTGTATAAGATATACAGCCTTGTGTCAACTGTAAAAACAAATTTGCCCCAGGAAAGGCATCACAGGTTACATACCAAGGCGGCCCCAGTCCTTATTCCTGTCCCTTTGGCCTTTCTCCCGGCAGGCCTCCTGGGTTGCCCAGATGCGGATGGTATTTACGGGGTCCTCACAGGGGAAATCATTGTCGATGATAAACCGGTTCAGCCTCGCAATGCGTTTTTCATAGTCCTTGGGGAATTCCTTCATGAGGGTCAGAATATCCTGGCGGCTCAGAAAGGCGTTGGGGTATTTGGCCTGAAGGACGGAGGGCTCGGGATGGGAAAACGCATTTCCATTTTTATTTTCGTTTTCATTTCTATTCTCATATAAATTCTTATTTTTATTTTCATTCTCATTCTCAGCTTCTGTTGCTGAGCGATCCTCGGCATTTGCTTCTTTCCGGCTTTTCCCGGAGGAGAGCCCGCCCTTCCGTCCGGCCTCCGCCCGTTTCTGGCAGATTTCCAGGTATTTGGCCTTGTCCCGGTCCAGATGGCTGCGGATCATATTGAAGCAGATTTTTACGCTGCCCTTCAGCTCGGTGAGCTCACCCGTCATCACATACCGGTAGATTGCCTTGGTCAGGCGTCCCACCTCCGCGTCCTTCAGTTCCAGAATGCTGGGGCCGATGTCCGTGTACAGAATAAAGCTTTTATCCATTTCGTACCTCCTATGCAGATGATCTCTGCGTTTTTCTATAGTATAGTCGACTTTCGTAAACTTGTCAAAATTGAAGGACGAAAGTTATCAACAGGCACTTCCGGACTTGAATCCGGTGGACCAAAGGTGTATAATAGCGGAAAACGAGGACGGGAGGGTATGCCTTGGAGCAGCGCGGCAAAAAATCGATTTCCCTTTACGCGGCATTGCTGACGATGACGGCAGCTTGCCTGTGTATCCGGGCGCTGTATGGTTTCTGCTGGTCGGATGAGAGCTTTTATCTGACCTTCGCCCAGCGGCTCTGGAACGGCCAGCAGCTGATTCTGGACGAGTGGCATCCCGTGCAGTTTTACAGCGCCATCTTTTATCCCGTGCTGACGGTCTACAAATTTTTCTTCGGAACAGAGGGAATCTATCTCTTTGCTAGGATCCTCTATGTGGTGCTTGCCTGGGGCGTGAGCCTTTTTGTGCTGTTTACCTTCCGGAAGTACACCAAGCCCTTTCCGGCCTTTCTGTGCGCCGCACTGGTGCTGAGCTATTCCCGGGGAAATATCTGGGGGCTGAGCTACTACAATCTGTTTCTGCTGCTGACCATAACCGCGCTGTGCCTGCTTTTGCGGGGCAGGGGACGCAGGGGACTTCTGCTTCTGTCCGGCCTGTGCATGGGCTTTTCCGTGCTGTGCGTGCCCTATTTCGCCTTGTTCGTCCTGCTGGCAGTGGGGCTGGCCCTGGTCAAACGGGAATACCGTAAGGATGCCCTCTGGGTGCTTGGCGGTATCTGTGTGGGCGCAGTCTATTTTCTGGTATTCTTCCTGCCCAGGGATCTGGGCGCGGTTATAGAGAATCTGTCCTGTGTCCTGTCAGATCCGGAACACAGCGGCGGACCCTTTGTAAACCTGCTTGCCGCCCTCCGGGATGTAAAGCTTCTGTTCTACTGGGAAGCCGGAATCGTACTCCTGGGCGCTGTGCTGCTATTTCTGGGTGACAGATTCCTGCCCAAACCCATGGGCTGTTTGCCCGGTCTTCTGGTTTCCCTGGCCGGTGCGGTGCTTTCGCTCTGGCGTTACCGCAGGGGAGAGACGGGGTTTGCATACTATCCCTACGCGCTGTTTACCATTCCCTGCGTGCTTCTGCTGTATCTGAAACAAAAAAGCAATCCCTTCGCCATTTGTCTTCAGCTCACGGGAATTTGTATGGGCCTTGCCATGGCACTGAGCTCCAATACGGAGGCGTTGGCCTTCCTTGTGGGAATCACGGTCTATTTGATGGGCGTGATTGTGATGCTGGATCTGTCTGATCAGCTGATCATCCGGGGCTTCTCCGGCGGCCTGGCCTGCATGGTTTTGCTGCTGACGTTTGGCAGCCGGTTTTTAACCGTCTTCCGGGATGCGCCCCTTTCCGGGCTGGATACGGTCATGACCCAGGGCCCTGCCGCGGGCATTCATACCACTGCCGATCATGCCCGGCAGTATGGGGAGCTTGTCTCCATGCTTCAGGAGCTGGAGGAGAACTACGGTTCCGATGCCCCTGTTTTTATCAGCAAGCTGATGCCCTGGGGCTATCTGGCCCTGGACAACCCATGCGGCGCGCCCACGGCCTGGCGCACGCCGGTGGACAGCCCCAGGCTTTCCCAGTACTATGAATCCCATCCCGACTCCATTCCCCAAATCGTGATTGTCCTGAAGCCGGAGGTAGGGGATTATGATGATGTCGGAACCCCCAACGCCAATACCCTGGAGGGCTGGCTCTGGGATTATATGGAAGAACAGCAATATACATCCCTGGACTATGCCTATGCCCGGGTTTATGTTTCGCCGCTGATCGGCTGAAAGGAGACAGATTATGAAACCCATTCTTTACATCGTGATTCCCTGCTACAACGAGGAAAAGGTGCTGCCCATCACGGCCCCCATGTTTCTGAAAAAAATCACCGATCTTTCCGCTGCGGGAAAAATCAGTGATGACAGCCGGGTTCTGTTTGTCAACGACGGCTCCAAAGACAGTACCTGGAACATCATCCGGGACCTTTCCAGGGAGAATCCCCACTACATCGGCATCTGCCAGAGCCGGAACCGGGGCCATCAGAACGCGGTGCTGGCAGGGCTCATGGAAGCCAAGGACAGGTGCGACATCACCATTTCCATTGACTGCGACGGTCAGGACGATATAAACGCCATGGATGATATGGTGGATGCCTACCTGGACGGCTGCGAGGTGGTCTACGGCGTCCGCAGCAAGCGGGATACCGATACCTTCTTCAAGCGCTTCACCGCCGAGGGCTTTTACAAGCTGATGAACTGGATGGGCGCGGAAGTGGTGTTCAATCACGCGGACTACCGGCTGATCAGCAGCAGGGTGCTGCAGGAGTTTGCCAATTTCAAGGAAGTAAACATCTTCCTCCGGGGCATGGTTCCCCTGGTGGGCTTTAAGAGCACCAGCGTCTACTACGAGCGGGCGGAACGGCTTGCCGGTGAGAGCCACTATCCCCTGAAAAAGATGCTGGCTCTGGCCTTTGACGGCATTACCAGCCTGTCCGTCAAGCCCATCCGGCTGATTACCGGCTTCGGCTGCATGGTATCCCTGCTGAGCTTTATTGCGGTAATCTGGGCACTGATCCGCCAGTTTATGGGCGCCACCGTCAGCGGGTGGGCCTCCACCATCTGCATTATCTGCTTTATGGGCGGTGTGCAGCTGGTGTGCCTGGGTGTCATCGGTGAGTATATCGGCAAGATCTACATGGAAACCAAGCACCGTCCCCGGTACATCATCAGCGAACGTACCTGGGAGGAAGAAAGCGAAGCATAAACAATTTCAGCGCGCTCCGGGATTTTTCTCAGAGCGCGCTTACAAAAAGTGGGAGAAGATCATTCCTCTTCTCCCACAATTTCTTTTGCGATATAAACAGGACGGTTTTTGCTCTGCTCGAAGTTCCGGCCCACATACTCTCCGATGATGCCGATGCAGAACAGCTGAACGCTGGAGAGCAGCAGAATCAGAACAATGATGGTCGCGTAGCCGGGCACGGCAATGCCCCGGGTCAGCTTTTCCACGATGACGCAGATCAGGTAAATCAGCGCCGCAACGCCGGTGACGGAGCCAAGAAGGGTTGCCAGCCGCAGCGGTGCGGTGGAAAACCCGATGATGCCCTCAATGGCGTAGTTGAACAGCTTCCAGAAGCTCCACTTGGTTTTCCCGTTAACCCGGGCGCAGGCGGTGTAGGGGATAAAGGCGGTGTTGTAGCCCACCCAGGCAAAAATACCCTTGGAGAACCGGTGATACTCTCCCAGAGACAATAAGCTGTCCCGCACGCTTTTCCGGAAGGTGCGGAAATCGCTGGCATCCGGCTGCAAGGCAACCTTGGAAAGGCGGTTGATGACCTTGTAGAAGCTGCGCTTGAAGAAGGACAGCACCTTGCCCTCCCCCCGCCGGTCCTGATAGGCCGCAACCACATCCACATCCGGCTGCTCCTCCAGAATGGCAACCATGTCCCGCACAATCTCCGGCCGCTGCTGCAGATCCGCGTCGATGATGCAGATATAGTCGCCGGTGGCGTGCTCCAGCCCCGCGTAGATGCCGGACTCCTTGCCGAAATTCCGGGAGAAGGAGACGATCTTTACCTTGCAGTCGCCCCGGGCATAGATCTTTTTCAGGTTGTGCAGGGTGGCATCCCGGCTGCCGTCATCGATGTAGACAATTTCCAGCTCCCCGTCGCCCAGGGCCTTTACAGCCGCCTCGTGAAAGGGGATCACATTTTCTCCCTCGTTATAGCAGGGAACCACCAAAGAAAGCTTTGCCATCGTTTCGCGCTCCATGAAACAAATTTATTTCATTATAGCCCTGGAATGCCCCCGCGTCAAGGGAAAAAGGTCCTTTTTCCCCTTGACAAAACCAATCCCATTGGGTAAAATACCCCATATATGTTTGAAACGCGCAGAACGGGAGGTTCTGCCTGTGTTTCCGGAAAGAGAAATGCGCATTTGCTGGGAGCGCATACGGAAAAGGGCAGATGGTCGCCCGGGAGCGGACTGCTTGAAAAAAGTAGAGCAGTACGGGTCAGCCCGTTACAGCGCAAGAGTGTCCGTATTCTTACGGAAATTCAGGTGGTACCGCGGAACATTTTTCGCCCTGGGTGTATATGCGCCCAGGGCGTTTTTCATGGAAAGGAGAACACAATGGCAAAAGAACTGAACAAGGTCTACGACCCCAAGGCCGTGGAATCCGAGATTTACAAAATGTGGGAGGAGGGCGGTTACTTCCACGCGGAGCGGGATGAGAACAAAAAGCCCTTTACCATCGTCATGCCGCCCCCCAATGTTACCGGTCAGCTGCACATGGGTCACGCCATGGACGCTACCCTCCAGGACAGCATTATCCGTTTCAAGCGGATGCAGGGCTACAATGCCTTGTGGCTTCCCGGCGTGGACCACGCGGGCATTGCCACCCAGATCAAGGTGGAAGAGGAGCTGCGTAAGGAGGGCCTGACCCGGTACGATCTGGGCCGGGAAAAGTTCCTGGAGCGGGTGTGGGACTGGAAGCACCGGTATGGCAACCGGATTGTGGAGCAGCAGAAGAAGCTGGGCTCCAGCTGCGACTGGGACCGGGCCCGGTTCACCATGGACGATGGCTGCTCCAAGGCCGTCCGGGAGGTGTTTGTCTCCCTGTATGAAAAGGGCCTGATTTACAAGGGCAGCCGGATCATCAACTGGTGCCCCCACTGCGTCACCGCTTTGAGCGATGCCGAGGTGGAATATGTGGATAAGCCCGGCCACCTGTGGCACATCCGCTATCCCCTGGAGGACGGCACCGGCGAAGTCATCGTGGCTACCACCCGTCCCGAGACCATGCTGGGCGACTCCGGTGTCTGCGTCAACCCTGCCGATGACCGCTACAAGGCCATCGTGGGCAAGAACGTGATTCTGCCCCTGCTCAATAAGCCCATCCCCGTGGTGGCGGATGACTACGCGGAGATGGAGTTCGGCACCGGCTGCGTCAAAATGACCCCTGCCCACGACCCCAACGACTTTGAAGTGGGTCTGCGCCACAACCTGGAGGTCATCCGGGTGCTGGATGACAACGGCCGTGTGAACAGCCTGGGCGGCAAGTACGAGGGACTAGACCGTTACGAGGCCAGAAAGGCCATTGTTGCCGATCTGGAAGCAGGCGGTTATCTGGTAAAGGTGGAGGATTATTCCCACAACGTGGGCACCTGCTACCGCTGCCACAACGATGTGGAGCCCATCATCTCCGCCCAGTGGTTTGTCAAAATGAAGCCCCTGGCTGAGGAGGCCATCCGGGTCGTGAAGGAAGGGGAAACCCGGTTTGTCCCCGACCGCTTTACCAAGACCTACCTCAACTGGATGGAAAACGTCCGGGACTGGTGCATTTCCCGCCAGCTCTGGTGGGGCCATCAGATCCCTGCCTGGACCTGCGCCGACTGCGGCCACATCACCGTTTCCCGGGAGGATGCCTGCAAGTGCGAAAAGTGCGGCTCTTCCAATATCGAGCGGGATCCCGACGTGCTGGACACCTGGTTCAGCTCCGCCCTGTGGCCCTTTGAGACCCTGGGCTGGCCCGAGGAGAATGCCGACCTGGACTACTTCTATCCCACGGATGTTTTGGTCACCGGCTACGACATCATCTTCTTCTGGGTTGCCCGCATGATCTTCTCCGGCTGCGCCCACACCGGCAAGACCCCCTTCCACACCGTGCTGATTCACGGACTGGTTCGTGACGACAAGGGCCGGAAGATGAGTAAGTCCCTGGGCAACGGCATCGATCCTCTGGAAATGATCGACAAATACGGCTGTGACGCCCTGCGGATGAACATGGTCACCAGCAACTCTCCCGGCAACGATATGCGTTTCTATGTGGAGCGCTGCGAGGCCATGCGGAACTTCGCCAACAAGCTCTGGAACGCCTCCCGTTATGTGATGATGAACCTGGGCGAGGACTTTGTGCCCGGCCTGCCGGAAAACCTGGAAATCTCCGACAAGTGGGTTCTGTCCAAGCTGAATACCCTGATTTCCGAAGTCACCGAGAACATGGACAAATACGAGCTGGGCATTGCCGTTCAGAAGGTCTATGACTTTATCTGGGATACCTACTGCGACTGGTATATCGAGCTGACCAAGGCCAGACTCTACAGCGAGGATGCAGGGCGGAAGGAAACTGCCCTGAAGGTTCTGGTTTATGTCCTGGATCAGGTGCTGCGGCTGCTGCATCCCTTCATGCCCTTCATCACCGAGGAAATCTGGCAGAGCCTGCCCCATGAGGGCAGCGCCCTGATTGTGGCTTCCTGGCCCGTGTATTCCGAAGCACTGAATTTCAGAACCGAGGAAGCCCACATGGAGTCCGTGATGAACGCCATCCGGGCCATCCGGAACCGCCGGGCCGAGATGAACGTGCCTCCCTCCAAGAAGGCAACCCTCTATGTGCTCACGGCCAACCCCAAGGTCTTTGCCGAGGGCGAGGGCTTTATCCAGAGACTGGCCTACGCCGACAAGGTGGAGCTCATCGATGCTGAGCCTGCCAATCTGGAAGGCATGGTCACCTGCGCTACCGCGGATGCCAAGCTCTATATTCCCATGGGCCAGCTGGTGGACATTGCCAAGGAGCTGGAGCGGATTGCCAAGGAGCTGGAAAAGGCCAGAAAGAACCTGGCTTCCCTGCAGGGTAAGCTCTCCAACGAGAACTTTACCTCCCGGGCCCCCGAGGCCGTGGTATACGCCGAACGGGAAAAGGCCAGAAAGGCCGCCGACCTGATTGCCTCCCTGGAAGAGAGCGAAGAAGCGCTGAAGAAAAATCTGTAAACAATTTATCTGTTCCCCTGAAAGGTTTGTCCTTTCAGGGGAATTTTTTTGTGTCTGACACCAATACGACAGTGTCTGCGTTTCCGGGTAATTATACTGTTATCAGTAAAAAGCAAGAGGAGGAATTGTCATGAATTTCACCAGTTTCCAGGAAGGGGACAAGCTTACCATTGCCCTTACCGGAGAAATTGACCACCACTGTGCCAAAACCTATATCCGGATCATCGCCGCCAAAATCGAGACCTATATGCCGGAAACCTGTGTGCTGGATTTCCGGGATGTGACTTTTGTGGATTCTTCCGGCATTGCCGTGGTCATCAACGCCCTGCGGTCCATGAGCCAGATCGAGGGAAAGCTCCTGCTGACAGGCCTGTCGCCCCAGCCCATGCGGGTGTTCCGTGCCTCGGGTCTTGACAAACTGGTGGAATTACGGGAGGCGGTATCATGAAATTCGGAAACTATATGATCCTGGAATTTCCCAGCAAATCCTGCAACGAATCCTTTGCCCGCAGCGCTGTTGCCTGCTTTGCCGCCCAGATGGACCCCACCCTGGAGGAGCTGGGGGACATCCGCACGGCGGTGTCGGAAGCCGTAACCAACTGCATCGTCCATGCCTACCCCAATAAGCTGGGCACCATTATTCTGCGCTGCCGGATCCTCAAGGACAATGTGCTGGATATTGTGATCAAGGACAAGGGGGTGGGCATCCCCGATGTGGAAAAGGCAAGAAGGCCCAGCTTCACCACCGGCGGGACGGACCGCAGCGGCATGGGCTTTACCATTATGGAGAGCTTTATGACCACGCTGGAGGTTACCTCCATAGATGGGAAGGGCACCGCCGTACATATGCGCCGGAAGCTCCAGCGGCGGACGTGAGCAGCCAGGAAACACTGATCCGTCTGGCCCAGGCAGGAGATGCTGCCGCCAAGGAAGCCCTGGTTCAGGAGAACGCGGGGCTTATCTGGGCCGTGGCAAGGCGGTTTCAGGGCAGGGGAACGGAGCTGGACGATCTGTACCAGCTGGGGTGTTTGGGCTTTCTCAAGGCCGTAGAGGGCTTTGATGCCGCTTTCGGCACCCGGTTTTCCACCTATGCCGTACCGAAAATTGCCGGGGAAATCCGCCGGTTCCTTCGGGACGACGGGGCCGTGAAGGTCTCTCGGGGGCTGAAGGAACAGTCCGCGGCCATCAAATCCGCCCGGAACCGGCTGACCCACACCCTGGGCCGGGAACCCGGACTGCTGGAAATCAGTCAGGAAACCGGCCTTTCCCCGGAGGACATCGCTCTGGCCGAAACCGCCACCGCCGCCACGGAATCCATCTACCGGGAAACCGGGGAGGACGGCTTCTGCCTGGAATCCGTGCTGACGGATACGGAGTCGGAGGAGCGGATGGTGGAAAAAATCGCGCTGCGGCAGGCCGTAAAGGCCCTGCCGGACCGGGAACAGCAGGTGGTGGGCCTGCGGTACTTCCATGGGCTCACCCAGCAGAAGGTGGCCGCTATCCTGCACATCAGCCAGGTGCAGGTATCGAGAATCGAGCGCAAGGCCCTGGCCCTTTTGCGGGAAAGACTGAGCTGATGCGCCTTGCATTTTGGAGGGATTTATAGTAAAATGAAAGCACCAAATCAGAGAAATGACAGGTGCTTCTATGAACGATTCTTTGGATATGCGTTTTCTTGCGGCCCGGAAGAAATATATCGAAGGCCGCTTTTCCATGCTCAACGATATGCAGCGGCAGGCGGTGCTCACCACGGAAGGGCCCCTGCTGCTTCTGGCCGGGGCCGGTTCCGGAAAAACCACGGTTCTCATCAACCGGATTGCCAATCTTCTGCGCTACGGTCACGGTTCGGAAGGGAAGGAGATTCCGGATTTCGTAACGGAGGCGGATGTACGTTTTCTGGAGGAACTCTCTGCCGATCCCAGCGAAAACGAGCGGGTCCGGGCCGACGGGCTGTGCGCCCTGGAGCCGGTAAAGCCCTGGAACATCATCGCCATCACCTTTACCAATAAGGCTGCCGGAGAGCTCCGGGACCGGCTGGAAACCCTGCTGGGGGAAGGGGCAGGGGACATTTGGGCCATGACCTTCCACTCTGCCTGCTGCCGGATTCTGAGGCGCAACATCGACCGGATGGGCTACACCGGCAGCTTTACTATCTACGACAGCTCCGATTCCGAGCGGCAGATGAAAGAGGTTCTGAAGGACATGGGGCTGGATGACAAAACCTTCCCGCCCAAATATGTGCTCTCGGTCATCGGCCGTCAGAAGGACCGGCTGATCTCTCCGGAAGAAATGCTGGAGAACAGCCGCGGTTCTTCCGATCTGCGGCTGACCCAGATCGCGAAAGCCTATGCCGCCTACCAGAAGCGGCTGAAGGACAACAACGCCCTGGATTTTGACGACATCCTCTACGTAACCGTAAAGCTTTTGCAGCAGGAGCCGGAGGTGCGGGAATACTACCAGCGCAAATTCCAGTATGTGTTGGTTGACGAGTATCAGGATACCAACCATGTCCAGTATCTGCTCACCAGCCTGCTCAGCGGCCACTGGGGCAATATCTGCGTGGTGGGCGACGATGACCAGAGCATTTACCGCTTCCGGGGTGCCACCATTGAGAACATTCTGTCCTTTGAGGAGCAGTATCCCGGGGCCCGGGTCATCCGTCTGGAACAGAATTACCGCTCCACCCAGTCCATTCTGGACGCGGCCAACGCGGTCATTGCCCACAACCTGGGCAGAAAGGGCAAGCACCTGTGGACCGCCAGGCAGGGGGGTGCGCCGATCCTTGTCTACGAAGCCAGTGATGAATCCAGCGAAGGCAATTTTGTAGCAGGTCAGATTCTGGCAGGCTCCAAGGGCCGGAATTTCAAGGACTACGCCATTCTCTACCGGACCAATGCCCAGTCCAACGCCCTGGAATATGCCTTCAAGCGCAACGGCGTTCCCTATAAGGTCATCGGCGGTACCCGCTTCTTTGACCGGGCAGAGGTCAAGGATATGCTTTCCTACCTCTGCGTCATCAACAACCGGACGGATGATCTGCGGCTGGCCCGGATTGTCAACAATCCCCCCAGAGGGCTGGGCGCCAAGACCATCGAGACCGTACAGCGTCTGGCGGAGGCGGAAAACAAGAGCCTCTACGATGTACTCAGCGACCCCTACAGCTACGCGCCGCTGGAAAAGAGCGCCCAGAAGCTCCTGCAATTCAGCGCCCTCATTGATGGCCTTGCAAAGCTGCTGGAAGACGGAATGAGCCTGCCGGAATTCTACGACGAACTGCTGGTTCGCACCGGCTATGCGGATATGCTGAGCAGCAAACCCACAGAGGAGAACAAAACCCGGCTGGAAAACGTCAGGGAACTGAAATCCAGCATTCATGCCTATATGGCCAACACCGCAGAGCCCAGCCTGGCGGGCTTCCTGGAGGAAATCGCCCTGTATACCGATCTGGAGCAGTACAGCGAAGGGGACAACACCGTGGTGATGATGACGGTCCACTCCGCAAAGGGTCTGGAATTCCCCCATGTATTCCTGGTGGGGTTTGAAGACGGGCTGTTCCCCGGAATGCGGGCCATCGGCGACCAGGAGGAGATGGAGGAGGAGCGGCGTCTGTGCTATGTGGCCATCACCCGGGCCAAGGAAACCCTGACCATCAGCCACGCCCGTCAGCGGATGATCTACGGCCGGACTTCTTCCGCTTTGCCTTCCCGATTTTTGCGGGAGATTCCGGAAGAATGTATCGAAAAACGGGGCGGCTACCGGGCGGAACCACAGCGGTCCATGACCTATGAAAAGCGGTCGGTTTCGTCAAACGGTTATCTTTCCGGCGCCCTGCGGGCAAATTCCGCCCCCTCGGCCCCGCTGCCGGATTACAACAAGGGCGATATGGTCATGCACGCCGCCTTTGGCAGGGGACTGATCCTTTCCGTGGTGAAAATGGGCGGCGATGCCCTGCTGGAAGTGGCCTTTGACGACATCGGCACCAAGAAGCTGATGGCCAAGGCCGCCGGGGCCCACATGAAAAAGCTGTAATGCTTTTCTATTCTCCCCCTATCCGGAATACACTGGCGGGGGAGGGATGCCCATGGTCCGTTTTCTGAAACGGGTGGCCGTCTGGCTGTTTTTGATTTTTGTGCTGCTGCTGTCCGGGCTCCTGCTGTTTCGCAGCAAATACAGAAACACCCTGCGTCAGCTGGCGGAAACCCAGGTGAAAAACTCTTCCTCAGACCTGACAAATGATTCCCTGACGGAGCTTTTGCAGGGAAATGATGTTCAGTACGACCGGATCGTCTATTTTGAAAAGGACCTGAACGGGAAAATCACCGCCATGAAAACCAACATCATGGAGGTGAACCGGCTGAAAACCCGGATTCTGGAGCTGGTAAACGGCCGCATTCTGGCCCTGGATACCACAGACCTGGGGATCCCCATCGGCAGTCTTTTGTTTCCGGAGGTTTTCGCGGGAAAGGGCTTTTCTATCCCCATCCATATTCTGTCCATTCGAAACTCCGACGCCTCCTTCCGCAGCGAATTTCAGCAGGCGGGCATCAACCAGACCCTCCACAGGCTCCTGATGGATGTAACGGTGGATGTGAGCATTCTGGTGCTGGGGCAGACGGAAAGCTTTTCCGTGAACAGCGAGGTTGTGGTGGCCGAAACCGTCATCGTGGGGGATGTACCGGATACATTTTTTAACTCAGGAGGCATTTATGGAACCCAAAGAGAGAATGCAGGAGCTGACAAAGCTTCTTAACGATGCCGGATACCGGTACTATGTGCTGGATGACCCGGATATGCCGGATTTTGAATACGACCGTCTTCTGCGGGAGCTGGAGGACCTGGAAAAGGCCCATCCCGAATTTGCCCTGCCGGATTCTCCCACCAGGCGGGTGGGGGGCCAGGCGGTGAATACCTTTGGAGAAGTCCGTCACCCGGTACCGCTGATGAGCCTGCAGGATGTTTTCAGCATGGAAGAGCTGGATGATTTTCTGCTGCGCACCAGACAGAGCCTTCCCCAGGCGGCGTTTTCCGTTGAGCCCAAGATTGACGGCCTGTCGGTGGCCCTGGAATACGAGAATGGCCGTTTTGTCCGGGGCGCCACCCGGGGCGACGGAGCAGTGGGCGAGGATGTAACGGAGAATCTGCGGACCATCCGCTCCATTCCCATGGTGCTGGAAAACGCGCCTGCCCGGCTCATTGTCCGGGGGGAAGTATATATGCCCAAGAAGACCTTCCATGAACTGAATGACGCCCTGGAAGAGGCGGGGGAAAAGACCTTTGCCAACCCCAGAAACGCCGCCGCCGGTTCTCTGCGTCAAAAGGATTCCAGGGTCACGGCCAAACGGAAGCTGGACATTCTGGTATTCAATGTGCAGCTGGCAGAGGGGGTGACCTTTTCCAGCCATTGTGACACGCTGGAATACCTGAAAAGCCTTCGTTTCAAGGTGATTCCCTACAAAAAACTGTCTGATTCCGGCGAAATTGACCGGGAAGTCCTGCGCATCAACGAGGAGCGGGCGCATTTGCCCTGCGACATTGACGGCGCGGTGATTAAGCTGGATAACCTTTCCGACCGGGAAGTCCTGGGCTCCACCGCCAAATTCCCCCGGTGGGCCGTTGCCTACAAGTATCCTCCGGAGATCAAGCCCACGGTGGTGGAGGACATTGTGGTGCAGGTGGGCCGCACTGGCGTGCTGACCCCCAAGGCGGTGGTGCGCCCTGTTCATCTGGCGGGCACCACCGTTACCAACGCCACCCTGCACAATCAGGATTTCATTTCCCGGCTGGATCTGCGTATCGGCGACACGGTGCACATCCGCAAGGCAGGGGAGATCATCCCGGAGATTCTGGAGGTGGATCTTTCCAAGCGTCCGGATGGAACGGAGCCCTATTTCCTGCCGAAAAACTGCCCGGTCTGCGGCGCTCCCGTGGAGCGGGACGAGGACGGCGCCTTCCTGCGCTGCACCGGTGCCGAGTGTCCCGCCCAGCTGAGCCGGAACATCGCCCACTTCGTCAGCCGGGACGCCATGGACATCGAGGGTCTTGGCACCGCCATTGTGGAAAGCCTCATTGCCCAGGGGCTCATTTCCTCCCCGGCGGATATATATTATCTGACCCTGGAGGAAATCTCCGGCCTGTGGAAATCCGGCACCACCGCCGGGAAAAAGCTGCTTGCCGCCATTGATGCAAGCAAACAGCAGGATGTTTCCCGACTGATCTACGCCCTGGGCATCCGCCAGGTGGGCGCCAAGACCGGCAAAAGCCTGGCAGCCGCCTTTGGCAGTCTGGATCAGCTTATGGAGGCTTCTCTGGAAGCGCTCACCGCCGTACCGGACATTGGCGACATTACCGCAAAGAGCATCTATGATTGGTTCCGCCAGCCCCAGTCCCGGCACATGATCCGCAGGCTCCGGGAAGCCGGGGTGAACTTTGAAAGCAGGCGGGTGATCACCGATACCCGCTTTGCCGGAAAGACCATTGTGCTCACCGGGGCCCTGAGCCGGTTTACCCGGGAGGAGGCAACGGAAAAAATTGAGCTCCTGGGGGGAAAAGCCTCCGGTTCCGTGTCCAAAAAGACCAGCTTTGTGGTTGCGGGAGAAAACGCCGGGTCCAAGGAGCGCAAAGCCCGGGAGCTGGGGATCCCCGTTCTCACCGAGGACGAATTCCTGGAAATGATCTCCGATTGACAGAAACAGCACCCTCCTTTCGGAAGGTGCTGTTTTTTACAGGCTGTAGTCCATGTCGTCGTATTGGGTGAAATCCATGGCCTTCGCTTTTGCGGGGATCCGCTTAAAGGGATCATAGCGGAACCGGCGGCAGGATTCCTCCGGCTTTTTTACGCCTTTCTTTACGCAAAGCACCTGCCCGTCGCACAGCGCAACACCATGCAGGCAGTAGGCGCAGGCCCTGTCTATTTTTTTTCGGAATAGCATAGTGTCCTCCCGGTACTTTGATTTCTGCCATTATACACCGGTTTCCGGAAAATTGCTACCCATTTTTTCAGGAACGGCAGCAGGAGAATACCCGGCAGGCTCCAGGGGCAAACCGCCCCGGCAACGGATACCAGGCAGGAAATCCCTTTGCCCCAGGCATACAGCCCCAGCTCCAGTCCCTTGGTCACGGAGGCGGTTTGCAGCCCAACGCACAATCCGCCCAGGCTCATAAGCCCCGCCGCCACAGGAAGCCGCCAGTCAGGGGTCAGGGTTCCAAGGGCGCAGCAGCCGTTGGTCAGCTCCAGCAGGCCTCCAACCACCGTTTTGAGCAGCGGACTTCCCGGCAGAATTCCTTCCAGAAATTCAAGCAGCACCCGAAACAGGATCACACTGACACAGATTTTTCCCATGGCGGCCGCGGCATCCCCAAGCAGATCCCCATGGGAGGAGCTTTCCACAGCCGCGGTGGTTTCGCACCTTCCCGGCAGCAGCCGGGATGCCGTCCAGGCGCCCAGAATTTGCAGCAGCCACAGATACCAGCCCGCCCAAAAGGACTTCAATTGGGGCGCTGCAATGCCGAAGAGAAAAGCGGGCCCCACATTGCTGCAATAGCCCAAAAGCCGCTGGGCATCTTTTTTCCCCAGACGGCCTTCCCGGTAGGCCGCCCCGATACATCCGGCTCCGGCAGGGTAGCCCCCCAGAAATGCCGGAATCAGCAGGGATTCGGCCCCCACGGGAATGGAAAACAGCCGCCCCAGAAACCGGGAAACCCTGCCGCCGGAGCCCCAAAGCAAACGGGTCAGAAGGGAAGACAGTACCCAGAAGGGCAGCAGCGCCGGAAGGACGGAACACAGACACAGCCGGATTCCCTCCGACGCCCCCCGGAGGGCCCTGCCGCTGTCCAGAATCAGCAGCAGCATCCCCAGGATCACCGCCCCGGCCATTCCCTTTTTCATGGACCTCACCTCAAAAGAATCTATGCAAATTGGGGCCTCTCCATTCATAGGTTAAAAAACATAGGGAGGTGGGCGCAGTGAAACAAAAAAGGGACCTGCTCAGCTATCTTACCACGGACCCGGAGCTGCCGGGAGAACTGCTTCCGGGCCAGAGCCTTGTGGAACTGGCAGGGGACAGCCGGGTCCTCATAGAAAATCATCACGGGGTAGTGGAATACAGCCCCTGCCGGATCGGCGCGGCGGTGCGCTTTGGAAGGGTCTTGGTCTGCGGCCATTGCCTGGAGCTGGTCCAAATGACACGGGAGCAGCTTGTAATCACAGGCAAGGTGGAAAGCATCACCCTGATTCGAAAGGAGAAATCATGAATTTCTGGCACAGCCTTGCAGGGGAGGTTGCCGTAGAGCTTCTGACCGCAGACCCCGCAGGCGTTCTGGAAGCCATTGCGGTCCAAAACATCCCCTTATATCAGGTGCAGCCTACCGGCGAACTGACCGTAACCTTCCGAATCCGGCGCAGGGATTATCGGAAGCTGAAGGCGCTTACCCGCCGCAGAGGGGAAAAACTGACACTCAACCGCAGATTGGGGATCTACTGGCGCATCAAAGGGCTCAAAAACCGGCCGGTGCTCCTGTTGGGGCTTGCCTTCGCGCTGGCCGCCTGTCTGTGGATTCCCACCAGAGTGTTCTTTTTTCGGGTGGAGGGGAACCGGCGGGTTCCCACCGGGCAGATCCTCTCCGCGGCAGAGGACTGCGGAATGACCTTCGGCGCCAGCAGACGCCTGATCCGCAGCGAGAAGGTAAAAAACCGACTCCTGTCCGCCCTGCCGGACCTTAAATGGGCGGGTATCAACACCCAGGGCTGTGTGGCCGTCATCCGGGTAGCGGAGAAGCCGGAAACGGTTCCCATGGAGCCGGAGCGCACCGGCCTGTGCCACATCGTCGCGGCAAGGGATGGCATCCTCACGTCCCTGACCGTTACTTCCGGCACCGCCCTGTGTACGCCGGGGCAGGCGGTGGTGGAAGGCCAGGTGCTGATTTCCGGCCTGACGGACTGCGGCATTGCCATAAAAGCCCAGGCGGCCCAGGGGGAGGCTACCGCCCTTACCGCCAGGTCCATCCGGGCTTTTACACCGGAAATCCGGCTCAGACGGGGCGCCCCCCAGAAAAAAATCCGGCGCTGGAGCTTGATTCTCGGAAAAAAACGCATAAAATTATGGTTTGGTAGTGGAATTTGGGATACCGAATGTGGTAGAATGTATCGGGAGTATCCGCTGTGCCTGCCGGGAGGCTTTTGCCTGCCTGTGACACTGGCCGCGGAGGAACTGACCGTCAGCGATCTGTGGGAGGAAAGGATCTCCCCGGAAGAGGCTCAGTCCCAGCTCCACAGCTTCGCGAAGGATACCCTTCTGGCGGAAATGCTGGGAGGCACCCTTCAAAAGTCTACGGAAACCCTCTCTCGGGAAAGGGGCGCGTATCTTCTGACGGGATTGTATTCCTGCCGGGAGGTCATCAGCCACACCCAGTGGGAGCAGATAGGAGATATGCATGGGTAAGGAAACGGAACGAATCGTAAACGCCGAACGGGTAGAGGACCTGATCGCTGTTTTCGGTTCCTTTGACGAAAATGTACGCCGGATCGAGGATGCCCTTTCGGTCCGCATCATCAACCGGGGAACAGACCTGAAGGTTACCGGTGACGAGGAAATGGTGGATAAGGCCGTGCGGACCCTGGAGGGGCTGCTGTCCATTGCCGCCCGGGGGGAGACCATCGATGAGCAGCGGGTGCGCTACCTCATCACCCTGGTCAGCGAGGGAAACGAGGATCAGATCTCCCAGATTGCCAGGGACGTGGTGTGCATCACCGCCAAGGGCAAGCCCATCAAGGCGAAAACCGTGGGCCAGCAAACCTATATGAAGGCCATCCAGAAAAACACCGTCACCATCGGTGTGGGCCCTGCAGGCACCGGCAAGACCTACCTGGCGGTTGCCGCCGCCGTGTCCGCCTTCCGGGAGCGGACCGTCAACCGGATCATCCTGACCCGGCCCGCGGTGGAAGCCGGTGAACGCCTGGGCTTTCTGCCCGGGGACCTGCAAAACAAAGTGGACCCCTATCTGCGGCCCCTGTATGACGCCCTCTACGATATGCTGGGAGCGGAAACCTTCCAGAAGTATCAGGAGCGTGGCTCCATCGAAGTGGCGCCCCTGGCCTATATGCGGGGCCGTACCCTGGATGACAGCTTTATCATTCTGGACGAGGCCCAGAATACCACCCGGGAGCAGATGAAAATGTTCCTGACCCGCCTTGGCTTTGGGTCCAAAATCGTCATCACCGGCGACGTGACCCAGATCGACCTGCCGGATGACAAGGTTTCCGGCCTCAAGGATGCCATTCGGGTACTGGGCGGGGTGGAGGACATCGCCATCTGCAAGCTCACCTCCGCGGATGTGGTGCGCCACGCACTGGTGCAGAAGATCATCAACGCCTATGAAAAAGCGGCGGAAAAGCCGAAGGTATCCAAACCCAGCAATCATTTTCAGGGAAAATATCAAAGGAAGAGATAACATATGAGAAATAAAATCAATCTGGTGTTTGAAGACGGCGGTCTGAAGCGCCTGCCCATTGCCGCCAATATCAAGACCTGCATCAACGCTGTGCTCAAGCAGGAGGGCGTTCCCGTCAAGTGCGAGATCAATGTGCTGGTCACCGATGACAAGGGTATCCAGACCATCAACCGCACCGCCCGAAGCATTGACAAGCCCACGGATGTGCTGTCGTTTCCCATGTTTGAGCTGGCTCCCGGGGAGCTGCCTGAGGACTGGACCCCGTTTCAGGACCCGGATACCGGCCTGGTGCCCCTGGGCGATATGTGCATTTCCCTGGAGCGGGCAGTGGCCCAGGCTCAGGAATTCGGACACACCACCCGCCGGGAGGTGGGCTACCTCACCATTCATTCCATGCTGCACCTTCTGGGCTATGATCACCTGGACGAGGGCCCCCAGAAACGCCAGATGCGGGCCAGAGAAGAGGCCATCGCCTCGGAGATTCCGGGCATGAGCCGGAAATAAGGAGAGAACATGAACACAAAAACTGCTATGATCACCATCTGCGGCCGTCCCAATGTGGGCAAATCCACGCTGACCAATTTCCTGGTAGGGGAGAAGATCACCATCGTTTCCAACAAACCCCAGACCACCCGGAACCGGATCTGCGGCATCGTCACCCGGGACGACACCCAGTATGTCTTTGTGGACACCCCCGGTTACCACCGCTCCCGCACCAAGCTGGGAGACTACATGGTAAACACCGTCCGGGAATCCATTGCGGACGTGGATCTTACCCTGCTTGTGGTGGAGCCCATCGCCTCCATCGGTCCCCAGGAAGAGGGTCTGATCGAAAAGATCCGGGCCAGTCACTGCCCCGCGGTGCTGGTCATCAATAAGATCGATACCGTGGAAAAGGATACCCTGCTGGAAGTCATTGCCAAGTATTCCCAGGCAGCCTCCTTCGATGACATCCTTCCCATCAGCGCCAAAACCGGCGATGGGGTGGAGGAGCTTCTGCGTGTCTGCGGCAAATACGCCCAGGAGGGCCCCTTCCTGTTCCCGGACGACATGACCACCGATCAGCCCGAGCGGCAGGTCATGGCGGAAATCATCCGGGAAAAGCTTCTGTGGTGCCTGGACAAGGAGATTCCCCACGGCACCGCTGTGGAGATCACCAAATTCTCCGAGCGGGACAGCGGGATCATCGACATCGACGCCACCATCTACTGTGAAAAGGCTAGCCACAAGGGCATCATCATCGGCAAACAGGGTGCCATGCTGAAGAAGATCTCTTCCATGGCCCGGGCTGACTGTGAAAAGTTTATGGGCACCAAGGTCTATCTGACCACCTGGGTCAAGGTCAAGGAAAACTGGCGGGACAGTGATTTTCTTGTGAAAAACTTCGGCTACCGGGACTAGGAAACCTCTGAACAAATCGTCTGCGGCTGAGCAGCGGATCTTTTGCTCTGACAGTGCAGTTTGAAAAACAGGAAATACATACAGTATTCCTCTGTTTTCCAAACCTTCTGTCAAATCAAAATCTCTCGCTGTCAGCGCTTGCC
>JAGAQA010000048.1 GCA_017622995.1 Oscillospiraceae bacterium
CAACGGTGAAGTCAACGTGGCCCGGGGTGTCGATGATGTTCAGGCGGCAGCCCTTCCAGAAGCAGGTGGTAGCAGCGGAAGTGATGGTGATACCACGCTCCTGCTCCTGAGCCATCCAGTCCATGGTAGCGGAACCGTCGTGGGTCTCACCGATCTTGTAGTTCTTACCGGTGTAGAACAGGATACGCTCGGTAGTGGTGGTCTTACCGGCATCGATGTGAGCCATGATGCCGAAGTTTCTGGTATTTTCCAGGGAATACTGTCTAGGCATTGATTGTCTCCTTGATTACCAGCGGAAATGAGCGAAAGCCTTGTTGGCTTCGGCCATCTTGTGGACATCCTCGCGCTTCTTCACGGATGCGCCGGTGTTGTTGGCAGCGTCCATGATTTCAGCAGCCAGGCGCTCCTTCATGGTGTTCTCGCTGCGGCTGCGGCTGTACAGGGTGATCCACCGCAGACCCAGGGTCTGACGACGGTCGGGACGAACTTCGATGGGCACCTGGTAGGTAGCGCCACCGACACGGCGAGCCTTCAGCTCCACAGCGGGCATGATGTTTTCCATGGCCTGCTGGAAGACTTCCAGGCCGTTCTTGCCGGTCTTGTTCTCAACAATTTCGAAAGCACCATAGACAACTTTCTGGGCAACACCCTTCTTGCCGTCCAGCATGATGCTGTTTACGAGCTTGGTAACCAGAACGGAATTGTAATTGGGATCCGGAAGGACCTCTCTCTTGGGAACATTACCTCTTCTGGGCACTTTGCTTCCCTCCTTCATAATATAATGATTTCATCGGTACTCGAAAGTGTGACTTTCGTTGTGCCTGGCCAGAGGTTTTATACAATATATAAAAACGCTGGCAAGGCCTTGCCTTGCGAAAGGGCGTAGGGAAATTTCAGGAATTGGGTTTTGAAGAATTACTTCTTCTTGCCGGCCTTGGGACGCTTGGCACCGTACTTGGAGCGGGACTGCATCCGGTTCTGCACGCCCTGGGTATCCAGCGTACCACGGATGATGTGGTAACGAACACCAGGCAGGTCCTTAACACGGCCGCCGCGGATCAGAACCACGGAGTGCTCCTGCAGGTTGTGGCCAACACCGGGGATGTAAGCGGAAACTTCCATACCATTGGTCAGACGCACACGGGCGATCTTACGCAGAGCGGAGTTCGGCTTCTTGGGGGTGGTGGTACGAACAGCAGTGCAAACACCACGCTTCTGGGGGGAAGGCAGAGTGGTCGCCTTGTTCTCCAGAGTGTTCAGACCTCTCTGCAGAGCGGGAGCGGTGGACTTGTAGGTTGCAGCCTTACGGCCATTCTTCACCAGCTGATTAAAAGTAGGCATCTAATTTCTCCTTTCTTTTGTTCTCGCCGACAGGCGGGTTATATATTCTACGGAATGGCTTCCGGTAGAACCTGAGTTTTGGCGACTCCTGCCGCCGCTGCGCCTACGTCGATTCCGCAGGCCCTGCCCAGCTCCGCCATGGTGCGGACCCAGACCGGCTGGATACCAGCTTCTGCGCACAGCGCTTCCAGGGGCTCTGTTACACCGGGATCCGCGTTTTTGGCAAGGTAAACGGTCTCCACCCTGCCGGCGCGCAGCGCCTTGCGAAGCTGTTTCGTACCCACCAGGAGATGCTCCCGGCGGAGCTCCGGCAAATTGCCGGAATCGGGTATTGTACATACTTTTTTCATATCCATACAAGATTGTATTATACCCAAATTTTCCGAATTGTCAACATTCTTTCCAAAATAATAATCCACAAAACCCGGCTCTGCCCCGGTTCCTTTTTGACTTTTTCAACAAAACGGCACAAATGTGCGCCGGAAGAAAACGTATGAATTTCTATTGAGGAGCGTTTCCGCCCTGCGGTGGTCCGCCGGGAGAAGGCAGACAAACGGCGCGGCTTTTTGGCCGCGCCGTTTGGGAGGTGTTTATGGCTTATTCGCCTTCGATGGCGGCGGTTTCCTCTTCCTCGGGAAGTCTTGCCTCGGGGGTCTTGCCGGGCTCGTAATCCCGGTAAGCCATCAGGCCGGAACCGGCGGGAATCAGCTTACCGATGATAACGTTCTCCTTCAGGCCAACAAGGTGGTCCACCTTGCCCTTGATGGCGGCATCGGTGAGCACCTTGGTGGTCTCCTGGAAGGAGGCGGCGGACAGGAAGGAGTCGGTAGCCAGAGACGCCTTGGTAATACCCAGCAGCACCACGGAACCGGTTGCCAGACGCAGCTCGGTTTCTCCGGCGTCAATCCGGGCCTGCACCGCGGCATTGGCATCCTCGAACTCAAAGTTGTCCACCACGGCGCCCACCAGCAGATTGGTGTCACCGGGATCATCCACTCGGGTAGTACGCATCATCTGGCGGATGATGACTTCGATGTGCTTGTCGTTGATTTCAACGCCCTGCTGACGGTACACAGCCTGGACGGACTGCACCAGGTAATCCTGAACGGCTTCCACACCGGAAATACGCAGAACATCCTGGGGATACAGGGCGCCGTCGGTGATGGGCTCGCCCTTCTGGACCACCTTGCCATGGGTAACCTTCAGGCCCACGGAGTAGGGCACCTGGTAGACCTTGACCTCGCCGTCCTCCGCGGTAACGGTGATGTTGCGCAGGGCGGTACGGTGGGAATCATCGATGCTCACCACACCGGTGATCTCGGAGATCTGGGCCATCTTCTTGGGACGGCGGGCCTCAAACAGCTCTTCGACTCGGGGCAGACCCTGGGTGATGTCGTCACCCGCGACGCCGCCGGAGTGGAAGGTACGCATGGTCAGCTGGGTACCGGGTTCGCCGATGGACTGTGCCGCGATAATACCAACGGCTTCGCCCAGGTCCACTTCCTTGGAGGTGGCCAGGTTCATGCCGTAGCACTTGGCACAGACGCCGTTCCGGGCCCGGCAGCCCAGGATGGTGCGGATATAAATCTTGTCAATGCCGTGGGCCTCGAACTTGGCGGCATCCTCGGGCATCATCATAACGTCCTTGGAGTGCAGCAGCTCGCCGGTCTTGGGATCCAGAACGTCGTTGACGGGATAACGGCCCCGGATCCGGTTGCCGAAGGTATCGATGACATCGCCCTTCTGGATGACGGCGCCCACCCAGATACCATGGGTCGTGCCGCAGTTCTTCTCCCGGATGATGACCTGCTGGGAAACATCCACCATTCGGCGGGTCAGGTAACCGGAGTCGGCGGTACGCAGAGCGGTATCGGTCATGCCCTTCCGGGCGCCTCTACTGGAAATGAAGTACTCCAGAACGGAAAGGCCCTCACGGAAGTTTGCCTTAACCGGGATCTCAATGGTACGACCGGCGGTATCGGCCATCAGGCCGCGCATACCGGCCAGCTGACGGATCTGAGCCATGGAGCCACGGGCGCCGGAGTCAGCCATCATGTAGATGGGGTTGAACTCGTCCAGGTTGCCCTGCAGGGCGTCGGTGACTTCCTTGGTGGTCTTCTCCCACTGCTGAACCACCAGACGATAGCGCTCGTCATTGGTGATATAGCCCTGGCGGTAGTAGTTTTCGATCTCCACAACCTTGCCTTCCGCGGCCTTCACCAGCTCGTATTTCACGGCAGGAACCACCATATCGGCAATGGACACGGAGATGGCGCCCTTGGTGGAATACTTGTAGCCCAGGGCCTTGATCCGGTCCAGCATCTCGGTGGCGATGGTAAAGCCATGCTTGCGGATACACTTGTCGATGATCTTGCCAAGCTGCTTCTTGCCCACCAGGAAGCCGATCTCCAGATCAAACTCGTGGCCGGGAACACTCCGGTCCACAAAGCCCAGGTCCTGGGGAATGGGCTCATTGTAGATGAGTCTGCCCACGGTGGCATCGATGATGCGGTACTCCATCTTTCCGTCTACTTCCTTGCCGTAGCGGACACGGATGGGGGCGTGGAGGCCGATGGCGCCGTCCGCGTAGGCGGCAATGGCTTCCTCGGTGCTGGAGTAGTTGTGGACGGGACGGAACTTGGCGGTAGCCTTGCCCACGGAGGAGGCAGCCTTATTGGCAGCCAGGAACTCGTCGGCATCCACCAGAGCGTTTACCGGCAGGTTGGTATCACCGGCATCGGTGACGTAGACGGTCTCGGCGCCCTTCTCGGCCTTGCCCAGGCGGGTGTAGGTCAGGTAGTAGGCACCCAGAATCATATCCTGGGTGGGCACGGTGACGGGCTTGCCGTCCTGAGGCCGCAGCAGGTTGTTGGCGGAAAGCATCAGCATTCTGGCCTCGGCCTGAGCCTCGGGAGACAGGGGCACATGAATGGCCATCTGGTCGCCGTCGAAGTCCGCGTTGAAGGCGGTGCAGCACAGGGGGTGCAGCTTCAGAGCCCGGCCTTCCACCAGGATGGGCTCGAAGGCCTGAATGCCCAGACGGTGCAGGGTGGGGGCCCGGTTCAGCATGACGGGACGGTCCTTGATGATTTCGTCCAGGGCATCCCAGACCTCGGTCTTGCCCTTGTCGATCATCTTCTTGGCAGACTTGATGTTGTTTGCCAGGCCGTCGGAAACCAGCTTTTTCATAACGAAGGGCCGGAACAGCTCAATGGCCATTTCCTTGGGCACGCCGCACTGATAGAGCTTCAGCTCGGGGCCAACCACGATAACGGAGCGGCCGGAGTAGTCCACACGCTTGCCAAGCAGATTCTGACGGAAGCGGCCCTGCTTGCCCTTCAGCATATCGGACAGAGACTTCAGAGCCCGGTTGTTGGCGCCGGTAACGGCGCGGCCCCGGCGGCCGTTGTCGATGAGGGCATCCACGGCCTCCTGCAGCATCCGCTTTTCGTTGCGGACAATGATGTCAGGGGCATGGAGCTGCTGCAGACGCTTCAGACGGTTGTTCCGGTTGATGACCCGGCGGTACAGATCGTTCAGGTCGGAGGTGGCGAACCGGCCGCCGTCCAGCTGGATCATGGGACGAATATCGGGCGGAATGACCGGCAGAACATCCATAATCATCCAGCTGGGCTTGTTGCCGGACTCCCGGAAGGCCTCCACAACCTCCAGCCGCTTGACAATGCGCAGCTTCTTCTGGGAGGAAGCGGTCTTCAGTTCATTTCGCAGCTGCTCGGAGAGCTGATCCAGATCAATCTGCTCCAGCAGTTCCTTGATGGCCTCTGCGCCCATACCGGCCTTGAAGTCATTTTCGTACTTCTCCCGCATATCCCGGTATTCCTTCTCGGTGAGCACCTGGTTGAGGGTCAGGGGCGCGTCGCCGGGATCGGTGACAATATAGGCAGCAAAATACAGAACTTTTTCCAGAACCTTAGGGGAAATGTCCAGGATCAGGCCCATCCGGGAGGGAATGCCCTTAAAATACCAGATGTGGCTGCAGGGAGCGGCCAGCTCAATGTGGCCCATGCGCTCCCGGCGGACCTTGGACTTGGTAACTTCCACGCCGCAGCGGTCGCAGATTTTGCCCTTGTACTTGATCTTCTTGTACTTACCGCAATGGCACTCCCAGTCCTTGGTGGGTCCAAAGATCTTTTCGCAGTACAGGCCGTCCCGCTCGGGCTTCAGGGTACGATAGTTGATGGTCTCTGGCTTCTTGACCTCGCCATAGGACCACTGCCGGATCATCTCCGGAGAAGCGATGCCAATTTTAATGGCATCAAAGGTGGCATTTGCCATTACCGAGCCTCCTTATTCTTCAAAGGTATCAGGATCGGAAGAATCCAGATCGCTGAATACATTCATAATATCCTCAGGACCGTCCTCGTCGATGACGAAACCGGCATCCAGCACTTCATTGGTGTCGCCCACCACAACATCCTCGTTCTCGCTGGCGGTGTAGACGATATCTTCATCGTCATCATCGTCCTTCAGCTCGATCTCGTTGCCATGCTCGTCCAGCACACGAATATCCAGGCACAGAGCCTGCAGCTCCTTCACCAGAACCTTGAAGGACTCGGGCACGCCGGGCTTGGGAATGTTGGCGCCCTTTACGATTGCCTCGTAGGTCTTGACACGGCCGGTGACATCATCGGACTTGACAGTCAGGATTTCCTGCAGGGTGTAGGCGGCGCCGTAGGCCTCCAGGGCCCAGACTTCCATTTCGCCGAAACGCTGGCCGCCGAACTGGGCCTTGCCGCCCAGAGGCTGCTGGGTAACCAGTGCGTAGGGGCCGGTGGAACGGGCATGGATCTTATCGTCAACCAGGTGATGGAGCTTCAGGTAATAGGGATAGCCAACGGTGACCAGATTGTCAAAGGGTTCGCCGGTTCGGCCGTCGTACAGGACGGTCTTGCCGTCTTCCCGCAGGCCCGCCAGCTTCAGGGTCTCCCGAATGTCCTTCTCATTGGCGCCGTCGAACACGGGGGTGGCAACCTTCCAGCCCAGAGCCCGGGCGGCGTAGCCCAGATGGACCTCCAGCACCTGACCGATGTTCATACGGGAAGGCACGCCCAGGGGGTTCAGCACGATGTCCAGAGGCGTACCGTCGGGCAGGAAGGGCATATCCTCCTCCGGCAGAACCCGGGAAACAACGCCCTTGTTGCCGTGACGGCCGGCCATCTTATCGCCCACGGAGATTTTCCGCTTCTGGGCGATGGAGACCCGGACAGACTTGGTTACGCCGGGCGCCAGCTCGTCGGAATTTTCCTTGGTGAAGACCTTCACGTCCACCACGATGCCGCTCTCGCCGTGGGGCACCTTCAGGGAGGTATCCCGGACTTCTCTTGCCTTTTCGCCGAAGATGGCCCGCAGCAGGCGCTCCTCGGGGGTCAGCTCGGTTTCACCCTTGGGGGTGACCTTGCCCACCAGGTAATCGCCGGAGTGGACCTCGGCGCCTACCCGGATGATGCCGTTTTCGTCCAGATCCTTCAGAGTATCCTCGCCCACGTTGGGGATGTCACGGGTGATTTCCTCGGGTCCCAGCTTGGTATCCCGGGCCTCGGTCTCGTGCTCCTCGATGTGGATGGAGGTGAACACGTCCTCACGGACCAGACGCTCGTTCAGCAGAATGGCGTCCTCGTAGTTGTAGCCTTCCCAGGTCACGAAGCCGATGAGCACATTCTTGCCCAGGGCAACCTCGCCGCCGGAGCAGGAGGGGCCGTCAGCCACGATTCCGTCGGCCTCCACACGCTCGCCGACCACAACGTTGGGCCGCTGGTTGATGCAGGTGCCGGCGTTGGAGCGGGCGAACTTGGTGAGCTTCAGGGTTTCGGTTTCGCCGTCATCATAGCGGATGGTGATGTAATCGGCGGAAACGGCGGTGACAACGCCGGGCTTTTTGGCCTTCAGGCAGACTTCACTGTCCACAGCGGCCTTGTGCTCGATGCCGGTGGCAACGACGGGCGGCTCGGTGGTCAGCAGAGGCACAGCCTGACGCTGCATGTTGGCGCCCATCAGGGCACGGTTGGCGTCATCGTTCTGCAGGAAGGGAATGAAAGAGGTGGCGATGGAAATCATCATTCTGGGGGACACGTCGATGTAGTCGATCATGTTCCGGTCCACTTCGATGATCTCATTGCGGTGCCGGCAGGTAATACGGGCATTGGCAAGGCAGCCGTTTTCATCCAGGGGCTCGTTTGCCTGGCCCACATAGTAATCGTCTTCCACGTCAGCGGTCATGTACTCCACTTCCTTGGTGACAAAGCCGGTAGCCTTGTCCACCTTCCGGTAGGGAGCCTCCACGAAGCCGTACTCGTTGATCTTGGCAAAGGTGGCCAGGTAGTTGATGAGGCCGATGTTGGGACCTTCGGGGGTCTCAATGGGGCACATACGGCCATAGTGGGTGTAGTGAATATCCCGGACATCGAAGGAGGCCCGGTCACGGCTCAGACCGCCGGGGCCCAGAGCGGACAGACGGCGCTTGTGGGTCAGCTCTGCCAGGGGGTTGTTCTGGTCCATGAACTGGCTCAGGGGGGAGGAGCCGAAGAACTCCTTGATGACCGCGGTAACCGGCCGGATGTTAATGAGGCTCTGGGGCGTGACCGCATCCAGATCCTGGACGGTCATACGCTCCCGGATCACACGCTCCAGGCGGGAAAAGCCGATGCGGAACTGGTTCTGCAGCAGCTCGCCCACGCAGCGCAGACGGCGGTTGCCCAGGTGGTCAATGTCATCGGGCACACCGACACCCATGGCCACGCAGTTCAGGTAGTTGATGGAAGCCATGATGTCTTCCACGGTGATATGGTTGGGGATCAGGTCGGTCATGCGCTCGGCAATGGCATCCTTCCAGTCGCCGTCGGGGCCCAGCTCGTCCAGCATTTCCCGCAGGGTGCTGAAGCAGACCTTTTCCTTGATGCCGTACTGGGCGGGATCGAAGGAGACGAAGTCGGCCATGTTGACCATGCCGTTGGAGAAGACCTTCACCTTGCTGTCGCCCACCTTGATGACGGCCTCGTTGACGCCGCGCTTACTCAGATCGTGGGCCTGGGCACGGGAGATGAAGTCGCCGGGCATCACCAGAATCTCACCGGTAAGGGGATCGGAAATGGGCTCCGCGGCTTCCTGACCGGACAGCCTGGACCAGATGTCCATTTTCTTGTTGAACTTATAGCGGCCCACCTTGCTCACATCGTAGCGGTGGGGATCAAACAGCAGTCCTTCCAGGTGGGCCACTGCGGTTTCCACCGTGGGAGGCTCACCGGGGCGCAGACGGCGGTAGATTTCCAGCAAAGACTCTTCCCGGGTCTTGCAGGGATCCTTTTCCAGGGTGGCAAGAATCCGGGGATCCTCGCCGAACAGCTCCTTGATGGCCTCGTCCGTCTGAACCCCCAGGGCACGGATCAGGCTGGTGATGGGCAGCTTCCGGTTCTTGTCGATCCGGACCCAGAACACATTGGAATTGTCGGTTTCGTACTCCAGCCAGGCGCCCCGGTAGGGAATCACCGTGGCGGTGTAGGTATGCTGGTCGGCCTTATCCACTTCGTGGCCGTAGTACATACCGGGGGACCGGACGATCTGGGAGATGATGACACGCTCCGCGCCGTTGATGACAAAGGTGCCGCCGTTGGTCATTACCGGGAAATCTCCCATGAAGATCTCCTGCTCCTTGATTTCGTCTGTCTCGGTATTGCGCAGGCGAACCCGCACCTTGATGGGCTTGGCGTAGGTAGCGTCCCGCTCCTTGCATTCCTCAATGGTATACTTGGGCTTGTCTTCCATGGTATAATCCAGGAAGCTCAGCTCCAGTTTACCGGAGAAATCGGTAATGGTGCCCACGTCCTTGAAGACTTCCTGCAGGCCCTCTTCCAGGAACCACTGATAGGAATCCTTCTGGATCTTCAGCATGTTGGGGATCTCCAGGATCTCCTCGTACTTCGCGTAGGATTTACGCATGGTCTTGCCGAACATAACGTCCTTGACCATTGCCATATGGATCATCACAGCCTTTCTTGACGAAGTGTGTTGTTGATACGCTCGGGCTCGTTGTCAATTTTGATTAACTTTCCTCTTGACATTGGCCCCCTCCTGTGGTAAAATGACCATGTTAGAGAGGGAATCCCCGTCAGGGCATACTGCCACAGTATGGAACCTCATTATACAGGATTTTCTTCTTCTTGTCAATCCATTTTTCAGTCCCTTGGGGGCTGTTTTTTTATGCAAATCGCCCTCCCGCCCGGGCAGGCGCCCCTGTCTGCCCCGCGCCTTCCGACACAAAAACCACTCCGCAAAAAGCGGAGTGGTTTTTATTCTGCCTGGGCAAGTCTTTGGCGGAAGGCGGTGAAATCCCGGTTCCACTGGGTATAATCCGGATCCTCCCGGCAGTCGGTCAGAGACGCGTTTTCCTGCAAATAGGTCCCCAGCCAGCCGGTCACCTTGGCGGCGCCGTAGTAATTGAGATGATCCCCGCCGTCGTAGCTGTCCCTGTCCCAGTCAATGCCCAGCTCCAACATATTTCCGTCCAGGTAGGGCACCCCCAGCTCCTGAGCGGTATCCCCCACCGTATTGTGCCGGCGGACGGTCCAGTTGACAGGGCTGGGAACGCTGAAGAGAATCAGCTGGGCATTCTGTTCCCGGCACAGCTCCGCGATCTTTTGGAGGTACTTCCGGTTCTGGCGGGAAAGGGGTTCCCACTCCTCCATAGGCCGCATATACCCTTCCACATCCGCGCTTTCCGCGGCGGTCAGCAGATGGTAGCCCCGGTCCGGAGCTTCCGCGGTATAGCTGGGGCGCCGGGTGAAATCGGAAAGGGTCAGGCTTTTCCAGCGGTTGTGGTAGCGCACAGCAGGCAGATACCGTTCCAGAGTGGGCACAATGGTATCCGTACTGGGGTACACCCGGTAGAGCACATTGGTCTCCAGCACCACAACCTTCGGCGACTGGCATTCAAAGGCCATTTGCAGCAGCTCCCAGGTTTCATACATCTTCTGATCCAGAGAACTGCACACAAAGCTGGGAATGCCGGTACTGTTCCACAGCTCCAGGGGGACAAAGCCGGAATAGGCCTCGCTGTCCCCCAGAAACAAAACCTGAATGGAGTCCGCTTTCTGGGACTGGATGGCGTTGGCGCTGGCCTTGTACATTCCCGCCTCTTCCGTATTGTTTTTGGGTTCCAGGACCATATTCACCGGAATCAGCAGGAGCAGCAGCACCCCGAAGAACAGGATGCCGCGGGTTAGTTTTTGGAGCATCGGGGCGCTCCTTTCATTAGTAGTAGTGATCCGGGTCGTCTACCCGGCGCTCGAACTCTGCCAGATCCTCCTCCCAGAGGGCATAGGCAGGGTCTCCGCGTTTGTCCTCCAGCAATCCCGTGGAGGCAAAACAGGTTCCCAGCCAGGCAGTGACTTTTTCCGCGCCCAGCAGGTTCAGATGTTCTCCCTTATCCAGGGTATCCGACTGCCAGACAAGATTGGTCACCTCCAGGTTCCCGTCCAGATAGGGAACAGTCAGGGAATCCGCCAATGCCTGAACCGCGTTGTGCCGGGGGGTATTCCAGGTGGCCGCATTGGGGGCGGTGTAGAGCACCAGCTTTGCCCCTGCCCGGTCGCACAGGGCTTTGATCCGCCTGACACCGGCTTCCGCTGCAGAGGAAATCGGTTCCGTTTCCTCCGTGGGCAGCATATAGGCTTCCGGGTCCAGCGCGTCAATGGTCTTACGCAGATGGTAGCCCTTCAAGGAATCCCGGCAGGAATAGTCCGGAGTCCGGAGCATCTGAGAAGGGCGGACAAATTTCCAGTTGTCGTGATACCGCAGCACCGGAAGCAGCGCTTCCAAATTGCATTGCAGCACGTCCAGCGTCGACATTTCCAGATACAGCTGATCCGTCTCCAACAGCACGAATTTGGGCTGTTGGCTCTTCAAAAAAACGGTCAGCAGTTTTTCCGACTGGCACAGCTTCTGGGCCGTGCTCGCGCAGACATAGCTGGTATAGCCAAAATCCCGCCAGAGCCGGGGCGGTATCATGGAACACAGGGGAATGCTGTCGCCCAGCACCACCACATCCAGACTGTTTTCCGGCTCCCCCAGAAAGCCATAGAGCTCCGGCTCCTGAATGCCGTCCTCCAGACGGTTTCCCTTGGGAAAAAACGCCAGGCTCAAAAGCGTCAGCAGCAGTGCCAGAATCAGCAGGAAGGAACCGGCAGAAAGAATGTTTCGTTTCATATCCGTTCCTCTTTTACAGGGGCGACTGCTTGATCTTCGCGTAGCGCCGGGGATATGCCTTTGGGGTGGGGGCAACCTTGCGCAGCACAATCAGGGCGTGGCTGGCCCCATCCACCGGGAATTCCAGAAAGGCTTCCTGCCGCAGTCCCAGCTTCTTCATGGCATCACCGCATTCCCCCAGCTCCTCTTTCGCGGCGCTGCCCTTCAGGGCAACCACCGCGCCGCCCACCTTTACATAGGGCGCCAGCAGTTCCAGCAGAATGTTCAGCCGGGCCACCGCCCGGGAGGTGGCAATATCATAGCTTTCCCGGCGGGAGGCCACAGCCTCCTCCGCCCGGGCGGTCACGCATTCCGCCTGGATGCCCAGCTGGGGAAGGATTTCTTTCAGCCAGGTGATCCGCTTTCCCAGGCTGTCCAGCAGGGTCACCTGGGCCTCCGGGCAGGCAATTGCCAGGGGCACACCGGGAAAACCCGCGCCGCAGCCCACATCGATCAGTTTTTTGCCCCGCAGATCCAGTGCGGACAGCACACTCAGGCTGTCCAGCAGGTGGAGCTTTGCCACCTGGACAGGTTCCGTAATGGCCGTCAGGTTCATCACCTGATTCTGCCGGACCACGGCAGCGCCGAAGGCGCAGAGGGTATCCACCTGTTCCTCCGACAGCGCCAGCTTCAGCTCCGGAAGTCCCTGCAGGAGGGTTTGCTTCATAATGTTTTCCATGGGTCAGTTCCCTCCCGCGTGGACAATGCCCGTCAGGTCCACCTGGGTCTTGTCCAGGGGATCAAAGGGGTTCTCCTCCTCCGCCAGGCTGGGCAGCAGAACCTGCTGCACATGCCAGCTGACCAGCAGATCGCAGACCTCGCCGTAGGAAGCCAGACCGGAAGCATCGCCGCTGGTTTTGAGATAGGCATTGTTCACCGCGTCACCGGCCTTGGTGGCGGAGGCATTCTTGCGGGTGCGGTAGAAGGCGTCATACTGGGCCATATCATAGCGCAGGTAATCGCTGACGCCCTCGTCCACTCTGGCCCGGGCATCCACAGCCGCCTGACTGGTAACGGTGGAAAGGGCCGCCATGCAGTAGCGGTAGGCCATAAAGTAGGCAGAATACCGGAACTGGGGATCGGAATGATTGGAGGCCGCCAGGAACGCGGCGAAATTGGCGTCCCGCTCGTTGGCGATGCACATCCGGTGGCTCATTTCATGGCACATGGTAAAGGGCAGGCTCACATCCGGGGCCTGGGGATTGACAGCAGCCTCGCCGGTAAGGGCGAAGGAGAAACCGGTAATACCCATGCTGACATACATATCGGACCAGCCCAGCTTTTTCACCGGCACCGTGGAGCCCGCGAAAATGGGATAGTGCTTCTGATAGGTCAGGGTCTCAAAGCCCTCCCCCGCCATTGCCGCCAGTTCCTCAAAGGTACGGAAGGAAACGGTGCCGTCGCTTTTTCTCGGCATGGCTGCCGCCAGCGCGTTGGCTTCATTGCGGTAGTATTCCGTGGCTTCGGTGAGCTCTTCCAGGGTGTAGGGGGACATATCCAGCCGCAGGTCCTCGGAAATGGGTCCGGCATAGAAGTTCAGGCCGGAAACAGCGGTATGCAGGGTATAAATGCAGCTGAAAACCGCCAGCACCCAGCCCAGCCACTGCACCACATTCCACTTGAGAACGATCATTAGCACCACGCTGCACAGCAGCAGAACCCCCAGTGCCACCGCCAAAAGCTGCCACAGGCAGAAATCCACCTGGCTGCTCCACTGGGCCAGAATGTCCTGCAAATTCCTTGTTACATAGGGGTAGACCATATCTACCAGAGTGGAAAACCGCTGCCCGTAGGCCATCAGCACCCAGGTGATGGCCCCGAAGATGCCTGCGGTCAAGTATCCGCGCAAATATTTCAAAGGGAAAGCCCTCCTTGTTTCTATAGCTAAACCTAATCAGTGTATTAGTATAACACAGATTTCACAAGTTGTCTTCCCCTTATTTTTAAATTTTTTCGAAAGAACGCAAAACGCCCCCGGGTTTCCCCGGGGGCGCTTGGAAAAGCTTACAGCTGAGAATAGCCGAAGCTGTTGACGAGGGCATCGATCTTTTGGCCGGCCTTGCAGTAGGGGCACTCCCGGTAATCGTAGCTGGCGTAGCCGGGAAGGTCCTGAATGGTGTAGACCGACTTGACGGGGTAGCCCTCCACCTGATCCACCGCGGAATAGATGGCCGCCACGCCTGCCACGGTGCCGCCGTAGTAGGAGATGGCTTCCAGGGCCCGCTTGGCGGTATAGCCGGTGGTAACGGAGGCCATCAGCACCAGAACGTGCTTGCCCCGGATCATGCCCTGGGTGTTGTCCCGGAAGATGATCTGGGAGTTTGCGTTGTATTCCGGCTCCAGAATATAGATGGTCTCGTGGGCATTGATGGTGCGGAAGCCGCTCTTGGTCAGCTCCTCCGCCAGGCAGGTTCCCACCACGCCGGTGCCGTCCAGACACAGAATGGTATCCACGGGAGTATCATTGACAAAGCCGCTGACCAGCTGACGGGCGCTGTCCCTGGCCTCCGACAGACGGGTTTTCTGATAGGTAATATCCACATAGTAATTGATGTGGGAATGATTGGTAGCAAAATGGCCGTAGGCAACACGCAGAGGGGCGCTTCCATGGCGAATGGGCATCTTCATCAGGGTGATCATAACAATTCCTCCGGACGTAAATGTAAAATAAAAAAGAAAGTCATTTTCGCAGGAGGAATACCGTCCTCGAAAAGGGCTTTTTTTCATTATACATCAGAAATCACGGCGAACGCAAGTGCATTTTAACGATTACCGCCCAAAAATACATCCTTGATTTTGGGCATATTGCGCAAACGCAGCATTTTTTCCTGGCGGTAGAACTGCCGGGCTATGATGCGGCAGATCTTCTTTCTGCGGATCATCCAATGGATTTTTCCAAAGCTCGCCCACATGCAGTCATCGGTTTCCCCGGGCTGCAGTACGATCTGTGAAAGGGGAACCGGGTGCTTCAGGCAGTAGAAGTCGTAAAAGGTATTCTTATCCCGCTGGGAATCCAGCAGCTCAAAGGATTCTTTGGGAACGTCAATACCCGTTTCTTCCCGCAGCTCCCGGGCGATGGCGGTGCGGCTGTCCTCCCCTGCCCGGACGGCGCCGCCGGAGTTTTCCCAGGTTCCGGCAAAGCTCTTTTCTCTGGCTCTGCGGGTCAGCAGCAGCTTTCCTTTGCCGTCATAAACCCAGACACAGACCACCAGACCGTATTCTCCCGGCCCCCAGGGGGTACCGCGAAGGTGCAGCGCCCCGGTTTTTTCCCGGTTTTCATTGTAGATGTCGTTCCATTCTTCCATTCATTTGCCTTCTTTACTGCCGGAAAAACTCCGGAGCCCCGTACTGCGCAGGTTCCGGCTGATCAAACAGGGTGTTATAATCAAAGGTTTCAAACAGCTCTCGCTCCCGGGAAAGATATTCTTCCACATTGTCCGCCGTAAGAAGCCCTTCCCCGGAGGCCATTTTCTCCAGCATCCAGTCGTTGACCCAGGGGCCGTAGTGAATCCGGTCCTTGTAGTTGGCCAGGTCAAAGGTCAGCTCCTCCACCGTGTTCCAGCTATAGAGGCGGATATTCCCGCAGGGGAGAATCGAGCGGATGACCAGCTCCTCCATTTCCAGCTGGGCCTCCAGCTGTCCGGCCTGACGCAGATCTCCCCACCAGGCAGCGGAATAGGGGGTGAGAAAATAGTAGAACACGGTATCGGGGTTCGCTTCCGCCAGGGAGAGCACCTTTTCCCGGACATTGTAAAGCACCCTTTCCCTGCGCTGGTCAGACAGCTTCTCCTGAACCGCGTCCGCATAGGGGGTGTCCCGGCGCATGGCCGCCCGGGGACCGTACACCTCCTGCTTCCAGGCGCCGTAGTCATCCAGATTGGACAGTCCCGGCGTCACACCCTCCGCCGCATCCAGGAGCATGGGAAGGCAATTGCGGTAGAGCACATCCCGGTTAAGGACATAGTACACATCATCCAGGGGATTGTCATTGTACAGGTAGGTGGGATAGGGGCCGATTTCATAGTGGAGCGCCTGGGGCGCTTCGTCAAAATAGGTCATGTCCAGCCCCCGCACCACCAGGGAAAGCTCCGGATTGTGTTCCAGAGCCAGGGCCTCCAGGCTGCTGATTTCCCACCAGCTGGCGCCGATGGACACCGTTTTGATGCTGTGGCAGCCAAACAGGCTGTCTGCCAGGCTGGTTTTGGTATTCTCCATCATGGAGGTGCCCACCAGCAGTGCGTCATAGTCCAGATGGCGGAGCATGCCGTTGTTGATGCTGCGCTCCGCCTCCGCCTTGGGCTCGTAGCGGAATTTGTCCAGCTGGGGGCGACGGTAGTGCATATAGGGGTCAATAGAAACCGTCAACCCAATCACCAGGGCCAGACACACCAGAGCCGTTCCCAAAAACAGCCCGGTCCAGTTTTTCTGTCGCTTCATATTCATTCCTCAGAACTGATTGTATACGAAAACCGCGTTTTTACTCAGGCAGGTCAGGCAGAACACCAGCAGCAGCGCGGTGAGGATCGCCGACCGGGCCGTCATCCCATATTCTCTGCGGCAGGTGTTTTCCGGCACCAGGCACAGCAAAAGGCTTCCGCCGTAGAAAAGGCCCAGCACTGCCCTGCGGACCCAGAGAAGGCCCATATCCAGCCGGAGCAGCCGCAGCAGGAGCTGGATCTCCGGCGTCAGGAACCGCTCATAGAAGCCGCTGCAAATATTGGTATCCGCGAAGGCCAGAATCTTGGTCAGCCTGCCGATCCACTCTGTGGTGCTGCCGTTCTGGAACAGCAGCCACAGCACGTTGATCACCCCGAAGGTCAGGAGCCACTGAAGTACTTTGGGGATATACTTGCGGTATTGCTCCGTCATTCGCTCAAAAACGCTCAAAAGGCCGTTCAAAAGGCCCCACAGCACAAAGCCGAAGCTGGCCCCGTGCCACAGGCCGCTGATCAAAAACACGATGATGGTGTTGAGATAGGTCCGGGCCTTTCCCTTCCGGCTGCCGCCCAGGGGAAAATAGATGTACCGGGTCAAAAAAGCCGTCAGGCTCATGTGCCAGCGTTTCCAGAAATCCCGGATGGACAGCGCCTTGTAGGGGGAATCGAAGTTCATGGGCAGATCGATGTTCAGCATCCGGGAAAAGCCCAGCGCCATATCGCTGTAGCCGCTGAAATCAAAATAAATCTGGAAGGTGTAGGCAAGCATCATGAGAATCAGCTCCAGGGCGCTTGCCTCCTCCATGGTCAGGAACACTGCCGCGGAGGCAAAGGTATCCGCCAGCACAGCCTTTTTGAACAGGCCGAAGGTGAACTGCTGTATCCCGGCGCTGAACTGCTCCTGCCGGAAGCGCAGACGGCTCTCCTGGTGGAACTGAGGAATGATGTCCTCCGCCGGTGCGATGGGGCCCATGATGAGCTTGGGAAAATAGACCACATACAGCACATAGTCAAGAAAGCTGTCCCCTTCCCGCTGGCCCTGGGAAGCATCCACCAGATAGGCAATCTGCTGGAAGGTAAAGAAGCTGATACCCAGGGGCAGTGCAAGGCTGGGGGGATAAATGGCCGTATGCAGCACCAGATTCACGGTCTGGGCCGCGAAATTCAGATATTTGAAAACAAACAGCAGGCCCACATGGAACACAATGCCCAGCCACAGCAGGGCCTTTGTTCCCTTTTTCCAACGCTTCATAGCGGAAAGGAGCAGGCTGTTGACCCCGATGCTGACGCACAGCCACAGCAGGCCCTTCCAGCCGCCGTAGGCATACAGGCACAGGGACGCCACGATGAGAAACAGGTTTGCCGCCTTCCGCCCCAGCCGGGCAAAGAGATAGTAGCCGCAAACCGTCAGCGGAAGGGCCACAAGAATGAATAAATAGGTACTGTACTGCATATGTTCTCTCTTCTTCGATGGATTTTTCCCTTGTCTTCACCCGTGGCGGGCAAGGCGCAAGGCTGGCTGCTGTTCCGGCCTACTCCGCCTGGAAATCCCGGCTCAGGGAAAAGCCCCGGCCCAGCACCTCGGTGACCTGGGTGACGATCATAAAGCAGCCGGGATCAATGTCCCGGACCAGCCGCTTGAGACGGTGCAGATCCTTGGTGCTCACCACGCTGAGCACCACCTGGGTAGATTTGTGCAGGTAGCCGCCCTCTCCCTGCAGCAGGGTCACCCCCCGGTCGGCATCGTTAAGGATGCTGTCCCGGATCTGCAGGGCTTTTTCGCTGATGATCTTTACCTCCGTCCGGCCTCTGCCTGCAACCAGGGTCTTATTCAGAGTGAAGTTCACGGCAAGGATCATCACAATGCCGTAGAGCAGCTCCTCCGGGGTGTGGAACATCAGCTGCATCAGCATGATGACAAAGTCAAACACCCACAGGCTTACGGGCACCGGAATGCCCAGGAACTTTTTGAGAATCAGCGGCGGGATGTCCATGCCGCCGGTAGATGCCCCCGCCCGGATGACCAGACCCAGAGAGATACCCAGACCCATGCCGCCGAACACAGCGCACAGCAATAGATTCCGGGTGATAACCTGACCGGCAAAAAGCCGCTGAAACAGCTCCAGAAAGATGGGATTCAGAAAGGAGCTGGCGATGGTGGTCATGGCGAATTTCCGCCCCAGCACCGCCCAGCCCAGAATCAGCATAACCATATTAAATACCAAAACAAAAGCGGACACCGGAATGCCCCACAATTCCTTTGCCAACAGGGAAAGGCCCGTGGTTCCGCAGCTGATCAGTTCCCCGGGCAGGATGAACAGGACCACCGTCAGGGCCAGAAACAGGTTGCCGGTCAGAATCGCCAGAAGGTCCGGCAGGCTCCCGCGTATTTTCTCTTTCATTGGTTTCCCTCCAAATTGTCGCGGAATATCCGCACAAAAGCGGTTATATTGTATCGAAACCCGAGGGCTTTGTCAATAAAAACCCTCCCGGTCTCCCGGGAGGGCTTCTGCTGTCTCTTATTCGTCCGCCTTGGCGTCGGCAATGATCTTTGCCTGGTTGGCCTTGGGCACTTCCTCGTAGCGCTCGAAGCTCAGCTCAAAGGAGCCTCTGGCCTGGGTCATCGCCCGCAGGTCAATGGCGTAGGAGCCCATTTCTGCCATGGGGACTTCCGCCTCAACCACCGTATTGCCCTTGTTGTCCGGGTTCATGCCCATGACCCGGCCCCGGCGCTTGTTCAGGTCGCCGATGACATCGCCCATGTAGCTGTCGGGAATGGTAACCTTCAGAGAACCGATGGGCTCCAGGAGGGTTGCGCCGGCATTGGGCATGGCCTCCTTAAAGGCCAGGATTGCGGCCATCTTAAAGGCCATTTCATTGGAGTCCACGGGATGATAGGAGCCATCGTAGAGCACAGCCTTCAGGTTTACCATGGGGTAGCCTGCCAGGGGGCCCTTCTGAACGGCTTCCTGAATGCCCTTTTCAACGGCGGGATAGAAGTTTTTGGGCACGGAGCCACCGAAAACCTCTTCCGCGAAGATCATATCGTCCTGCTCCTCCTGGGGCTCGAAACGGATCCACACATCACCGAACTGGCCGGAACCGCCGGTCTGCTTCTTGTGACGGCCATGGGCCTGGACGGTCTTCTTAATGCGCTCCCGGTAGGCGATCTTGGGGGTGGAGAGCACCGCTTCCACACCGAAGCGGGTCTTCAGCTTGGAAACCAGCACATCCAGCTGCTGGTCACCGGTGCCGGAGAGCACCAGCTGCTTGGTTTCGGGGTCGTTGCGCAGGGTGAAGGAGGGATCTTCCTCGTTGAGCCGGTTCAGACCGGTGCCCACCTTTTCCTCCTGGCCTCTGGTCTTGGGAGCAATGGCCATGGAGTAGCAGGCATTGGGATAGGGAATCTGCTTGAGGGAAACCATCTTTCTGGGGTCGCACAGGGTATCACCGGTCTTCACCTTATCCATCTTGCCGATGGCGCCGATGTCGCCGCAGGCCAGGGCCTTGACCTCGGAGTTCTTCTTGCCGCACATGACATACATACGGCCCAGCTTCTCGGTTTCGCCGGTGCGGGCGTTTACCAAAGTGGTATCGGGGGTGATCTCGCCGGACAGGACCTTAATGAAGGAATACTTGCCGAACTGATCGGACACGGTCTTCCACACGAAGGCCGCGGGCACGCCGCCGGGAGAAACCACAAATTCCTCCACGCCGCCTTCGGCATTGATAGCCTTGTGATAGTTGCCCTCTACAGGGTTGGGCAGCAGATCCACAATGTGATCCATCAGCATGAGGCTGCCCAGGCAGGTAACGGCAGAGCCGCAGAACACCGGGAACAGGCTCAGCTCCTTCACACCCTGATGCAGGCCCGTGATCATTTCACGGTAAGTAAAATCGTCGCCTTCAAAGAAGCGGTCCATGAGCGCCTCGTCGGTTTCGGCAACGGCTTCCTTCAGGGCATCGTTGAACTCCTCAATGACGGATTCCTTGTCTTCGGGAACGTCAATCTCCACCCGCTTCAGGTTCTGCATCTCATAGGCCCGCTTATTGAGCACATCGATGATGCCGGTAACCTTGTGGGAAGCATTCCAGATGGGAACGATGACAGGGGCAATCTTGTTGCCGTACTTCTCACGCAGGGCATTGAAGGTGGCGTTATAGTCGGAATTGTCCTCGTCTACCTTGGAGATGTAGACGAACCGGGGCATATTCCGCTCCTCGCAGTAAGCCCAGGCCTTTTCAAAGCCAACGGTGATGCCGTCCTTGGCGGACAGCACCAGAATGGCCGCGTCGGAAGCCCGCAGAGCCTCCATCACGGCGCCGGAGAAATCAAAGCCGCCCGGCGTATCCAGAATATTGATCTTGGTGTTGTGGTACTCAATGGGGATGACGGAAGTGGAAATAGAAATATTACGGCGGATCTCCTCGGGATCATAGTCGCTGACGGTATTGCCGTCGGCATTCTTACCCATACGGTCGATGGCGCCGGTCATATACAGCAGGCTCTCTGCCAGGGCGGACTTGCCGCTGCCGCTGTGGCCCAACAGGCAGATGTTACGGATAGCGTTGACAGTGTACATAGCGAAAAATAGCTCCTTTCGGGAAAGCGTCTGCCTTCCAGAGGTATATTCATCCGAAGGTCGCAAGACTCGAACAGTGACATTATACACGAATCCCGGCAAGATTTCAACGTTTATTTTCGTCAAAGTGCAAAAGCGTGTATGATTCCCGGAGGACAAATGAATTCTCCGGCAAAACAAACAAAATAGCATCTCCTGTTTTGTGCGGTGCGCACAAGTTTTTCCGGAGCGCCCTCCGCGCATCTGTTCCCGATTGGCAAAAGCCCCAGAGCCTCCCCCTGCCGGATTTTGCTTTCTGACATTGTATACGAAAAGAATCAACAAAATTTGTACATAAATCATTTGCCATTTTCTCTTGTATCCTGTATAATAATATCGTCTCTGTACAATTTCGTCCTTTTTGGGACAAACCATACCGCATCATCATGACGCCGCCGCGCGTCCAAGAGGAAGGAGCAACTGCCGTGATCAAAAACCTGAACCAGGTTACCTTTCAGGGCTTCGGTACCGTTCTTCCGGAACGGGCTCAGGCCAATCAGCCCGCACCCAAAAACGCCGTCCGCATGAAGCTGACGCAAATGGAAGCCTCTGTCTATCAGGCCAAGTCCGAAACCATGCTCAACTGTACCGGCGATATGTGTGTGCTCTCCGTCAGCAAGGACGGGGAGGATTACCAGCATTTCTATCTGGATAAAACCGTTCATATCCGCAAGAATATCTTCTTCTCCCTGAGTGTTTATAAAGATGAGGCTTCCGTCATTCTCTCCGCGGAGATTCCGCCGGAGCGCATCGGCACCACTGCCAACCGGAAGCTGCGCATTGACGCCCAGCTGCGGGTGGCCGGCATCTACACCTTCTTCTATCAGGAAAAGGAGCAGGGCTTCCTGTTCCCCGGGGAATCCCACCATATGCCGGAGCTGACCTATGTGGATCAGGGCAGCCTTCACTCCGTAGCGGACGGTCAGGACTGGCTGCTGCATCAGGGCGAGGCCATGCTCTACGCGCCGGACCAGTGGCATATGCAGTATGCCGACATCGGCGTAGCCCCCCGTTTTGTGACCATTTCCTTTGACCTGGACGGCGGCGATCTGTCCAGCCTCTACAACCGCAAGCTCTCCGTTCCCCAGGAGGCCGTGACGCTGCTCCAGCAGATGCTGCGGATTCAGGAACGGAAGGACCCCTTTGTATCCGATATGGTCATGGCATCGCTTACCATGCTGCTGCTGGTGCTGCTGCGGGAAACCCTGAACCCCACCGGCAGCAAGATCCAGGGAACCAACACCATTCACTCGGAAAATGAGATCATCCGCCAAGCCCAGCAGTATATTTCCACCCACATCCGGGAAAAGCTCTCGGTGCGGCTCATTGCCCAGCAGGTAGATGTAAGCCCCAGCTACCTGACGGTGCTGTTCCAGAAGAACCTACAGATTTCCCCCGGCGAATACATCCGCCGCATCAAGCTCCAGGAGAGCAAACAGATGATCCGGGAAAACAACCTGAACTTTACGGAGATTGCCGCCGCGCTGCAATACTCCACCGTGCACCATTTCTCCCGGCAGTTCAAGGAAAAATTCGGCATTACTCCCACGGAATACGCCCGTTCCGTCCGCTGATTTTCCCCAACAGGCCCCCATTGCCACGGCAGTGTGCTGCCGTGGCAATTTTTTGCGTTTTTTCCCGTTTCCTTTCTCAGAAGTCAAAATGTGCCAGGGGCCAGGTTTTTGTTTATTTTTCGTTTACACAGCAAACCTATAATGCACCTTACTATGTATTTTGGAAGCGGGTTGAAACCATGAAGATTACTGTTGTCTGCGATGTTTTGGGCGAAGCCAACAACGGCACCACCCTGGCTGCCATGAATCTCATTGCCTTTCTGAAGGAAAGGGGTCATCAGGTAACCGTACTGTGTCCCGACCGGGAGAAGGCGGGCCTTCCGGGCTATGCCGTGGTGCCCACCCGAAACCTGGGCATTTTCAACGGGTACATTGCCCGCAACGGTGTGGCTCTGGCAAAGCCCGACGACGCGGTAATTGCTCAGGCAGTAAAGGGAGCGGATGTGGTCCATGTGATGCTGCCCTTCACCCTGGGCAGGCGGGCCATTTTCTTTGCGAAGCAGGAGGGCATTCCCGTCAGCTCCGGTTTTCATGTCATGGCGGAGAATGTGACCAGCCATGTCTTTTTGCAGAACTGCGCTCCGGTAAACCGGGCCATCTACGCCTTCTTCAGCAAAGCATACCGCCAGGTGGATGCCATTCACTACCCCACCCAGTTCCTGCGGGACCTGTACGAGGGAATGTACGGAAAAACCAACGGCTATGTAATCTCCAACGGCGTAAACGCCTCCTTCCGGCCCATTCGGGCAGAGAAGCCGGAGGCGCTGAAGGGCAAATTTGTCATCCTCTCCACCGGACGCTATTCCAAGGAAAAGGGCCACCCGGTACTCATTGAGGCCGTAAACCGCTCCAAATACCGGGACCGGATTCAGCTGATTCTGGCAGGCTCCGGCCCCCGGGAACAGGCGCTCAAAAGAATGTGCAGGAAGCTTCCCATTCAGCCCATTTTCGGCTTCCATCCCCACGGGGAAATGGTGCAGGTGCTGTCCTACTCGGATCTCTATGTCCACCCGGCCATCATTGAAGCCGAGGGCATTTCCTGTCTGGAGGCGCTGAACTGCGGTCTGGTTCCCATCATCTCCGATTCTCCCCGGTGCGCCACCAAGGACTACGCGCTGACCGAAAAGAGCCTTTTCCACTACCGGAGTCCTGACGATCTGGCCCGGAAAATCGACTGGTGGCTGGACCATCCCCAGGAGCGCCGTGAATGGAGCGAAACCTACGCGAACAATGCCGCCGGCCGGTTTGACCAGCGGGCCTGTATGGAAAAGATGGAGCAGATGCTTCTGGAAACGGCAGGAAAACGCCTATGACCCCAAAAACCGTTTTCTATCAGGATCCCCTTCACGATGATTTTGCCGGAACCCACATTGCCACCAAGGCGCTTCCGGCGGATTTCCGGTATGTCCGCACAAATCCCCTCTGGCGGGCCGCCGGACAGACCATTTACCGCGTCGCCCAGCTCATTGCCTTCCTGTTCCGCAAGGTATGGTGCTGCCAGCACTTTGAAAACAAGGATTGCCTTCGCGCCGTCCGGGGCAGAGGCGCCTATGTTTACGCCAACCACACCCAGGGGGTAATGGACGCGTTTCTTCCCTGCCAGCTTCGGTTTCCCGGGCAAAGCTTTATTGTCGTTGGCCCGGACGCTTTGTCCATTCCTCTGCTTCAGAATCTGGTGCAGATGCTGGGGGCCATTCCACTGGGCTCCACCATGGCCCAGAGCCGGGAAATGACCCGGTGCGTCCACAAGCGTGTTGCGGATGGGAATCTGGTAACCGTCTATCCGGAGGCCCACATCTGGCCCTACTACACCGGAATTCGTCCCTTTCCGGACCATTCCTTCGGGTATCCCGCCCGGGACGGCGCGCCGGTGTATGCCATGACCAGCTGCTACCAGAAGCGTCCTTTCGGGAAACGGCCAAAGGTGATCACCTTCCTGGACGGCCCCTTTTTCCCGGACATGAATCTGCCCCTGCCCCAGCGGAAACAGAAGCTGCGGCAGCAGTGCCACGATGCTATGGTCAAACGGGCGGAAGCATACTCGACCTACCGCTTTTATGAATACAAAAAAGCTTAAGGCAACCTCCCGAAAATGGACAGTGTTCATAAGGCCGTTCATTGCCACAGTGGTTTGCCCTGCTGTGGCTGATCTTGTATTCTGTCCCGTAATGTGATAGTATGAAGCCGAACAGACCGATGAATCGGAATTTATCGGCATGGCCGATGACAAATGCGTTACGGTTCTCTGGGAAATACGGTTAGCACCTGCCCTGCTCGAAGATGCGCTGGGAGGTTGACGGTTCTGTAAAACAGAAATATAGAGGAGGAACGATGTTTTGAATCGCAGTAAAGAAGCGTGTCATTGCAAAAATATCACATATGGCATGATTGAGGATGCCATTCGAAATGGAGCGAATACGTTACAGCAGGTTATGGATGCGACCGGCGCGGGTAAAGGCTGTGGAAAATGCAAAGAGTTTCTCGAGTATCTTATCAGAGACATCAAGGAAGAACTGAGGAATGGATAGACCTGTCCGTATTTCTTAGAATGAAATACGCAGCTTACGAGGACGGCAAATTCCGGTTTGTCGAATAGATTCGGGCACACTTCTATACGGGTCAATCCCCGTAGGTGGGCTCTGTAAGACGGAGCACCCCGGACACAGGAATGTCCGGGGTGCTTTGCGTCACTATGCTCCAAAGATAAAGCGTTTATTCGAAAGGAAATGCAGCCGAAAGCAGGAGAAAAACGGGGTATTCCCCTGCAAACAGATCTTTTTCAGCAAAGTGCCCGGGATTTTTCCTTTTCTTTTGTGGAATTTCCCCTGTTTTTGTGCACTTCTGTCATAAGTCACACCCCGGCGCAAATGAGTGTGTACTTTTATGCCCCATTATGCTATAGTATAAGCGCAGAAAGAAAGGATGGTGTTTCACCAATGAACTATAATGAAGTGATGGCCCAGGCCCGGGGAAACATGGGCAAATGCAAAGCCTGCCCCGTATGCAACGGCATTGCCTGCCGCAATACCGTACCCGGCCCCGGCGCCAAGGGCGTGGGCGATACCGCGATCCGCAACTATGAAATGTGGCAGCGGATTCGGGTGAATATGGACACCCTGTGCCCCTGCGGCGACGCCGACACCAGCTACACGCTCTTCGGACGCAGCTTTGCCGCCCCCATCTTTGCCGGTCCCGTAGGCGCGGTAACCATGCACTACAGTGACCTTTACAACGACCAGAGCTACAATGCCGCCCTGGTCAGCGGCTGTGCGGAAGCCGGTATCGCGGCCTTCACCGGCGACGGTCTGGATGCCAACGTGATGGTCCAGGCCACCAAGGCCATCGGCCAGGTGGGCGGTATGGGCGTTCCCACCGTCAAGCCCTGGAATCTGGAGCTGATTCGGGAAAAAATGGCTCTGGTCAAGGAAAGCGGCGCTTTTGCCGTTGCCATGGATGTGGACGCGGCTGGCCTGCCCTTCCTGCGGGGTATGAACCCCCCTGCCGGCAGCAAGACCGTGGAGCAGCTCCGGGAAATTAAGCAGATTGCCGGTCTCCCCTTCATCGTCAAGGGCATTATGACCGTTCAGGGCGCCATGAAGTCTCTGGAAGCCGGCGCCGATGCCATTCTGGTATCCAACCACGGCGGCCGGGTGCTGGACGGCTGCCCTGCCACGGCAGAGGTTCTGCCGGAGATCGTGGCAGCGGTGGACGGCCGGGTCCCCGTTCTGGTTGACGGCGGCATCCGCAGCGGCACCGACGTATTCCGGGCTCTGGCTCTGGGCGCCCAGGCCGTGGTCATTGCCCGTCCCTTCGTCTGCGCCGTTTATGGCGGCGGTGCCGAGGGCGCCAAGGTCTACGCCGACAAGCTCCGCGCAGAGCTGGCCGACACCATGCAGATGTGCGGTGTGCACAAGCTCTCCGAAATCGACCGTTCCTGCGTCAGACTCTGATATTCAAAAAGCCCGCCGACCGTGGTCGGCGGGTTGGAGCTTGTCGAAAAACCCCTTCGGGCTTTTCCGCCAGCTTTTGCAGTCTGCCGCGCGCATAATTTGTTCGCCGTAGGCGAACAAATTCCACACTTGCAGCCTGAGATGTATTTTCTGCCAGGTACACGCCCCGGCAGAAAATGATTGAATCTTTTTCGCTGCTAACGCAGCGAACTCTG
>JAGAQA010000049.1 GCA_017622995.1 Oscillospiraceae bacterium
CATATCCTGTGTTATCTTATTCATAGCGGATAGGGTGGCACCTGCCTTTCGGTTTTGTCTGAGCAACTCAACCTTAGCACATGCCCGCCCTATTCGCTATTCTTTTTTTCTATCTGTCACACATCATTGTAACACCTACAAAAATCCAAAAACACGAAAAAACCTCCGGGCTTGGCCCGGAGGTTTATGGGAGAGATTACAGCTCCACGTCCATCCCGGCGATGACGGCAGCGCAGCGGGGGCACAGGCCCTCGGCGTTGGCGTCCACGGAGTGCATCCAGCAGCGGGGGCACTTGGTGCCCTTGGCTTCCGACACACCGATGGTCAGATCCGGGAAATTCACACCGGCGCCCACCTCGGCGCCCTCCTCGGGATCAGACCAGTCGCAGGTGGAAACGATGCAGATTTCCGCCAGGTTCAGGCCCTCGCAGGCCTTCATCAGGTCGCAGTTTTCGGTCTTCAGGGTCACATGGGCCTCCAGCGCCTTGCCGATGCGCTTGTCGGCACGGGCCTTTTCCAGAATGCCGTTCACATCCTGACGCAGCTTCATGACGGTATCCCAGCGGGCCATGGCGGCGTCATCCAGCTTGTAGGCGGCGAAGGATTCGGGCATCTGGTTCAGCAGCACGTTCCGGGCATCATCGCTGTCACGATGGGGCATTGCCTGCCAGATTTCGTCGCAGGTGAAGGCCAGAATGGGGGCAAATACCTTTGCCATGGCGTCCAGAATCAGGAACAGGGCAGTCTGGGCGGAGCGGCGGCGCAGGCCGTTCTTCTCCTCGCAGTACAGCCGGTCCTTCAGAATATCCAGGTAGAAGCTGGACAGCTCCACCACGCAGAAATCGTTGATGGCATGGGTGACCACATGGAATTCATAGCCGTTGTAGGCCCTGCGGCACTCGGCCACCAGCTGGTCCAGCTTGGTCAGCGCCCATCTGTCCAGCTCTTCCAGCTGGTCGGCGGGAACCAGCTGGTTGGGGTCGAACTCATTCAGGTTGCCCAGGCAGTACCGGGCGGTGTTGCGGAACTTCAGGTAGTTCTGAGAAATCTGCTTGAAGATCTCCTTGGAGCAGCGCACATCCGCGTGATAGTCGGAGGAAGCGGCCCACAGGCGGACGATGTCGGCGCCGAATTCCTTGATGAGGTCGGCGGGATCCACGCCGTTGCCCAGGGACTTGTGCATGGCACGGCCCTGACCGTCAACGGTCCAGCCGTGGGTCAGCACCTGCTTAAAGGGCGCGCCCTGGTCCAGAGCGCCTACGGAGGTCAGCAAGGAAGACTGGAACCAGCCCCGGTACTGGTCGGCGCCCTCCAGGTACACATCGGCGGGCCACAGCTCGGGGGTCCGATGCATCAGAGAGGCATAGTGGGTGGAGCCGGAATCGAACCAGCAGTCCAGGGTGTCGGTTTCCTTATCAAATTCCTTGCAGCCGCAATGGGGGCAGGTAAAGCCCTCGGGCACCAGCTCCATGGCTTCCTTCTCGAACCAGATGTTGGAGCCGTACTCGTCAAAGAGCCCGGACAGCTTGCCGATGGATTCGGGGGTGGATACGGGCTTGCCGCAGTCCTTGCAGTAGAACACGGGGATGGGCAGACCCCAGCGGCGCTGACGGGAGATGCACCAGTCGGCACGTTCCCGGATCATGCTGGTCATCCGCTCCTGGCCCCAGGCGGGATACCACTGGACGTTTTCAATGGCCTGGATGGCCTGGTCCTTGAAGGATTCCACAGAGCAGAACCACTGGGGGGTGGCCCGGAAGATCACGGGCTTTTTGCAGCGGTCATGGTGGGGGTAGGAGTGGACGATTTCCTCAGAGGCGAACAGGGCCCCGGACTGCCGCATATCCTCCAGAATCACGGGGTTAGACTCCTCGGTCTTCATTCCGGCGTACTTGCCCGCGTAGTCGGTGTGGCGGCCGTAGTCATCCACGGGCACCACCAGCTCCATGCCGTAGCGCATACAGGTCTGGTAGTCGTCGGCGCCGAAGCCGGGGGCGGTGTGGACACAGCCCGTACCGGAATCCATGGTAACGTACTCGGCGTTCACCAGACGGGAGGTCTTGTCCATGAAGGGATGCTGTGCCAGCATATTTTCAAAGAAGGAACCGGGATACCGGGCCAGAACTTCGTACTTCTCAAAGCCGCCGATGTGCATCACCTTGTCCATCAGAGCCTCGGCCATGATGTAGGTTTCGCCGTTTTCCGCCTTCACCAGCACATAGGTGTCCCGGGGATGCAGGCAGATGGCCAGGTTGCCGGGCAGGGTCCAGATGGTGGTGGTCCAGATTACGAAGAAGGTCTTGCTCAGATCAAATTCGGAGAGCTTGCCCAGATCGTCCTTCATGGGGAACTTCACATACACGGTGGTGCAGGGGTCGTCCTTGTACTCAATGTCGGCCTCGGCCACGGCGGTGACGCAGTAGGGGCACCAGGTCACGGGCTTCAGGCCCTTGTAGATGTAGCCCTTGTCGAACATCCGGCCAAAGACCTTGACCTCCTGGGCCTCAAAATGCTTGTCCATGGTGCGGTAGGGGTGCTCCCAGTCGCCCACCACGCCCAGACGCTTAAAGCCGGCCATCTGCTTCTGGATGAAGTCCTCGGCAAATTCGGCACAGGCCTTCCGGAATTCGGGCACGGACATGTCCTTGTTGAGCTTCTTCTTGGAAGTCTCGATGGCCCGCTCAATGGGCAGACCGTGGTTGTCCCAGCCGGGAACGTAGGGGGTGAAATAGCCCATCATGGCGTGGCTGCGGACGATGAAGTCCTTCAGGGTTTTGTTCAGAGCGTGGCCCATGTGGATGTAGCCATTGGAGAAGGGAGGGCCGTCGTGCAGCACAAACCGGGGCAGATCCTTGTTCTTCTCCAGCATGGCGTTGTACAGGTCCAGCTTCTGCCAGCTTTCCAGCATGCCGGGCTCCCGGGCGGGAAGGCCCGCTTTCATGGGAAAGTCAGTCTTCGGGGTGATGATGGTATTTTTGTAGTCCATTGGATTGTGACCTCCATTAAAATGTCTGTATCTGTGTCGGAAAGGAAGATTGGGAGCAGACGAATTGTCAATTGTGAATGATCAATTAAAAACGCCTTTGTCTCCCAAATAAGAGACAAAGGCGTTGCAATAACCTCTGCGGTACCACTCTTGTTCCGCCCCAAAGGGACGGCACTCGTTTTCGCTGTAACGGGCGATTCCCGGTGCGGTCTACTGTCTGAAAAGGGTTCGGCGCACTGCTCTGAGGGGATAAGCACGGAGTTCTTTCTGCTGTCTTGCACCTTCCGGCAGCTCTCTGAAGAAAGGGGGAATCCGGCTCCTGTCCTCGTCCTGGCATTGCATATTTGATTCCTCGGCCCGGCGCAGGCCGGTCGGGGAAGCTTATTTGTGGGTGGGATCGTAATTCCGGCCAAACTGCAGGTTCAGGTTGGCGAAACGGGAGGTGGTGGTGTCGTTTACCGGGTGCTTGGGCTCTGCCTTGGGGGCGGGCTCCTCGGTGGTGCCAACCAGAGCTTCCACGTTGTGGGCGATCTCGTCGGCTACGGAGCCGCTGGTGGCAACGGGGGCCACGGGAGCGGCAGGGGCGCTGAAGCTGGCGGGCTTGGGAGCCACGGGGGCAGCAGGTGCGGCGGGAGCCGCGCTGGAACCCTTGATCCGCTCCAGAGCCTGGATGCAGGCACGCATCTGCTCCTGAATCTCGGCAATCCGGGCGTTGGCAGCCTTTCGGGCCTCTTCCACACGGGCCTGCTCAGCGGCAACCAGTGCATCGGCATTGGCAGGGGCCGCGGGAGCGGCAGGGGCGGCGGCAGCAGCGGCAGCGGTGATGCGCTGGGCGTTCGCGGTGGCCTCCTTCAGCATCTTGTCGCACTGGGCCTTTGTGGCAGCCAGCAGCTTGTCCCGCTCGGCCTGGGCGTCTGCGGTGCTTGCCTTGGCTGCGCCCTCGCTCTTGCGGTACTCTTCCAGCTTACCGGCCAGAACACGCAGCTTGCTCTTCAGCAGCGCGTTCTCCTTGTAAAGGGTTACATAGTCTTCGGTCAGAGGCTCCAGGAATTCGTCCACCTGCTGCATATTATAGCCGCCGAAGGAAGACTTCTTAAAGGCAACCTGATCGATCTGTTGGGGAGTAATCATATCTGTTTCTCCTTCCGTATCTTATGAAACATTGGGGCGGTCCAAAGGAAACGCCTTAGATGTAGCTTTCCACCTCAGCCTGGAGAGATTCCAGGTCGCCCTGAATTTCCATGTTGTGGGGGCAGAACAGGTAGGCAGACTGGGCGATTTTCTTCACATCGCCGTCCAGGGCGTAAACACAGCCGGACAGGAAATCCACCACCCGGCGGGCCATGGCCTTATCCACATTTTCCATATTGACGATGACGGCCTTGCGGTTGCGCAGATCGTCCGCGGCCTTGGAGGTGTCGTTGAAGTTGCCGGGACGGAACAGAACCACTTCCTGCTTGTTGGTGGCGCCGGAGGTGTGGAGCACAGGACCGTTGAAGCTGCCGGTAGCAACACCGGCAGAGGCAGATCCGGCGGGTGCGATGCTGCCAAAGCCGAAGTCATTGCCGTCATACTCGTCTTCGGGCTCGTCCTCTACGGGAGCGGCAGGACGGGAACGGCGTGCGGGAGCGCTGCGGCGTGCGGGCTTTTCTTCGGGTTCCTCGTAATCGTCGTCGGCGTATTCTTCGTCTTCGTCGTAATCATCGTAGTCGTCATCGGTGTAGGGCTGGGCAAACTTTTTTACGTTATCCCAAAGACTCATTTCTGTATTTCCTCCTGTATATTTACATCTATTGATGAGGCGTGTCAGTAGCTGCGGGCACCAAAAATGGCGGTGCCGACGCGGATCATGGTGCTTCCGGCGCGGATTGCATCCGCAAAATCACCGGACATTCCCATAGATAAACAGTCCACTGAAACATTATCGTTCTTTTTTGCCCGTATGTCAACATATATTTGCCGCATTTTCAGAAAAAATTTTAAATTATCTCCCGGATTCTGGCTGATTGGGGGAATTGCCATAAGTCCGCGGACGCAAATGTTGGGGAAACTGTCAATTTTGTCTATAAGCGGAAGAATGTCCCCGGCGGCAAAGCCGGTTTTGGATTCCTCGGAGCCGATGTTCACCTCCAGAAGGATGTCCTGCCGGATGCCCTGCTTCCGGGCTTCCCGGTCAATGGCGGAGAGCAGATGCTCGCTGCCCACACTTTGAATGAGGTCCACCTTTCCTACCACCTGCCGGACCTTATTGGTCTGCAAATGGCCGATAAAATGGATGGGGGCTCCCTGGTAGGCGTTCTGACGGAGCTTCTCCGTCAGCTCCTGAACCCGGTTTTCTCCGCACAGGTCCACACCGGCGGCGATGGCCTGACGGACGGCATCGGCATCATTCATTTTGGTGGCGGCGCAGAGCTTTACTTCTCCGGGATCCCGGCCCGCCTCCCGGGCGGCCTGGGCCATGGCGCTGCGGATAGACGCCACATTTTCTGCAATGGACATGGGCTTTCTCCTCTCTGTAAACAAAAAGGGACGGCGGAGGTGCTCCGCCGCCCCGGATGATGCGGCTTTCCCGATGACCGCCTCAGGCTGTGGGCGCGGCGGATTTCAGGGGCCGAATGGGCGCTAGGGTGGAAATGGCATGCTTATAGATCATCTGCTGTTTCCCATCGGAAACCAGCACCACTACGAAGCTGTCAAATCCGGTGATGACTCCCCGGAGCTGAAAGCCATTCATGAGAAACAGCGTGACGGGAACCTTTTCCCGGCGCACCTCTTTGAGAATGGCATCCTGTAAATTCATGGCTTCATTCATATGTATACCCTCGTTTCTTGTTTGGAGTACACATATGCTAGCATGACTCACTTGTCGATTTCCTGAATAATTTGTCGGGCCAGCCGGAAAATTTCCCCGTCCTCCCAGGTATCCTTACGGGTCAGCCAGTGGATATTCCTGTTCCGGCGGAACCAGGTCAGCTGCCGTTTGGCGTACCGGCGGGAGGACTGTTTTACCTCTTCGGCAGCATCCGCCAGGGACCGGCGGCCTTCCAGAACGGCAACAAATTCCTTGTAGCCGATGGCCTGCATGGAGGTGGCCTTTGGGGAAACGCCGCCCGCCAGCAGCTCCCGGATTTCCTCCAGCAGACCCTTTTCCAGCATAAGGTCCACCCGGCGGTTGATGCGGTCATAGAGGGTGTCCCGGTTTTCGTAGTCCAGGCCCAGCCAGAGGGGGGTGAACCTGGGGGGCTGCTCCTGAGTGCGGCGGTTGTGGGCGGTGATGGTTTCTCCCGTTTCCAGATAAACCTCCAGGGCCCGGAGCACCCGCTTCCGGTCCCGGACCCGGTCGGCGGTTTCCGGGTCAATCTCCCGGAGCCGCGCCACCATGGCGTCCAGTCCCAGGGCGTCTGCCTGGGCCTCCAGCTCCTCCCGGACGCCGGTGGAGGGAAAGGGGGCAAAGTCGTTGCCCCTTACCAGGGAATCCATATAGAGCCCGGTGCCCCCGGCAATGACGGCGGTTTTGCCCCGGGCCAGGATGTCCTCCACAATGGGGGCCGCGGCCTGACAGTAACGGCTGACGGAGTAGTCCTCCCAGGGCTCGGCCACATCGATCATATGGTGGGGGATCCCCTGCATCTCCTCCCCGGTGGGCTTGGCGGTGCCGATGTCCATGCGCCGGTACACCTGCATGGAGTCGCAGGACACCACTTCGCCGTCCAGCTCCCGGGCAAGCTGTACCGCCAGGGCGGTTTTCCCGGAGGCGGTAGGGCCCGCCAGGCAGATGATTGGATTCATTGGTTGACTCCTTATCGGTTGGAAAATTGGGAGTTATCGGGGGAAATGCCTTCCCCTGGGGGAAGGTGCCCCAGTGCGCACACTGGGGCGGATGAGGGGCGGAACCGGGTAGGTTGTACCGCCCCACACCCGTCTCGCTTGTGCTCCCCACCCTCTCCCAGGAGAGGGCTTACCCCAACAAATTCCATTTTCCATAAAATCAAGTCCTCTTAAACTGCTTTTCCAGTTGTTTCTTGCTGAGGGTGACGCAGATGGGCCTGCCGTGGGGGCAGTATTTGAGATCTTCCCGGCACATCACCTGCCGGACGATTTCCAGCAGCTCTTTTTCATCGCTGCGCCACCCGGCTTTGATGGCGGCCTTGCAGGCCACGGTGTGGAGCATCTCGTCCCGGACGGTGTCCGGCTGGGTCAGCTTCCCCCGCAGCAGGTCGGAGGCCAGAGATTCCACCGCTTCCGCCGCGTCATCCGGGGTCAGGTCCATGGGAATCTGCCGCAGCAGCAGGGTGTTTTCACCGAATTCCTCCAACTGAAAACCAATCTCCTGCATCATTTCCAGGTGCTCCATCACCGCACCGGCGGCCTTGGGATCCAGACGGACAGCAATGGGAGACAGCAGGGTCTGGCCCAGGATGGCCTCCTGGTTGGCTTTCAGCTTGTCAAAAAGAATGCGCTCGTGGGCGGCGTGCTTGTCAATGAGGAAGGCTTCCTCCCCCTGCTCCACCAGAATATAGGTGCGGTAGAGCTCGCCCACCATCCGCCAGTCGGGGGTGTCGGGCAGTTCCAGAGCCACCTGCTCCGGCTCCGGGGGAAGGGTCTTGGGCGCGGCGGGAAGCTCCTGCTTTTCCGGAAGCACCGGGCTTTCCTGCCTGGGCGCCTCCTGCGGGGCCGGCTTCTGCGGGACGGAAGCCGCCGCGGGAACGATCACCCGGGAGTGAAGGGCGGCGGGCTCTCGTTGGGGGAGCTTTTTAATCACCGCCTGGGCCTGTTCCTGCTTTGGCTGGGGGGCATCCTTCAGAACCTGGGCGAATGCTTTGTATTCCTCCGGGTTCATGGTACGGAAAAAGTCTTTTTTGGGCACGGCCTTGGGCGCCTCCGGCATCTCGGGGATAGATTTGGGGGCCTCCGCTGCGCCCGGGGCAGTGGGCTTTTTGGCGGCAAAGCGCACCTCCGGCCGGTCCGGGGTTTTGTTCAGGGCCCCCAGAACACCGTAGTGTACGCAGTCGAAAACCGCCTTTTCGTTTAAGAATTTCACTTCCGTTTTGGCAGGGTGTACATTTACATCCACTGCCGCCGGGGGGAGGTCCAGACACAGCACACAGGTGGGGAATTTGCCCACCATCAGCTGATTCCGGTAGGCCTCCTCCAGGGCGGCAATCAGCAGCTTGGATTTCACGGGGCGGTGGTTCACAAAAAAGGTTTGCAGGCTCCGGCTGGGCCGGGCATCCGTGGGCTTGGAGACAAAGCCGGTGACATGGTATTTTTCCCAGGTGCTGTCCACGGGAATCATGCCCCCGAAATCCCGGCCGTAGACGCAGTATACCGCGTCCCGGAGGGCGCCGGAGCCGGGGGTGGAGAGGACGGACTTGCCGTCCTTGATCATCTGAATGGCAACCTCCGGATGGGCCAGGGCCTGAAGCTGCACCGCGGCGGTGACCCGGGAGCCCTCCACCGTGTCGGCCTTCATGAATTTCATCCGGGCGGGGGTGTTGTAAAAGAGATTGCGGATGATGATGGTGGTGCCGTCGGGGCAGCCAGCCTCGGATTCCTCCGTAATGACACCGCCCTCCAGGTGGAGGCTGACACCGGTGAGGTCCTCCGGCACCTTGGTCAGAAGATCGATGCGGCTGACGGAAGCGATGGCAGCCAGGGCTTCTCCCCGGAAGCCCATGGTGCCGATGGCGGCCAGGTCCTCGGCTGTGCGCAGCTTGGAGGTGGCGTGGCGCAGGAAGGCGGTGCGGGCATCCTGGGCGGTCATGCCGCAGCCATTGTCCGTGACCCGCAGAAAGGTCATGCCGCCGTCCCGGATTTCAAGGGTGACCTTGGTGGCACCGGCATCCACGGCGTTTTCCAGCAGTTCCTTGGCAACGCTGGCGGGACGCTCCACCACCTCACCGGCGGCAATCAGATTGGCGATATGGGGGGAGAGCTGAATGATTTTGGGCATAGGCTTACCTCAGAAGGTTCAGACTGTAGAGATTGATGATGGCGTGCATGACGATGGGGCCGAAAATGCTGCCGCTTTTGGTATAGCACCAGGCAAGCCAGACACCTGCGGGCAGGTACTGCAAAAAGGCCAGCACCAGGTGCAGGGGGGAGTAGACTCCGATATAGCTCACGATATGCACGGCGGAGAAGGCTGCCATGGAAACCAGGTAGGCGGCAATGGCGGAGGTTTTCCACAGATTGCGAAAAATGAGCCCACGGAACACGCATTCCTCCGTCAGGGGGGCCAGCACCACGGTGCCCAGCAGCATCAGGTAGTAGCCGCCCTTTTTCATCGCGGCAATGGAGGCGTCATTTTGATTTACATAACCCGGGTCCAGCTGCTTCAGCGCCCAGGTGACAGCCGTAAAGCAGACCCAGTAGGCAACCAGGCCCAGGATCACGGCCTGGGAAAAGAGAATGGGGTGCTGCTTTACAGGCTTGAAGTTTGCCCCGAGGAAGGTATGATAGACCCACAGGCAGGTGAAAAAGTTCAGCAGAAAATAGGTGAAATTCACCTCTGCCTTGGAAAAGGGGTGGGCAAGCAGGCCGTTGATGGAGCTTAATAGGCTGGGCAGCACCACCAGCTGGAAGGCGTATACGCACCAGCCGATGATGGTTTCATCACGCCTGGGCCCGGGGGAAGAGATGGATGGTTTGGACATAGAATATCTCCTGGAAAACGCTGCGGCGTTGGAGCTTGTCGAAAAACCCCTTCGGGCTTTTCCGCCAGTTTTGCAGTCTGCTGCGCGCATAATTTGTTCGCCATAGGCGAACAAATTCCACACTTGCAGCCTGAGAAGTGTTTTCGCCCACGTACACGCCGCGGTCGAAAACGATTTGAAACTTTTTCGCTGCTGACGCAGCGAACTCTGCGAGGCTTTTTTGACAGTCTGAAACGCTGCGGCGTTGGATTGGGTTAGGGAAAATTGGGAGTTGGCGGGCAGGGCCCGCAGCAAGTGCGTTACAGACGTTGGGCACAAGGTACAGCTGCCCCTGGGCCCCTCGACCAGGCTGTGCCTGGAGACAATTCGTTACGAACGTGGGCATAACCTACTGCCGCCATTGGGCCCCTCGACCGGTAGGCTCAGCGAAAAATTGGGATTTGTCGGGGTGTTTGCGCCGCAGGCGCCTTGCCTTCCCTACAGGGAAGGTGGCACGGCCTTTGGCCGTGACGGATGAGTCTCAAAACGCCGCATATTTTCTCCAACCGAATTGGAACGGTAGTATTGTTCATCTAACGGCTCATA
>JAGAQA010000050.1 GCA_017622995.1 Oscillospiraceae bacterium
AGATACCCGAACCGGGTATCTGCTTTCTTGGTATCGTGGAGGACCCGAACCCATCAAATTGGACAGTCCGGTGGACTGTCCATCGGCGGCGGCTGGACGACGCCGACACCATAATGTAATCGAGTCCGGTCACCGGCACCATAACAGCTACCGTAATTGATACTATCGTGTCAGTTACGGTAGCTGCTTTTTTATGCCATTTTTGCTGAAAACAGGGTATTTTCCAAAACTTTGCAACATATTTTCGGTTATTGTTTCTATGATGATGTGGTTTGGCCCGGTGGATTGATCCTGCAACCACTACATATTGCGGCTTCAATTCGTTAAATAACCGCTATTCGTTATACCGCCGATATCAATAAAACCTGCCGCCCAGGTTTGTGCAGCTTAGCTACTTGCAATACCTGGGCGGCAGAGGTAACATCACACACACTATTTGAGGAGGGTGATGTTATGAATGTTTTGGAAGAATTCTGGTACGGCAATCTTGACCCAGCAGAGTACGATGCCAACCCCAGCAAGGAATACAAGGAACTGCCCATGTTTATAGCGAACTGGATCTCATCACCAAGAACGCGGATACCGATGCGGATATTCTGGCCATTCTTCAGGGCACAGAACAGGTAATCCCCAGCATGGAACCCAATCGGGATGCCGCTGCCAAGATGGAATAATACCTGGAAATGCAGCACAGAAGAAATCTGCCCACCTCTATGGCGGATGTGCAGAGCCGTTAACAGGCGATGCCGTACGGATGGCGTGAAATCGACATCGCCGCTGTTGCTCCGCGGCTGATTTCTGAACAGAAGGCGACGATTAAATACGCTGGCAACACCATTCAGCCGAACAATCCCAAGCTGCCGGATATGCTCCGGAAAAAGAGTGAAATCGGCAGAACCAGTATTTCCAAGCGGCAGGTGGTGTCCATCACCAAGATGAAGGAGGTCAAAGAGTTCCTGCGGGAATACTTCGATGTGATGGATGTGCCGGATGACGAGGACGGCCTGATTGCCTTCATCGATGATGCTGTTGCGTGCAATCCCCTCCATGTCAATATTCCTTCCGATGTCATTGACAGTATTGCTGGGGAGGTAATCAAATATGAGCGAAACTGCGTGTCTGGTATCTCTACAGCCCTGGGAATGCCCGGTGGGGTTGCTATGGTCGCTTCGATTCCGGCGGATATTGCGCAATACTATGGGTATTTATTGCGAGCGACACAGAAGCTCATGTACCTCTATGGTTTTCCTGAAATAGATACCACTGAAAAGGGTCAGATTTTTGATTCAGAGACCTTGAACATCCTCATTATCTGCATGGGCGTCATGTATGGTGCTGCAGGTGCCAGTAATGCGCTGAAAGTGATGGCAAAAGCACTGGCATCAGGCGTAGAAAAGCAACTCCCTCGCAGAGCACTGACAAAGGGCACAATCTACCCGATTGTCAAAAGTGTAGCCAAATGGTTCAGCGTAAAGATGACCAAAGAAGTCTTTGCCGGTTTTTCCGGCGGGTGGCCTTTGCCTTGTCCAAACTGCGCTGGCGTTTATACTGGGCGTGGGTTTTCTTCAGGGCTTCGTACTGCCCGGCGTATTCGGGAAGAAGCTCGGCATACTCCCAGAACAGCCACGCCATCCGGTCCCAATACTTTTCTGTCCAGGGCTTGCCATGACCGTTATAGTGGAAAATCTTACACCGGCGCAGAGTGCGCTCAACCTGTCTTTGCCGGGAAACGACGCAGTCAAAGCAATTATAGATACACCAATCGGCGAATTTTGTCAAACCATAGAACACCGCGTTCAGTACATCCTGGTCGCCGTATGTTAGCTGCTTGTAAAATAGGACCGGGTATTCGTACAGAATGTTGGGGTCAATCTCTCGCCGCTGCCCCACAAGGTCATACAGCAAGGTACCGGCGTTTAATTGGATAATTCCCGGGCGAAAAATACAGATATAAAATGGGTATGTCTACGTCATTATGCAAAAAAACGCCCGGGAAATCAACCCTATTGACCCGAATTCGCCCATCAGGACGATGTTTTTCACGGCAGAATCTGCCGCTTATGCTTGCTCAAACAATGGTAATCTGCTCAAATTCCTGATTGAGAAGGTCAAAATAGGAAATCGTTCCGGTTTCCACCGGAAGCCCTGTCAGCAGCTTTACGCACAGGCAGACCTGCATGGATGCACACAGGGCGGGTGTAAAGCTGAGAACGCTCTTATCCGTAATTTCGATTTCTTCCGGGTACAGCGTGTCGATCAGGTGGTCTCCCGGCATGGAAATGGCAGCCTGAGCCACCCAGCCCTGAATGGCACCGTAAATATAGGGAATGTTTGCCTTTTCACAGGCGGCGGCAAGAATTCTCCGGCTCGGGATATTGTCCAGTGCATCCATAACGATGTCGCAGTTTTCCAGCAACGACTCAGCATTGCTTTCTGACAGAAAAGCCTCTGCTGTTTCGACGGCCACATCGGGATTGACCCGGGCAATATGGTCAGCGGCAGTCTTTGCCTTACTGATCCCCAGCAGCGGCACAGAACTGAGCAGCTGGCGGTTTAGGTTGGATGCTTCAAACACATCACCATCCACCACCCGCAGAAAACCAACACCGATCCGGGCCAGCTGGTCGATGATATGACCGCCCAGACCGCCGCAGCCGACCACCAGTACACGCTTTTTGCGCAGGATTTGGCAGGCTTCCTCCGTCAGGGCGGGAAGATTGCGTTCATATCTGGGCTCCATGGCTCAGCCGCCTCCCACCGGCGGGAACAGCGCCACAATATCCCCATCCTTGACAGGGCTTTCCGGCTTCTGGTGAAAGCCGTTAATCAGGAGAATGGATACTTCTTCCGAGGGGATATGCAGAAGGTGGAGGATATCCGCGGCATTGGTGATGCCTTCGGAGGGCAGCATGGTGACTTTATCCCGGCCCTGACGCAGGGTTGCGAATACACGAACTTCAATCATATAGATTCTCCTTTGAAAAGGAATTGGGGAGGGGTTCGGCAGAACCCCTCCCCAATGTTTATAATACTTACTTACCTACGCACTCGTCAAGGCCCAGTTTCTTCAGGGTTTCATCGGTGGGGAAGGCGTTGACCCAACCACGGGCCTCGTAGTACTGAGGCAGGGTCAGGGGCAGCTGAGAGGTCATGCCGGTGGAGGGACCGTTGACAACGGGCTCCTGCAGCAGACGCTTGGGCAGACGGTCGTCCTCGGGCTTCATGCCGGCGGCCTTGTTGAACATTCTCTCGATGTTGTAGATGCGGTCGCCGATTTCCAGAACCTGCTCAATGGTCCAGTTGGTGCCGGTGGCGGCATTCAGCAGATCGGTATATTCCTTGGCACCCATGGCGAAGGAGGTGAACAGGCAGTGACCCATGGAGTCGATGACGGCGGTCAGATCCTGGAAGGTCTTGGTCCAGGCAGCCTTGTCGTCGATGACGGTACGGTCCAGCTGCTGAGGCAGGCCCAGAACTTCGGGAGAGATCATGTAACCACGGACGTGGCAGCCGCCACGGTTGGAGGTGGCATAGGTGATACCGATACCCTGGATGGCACGGGCGTCGTAGGCGGGCATTTCCTGCTTCTTAACACTCATGGAAATTTCGGGATGACCGTAGTGCTCACACAGACGGGCAGAGCCGGAGCTCATGAGCCAATCCAGTTCCGTCTCGGGATCGCCCATACGCTTGGTCCACTCTACCAGAGCCTTGGTAGAGCCCCACTCCAGAGGAACACCGGCGCACTCTTCTTCCTTAATGTAACCTCTCTGATACAGCTCCATGGCAGCGGCAATGGTGCAGGGTACGGAAATGGCGTCCAGACCATACTCGTTGCAGAGCATATTGCACTCGTCGATGACGTTCAGGTCGTTGTTGCCGCAGTTGCCACCGTAAGCCCACAGAGGCTCGTACTCGGGACCGCCCACGACCTTTCCGTTGACATTGACCACACGACCGCAGGCGATGGGGCAGCGATGGCAGGCACCGGCCTTGACCAGGTACTTCTCAGCCAGGGTTTCGCCGGAGATGTCTTCGCCCTTGTCGTAGTAGCTCTCCTGCCAGTTCTTGGTGGGGAAAGCGCCGATGTTGTTGACGATGTTGACCAGAACCGCGGTGCCTAGCTGACGCAGGCCGGCGCCGGTAACAGGGTTGGCCTTCAGCACGTCCATGGCGTTTTTGGTGGCAACCTTCAGAGCGTCCACGTCGGCAATGTTGTCCAGATTCTTGCGGGTAGCCTTGACCACGATGGCCTTCAGCTTCTTGCTGCCCATGACAGCGCCAACACCGCTGCGACCGGCGGCACGGTCCTTGTCATTCATAATGGCAGCCAGCAGAACCTTCTTCTCACCGGCAGGGCCGATGTTCAGAACGGAGGCGTCCGCACCGTGCTTTTCCTTCAGCTTCTCGTCCATGGCCTCGCTCATGACACCCAGGTATTCCCGGGCATCCAGCAGCTCGATTTTGTCGTCAACGATGTTGATGTAGGTCCAGTCAGGAGCTTCGCCTTCCACGATGATGGCGTCCCAGCCGGCGTACTTCAGCTTGGAACCCCAGATGCCGCCGGAGTTGGAGCAGGCAATCATACCGGTCAGAGGAGACTTGGTGACTACCATGTAGCGTCCGGTGGAGGGGGCGGAGGCACCGGTCATGGGGCCGGTGATGTAAATCAGCTTGTTTTCAGGGGACAGGGGGTCGACGGTGGCAACACCCTCGTCATAGAGCATCTTGGTGCCAAGACCACGGCCGCCAATGAACTTGTGCGCCAGTTCCAAATCCAGGGGCTCGACGGTAATCGTGCCGGTGGTCAGGTTGATGCGGGCAATCTTTTCGTAATATGCGCCTGCCATGTGTAATACCTCCAAATTATGATACTTTTCGCATTGAAAATCCAGTGGATATCTACAATTATAGTAGATTATTGGGGAAGTTCAAGGGAGGGGAAACATTTCTGTGCGAAATGGTACGAAACCATCTTATTTCACACATAGCAGGCTTTCTGCTTTTCAAAAGCCTGCGCGAAATAATACGAAATAGTACGAAATAATATGAATATCCCACAACCATGGGTCTTGTGGAAAGGCACAAATACGAGTATAATTATAATAGAAGAAATATTACCGTTCTTTTCGCGGGAGGTGGACATATGGCGCAGAATCAATCCCTATCCACACAGGAGGTGGCTGACATTCTCCATGTCAGCAAATCCACCATATACGATTTGATTCGCAGGGGCGAGATTCATTCCTATAAAATCGGGCGCAAGGTTCGCTTTACTCAGGATGATGTGGATGCCTATATCGCCCGTTCCCGGCACGAGCATTCCACCCGGCCGGTCAAGAACATTGACACCCATTCCACCCTGCTGACTCCGGAAAAGGATGAATCTCCGGAGCTCATCATCTCCGGGCAGGATGTGGTGTTGGATATCCTGGCAAATTACCTGCAGCAGGAAGGTGTCAACACGGCTCGTACATACCTCAACAGCTTTGAAGGACTGCTTTCCCTGTATCAGGATAATATCCATGTGGCAGCCTGTCACCTGTTCGACGGCTTTGACTATAATACCTCTTATGTCCGCAGCCTGATGCCGGGGATTCCCGCGGTACTGGTGAATGTCAGCTACCGGACCCAGGGCTTCTATGTCCAGAAGGGAAATCCCAAGGGGATCAAAGGCTGGTCGGACCTGGGACGGGAAGATATCACAGTCCTGAACCGCCGAGTAGGCTCTTCTGCTCGGATCCTGATGGATACCCAGCTGAAACGGCTTGGAATTTCCGCTTCCAAAGTTAAGGGCTACGATAAAATCATGAAATCCCATCTGACCATGGCAGCGGCCATTGCTGCGGGGGAAGCGGATCTGGCAATTGGAACGGAACGCATTTCCCGTCAGATCGAGGGACTGGATTTTATTCCGCTGCTGGAAGAACGGTTTGACTTTGTGATCAAAAAAGAAATGATGGAAACTGAAGCGGTACAGAAGCTGCTGAAGGTGCTGAACGATCCTGCTTTCCGCAAGGAAATTGCTCATTTCTCAGGCAATGATTACCGGGATTTAGGAAAAATAATTACAGAGGTGTAAGATGTTACATGTAAAAACGCCGGAAGAAGTTCTGGCTTTGATTGAACGTGAATTTGCTGCGGTTGCTGATGCAGAGCTGGTTTCCCTGTCTGCCGCCATGGGTCGTGTTCTGGCAGAGGATATCGCTGCCACGGAATATGTTCCCGATTTTGACCGCTCCACCGTAGACGGCTACGCCGTCCGAGCAAGAGATACCTTCGGCTGCACCGATGCCATTCCCGCCATCCTCCCTTTGCAGGGTGAGGTGTTCATGGGCGAGGGTGCGGAATTTACATTGAATCCGGAGGAATGCGTTGCCGTTCCCACCGGCGGTGCAGTGCCTAAGGGCGCGGACAGCGTGGTGATGGTGGAGTATACCGAAGATTACGGTGACGGAACCATCGGTATTTCCAAGTCCGCTGCACCGGGACAGAATATGATCTTCCGGGGGGATGATGTATATCCCGGCAAGGTGATCCTGCGAAAGGGCAGAGTGCTGTCCTCCCAGGACATCGGTGCCCTGGCTGCCATCGGCAAAGTACAGGTGCCGGTCCGCAAAAAGCTGACTGTCGGTGTCATTTCCACCGGCGATGAGCTGGTTCCTCCGGAAGTGGTTCCCGGCCCCGGACAGGTGCGGGATGTGAACAGCCCCATGCTGGAAGCCATACTTGGTGCCTTTGGCGTGAAGGTTATTAACTACGGAATCGTCATTGACAACGAAGCCCTGCTTTCGGAAAAGGTAAGAAAGGCAGTTTCCGAATGTGATGCGGTTCTGCTTTCCGGCGGCAGCAGTGTGGGTGTCAAGGATGCCGCCTGCCGGATCATCGAATCTATGGGTGAACTTCTGCTTCACGGCATTGCCATCAAGCCCGGCAAGCCCACCATTCTGGGTAAGGCAGGATGTAAGCCGCTGGTTGGCCTACCAGGACATCCTGTGGCGGCTTACTTCATTACCAAGCTGTTCGTCCTGCCTCTGCTGAGTGTCCTTTCCGGCAGAAAGCAGGAAACCTATACCACCACCGCCAAGGTCACCGAGAGCATTGGCGCCAACCATGGCAGAGCCCAGTACCAGTGCTGCCGCCTGGAGCGCAGGGACGGCGAACTTTACGCCTACCCCATCCGGGGCAAATCCGGTCTGATCACCACCCTGGCAGGTGCCGACGGCTACTTCTGTATTGACCGGGACTGCGAGGGACTTCCGAAAAACGCCGAAATTCAAGTGACTGTCTGTTCAGGAGGATAATAAAATGGGATTTGAATATTTGACCAATGTGCCGCTGACGCAGGCGCGAGCTGACTATCTGAAGCTGCTGGAAGACCAGGGCTTCGCCCCCAAAACGGAAATGATCCCCGTCTACGAGGCCTGTGGACGGGTTACTGCCCGAGCAGTCTACGCCCATATTTGCGCGCCGCACTATGCCGCCAGCGCTATGGACGGCGTAGCAGTGCGCGCAAAGGACACCTTCGGCGCAACGGAAACCACCCCGGTAACCCTGCAAAAGGATCAGTATATTTTGCTGGATACCGGCGATCCCATTCCCGAGGATCGGGATGCTGTCATTATGGTGGAAGATATCGTAAAAAATGAAGACGGTTCTATCACCATCCACGCCGCCGCCGCTCCCTGGCAGCACATCCGGCAAATCGGTGAGGATGTGTGCGCCGGAGAGATGATTTTGCCCAGCCATATGGCTGTTTCTCCTTCTGCCATCGGCGCTATGATCGCCGGCGGTGTGCTGGAGATTGAGGTCATTGCCAAGCCTGTGGTGGGAATCATCCCCACCGGAGACGAAATCATTCCCCCCTGCACAGACCCCAAGCCCGGGGATATTCTGGAATTTAATGGTTCCATTTTCTCTGCCATGGTGAAAAGCTGGGGCGCCGATGCCGTTGTTTATCCCATCGTTCCCGACAAATTTGACCAAATCAAGGCCATGGTTTCCAGAGCCGCCGCGGAGTGCGACATGGTGATTCTCAACGCCGGCTCCTCTGCCGGGCGGGAGGACTATTCTGCCAGGGTTATTCGGGAACTGGGGCAGGTGCTGTACCACGGCATCGCCATGAAGCCCGGCAAACCCGCTATTTTGGGCTGTCAGGGGGCCAAGCCCATTCTGGGTGTTCCCGGATATCCTGTGTCCGGCATTATTGTGGTGGAACAGCTGCTGAAGCCCCTGATCGATCACTGGTTGAATGTACCCGCTGTGCCTTCTCAGTATGCAAAGGCTATCCTGACCCGTCCTGTGGTTTCGGGCCTTAAGTATCAGGAATTTGTCCGGGTGCGCATGGGCTATGTTGGAGACCGGCTCATGGCCTCTCCCTTAAGCCGTGGCAGCGGTGTGGTGTCTTCTTTTATGAAGGCCGACGGCATTCTGGAGGTTCCCCAGGGACTGGAGGGCTTTGAGGCCGGTGCGGAGGTATCGGTTCGTTTGCTCAGCCCCCTGGAAAAGCTGCGCAATACCCTGGTGGTCATCGGCAGTCATGACCCGCTGCTGGATGAGCTGGGTGATATGCTCCATCTGGAAAATAATGATATCTATATGAGTTCCTCTCATGTGGGCTCCATGGGCGGTATTATGGCGATTCGACGTGGGGAAGCCCACGCTGCCGGCTGCCATCTGCTGAACACCGAAAACGGCGAATACAACATTGCCTTTATGAAGAAGTATTTCCCCAAGGGCGGTGTGCGGCTGATCCGCTGCGTGGGCCGCCAGCAGGGCATGATGGTTGCAAAGGGCAACCCCCTGAACATACAGAAGTTCTCCGATATTGCCGCCAAGGGGGTGCGCTATGTCAATCGCCAGAAGGGGTCCGGCACCCGAATTTTGACGGACTATCTGTGCAAGCAGGAAAATCTCGATACCGCTGCCATCTATGGCTACGACCGGGAGGAGCTGACCCACACCTCCGTAGCGGCCCAGATTGTCAGTGGCAGTGCCGATGCCGGTATGGGCATCTATTCTGCCGCCAAGCTCTACGGTTTGGACTTCATTCCCATCTGCATTGAGGAATACGATTTGATTATCCCCGACCACGCATGGGAAACCCCCATGGTGCGTCAGCTGATTGCGACTCTGAAAAGCGATGGGTTCCGGGATAAGATTCTTTCTCTGGGCGGCTATACCGTGGAAAATCCCGGAGAAATCATACCTCTGAATTGAAAACAATGGAAGCGTATGACGTTGCCGTCATCGGCGGCGGAATCCTGGGCTGCTTTGCGGCCCGGAACGTAAGACGGTGGAACCTTTCCGTGGCCCTTTTGGAGGCGGCGGAGGATGTGTGCACCGGAATTACCCGGGCCAACAGCGCGGTGGTCTATGCCGGATATGACAACAAGCCCGGCAGCCGGAAAGCGGAAATGACCGTCCGGGGCAATGGGAATTACGAAAGCCTCTGCCGGGAGCTGGAGGTTCCCTTCTGCCGGTGCGGCTCTCTGCTGGTGACCTACGACGGGGCATCTCTGCCGAAGCTGCAAAAAAAGTTGAGCGAGGGCTTAAAAAACGGTGTGCCGGGTCTGCGGCTGCTGACCGGGGCGGAAGCGCAGGCCATGGAGCCGATGCTCCGGCCAGGGGTTGCCGGAGCGCTGTACGCACCTTCCACCGGGACGGTGAATCCCTGGCTTCTGGGAATCGCCGCCTTTGAAAACGCGGTGGAGAATGGGGCGACAGCTTACCGGAATACTGCCGTAACGGACATCGAAAAAACCGATACCGGCTATCTTCTGAAAACCAACCGGGGGCCCATCCCTTGCCGCACGGTAATCAACTGTGCCGGTCTCTTCGCGGACCGGGTACAGGAGCTGCTGTTCCCCCGGAGCACCCGGCTTCACTGGGATGGCGCGGAATATCTGGTGCTGGATAAAGCTGCTCCAAAGCCCCGGATGGTGCTCTTCCATCAGGCAAGCAGCTGCGGCAAAGGCATTACCGCCGTTCCCTGTGTGGAAGGAAATCTGCTCATCAGCGGCGTGCGCAAAGAAATCGAAACGCCCTTCGCCACAACACCGGAGGGCCTCCGGGAGCTGCACAGGGCAGCGAAGGCGCTGCTTCCGGAACTGGATTTGAACCAGGTCATTCGTTCCTTTGCGGCGGTTCGCCCCAACCCATACCGGGAAGGGGGACAGAGTCTGCATGACTTTTGCATCGAAAACCCCGGCCCCGGATTTTACAGCCTCATTGGCATCAAAACACCGGGGCTGACCTGTGCGGAGGAATTGGGGCGGTATGTGGCCCAGGAAGCGGCGGCGTTTTTGAAGGCCCAGCCGAATCCCGATTTCAATCCCCATCGGCACGCAATCCCCAAATCTGACGATTCGAAAATTGTCTGCCAGTGCCAAGGGATTACCCGCAGTGAGATTCTGGAAGCCATTCGCAGGGGAGCATCTACCGTGGATGGCATCAAACGCCGCTTAGGCAGTGGCATGGGCCCCTGCCAGGGAAGCCGGTGCGCCTTTGCCATCGAAACCATTCTGGAAGGATATCGCAATGGAACACTATGATTTGCTGGTCATCGGCGGAGGCGCCGCCGGAATTGCCGCGGCAACAGCGGCCTGCGGGGCGGGCTGCGCCAGCGTTGCCATTGTGGACCGGAAGCCAACCCTGGGCGGCGTGCTTCTGCAGTGCACCCACCGGGGATTTGGTAACAATCTCACGGGAATCGAATATGCGCGGCAGCTTTTGAAGGACTTGCCGCCGGAAGTGACGCTGATTTTCAATACAACCGTTCTTTCCGTGGAAGATACCAGAGTTGCCCATTTGTCCGGTGGACGTAGGCTCTCCTTTTCTCAGCTGATTTTGGCTACCGGCTGTCGGGAGATTCCCATGGGGGCGCTGCCCATTGCCGGAACCAGGCCCAAGGGCGTCTATACTGCCGGGCAGATGCAGGAAATGATGAATCTCCACGGATTTGTCCCGGAAGGGCCGGCTGTGATACTGGGCAGCGGCGATTTGGGACTGATTCTGGCAAATCAACTGGCCCAGGTGGGCATCCCGGCTACGCTGGTGGAAAAGCAGGCGCACTGCGGTGGCCTGACGAGAAACCGGAAATGCCTGGGTGATTCCCACGTCCGTCTTATCTGCGGACAGACGGTCACGGAGGTAAGTGGGCAAAAGAAACTGGAAGCCTGCCATTTGTCAGGCGGGGACTGGATTGTCTGCAAAACGCTGCTCCTTGCGGTGGGCTTACGACCGGAGCGGACACTGGTCTCCCATTTGGGAAACCCAATCTGGCTGCACCTGTGCGGCAACTGTAACACCGTACACCCCATGGTAGAGGGGGTGCTGTCAGAAGCAATACAAGCAGGGCAGACTGCTTGGGAAACAATGAGGGAACATGGATGATTGACCAATTTGGACGTAGCATCACCTATCTGCGAATCTCCGTCACGGAGCTGTGCAACCTGCGCTGCCGGTACTGTATGCCGGCGGAGGGCGTGTGCAAAAGGAGCCACCTCGATATGCTTACCGAGGATGAGATGATTCAGGCGGTGGAAGCCGCCGCGTCGCTGGGCATTACCAAGCTGCGCATTACCGGCGGCGAGCCCCTGGTGAAGAAAAACATCGTGTCCATCTGTCGCCGGGCAGCGGCGGTGACGGGCATCCAGGAAGTGTGCCTGACCACCAACGGTGTGCTTCTGCCGGAACTGGCAAAACCGCTGCACGAAGCCGGAGTGCGTCGCCTGAATCTGAGCCTTGACACGCTGAACCCGGAGAAGTACGCTTACATCACAAGAATTGGTGACCTGAATAGATTCTGGGAAGGCTTTCACGCCGCCCTGGAAGCAGGCTTTGAGAAAATCAAAATCAATGCCGTCTTGATGGGCGGCTTCAATGACGACGAAATCATTCCGCTTGCGCAGATGACAAAGCAATATCCCGTGGATATGCGCTTCATTGAAATGATGCCCATGTACGACGGCGGAGATTTTGATTCCTCTGCTTACATCCCTTATACCAGGGTGCTGGAAAAGCTGCCGGATGCAGTCCCGGTCCAACAGGACGGCGGCGTGGCAAAACTCTACTGCCTGCCGGGCGCCCTGGGCAATATTGGACTCATCAGTCCGGTGAGCGCCCACTTCTGCGCAGATTGCAACCGCATTCGCCTGACGGCGGACGGCAAGGTAAAACCCTGCCTTCACTCCAATGTGGAGTACGCCCTGAAGGGACTGGACTTTGCGGGTATGCGCGGTCAACTGGAAAAGGCCATCTGGAACAAGCCCGCGTGGCATGGGGATCTGGATGCCGTTCACCGCTCTCAGGCGGGACGAAACATGAATCAGATTGGAGGCTGAATATGTCCGATTTTACCCATTTTAACGATCAGGGCAGAGCGAAAATGGTGGACGTGGGGGAAAAACCCATTTCTCAGCGCATTGCCGTTGCCGCCGGACGTGTGCTTGTAAATGCCCATACCTTTGGGTTGATTCAAAGCGGCGGCATGAAGAAGGGAGATGTGCTCACCGTCGCCCAGATTGCAGGGGTCATGGGGGCAAAACGCACCCCGGACATCATCCCCATGTGCCACCCCATCCTGATGGACGGCATCAATCTGGAGCTGTCTCTGGATGAAGCCAGAAAGAGCGTGGAAATCCGGGCTACAGTCTCCTGCGACGGCAGAACCGGTGTGGAGATGGAAGCCCTAACCGCCGTATCCACCGCCGCACTGACGGTGTACGATATGTGCAAGGCAGTACAGAAGGACATGGTGATTACGGACATCCGCCTGATTTCCAAAACCGGTGGTGTCCACGGAGATTATTTTCGGGAGGAATGACTATGGGCTATACAGCAGCGGTGATTACCGTCAGTGACAAGGGCTACCGGGGCGAGCGGGAGGATACCAGCGGCCCCAACCTGGTGCGGATTCTGGAGGAAAAGGGCTTCCAGGTGACCTACACCGCCATGGTGCCCGATGAATCGGAGATGATTCAGGCGGAGCTTCGCAAATGCGCCGATGCGCTGCACATCGCCCTGGTGCTCACCACCGGCGGTACCGGCTTCTCTCCCCGGGACATCACCCCGGAAGCGACACTGAAGGTGGTGGAGCGGCTGACCCCCGGCATCCCGGAGGCCATGCGGGCTGAATCTATGAAAATCACCCCCAAGGGCTGTCTGAGCCGCAGCGCAGCGGGTATTCGTGGGCGTACGTTAATCATCAACCTGCCCGGCAGCAAAAAGGCCTCCGCCGAGAACATTCTCGCAGTCATCGACCCGGTGGCCCACGGGCTGGATATGCTCTACAGCGAAGGCAGCGCCGATTGTGCGAAATGAAGCTTGCTGACATGCTGCATTTTGCAAGAAAAACGATATTCCCATCCATGGATTGCACGATACGGCAAATCCCACAGAAATCGGCAAAAAGTTTTGTGGAATACTTCCGTTGAAACTCCAAAATGGCGATATTATAATGTTGGATGGTTTATTATGAGAAAAATAATACAATCTGTGACGGTACTTTGTATTGCTAAGCGAAGAAGGAGATTACATTAGATGATCACACTCAAGATCAACAATCGATTCGTGGAAGTGCCGGAGGGTACCACGATTCTGCAAGCTGCCAGAAAGCTGGGAATCTTCATTCCCACCTTCTGCCACGATGATAACGAACGTCTTCCTGAGCGCCGGGAGGATGGCTGTGAGGAAGATACCAAGTGCTGGATGTGCTCCTGCCAGGTAGAGGGACAGGACTACTTGGTCCCCGCTTGCAGCACCAAGGCGGAGAACGGCATGGTGGTGTGGACGGAAACCAAGGCCGTCCGGGATGCCCGCATTGCCATTCTCCGGGACAAGCTGTCCATTCACCCCATGGACTGCGTCAACTGCCGCAAGCTGGGAAGCTGCAAGCTGCAAAAATACTGCCAGATGTACGGCGTAGACGGCCCTTCCTACACGGCACCCTTTGTCCACCGGGAAAAAGACCTTTCCAACCGCTTCTACCTGCAGGATATGGATAAGTGCATCCGCTGCGGCAAATGTGTCCGCACCTGCCGGGACCTGGTGGGCATCAACGCCCTGAAAATGGTACGGAAGGACGACCTTATCTACATTGTTCCCAACGGCGGCGAAACCATGGCAGATACCGGCTGCGTCTCCTGCGGCAACTGCGTGTCCGCCTGCCCGGTTGGCGCGCTGATGCCCAAGTCCCAGAACGACTTCCGGGTTTGGGAAACCAAGGTTGTCCGCTCCACCTGTGGCTACTGCGGCGTGGGCTGCCAGATCGACTTTTATGTGAAGAATGGTAAGGTGGTGGATGCCAAGCCTGCCAATGGCCCAGCCAACGGGGGACTGCTCTGTGTTAAGGGTAAGTTTGCCTTTGACTATGTGAATCACAAGGACCGCCTCACCACCCCCTTAATCCGCAAGAACGGTGTTCTGGAGCCTGCCTCCTGGGAGGAAGCGCTGAACCTAATCTGCGGAAAAATCCGGCAGGTAAAGGCAGAATATGGCCCCGACGCAGTGGCAGGCTTTTCCAGCGCCCGTGCCACCAACGAGGATAACTACATCTTCCAGAAGTTCATGCGTGCCGCTGTCGGTACCAACAATGTGGACCACTGTGCCAGACTTTGCCACAGCTCCACCGTCTCCGGTCTTGCCAACACCCTGGGCAGCGGCGCTATGACCAATCGGATACAGGAGGTTCTGGATGCGGATGTGATTTTTATCACCGGCTCCAATACAACCGACACCCATCCGGTTATGGGGATGTATGTACGCCAGGCTAAGATGGCCGGTAAGAAGCTGATTGTTGCTGACCCCAAGCGGATTGCGCTGGCTGACATTGCCGACATCTACCTGCAAATCAACCCCGGCACTTCCGTGGCTCTGAGCAACGGTATGCTCCATGTGATTTTTGAGGAAGGTCTGGAAGATAAGGAATATATCGCAAAGCACACCGAGGGCATTGAAGCCCTGCGGGAAAGCGTCCTGTCCTATACGCCTGACCGTGTGGCGGAAATCTGCGGCGTGGACAAACAGCTGATTATCGATGCTGCCAGAATGTACGCCTCCACCCATAAGTCCTACATCGCTTATGCCATGGGCATCACCCAGCACCTCAACGGCTCGGACAACGTCAAGAGTCTGAGCAACCTGGCTCTGGTCACGGGTAATCTGGGCGGTGTCGGCAACGGCGTGAACCCCCTGCGTGGTCAGAACAACGTCCAGGGTGCCTGCGACATGGGTGCGCTGCCCACCGACTATCCCGGCTACCAGAAGGTGTTTAAGCCCGAAGTCCAGGAGAAATTTGAAAAGGCCTGGGGCGTGAAGCTCAGCGGTCAGAAGGGCTACACCGTTACCGAGACCATCCCCGCCATTTTGGAGGACAAGGTGAAGTTCCTGTACATCATGGGTGAAAACCCCATGGTTTCCGACCCCGATGCCAGCCATGTGGAGCACGCTCTGGAAAAGGCATTTGTGGTGGTGCAGGACTTGTTTGTCACTGAAACCGCGGCCCTGGCGGATGTGGTGCTGCCCGCCACCGCGTTCCTGGAGAAGGATGGCACCTTTACCAACACCGAGCGCCGTGTCCAGCTGCTCCGGCAGGCTGTTCCCGTCAAGGGCCAGTGTAAGCAGGACTGGCAGATTCTCTGCGAGGTTATGACCGGCATCGGCTATCCCACCCACTACAACTGTGCGGAGGAGATCTTCAATGAAATGTGTGAAGTTACCCCCTCCTACCACGGTATGACCTACGACAAGATTCGCGGCACAGGCTGCCAGTGGCCCTGTCCCACAGCCGACCATCCCGGCACGCCCATCCTCCATGTCAATGGCCCTGCCCGCAACAATGGGGTGGGTCTGCTGGTTCCCATGGAGTGGATCCCCTCTCCCGAGACCCAGAATCCGGAATACCCCATCACCCTGATGAGCTGCCGTATGCTCTACCATTACCACACCCGTACCCAGACCAAGCGCACCCGTGCCGTCTACTATACCGCCCCCAGAAACTTTATCGAGCTCAACGCCGATGACTGTGCCGAAAAAAAGCTGACAGACGGCGACTGGGTGCAGGTCACCTCCCCCAGAGGCAGTGTGTTCTGTGAAGTCCATGTGACCGATAAGCTGGAGCCTGGTGTGGCCTGGATGCCCTTCCACTTTGGGGACGGCGCCAACATTCTGTCCGATGCTCAGAATCTGGACCCCATTGCCAAGATTCCCGGCTTCAAGCAGATCGGCGTCAAGGTGGAGAAGGTAAGCCCCGAGGTGAGCCAGTACCTGGCCCGGCAGGCACAGACCGATGCACTGGAATACTACAGAAACGAAGAGCCGGAAACCATCCGTTACAAAGTGGGTGAAATGGAAAACCTGCTCAAGGGCGAGATCTGATTGCAGGAGGATAGGATATGTATGAACTTTACGGCGGAATGATTGATACCGACATCTGCCTAACCATTGATGACAAAAAAATAACCTGCCCCAGAGGCTCTTCCATTCTGGCGGCTGCCAGAAGCGCCGGGATTGAGATTCCCACCCTGTGCTATCTCAAGGGCCTGACCCCCACCGGGGCCTGCGGCATCTGCGCCGTGGAGCTGGAGGAGAACGGCGAAACCGTCATTCGCCGCGCCTGCCGGTATGAAGCAAGGGATGGCATGGTGGTGCGCACCAACACCCCGGCAGTGCAGGCTTACCGCAGGGAGCGGCTGACGGAGATTCTCAGCATCCATCCCAATGACTGCCTGACCTGCCAGAAGACCGGCGGTCACTGCCGGCTCCAGGAGGTCTCTCATCTGTTTGAGATCAACCCTGAAGTGAGAAATGTGCCTGGCAGAGGAATGGATACCTCCAGCCCGGCCATGATTCGCAACATGGACAAGTGCATTGCCTGCGGCCGCTGCGTCACGGTCTGCAATGAGGTGCAGAAGATTGGCATTTATGAGATGTACACCAATCCTGAAACCGGTGACCGTTATGCCCGCACCAAGAAGAATGTGTCCCTGTCTGCCACCGCCTGCATCAACTGTGGTCAGTGCGTCAAGGTCTGTCCCGTGGCGGCGCTGACGGAAAAGAGCGCCATACAGCGGGTTATGGATGCACTGAATGACCCGAAGAAGACCGTAGTCTGGCAGATGGCTCCTGCCGTCCAGAATACCCTCGGCGAGGAGTTTGGCTTGAAACCCGGAACAGATGTCACCGGCAAAATTGCCGCAGCCATGAAGCGACTGGGTGGCTATGCCTACAATACCGATTTCTCTGCCGACGTTACCATCATGGAGGAGGGCACGGAGCTGATTCACCGGCTGCAAAACGGCGGCGTGCTGCCCATGCTGACCTCCTGCTGTCCTGGTTGGATCAAGCATATGGAGTACAACTACCCCGACCAGCTGGCCCATCTGTCCTCCTGCAAGTCTCCCCAGCAGATGTTCGGCGCACTGGTCAAGAGCTACCTGCCGGATAAAATCGGTGTGGAATCGGAAGACATTTTCCATGTATCCATCATGCCCTGCGTTGCCAAAAAGTTCGAGATGCAGCGGCCGGAGATGAAAAATGCCCTGGGGATTCGGGACGTGGATGCGGTGCTGACTACCCGGGAGGCTGCCAGACTGATGCGTCTGAAGGGAATTGACCTTGCCAACCTGGAGATCGAACCCTTCGACAGCTTTATGGGGCAGTGGACCGGCGCGGGCCGTATCTTCGGCACCACCGGCGGCGTGATGGAGGCGGCGCTGCGCACGGTTACCGTGCTGCTGACCAACGGCGAGCTGAATCAAATTGACTATACCGCTGCCCGGGGCTACCGGGGTGTCAAGGAAGCCACGGTGAAGATTGGGGACCTGGATGTGAAAATCGCCATTGTCAACGGCATTGGAAATGTCAAGCCCATCATGGAGGATATCCGTGCCGGGAAATCCCCCTATCACTTCATTGAAGTCATGGCATGTCCTGGTGGCTGTCTAAACGGCGGCGGTGCACCCCTGGCTTCCGTGGATCAGGTTGCTGTGCGGATGACGGAGATGTATCGGTCGGATCAGAATGCGCCTATCCGTCGTTCCCATGAGAATCCCGACGTGAAGAACCTGTACGAAGAGTTCCTGGATGAACCGGGCAGCCCTGCGGCCCACTTCCTGCTGCACACCCACTACACCGACAGAAGCGGTGAAGTGCGGTAAGGGAAAAGGGAGGGTATCCATATGGCTTTTGTTATTTCCGATCGCTGCGTCAAATGCGGTGCCTGTGAATCCACCTGCCCCAACAAGGCAGTTGTGGAGGAAGGCAAGCAGTTTGCCATCGATTATCTCAAATGTGTGCAGTGCGGCGCCTGCATCAGCATCTGTCCCAACCGGGCAATTGATGAAGTTTAAGACTGTAAACAAAATGCGCCTGTGGCCCTATGGGTCACAGGCGTAAAACTCGGAGGATTCGCAAGTTGGCATATGTTATCTCTGTCGGGTGAGGAAGTGACCATCCAAAAGCGCCCCTGAGTTGTTTGCATCGATTACCAGCCGCTATATTGCCGCATACTGTCCCGCCTTGCCGAACAGATCAGGGTTAATCCATAGGCGTTGGCCAGCGAAATGGCCTCCTGTGTGGGAGCCGCTTTGCTGACCAGCACCGGGACTCCGGCACGAATTGCCTTTACAGTCATATCCACGGGGATACGACCGCTGGAATACACAATACAGTCTGACAGTGCAATGCTCTTTCTGAGGGCGTAGCCGATCACCTTGTCCATGGCGTTGTGCCGCCCGATGTCCTCGCAGGAAAAGAGAATCTTGCCATTCCGGGCCAGAAAACAGCTATGGGTTGCCCAGGTGGCAGCGTGCAGCGGCATTCCGTCAGCAAATCGATCCGCCAGCTGAAAAATCCATTCCGGCGTCCAGAAGATCCCTTTGACCGGCTGCAAAGAGACTGTTTCCGCTGAATTCTGTGGGAGAATCCGATTTCCCGGATTGCTTAGCGTAACATCCACACGGCCACCATCTCTCGAAATCCGGAGCCGCTGGATCTCTTCCGTACTGTGAATGACCGTTTTCGTCAGCAGCCTGCCCAGCGTTAACTCTGGGAGGAACTGGGGCACGCAGACCAGTTCCATTGCTTTGCACCCGTTAAGGTATATGTCCATGGAATGTTCATGTAAATAGGAAGCCTGCGCATTCTGATGGGTACCGTCCCTGAAAATCAGCCGATGTGCCACAGGGGAAAGACACGCTAAATTCGTGGATGCATCTTCAACTATCATGGTTACACACCTCTTTTACCGTATTCTTTGGAGCCGACATATCTATGAAACGAGATAAAGAAATGAGTATGCCCCAACAAGGGAAAAACACAGTTGCCATGCTGCTCCTCATGGGTGGAAAAAGCAGTCGTATGGGACTAGACAAAGCTCAGCTTCTCTTTGACGGGCAGCCTTTCTGGAAAAAAATCGCGGAGGAACTATCCGCCTGTGGAAAGGTCTATCTGTCGATAAGTCAGACCTATGATTCGGCCGTTCTGGGAGGCTACCCATACATTCGGGATGAGATTCCCGACTGCGGTATTATGGGCGGCCTGTATTCCGCATTTCATGCCATTGAGGAAGACCTGATTTTTGTCTGTGCCTGCGACATGCCGTTTATGGATCACCGTTTTGTCCAGTGGATGCTGGGGCGTTGGGAAGAAGATACGCACAAAGGCCTCTGTTGGGATGGCATCGTCGTCTATGAAGATGGTAGGAGAACCTACACCACCGCAGCCCTTTACCACCGGCGCATACTGGGCAAGCTGGAAGAAAATGTGCGCAATAAACATCTGCGGATGAATACCCTTGTTCGGGAAGAAGCCCATATGCTGCTGCTGCCCATGGGGGAAGTCATATCCTTCCGCAGCTGTTTTCAAAACATCAATACACCCGAAGACTACAGGCAGTTGGCTGCCTGCGGTGTCCTTGGTTCATAATCCACCATCCCTGTGCAGCCGCACGGGGATTTTTTATACATCAAACCGATTGTACTGTTCACAGCAGTCCAGACACAGTTTTTTTCCGTTTACCAATCGAATCCAGTTGGCGCCGGTTTTTTCACCGCAGCATTCACAGTCGTAGCTGTCGAAGATTTTCGCGGCAGTGGGAAGGGGAATCTTCGTTTCCTTCACCTGAAACAGTTCGTGACAGTCGTGGTCAAAGTAGTAGCGAGCCGATTCCTCCGGGGTCATACCCGCAGGCTTGGGCTTCAGAACCAGCCGGACAGAGTTTCCTGTTGACCGGTCATAAATGCTGAAGGCCTGCTTTCCTGTCATATGGAACAGCAAATTGCCTTTGCCAACGGAACAGCCCAGCATGACCTGAATGCCGTCCACACCGCAGGCGTCGTTCTCGCTGATGCAGGCAACAGTCTCGTTGTCGCTGAATTCGATATCCAGCAGATCCATGGCAAGCAATGCCGCTTTATAGCCGATGGCAAGTCCACCGCAGCTGTGGCCGTGAAAGGCCACGCATTTTTCCCAAGCTGTCATTTACACGATCTCCTTTTCTACTACACACTCGTTTTTGATCCGCCCAACCAGATAGTTGAGCCCCTCAATCACTCTGGGGCGGATATCGCCGCCGATGAGGACATACATGATGTCATCGCCCATCTCCAGCTGCCCTTCGTTGAGCCAGACCTTGATGTAATAGATGCCTTCCAGCTTGTAAGTCTCCTCAATCATGGCATCCACTTTATCCTGGTCATAGGAGAAATACATTCCGGTGACGGGTTTGGTGTCTTCCGCGCCGTATCGCACCTTTGCCTTGGCGCTTTGTCGGACGGTTCCGTTGTGGGTCAGGTACATGCCGATTTTGGGCGCGGATTCATGGGCCTTGGCTTCTTTCAGCCATGTGTCCATAGATGGAATGGGTTTGCTCATAATCCTATACCTCCTTATCCGCCTGCGGATAAAAATCGAATCCAAAAACGATGGTGGATGGACGCCACTTCCTTTTCCGGGCCTTCTATGCGAAGCAGTGTCCGGGGAAGGGAAAACATACCTTTGGAGCCAGAGGCGGGTTCAGAAAGGGTAATCCGGCAGTCTCCGAAGCAATAGCCGTCCTCGTCTTTGCCCACATCTGGCTGGGATTCCCAAAAGCAGCGGGCCCGTTCAATGGAAATCCCCCAATTTTCTTCTATCATCACAGACCATCCCCCCAGTGCTTGTATTATAGCGCAACGGACCGGAAAAAGGAAGAGAATAAACTATTGAAATTCTTCCAATTCTGTGGTACTATGAACCGGTAAAGAAAACAACCCGTTCCTCTCGGATCGGTGTGGGATAACAGCGTTTTGTAAAGTGGTGGACGAGCCTCTTTCCAAAAGCATAGGTTTTGCGCGGTTACTGCGCCCTGTTGCCGTTGGAATTGGGTTCGTTTTAATTTTTGCAAATTGGAGGAAAAGAACATGAAAAAGATTCTTTCTGCGCTTCTGGTCGCTGTTATGCTGCTGGGTTTGACTGCCTGCGGCGCAGCCCAGACACCCACCGAAACCGCTGCTCCTACCGCTGCCCCCACCCAGGCGCCTGCCGCCGCGGCGACAGAAGCGCCTACCGAAGCTCCCACTGAGGCTGCTCTGGTGGTGGACACCTGCATCCTGAAGGAAGCGGACGACAAGATGCTCAACACCTACACCGCCATCGCCGTGAATCCCGAGGCGCCTTTCACCGATGCTGACGGCAATGCCGTTTCCGACGTCGCTGTGAACACTGCCGGTGCCGACGCCCTGATTCAGTGGCTGCTGAGCCAGGAAGTTCTGGATCTGGCCGGGGAGTACGGTGTCGCGGAATATGGTGAGCACCTGTTCTATGTCAAGGACAATGCTCCCGTCTATGCCGGTGAGATTGCACCCGCTACGGAGGAAACCAAGGTCATCCGCCTGTCCACCACCACCTCTGTCAATGACTCCGGCCTGCTGGGTTACCTGCTGCCCGTGTTTGAATCCACCTACGGCTACACCGTGGAAGTCCAGTCTGCCGGTACCGGCAAGGCCATCAACGCCGCCAAGTTCGGCAATGCCGACCTGATTCTGGTGCACTCCAAGAGCCAGGAGGAGGCTTTCGTTGCCGACGGTTTTGCCCGTGTTGTGGACGGCTTCGAGGCCGAGCGCATTTCCTTCCTCTACAACTACTTCGTCCTGTGCGGCCCCTCTGCTGACCCCGCCGGTGTTAAGGACAGCGCTTCCGTTCTGGATGCCTTTGCCGCCATTGCCGAGGGCAAGTACACCTTCGTCTCCCGTGGCGATGCTTCCGGCACCCACACCAAGGAGCTGAGCCTGTGGCCTGAGGCTCTGGGCATCACCAAGGAAGCCGAGTCCTTTGCGGATTACACCGACTGGTACGTTTCCGCCAATACCGGCATGGGCGCCTGCCTGGTCATGGCGGAGGAGATGGGCGCCTACATCCTCACCGACAAGGCTACCTTCCTGACCTTTGTTGCCAACGACGGCGTGATGTAAGGATTGCTTTTCCGGGAAACGTGACGTAAAATAGATCCCGTGGGGCTCTTCCCCACGGGATTTTTCAAAAGGGGTGATTTCATGGGCAGTGCGCTGCAAAAGGCAATCGACCTGATTTTGTCGGCGGATGCGGAGCTGATTAACATATTGTGCGTAACCGCCAGGATGAGCATCCAAAGCTCTCTGATCGCCCTTTTGCTGGGCGTACCCCTGGGAATCTGGCTGGGGGCTTGTAAGTTCCCCGGCAGAAACGCCCTTGTGGTGCTGAACCGGACGCTGATGGGAATGCCTCCGGTGGTCTGTGGACTGCTGTTCTATATGTTATTTTCCGGTGTTGGCCCGCTGCGGCATATGAAGCTGCTGTTTACGGTAAAGATTATGGTCATGGCCCAGGTGGTGCTGATCACGCCCATCGTTGTGGGCAATATGGAAACTTATGTGGCGGGAATTGCCCCAGCCATCCGGGAGACGGCAAAGGGACTGGGGCTGGGCGGCTGCAAAACCTTTCTTCTGATGTGCGGAGAATGCGTCTATCAGATTTTCTCTGCCTATCTTCTGGCCTTTGCCCGTTCCATTGCGGAGGTGGGCGCGGTGTCCATGGTGGGCGGCGCCATTGCCTGGAAAACCAACGTCATGACCACCGCCATCATGCAGTATACCAACCGGGGCAGTTTCTCCCTGGGCATCGCGCTGGGCATGATTCTTCTGGCGGTGTCGCTGCTGGTGAACATCGTGATTTCCCTGCTGCAAAGGAGGCTGAGCCGATGAAACTTCCTGCCTTTATCAAAACCTATGACGGTGTCGCTGTCCTGGATTTTCCCGGAATGGAAATAGAGCCCGGAAAAATTTACGCTGTAATTGGTGCCAACGGCAGCGGTAAGTCTACCTTTGCCAAAATCCTGTCGGGCGTTCTCCCTGCCGATCGGAAAGTGCAGCTGCCCCAGTCTGTGGGCTATCTGCCCCAGAAGCCTTACGCCTTTCGTATGAGTACGAAAAAAAATATTCTTCTGGGTGGTTCTGAGGAAGCCAAAGCCAATGAACTTATGTGGGCGCTCCAGATATCCCATCTGGAAAAGAAACGGGCGGATCGGCTCTCCGGTGGAGAAACTGCTCGCATGGCCATTGCCCGGCTGATGATGAAGGCTTTTGACCTGGTGATTTTGGACGAGCCAACCGCCGCCATGGACATCGAGACCACCGCCGCCGCGGAAAGCCTGATTCTGGACTATACCGGTGCAACCGGATGCGCCACAATTTTGGTGACCCATTCTCTCCAGCAGGCTCGCAGAGTCGCGGACGAAGCGCTGTTTTTCTACAAGGGAAAGCTGATGGAATCCGGGGCAAAGGAACGGCTTCTATATCATCCAACCCAGCCGGAGACAAAGCGTTTTCTGGAATTTTACGGACAGTGATTGCGGTGTCCTTAAAAAACAGTGATTTTTGCCGACAGAGGTTGATTCCTCTGTCGGTTTTGTGTATACTTTAACCAAGGGAGGGATGCTTATGCAATCCAAGTATTCCGGCTATATGGGAAAAATCATGGAGGTGGATTTGACCACCGAAACGGTCCGGGAATATCCCTGGTCCGACGAACAGCGGGAGCTTTACCTGGGCGGTAAAATCATGGCTGCCCGGATTCTGTGCGACCACCTGACCGGTAAGGAGACCGCTTTTTCCGAGGAGAACTGGGTGGTCATTGCCACCGGCCCCTTGACAGGCACCGGCGCTCCCAGTTCTGCCCGATTCGATGTTTCCGCGCTGTCTCCCCAGACGGGGATTCTGGCTTCCTCCAACTGCGGCGGAAGCTTCGGCTTCCATCTGAAAAAGGCCGGATTCGATGCCCTGATTCTGAAAGGCAAGTGCCGGAGCCGTCGCTGGCTGGAAATCAAAGACGGGGAATTCCTGTTCCACGACGCGGATGACCTGTGGGGGATGAAGGTAGATGAATGTCAGGAGGCACTGGCGAAGCTGGTGGATGCAAAACGGTTTGGTAAGCTCTGCATCGGCCCGGCAGGAGAAAACCTTGTCAAGTACGCCGGCATTATGAGCGATGAACGGGCCGCCGGACGTACCGGCATGGGCGCGGTACTGGGCTGGAAGAATCTGAAAGCCATCACCGCCAGCGGAACCAAAACCATCCCGGTACATAACCCGGAGAAGTCCAGCCAGTGGTGCAAAAAGTGGATTCAGTATCTCCAAAAGCATCCTCTGACAGGTCAGCAGCTGCCCCGTCTGGGCACCGCCGGTCTGGTCAGCTCTATGCAGATGATCGGCATTCTGTCCACGAAAAACTATTCCCAGGGTCAGTACGAGGACTTCGACATGGTCAGTGGAGAAACGCTGGCAGAGGAATTTAACATCACCAACAAGGGCTGCCTGACCTGTCCCATTCGCTGTGCCAGAACGGTCAAGGTTCAGGGGAAGGCCGTGAAAGGTCCGGAATTGGAAACCCTGGGACTGCTGGGCGGAAATATCTGCAACAATGATCTGCAAAAGATTCTGGACTGGAACTACCAGCTGGATCAGCTGGGTATGGACACCATCTCCACTGCCAACACCATCGCCTGGGCCATGGAGGCAAATGAAAAGGGGCTGTGGGACAATGGGCTGCGCTTCGGACAAACCGATAACCTGTCTCAGATTTTTGAGGACATCGCCCATCGTCGCGGTATCGGCGATGAGCTGGCAGAGGGAAGTAAACGGCTGTCCGAAAAGTACGGCGGCAAGGAATTTGCCATGCAGTCCAAGGGATTGGAGCTGGCAGCCTATGAGCCTCGCCGGGCCGTGGGTCAGGGCCTCGGCTACGCCGTTTCCAACCGGGGCGGCTGCCACCTGAACGGCGGCTATCTGGTGATTATGGAGGGCCTTGGCCTTCACATGGATGCCCAAACCCCTAAGGCAAAGGCAGATCTCACCATGACCTTCCAGGATTTGATGGAAACCATTTCCGCCTCCGGTCAGTGCCTGTTTACTTCCTATGCCTTCTTCCCGGGCTTCCTGCTGACGAAGCCAAACGGGATCGTTACCAAAACCGTCAACCTTGCGGCGCCCCACATCGGCTGGGCGGTGCGCCTGATAAATAAGTGCCCCAGAATCGCGGCCCTTCATCTGCCCATCTTCCAGCATACCAAGATGATTGAGCTGGCGGTGGGTATGAAGATGAACTTTGGCCGTTATCTGGAAATCGGTGAACGTGGCTATACCATGGAACGCTACATCAATACCAAATTCGGCATCAGCGCTGCCGACGATAAGCTGCCCAAACGACTCACGGATATACCTCAGGATCCCAACAATCCCAAAACCAAAGTGCCTCTGGATACTATGAAGAAGACCTACTACCAGGCCCGTGGGTGGGATCACAACGGTATCCCCACGGAGAGGACCTTGCGGCGGCTGAAAATCAAATGATTACCGTTAAACTCTATGGTTTGCTCCGGCTGGATGCCGGGGTTCAGGAAATGGAAGTGAAGGCATCCACTGTGACGGAACTGTATTTCCGGATATCTCAACAGAATCCTCGCGTTTCAAAAAAAGATCTGGAAGGCTGTGTCCTTCTGGTCAACGGAAAGGTTAGCAACAAAAGAGTAAAGCTGAAGGATGGCGATGTGGTACAGCTTATGCCACCCGTCGCCGGTGGATAGGAGGAAATATTATGTCAACGACCGATACATTGGAAGTTTTATGGTGCAGAACCTTTCAGGCTGTCCTGAAAGTGGGAAACTATTTCATGGGTTACCGTATGCCCACCTATCTGGAGGGCCCCGGAAAAATCCGGGAACTAGGCGCATTCCTGAGAGAAAAGAACATCAACGATGTTCTGGTGGTTACCGGCTCCGGTATGGTGCGCCGGGGACAGGTGCAGCCTCTGCTGGATGGTTTTGAGGCTGCCGGAATCCGCTATACCTTGCAGGCCTTTGACCATCCCGACCCCAGCAGTGACGATGTGGAGCTGGGCTATCAGACCTATAAAAAGAACGGCTGCAAGGCTCTGGTTGCCCTGGGCGGCGGCTCCCGAATCGACTGCGCCAAGGGCATTGCCGCAAAAGCGGTGCATCCGAATAAGAAAGTATCCCAGCTACAGGGACTGCTGAAGGTCCACTGGCCCATCCCGCCCTTCGTGGCCATTCCCACCACCGCCGGCGCCGGTTCGGAAACCACCGTGGCAGCTGTCATCACCGACTCCGCCACCCACCGCAAAGCGGCTATCAACGATCCTTTCCTGATTCCCAAGTACGCCGTGCTGGACCCGGAGCTGACGGTGGGTCTGCCGCCTTACACCACCGCTACCACCGGTATGGATGCCCTTGCTCACGCGGTAGAAGCCTATACTAACCATACATATAATACCAAGCTGGAAAACAGACTGGCAAAGGAAGCGGTCAAGCTCATCCATGACAACATCCTGATCGCCTTTGAGGACGGGGCCAATCTGGAAGCCCGGCAGAATATGCAGCGGGGCGCCTTCTACGCCGGACGTGCCTTCACTCGGGGCTGCGTGGGCTATGTCCACGCCGTCGGTCATACCTTGGGCGGGCTTTATGGCGTCGCTCACGGCCTTGCCATGGCGGTTCTGCTGCCCCATGTCATGCGGGAGTTTGGCGCTTCCGCCCACAAGCGTCTGGCGGAGCTGGCGGATGTGTGCGGGATTGGCGGCGAAAACGAGGCAGAAAAAGCCAATGCCTTCATCCGCTGGATCGAGGAAACCAACCAGAAAATGGGCCTGCCCGATTCCTTCGACATGATTCGGGATGAGGACATTGACCAGATGATTGCCTGGGCCAGCAAGGAAGCCAATCCCCTCTACCCGGTGCCTGTGGTCTGGAGCAAAAAGGACTTCCGCAGATTCATCCAGAGCATCCGCAGATAATCGCCTTCCCTTTGGCTGAGACTGGGCTGCCATAGATGGAAACGTTGCCCCGAAGTTCGGCAAGGAGGGCAGGCAGATTCCGATATTCCGGGATAGAAAAACCGGATACCGCTATCCGGAGGATACGGTTGTACCATTTGTCCAGGCAATCGGCGCCCTCTTCTATGACTGCCTGATTCACGAAAAAGTATTGGAGGAAAGTATATGCTGCGTTACGGGATTATGGGCACCAACTGGCTCAGCCACATCTATTTTGACGCCATTCATGCTGCCGGAGACCAGGTGGCCGCCGTCTGTTCCCGGAGTCTGGAACGGGCGCGGGAGCTGGGCGGTGACGGTACGCTGGCCTATGATGATTTGGACGAGATGCTGAAGAATCCGGACATTGATGTTGTCTATCTGTGTATTCCCAATGTGCTCCACGCGGATGCGGCAATCCGTTGTCTAAAAGCGGGAAAGCACGTCCTGTGCGAAAAGCCCGCCACCATCTCCACGGCCCAGATGGAGGAGATTATCCGCACGGCAAAGGCGCAGAACCGTATCTTCGCCGAGGCGGTTATGAACTTCTATTCTCCCGTGATGGACCGGCTCCGGGAGGAATTGAAGGAGAATCCGGTTGTTTCCGCCCGCCTGGACTACAGCCAGCGCTCCAGCAAACTGGACAAGCTGCGGGCAGGGGAGCACATTACCAGCTTTGACCGCAAGCTGTTCGGCGGCGTTCTGACGGATTTGGGCTGCTATGTGCTGCATTTCGCGGTGAATCTGTTTGGCGAACCCAAATCCCTGGACGCTTCTGCCGTCTTTATCGGAGAAGTGGACGGCACGGACACCCTTATGCTGCACTATGATGGCTTTGATGTGACGGTCAATGTATCCAAGTGCGCCCACAGCATGATTGGCAGCGAAATCCAGTGTGACCGGGCCACCTATACCCTGAAAAATCTCTCCGTGGTACTGGGTGTGGAGAAGCACACCATGGACACCTGCGAGGAATATGACTGCGGCATTACCTGCGACAAGTGGCCCATTGCCAATCCCGCGGTACTGCCTGGGGTTCAGGAGCGGGTTGTGCGCACCTTTGACCGTTGGGTGGCGGGAGAGAACCAGGAAGAAAACCAGCGATTGCTGGAGACGTCCTACACAGTGCAGAAGCTGATTGAAGAGGCCCACAGACAGATGGGGTATTGATACGCTAAGGTCAGCATTGGAGGTAAACGAATATGAAACGTTCCGAAATCAATAAGGCGCTGAAAGAGCTGGAAGCCATGTGCCAGAAGCACAGCTGCTACCTGCCGCCTTTCTGCCATTTTACCCCCGAACAGTGGCAGGACATCGGCCACGAGTATGACGAGGTGCGCGACTGTATGCTGGGCTGGGATATTACGGACTACGGCATGGGAGATTTTGACAAGTTCGGCTTCTCCCTGATTACCATCCGCAACGGCAACCGGGCCATGGCGGACAAGTATCCCAAGGTATATGCGGAAAAGATGCTGTATCTGAAAGAGGGACAGTACGCTCCCAACCATTTCCACTGGTACAAGACCGAGGATATCATCAACCGGGGCGGCGGAAATGTGCTGATTCGGGTGTATAACTCCCTGCCCAACGAGGAAATCGATTACGAAAGCGATGTCACCGTTCATACCGACGGCCGCACCTATACCGTTCCCGCCGGTACGCAAATTCGCCTGACCCCCGGTGAGAGCATCTATGTGCAGCGGTACCTGTACCACGATTTTGCTGTAGAAGAGGGCACCGGCCCGGTGCTGCTGGGAGAGGTGAGCCAGTGCAACGACGACAACACCGATAACCGTTTTAACCCGCCCGTAGGTCGCTTCCCCGAGATTGAAGAGGACGAAGCACCCTACCGCCTGCTCTGCAATGAGTACCCTGCCGCAAAATAAGGCGGTCGCTTTCTCATGGGCTTTCCAAGTCCGGGAGAATCCCGTGGACATAAGTTCCGCGACACGAATTATAACCGCCAGTTTTCGTCTGCGAAAACTGGCGGTTTTGAATAAACATTTCTGTCGCTTTTTGCTCACAGTCAGCAACAAAACAAAAATCCGAAGCTCCTTCTCGATATGCTGCTCCATGGCAGATAGTGTTACGGGTTCAGCCCCGGTGTTGATTGCTTTCATTCGCACCGCTCGTCAATCACCGCGTATACCTGTTCCAGGGCAAACTCCGAATTTCGTTCCACGCCGAGATCGTCGATGATTAGCAAATCCACCTTGCCAAAAGAGGCGATATACTGACAGCGTTCTTTGACTTGCAAATCGCTCAGCTTGTTCAGAATCCTGGTATGCAAAACATAAAAATGACCTGGAAATTGAATAATAGAGTAGGAGGCCACCCATTAGTTGAGTAGCCGACCTCTCACACCACCGTGCGTACCGTTCGGTACACGGCGGTTCAATCGCATAAGTGCACTTGCTCGTACCGTGTCTGGATACTGTAGTATCCAGCACGGGCGAGTATTTCTTTTGAGAGACCTTCCTGTACAATCGGCATCGCAGCACATCTCCGATTTTATGACCACGGTGGCAGCCGCATTTTCCGATCCTGTCAACCAGAGTTATCTTGATTTTGGGTTTTCTCATAGTATCACCCCGTAAATGTGCTAGTTGCAACATCGATTCCTTTGGTGTACAATAAAACCAAGGAGGCGATGGATATGAAAGACATTCTGCTGGAGGTCAACTCTCTATTGTTCGATGGTGTGAATCCCGAAGACCGTAAAACCATGCTGGGCTGCATCGGGTATCATATCGGCACTTTCAAGAAAGGTGACATTGTCGCCTTCGAGGAAGAGAACATCAAGCACATTGGCATTATCATTTCCGGTGCCGTTGACATGGTCAAGGAAGATCTCTGGGGCAACAAGACCATGCTGGTGCGGATGCGCAAGGATGAGCTGTTCGGTGAGACCTTTGCCTGCGGCAGCGACAACTTGTCCGTTGTGACCTTCCAGGTTTCCGAGAATGCACAGATCCTATTCATGCCTTTCGACCGGGTGATGCATAGCTGCACCATGGCCTGCGTGTTCCACCATCGGCTCATTGAAAACATGGTGGCTATCATTGCCAACAAGAACCGGGATCTGATGCGAAAGGTAGAAGTGGTGTCTAAGCGCACCATCCGGGAAAAGCTGCTTGCTTACCTTTCCATCCAGGCGCAGACCCAGAATTCCCGCTACTTTGAGATTCCCTTTGGCAGAGTGGAGCTGGCGGAATATCTCTGCGTTGACCGCAGTGCTCTGACAAGAGAGCTTGTAAAAATGAAAGAGGACGGACTTATCGACTACGACAAGAACTGTTTCCGAATCCTATGATGATGGCCTCGCTGCTTACCGCAGCGGGGTTTTCAATTCAATGCGATAGCCGTTGTATTGAATATCCACATGAAACACCTTTTTAAGGATACCTTTATAGAATCTGTAAAGGTGATGCCATCGTTGAATGTCAGTGAATCAGTTGCACCACACCCGGAAAGGACGGCACAGATCAGCAGCAATGCAAGAATCTATACACAATCGTAACCTCATATACAGAATGGGGCCATCTCACTAATGCGGTGAGGCAGCCCAAAAAATACAGCGCCCGGCTCTTGCAAAGAGTCGGGCGTTGGCGTATCATCAAGGTGTGAAACAAAACTGCACGCAAGTAGAGTAGCTTTCAAACACATCGCCAGCCAGCTTCTTTCCCAGTGCTTCCGCAATCTGGCTGCGGCATGAATTATGGACGCAGATAAAGGCTACTTTTTTCATTTCATACCTCCAACAAAAGGGCAGCGCTTGCCGATACACTGGTTGTTCAGCCTGGAACGGGTGCAGACAGGCGTAGACTTTTCCATATAGATATTCAGATGCTCCACCGCAAAATCGATAGCTGCAAGGATTGCCAGGTAGGAATCCCGCTTGCAGCACCGGGGACCACCCACTTTACCGATGCTCTCCAGTGCTTTGGCTGTCATCTGATTACTCACCCCCCAAGGCTCTACCGCAAGCGGTGTGGAGCTGGTGGCAATGGACACAAACTGGCCTGCACTGATACCGGCACCGCAGGCACCCCAGAATCCGCAGGCACCGCCGGGAACCGCTTTGCCCCGACTGTACATCTCCTGCAGCGCTTTCGGAAGGTCCAGGTCACCGCCTGCGTTTTTGTAGGCAGTCAGAAGTGCTGCACCCACCATCACATGATGCTCCGGGCCATGCATATGGCAGAAAGGCATGGACATCATCTTTTCCAGAATTGCGATGGGGTCACGGGACGTTTCCGAAAGGCAAAGACCGAAAATACTGCCCATTCCCTGGGTGTGGCATTCACTGCACACATAATGCCCTTCCACGCAGCGAGTCTTGCTGGGTTCCTGCTTATGGCAGATGACACACTCCATCATTTCGTCCTGGGTCAGGTATTCAAGCGGTGCTTTGCAAATCAAACATTCTTCTTTCATACGATCATCCCTCCATCTATCATGGTTACATCTTAATTCATATTTTAACTGATATATGTGATTTTTGCAACATCATTTCATCCTGTTGCCTGGTATCATGACAATAGAAAACCACAATTGGAGGGGTTATATCATGATCCGAAGAATCATTACCATCGATGAAGAAAAGTGCAACGGCTGTGGTCTGTGCGCCGCTGCCTGCCACGAGGGTGCCATTGGCATTGTAGTTGGCAAAGCAAAGCTGCTCAGGGAGGACTACTGCGACGGTCTGGGCGATTGCCTGCCTGCTTGCCCCATGAATGCTATTTCCTTTGAAGAGCGGGAGGCACCCGCCTACAACGAAGCCGCTGTGCTGGCTGCGAAGAAAGCAAAGGAAGCGCCGCTTCCCTGCGGTTGTCCCGGTTCTGCCTGCCAGAGCATTCCCCATTCCGCTCCTGCGGCGGATGTGTATGTCCCCAGTGAACTGACCAACTTCCCGGTGCAGATCAAGCTGCTGCCGCCCAATGCCCCCTATTTCGATGGTGCAGATCTGCTGATCGCTGCGGATTGCACTGCTTATTCCTACGGCAATTTCCACCACGATTTCATGCAGGATAAGGTGACTATGATCGGCTGCCCCAAGTTGGATGCTGTGGACTATGCGGAGAAGCTGACGCAGATTTTTAAGCACAACGATATCCGGTCCATCACCGTCACACGGATGACTGTACCCTGCTGCGGTGGCCTCAGCTATGCAGTCAAAACCGCCATCGAAAACAGCGGTAAGGACATTCCGCTGCACATCGTAACTATCAGTCCCGACGGACGAATCATCATGTAAAGGAGAAAGAACTATGTTTTGTTTTCAATGTGAGCAGACCGCTGGCTGCAAGGCCTGTGAAGGTATGCTGGGTGTCTGCGGTAAAAAGGCTGATACAGCGGAACTTCAGGACAAGCTGACCGGGGCGCTGATCGGCTTGGCCCGTGCCACCGAAGGCAACGAGCACGTTGTCAGTGATTCCACTGCCGCTGTCATCGTGGAAGGATTGTTTGCTACCCTGACCAATGTGAACTTCGATAACGATGCACTGCTGGCTATTATGGAACGGATAGATATTGAAAAGCGGAAGCTGGTACCCGAGTGCTACAAATGCGCTTCCACCTGTGGTCGGAACAATGACTACGATATGAGCAAACTGTGGAATGCTGACGAGGATATCCGAAGCCTTAAGTCCCTGATCCTGTTCGGCATTCGTGGTGTCGCCGCCTATGCCTATCATGCCGCTGTACTGGGTTACAAGGACGATGCCATCCACAATTTCCTGTACAAGGCTCTGTTTGCTATTGGTATGGATGACTGGGGCATGGAGGAGCTGCTGCCCATCGTGATGGAAGTGGGCGAAGTCAATCTCAAGTGCATGGCCATGCTGGACAAGGCAAATACGGAAACCTTTGGTCATCCGGAGCCTACTCAGGTGAGCCTGACCATCGAGAAAGGCCCCTTCATCGTCATCACCGGCCACGATCTTTACGATCTGAAGCTGCTGCTGGAGCAGACGGAGGGAAAAGGCATTAACATCTACACCCACGGGGAAATGCTGCCTGCCCATGCCTATCCGGAGCTGAAGAAGTACCCCCATCTGAAGGGCAACTTCGGCACCGCATGGCAGAATCAGCAGAAGGAATTTGCAGTTCTCCCTGCTCCCATTCTGTTTACCACCAACTGCTTGATGCCGCCTAAGGAAAGCTATGCTGATCGGGTTTTCACTACCGAGGTAGTCGGCTATCCCGGTATTCAGCACATCGGCCCGGATAAGGATTTCACACCCATCATCGAAAAGGCTCTGGAACTGGGCGGCTTTGACAAGGATACCACCTTCCCCGGTATCAACGGCGGCGAGACAGTCATGACCGGCTTTGCGAGAAATACCGTGATGTCCGTTGCCGGTACGGTCATTGACGCTGTAAAGGCCGGTGCTATCAAGCATTTCTTCCTGGTTGCCGGTTGCGATGGCGCAAGACCCGGACGGAACTACTACACCGAGTTTGTCAAGCAGACACCCAAGGATACGGTGGTGCTGACCCTGGCCTGCGGAAAGTACCGCTTCAATGACCTGGATCTTGGCACCATCGGTGGCCTGCCCCGGCTCATGGACATCGGACAGTGCAACGATGCCTACTCCGCAATCCAGATTGCTGTTGCATTGGCAGAAGCCTTTGACTGCGGTGTCAATGATCTGCCCCTTTCCATGATCCTCAGCTGGTACGAGCAGAAGGCCGTCTGTATCCTGCTGACTCTGCTGCACTTAGGCATCAAGAACATCCGCCTTGGCCCCACACTGCCTGCTTTCGTATCCCCCAATGTCCTGAACTTCCTGGTGGAGAAGTTTAACATTGCATCTATTACTACTCCGGAAGCGGATCTGAAGACCATTCTGGGATAATCTCCAGGTGCAACGCACCATCAAATAGCGTTGCATTGTATCAAATTGTGTAGTATATGGCAAAAAAGCAGATACCCGAACCGGGTATCTGCTTTCTTGGTATCGTGGAGGACCCGAACCCATCAAATTGGACAGTCCGGTGGACTGTCCATCGGCGGCGGCTGGACGACGCCGACACCATAATGTAATCGAGTCCGGTCACCGG
>JAGAQA010000051.1 GCA_017622995.1 Oscillospiraceae bacterium
ATTGGAACGGTAGTATTGTTCATCTAACGGCTCATAAACAATCACGTTTTCAACTCACCCGTCTCGCTGCGCGAGCCACCCTCCCTGCTAGGGAGGGCAAGTGCGCCCTCCGGGCACAGGATGCTCACCTCTACAAATCCCAATTTGGCGGGGTGGTTGCGCCGCAGGCGCCTTGCCTCTCCCTATGGGAGAGGTGCCCCCTATGGGGGCGGAGAGGGCCCTCTCAGTCACGGCTGACGCCGTGCCAGCTCCCCCAAAGGGGGAGCCAAGGGGGCGGCCCTGCCCAGGGGATAAAAAAGAGCCGTCTTCCGTGAGACAGCTCTTTTCTGTTCCATTGTATTCTCTACAGGAAGGGGTTATAGAACCGCCCTCCGTTCAGGGCCGTCAGCAGGAAGGACAGCACCATGAGCCCGATGCAGAGGGCCATGGCCAGCTTATCGAAGCTGCTGAAGGGCCGGGCCGCGTACCAGGTGCGCTTTTTATGCTTGCCGAAGCCCCGGAGCTCCATGGCGTTGGAAATGGTTTCGATGCGCTCCATGCTGGACAGCACCAGGGGAATCAGAATGGCGCTGGCGGCCTTCAGCCGTTTGACAAGGCTCACCTTTTTGCTCATCTCCACACCCCGGGCCTGCTGGGCCAGGGAAATCTCCCGGTACTCCCGCTGAATGTCCGGGATGTAGCGCAGGGCCAGGGCCACGGAATAGCTGATGCGGTAGCTGACGCCGATCTTATTTAAGGAGGCGGCAAACTCGGAAGGGTTGGTGGTGCAGACAAACAGCAGCACAATGGGGATGGTGCAGGCATTCTTGAGAATCACGTTCAGGTGATAGAACAGCTGCTCCAACGTCAGGGTATAGGGCCCGCCGAAATGGATCAGCTCCGTCCGGCTGCCGTAAAGGTTCACGCCGTGGGTGGGACTGAACAGGAAAATGAGCAGGTTGTTCAGCAGGATGTACACCACCATCAGCCCCGCCACAAAGGATACGTCCCGCAGCTTCAGCCTGGCGGCATGAAACAGCCAGAAGGCCAGAAGCGTCAATGCCAGAAGCAGCGGCGTATAGAAGCTGGTCATGGCCGCTACGCTCCAGGCCAGCAGGCATACCAGCTTGCAGGCGCCCGTAAGCCGGTGGATGGGAGAGGGCCGGTCGATGTAATTGAATAGATTCGTCATCTGCGCACCTCCCGGTCCGCGGCAATAAACCGCCGGGTGAATTCCTCCCGCCGGTCAATCCCGCAAAGGTTCGCCAGGTGGTACAGGGAGGTCTCCTTCAGGTGGGCGGTGGCCACGATCTCCGGCGAATTCAGCACCTGGGCGGCGGAGGTGTCACAGATCACCCGTCCGTCATGGAACACCACCGCCCTGGGGGTGTATTCCAGCATCAGATGCATATCGTGGGTAATGAGCACCACGGTGGTGCCCCTCCGGTTCAGCTCCGCCAGGAAATCCATAATCTGGGTATAGTGGTACAGGTCCTGTCCGGCGGTGGGCTCGTCCAGGAGAATGATTTTGGGCTCCAGCACCAGAATGGAGGCAATGGTCACCCGCTTTTTTTGGCCGTAGCTCAGGGCGGACACGGGCCAGTTCCGGAAGGGATACAAGCCGCAGGTTTTGAGGGCCGCCTCCACTCTGGGGCGGACCACTTCCTCCGGCAGGCCCCGGTTTACAAGGCCCAGGGCCACCTCATCAAAGTAAAATTGCACAAATAGATGAACTGTCATTCCGAGCCAGTGCGCACACTGGCGTGGGAATCCCCCGGTTGAATGGAAATTCTTACCGAAACGCATTCAAAAAGTTGGGGGATTGCCACACCAGTGACATCGGTCACTGGTTCGCAATGACAGTTCTTCTTTCCTTTTGTGCTATTTGACGAAACAAATTCTTAATGAGGCAGCCCCTTCCATACAGAGAGTCTGGCGGTAAAATTCCGGCAGTATTCCAGAATCTTTTCCGTATACCCCAGAAGCTTGTGGATGATCACTTCATTTCTCATAGATCGTTACTCCCGTCCGCCGAATCTCCTGATCGATCGGGGAGTCGGGCTGAATATGGGATACATCAAATAGATCCACATCTTTCCCAAGGGCTCTCTGCACCTCATCCAGGAACCCTATAAAACGGAGGCCGCGAAGGCTGCTGTCTACCAGAAGGTCCACATCGCTTTTTCCCGTTGCGGTTCCTTTCCCATAGGAGCCAAACAAAACCGCCTTCCGAATATCATAGTCCAAAAAAAGCGGAAACAGCGCATCCTTTAGCTGCGGAAGAGAATAAACCTTGTCCATATCCATCCCTCCTTATTTATAGTATACCATGTTCCAGGCGAACGTCAATGGGGCGGTGCTTTTAACCGCCCTCTTTTTCCGCTTCCGCCGCCTTCCGGGCCAGCGCTTCCGCGTACCGGTGCTCTGCCAGGTTCTCCCGGTTGTGGGGCTTAAAGTGCAGAACGGTCAGGGCGGCCACGGCGGCCACGCAGCTGAAGCCCGCCAGGAGCTGGCTGACCCGGAAGCTGCCCCAGTAGAGGCTGTCCACCCGCAGGCCCTCAATCATGGCCCGGCCCAGGCCGTACCAGGCGGCGTAGCCCAGGGCGATCTGGCCGTCATAGGCCCGCTTGGGGTACAGGAAGTGCAGCAACAAAAAGCCGCACAGATTCCACAGGCTCTCATACAGGAAGGTGGGATGGTAGTATTCCCACTCATGCGTCACGGTATTGTAAAGGCCCATACGGCTGAAGGCATCCGTTGCCGCGCCGAAGGCTTCCCGGTTGAAGAAGTTGCCCCAGCGGCCCACCAGCTGACCGATGAGGAAGCCCATCACCACCAGATCCAGCAGGGCAGGCAGGGAACACTTTTTGATTTTGCAGTACACCACCACGCCTACGAAAGCGCCCAGCACCGCGCCGTAGATGGCCAGGCCGCCGTTCCAGATATAGAGCACGGATATGGGATTGGAAGCGTACTCGCTCCAGCTGAAGGCGCAGTAGTAGGCCCGGGCGCAGGCAACCGCGAAGGGGGTGATCCAGAGGATGCCGTCCAGAATATCGTCCTCGGTCAGTCCTGCCCGCTTGCTTCTGCGGCAGCAGTAGATGCCTGCCAGCAGCAGGCCCAGGGCGATCACCGCGCCGTACAGGTGGATGGTCAGAGGGCCCAGGGACAGGGTACGGATGGGATCCACTTCAATCCCCAGCAAGGGGAAAGAGATGGCGGAATAGTTTGCGGGATTGGGATTCATTTGGTTTCCTCCTTGGAGATGGGGTCAATGACGCAGAGGCAGGCCCGGTCGGGGACAACGGCCCGTTCCAGAAAAGCCTCCACATCTTCTTTTTCAATGTGCTTGTAAACCTCCGGGAACCGGAAGTAATCAAAGGCGCTGAACCGGTAGGCGCACAGCCGGAAGCAGGTGGCATCGAAGCTGTCCAGGCTCTTGATCCTGCGGCCCAGGGCACTGCGCTTCATCCGCCGGAAGTCCTCCTCCCGGATGCCGGTGCCCTTCATCTCCGCCGCTCTGGCAAGCACCGCCTCCATAACGGCCCGGGGATCCTTGCTGTCGCCGCCGCAGGTAAACAGGGCGCAGCCGTCTACGGTCTCAAAGCCCCCGCCGAAAGAGCCGTCAATAAGGCCCTGCTCGTAGAGCTTCAGGTACAGGTCCGAGGATTCTCCCAGCAGTGCTTCCGCCGCCAGGTCCGCCACCATTTCCTGCCGGATGGCCTCCTCCCCGGAGCCCGGGCACTCGCACTTAAAGGCCAGGGTAAAGGTGGGCATGGCTACCTCCATCTCCCGGCGGACAAAGGGCCTGACAGGGGTCATGGGTTCTTCCCAATCCTTGATCTTCTCGCAGGTTTTTTGGGGCTCGTCTCCCAGCACCTGACGGGCAATGGACGTGACCTCCTCCGGGTCCACATCTCCCAGCACGCAGAGCATCATGTTTCCCGGAGCGTAGAAGGCCCGGTGGCAGAGGTAGAGGTTTTCCGGGGTAATTTCCCGGATGGTTTCAGAGGTGCCCAAAATCGGCACCCGGATGGGGTGCTTTTCGTACATGGCCCCTGCCAGCATTTCAAAGCCCACGCTGTCCGGATTGTCCTCGTTCATGCCGATTTCCTGATCGATGATGCCCCGCTCCTTGTCCACGCTTTCCCGGGTAAAATAAGGGGTGGACACAAATTCCAGCAGCAGCTTCAGGCATTCGGAAAACCGGGAGGTGCAGGAAAAATAGTAGGCCGTCATGTCATAGCTGGTAAAGGCGTTGGCATTGGCCCCCAGCTCCGCGAACTCCGCGGAAACATCCCGGTCTCCCGGCAGGTCAAACAGCTTGTGCTCCAGATAGTGGGCAATGCCCGCCGGAACCCGGTACTCCTGCCCATCCAGCCGGAAGGCGGTGTGGATGGAGCCAAAGTCCGTTACAAAATAGGCGATCTTCTTCTGAAAGCCCTTCCGGGGCACCACCGTGACCCGCAGACCGTTGGGAAGGATCTGCCGGAAGGCGGTTTCATCCAGCAGGGGATATTCAGTCTGCTTCATGGCTGCTGCCTCCTTCCAGAAAATAGGTGCTGTGCAAAAGCAAACGCTTTGCGCAGTTCACCACATCCTCCCGGGTCACGGCCTCCAGGGCCCGCATATGGGCATCGGGCGTCAGGCCGCTGCCCCCCAGCTCCATGGCGGAATCGTAGCTTTCGATGGAGGAGGGCGTATCGTAAACCCCCCGCAGAGCGGATATAAGGGCCTCTTTCGCGCTGAGCAGCTCGGTATCGGAGATTTCCCCCCGGCGGCAGAGCTCCAGCTGGCGCAGAATCTCCTCCCGGGTGTGGGGCTCCTGATCAAAATCAATACCGGCGGATACCAGCACCACGCCCTTGGCGCTGTAGTAGCTGGAACCAATGCTGTAGCACAGGCTCTGCTTTTCCCGCACATTCTGGAACAGCTTGGAGGTCACATCCCCGCCGAAAACCCCGTTCATCACCTGCATGGCGGCAAAGTCCTTGTCCCGGTTGGTTACCGGGGTAAAAAAGCCCATGCAGAGCTTTCCCTGGGCCACCTCCATCCGCTCCCGGATGTCCTGCTTCCCGGAAAGCTTCAGGGGCGTATGGTCCGGCAGCGGCCGGTAATCCCGCTGCTCAAAAGCGAACATTTCCCGGAGGCACCGGGCAACCCGTTGAGGCTGGGCGGAACCCACATAATAGAGCTGCACCGGGCTTTCCCGGCGGATGCGCAGATAGTGTTCCAGCAGGGCCTGGGGGGTGATGGCCGCCACATCAGACACCTCTCCCATCCGGGGAATGCCGAAGGAATCCTCCCGGCACATATTCTTGAGCAGCTGGCGGACGGCGTAGACCCGTTTGTCGTTGAGCTCCGCCTGAATCGCCGCGATCTGGTTCACCTTTTCCCCCTCCACAAAATCCGGAAGGAAGCCGCCGTTTTCGGTGGGATAGTCAAAAAGCAGGTCCTTTACAAAGGAGAGGGTCTGCTCCAGAACACTTTCCCCGTCCAGGGCGAAGCGGTCGTCCATCATGCTCACATAAAAGCCGGTGGTCTGGTAATCCCCCGCCCGGCGGGAAATGGGGCTCACCGCCGCGCCGTAGAGCTCGTCCAGCCGCAGGGTGATCTGCCGCAGATCCATGGCGCTGTTGGTGCCCCGGAGCAGCACACTGGGAATCAGGGCGTTCATGGCCGCCTCCGACCGGTCCATTTTCCGCACATACTGAATGCTGAGGCAATTCTGCTTAAACCGGCTGTCCGTGAACACCGTCAGACGGATGCCGGGATACAATTCGATTCGTTCGGTCATAGGATACTCCTTTACAAGCAGTAAATTTTATTATATACCATTCTGCGGAAAATAGAAAGGGATCCGGAAAAATTTCATGCCGAATCCGGGGGCAACCGGGATTTTGCAAAAAATTCACGGGTTTCCGGTTGTCTTTTTCCCTCTGTTGCTGTACAATGTATGCTGATATTATATGTACATTTGTGCAGCAAACGAGGAGGGCCTGCAATGGCATGGCTGGAAATCACCCTCAACACCCGGCCCGGTTCCGTCAATCAGCTGGCAACCGCCCTGACCGGCCTGGGCTTTGATGATCTGTGTATCGAGGATCAGCAGGAGTTTGAGGACTTCCTGGAAGAAAACCGGGAATACTGGGATTATATTGACGAGGGCCTGGAAAAGAGCCTGCAGGGCTTGAGCCGGGTCAAGCTGTATCTGGAGGATACGGAGGAGGCGCGGCTTTCCGTGCTGAAACGCTTTGCCGAGGAAAAGCAGCTTCCCATCACCGTACAGCCCCTGCCGGAAACCGACTGGGAGGAGAGCTGGAAGGACAACTATCCCCCTCAGGAGGTGGGAAAAACCCTTGTGGTGCTCCCCTACTGGCTGGAAGACACCTATGAAACAGAACGAAATAAGGTGATTCTGGATCCGGGCCTTACCTTTGGCACCGGCGCCCATCCCTCCACCCAGATGGTGATGGAGGCCATGGAGGAAGCCGTAAGACCCGGTATGCACTGCCTGGATCTGGGCAGCGGCAGCGGCATTCTGTCCATCACCGCCCTGCGTCTGGGGGCGGAAAGCGCCATCGGCGTGGACATTGACCCCAAGGCCGAGACCATTGCCCGGGAGAACGCGGGGTATAACGGCTTTGCTTCCCCGGAATTCACCGCTTTGACGGGCAACGTTACCGCGGACAGGCCCCTGATGGACCGGCTGGCCGCCGGGCACTACGGTCTGGTGCTGGTGAACATCGTGGCCGACGTGATCATCGGTCTCAGCCCCCTGCTGTCGGAATTCCTGTCAGCGGATACCCTGCTGATTCTCTCCGGCATTCTGGACACCCGGCTGGAGGATGTGCTGGCAGCCCTTCACAAGGCGGGCATCACCGTGACCTCCATCCGGGAAAAAGAGGAATGGCGGTGCGTCACCGCCAAAATCGCAAAGGAGTAAACACCCATGAAAATGACCTATCGGACCAAGCGCCGGCTGCGGGGTCTGGGTCTGGCCCTGCTGACCCTGACCGTGATCCTTCTGGTGGTCTGGTTCTGCAGTGTGATCTGGCTGGAGCGGTATGTGGTATACAGCTCCGACGGCGCCAAGCTGGATTTTGAAAACGAGCCCGCGGGCTTTGCCGGGGTGGAGGCCGTGAAGCCCGAGGCCCAGGGCGGCGTATCCATCTTCTACAACGAGGGCTCCGATGCCATCTCCATCAGCAAGGACCTGACCCCCATCAACGGCTACTATCTGGACTACGCCTCCATGGTCAAGGACATGGCCGGTGCCATGGAAAACCTGGAGGTGGTACCGGTTGGCACCCCCATTCTGGTGGATATGAAGGGCGGCTACGGCACCTTCTACTATTCCTCCACCATTTCCGGCGCCGTGCAGTCCGCCAGCGCCCCGGTGCAGACCGTGGACGAATTCGTCAAAAAGCTGCGCAGCAAGGGCTACTACATGATCGCCCGGGTTTCCGCCTTTCAGGACTATATGTACGGCAACGCCAACGTGTCCAGCGGCCTGTATATGCTGAACCGGGCGGGCCTGTGGCTGGACGGCGAGGGCTGCTTCTGGCTGGATCCCGCCAGCGCGGGCGTTCAGAGCTGGATTACCTCCGCCGTGCTGGAGCTGAAAAACATGGGCTTCCACGAGGTGGTGCTGTCCAACTTCCAGTTCCCCAACTCGGATAAGTACATCTATGACAAGGACAAAACCGAGGCCCTGCAGAACGCCATGCGCAATCTCCTCACCTCCACCGCCTCCGACAAGGGCACCTTTACCCTGTCCTTCGGCACCAACGATCCGAGCCTGACCCTGCCGGAGGGGGCCCGTTCCCGGATCTATCTGCAGGGAATCGACGCCAAGGATGTGGACACCGCCGTGGAAAAGACCACCGTGCCGGACCGGTCCGCCCAGATTGTATTCCTGGCAACCACCAATGATACCCGGTTTGACAAGTACAGCGTCCTGCGTCCCCTGAGCGCCGCAAAGACCCTGGAAGCCGCCAAGGCCGCCAATGCTGCCACCGAAGAAGCCGAGCAATAGCAGAAAACCCGCGTCTTCCCACCCGGAAGGCGCGGTTTTTGCGTGAAGTTTACATTTTATCTGTTTTCCTTTTCGTCCGGATGTGGTAAACTGTGTGCAATAGGCTTATGCGGCGTAAGCGGGAGTTCGCTCAATTGACAATTGACAATTGACAGTTGACAATGAAGGAATCCCCTCCGGGGATGAATAAAATAGGATTGTGAAACCGGAAGTTTTCTGGGTATTTCCCAGTCTTCCTGATTAACCAATTTGAATCATCCCGGAGGGATACCATAATTGTCAATTCGCAATCCATTTCCCCCATCCGAAACACCCAAAGAAAGAAGGCGATTGCCCTGCGGTCATGTGTGATTTTCTGCGCGGCGGAGTTTGACCGGCTCCTGGCGCCTGTTGAAGACAGCTTTCTCATTGCGGCTGACGGCGGTCTGCGGCACCTGGAAAGGCTGGGCCTGACCCCCGATGCCGTCATCGGCGACTTTGACTCCCTGCGCTATGTCCCCCAGGGAGCGGAGGTCTACCCGGTGGAAAAGGACGATACCGACGCCATGCTGGCGGTGAAGCTGGGCCTTTCGAAGGGCTTCCGGGACTTTGTGCTCTACGGCAGCCTGGACGGCCCCCGGCTGGACCACACCGTGGCAAACTATCAGCTGCTAAAATACCTGGCAGACCGGGGGGCCCATGGGGTGCTGGTGGGGTGCTCCTTCTGCGCCGCGGTGGTGCAAAACGGCAGTCTCCGCCTGAAGCCCCACGCTGAGGGGGATATTTCCGTATTCTGTATGGGCCCGGATGCCCAGGGCGTTTCCATAAGGGGGCTGTACTACCGGCTGGAAAACGGCACCCTTTCTTCCGGTTTCCCCTTAGGGGTCAGCAATCATTTTATCGGTCAGGAAGCAACCGTCTCCGTTGAAAAGGGCGCCCTTCTGGTGCTCTGGCGGCGGGAGGCGGGACTGCCGGAATTTCAGTAAGGAGGGATCCTATGTCCGAAGAAACAGAATGGCTCCACCCGGACCCCCAGGTGGGTCTGACCCAGGTCCAGGTTCAGGAGCGGCTGGATGCCGGGCTTCACGGCGGCACCGATTCCGGCTCCGGTCCCAGCGAAAAAGAAATCGTTCTGCGGCACTGCCTGACCTTCTTCAACCTGGTCTTTGTGGTTCTGGCGGTACTTCTGCTGCTGGGCCGTTCCTCGGCGAAAAATATGGGCTTTCTGGCCGTGGTGGTGGTCAATACCGTCATCGGCATTGTCCAGGAAATCCGGGCCAAGCGGGCGGTGGAAAAGCTCAGTCTGGTGGCCCGGCGGCCGGTAACGGTGATTCGGGGCGGACAGCTTCTCAGCACGGAGCCCGACGGCATCGTCCGGGATGATATTGTGGAGTTCGCCCAGGGCGATCAGATCTGCGCCGACGGTATTCTCCGCTCCGGAGAACTTTATGTAAACGAATCCCTCCTCACCGGTGAAGAAGACAGTGTGGAAAAACGCCCCGGCGACCTGGTTCACTCGGGAAGCATTGTGCTCTCCGGCCGGGGCCGGGTGGAGCTCACCGCCGTGGGCGAAGCCTGCGGCGCGGCCATGCTGGCCCGGGAGGCGAAAAAGAATCCCCGGGGCAAAAAATCGGAAATGATCCGCTCTCTGGACCGGCTGATCCTGTTCCTGGGTCTGGCGCTGGTGCCGGTGGGCTGCATTCTCTTCCACCAGGAATACAGGGTTCTGCACCTGGGCCTTCAGGAAAGCACGGAGGGCACCGTGGCCGCCCTCATCGGCATGATTCCCGAGGGTCTGTACCTGCTGACCAGCGTGGCTTTGGCGGTTTCCGCCCAGAAGCTCAGCAAGGCCAGGATTCTGGTGCAGGATATGAACAGCATCGAAACCCTTGCCCGGGTGGACGTGCTGTGCGTGGACAAAACCGGCACCATTACCGAGCCGGATATGGTGGTGGAAAACCTGATTCCCCTGGGGGACCTGCTGCCAGAGGAGCTGGAGGACATCCTCACCGCCATGTACGGCGAGGTTCCCCCGGACAATGCCACCGCCCGGGCCATGAGCGAGCTGTTCCCCGGGCAGAGCAGCTTGACCTGCACCAAACGGATCCCCTTTTCCCCGGAAACCAAGTGGTACGGCTGTGAATTCGCGGATTTCGGCAGTGTGGTTGTGGGCGCCCCGGAATTTCTGCTGGGTTCCCGGGAGGATACCTGGGGCATTGACCGCTGGGCCCAGCAGGGCTACCGGGTTCTGCTGTGCGCCCAATACGGCGCTTCCCTGGATCCCGGCAAGCTGGACAGCAGCCTGATCACCCCCATCGCCCTCATCCTGCTCACCGGCAAGCTGCGCCCCAACGCCAAGGAAACCTTTGCCTACTTTGCCCAGCAGGGGGTCACCGTGAAGGTCATCTCCGGCGACAATCCCGCCACCGTCAGCCAGATTGCCCAGCAGGCCGGAATCCCGGGCAGCGAGCAATACATCGACGCTTCCACCCTTGCTACCCCCGAGGCCATCCGGGAGGCCGCCGTCAAATACACCGTCTTCGGCCGGGTGACCCCCCAGCAGAAAAAGGAGCTGGTGGCAGCCCTGCAAAAGAAAAAACACACCGTTGCCATGACCGGCGACGGCGTCAACGATTTGCTTGCCATGAAGCAGGCCAACTGCGCCATCGCCATGGCCAGCGGCGCAGAGGCCGCCAGCAGTCTTGCCAGCCTGGTGCTGCTGGATTCGGACTTTTCCGCCATGCCCGGGGTGGTGGCCGAGGGACGGCGGGTCATCAACAACATCCAGCGGGCTGCCAGCCTGTTTCTGGTGAAGAACATCTTCTCCCTGTTCCTTTCCGTCATCACCCTGTTCACCGCCTGGCCCTATCCCCTGGTGCCCATCCATCTGACGGTAATCTCCGCCATGACCATCGGCATTCCCTCCTTCATTCTGACCTTTGAGCCAAAATATGACCGGGTGCAGGGGAAATTCCTTCCCTCGGTGCTGCGGCGGGCCTTCCCCGGAGGTCTTGCCAACGTATTCGTTGTGCTGGTATGCCAGCTGTTTATGGTTGTGTTCGCCCTGCCCCAGAAGGAGGTTTCCACCATCTGCGCGGCGATTCTGTCCTTTGTGGGCCTTCTGGTGCTGTTCCAGATCTGCAAGCCCTTCAATTTCTTCCGCGGCGCGCTGTGGTGCGCCATGACGGCGGGGATTGTGGTATGCTTTACCCTGCTGGGGGACATTCTGGACCTGCGCACCTGGTCCGGCCAGGCCCGGCTTGTCATGGGCACTTTGCTTGTGATGACCCCCACGGTGTTCTTTTTCATCCAGCGTCTGTTCGATGCGGTCTACGCCGCCCGAATCCGGGTTTTCGCCTGGTTCCGGAGCAAATGGTACCGGATTTTCCGCAAAAAGTAATGCTGTTTTCCGGAGGGAGGGTTTCCCATGCGCACCTACGAACTGAAAAAGCTGTCGGGGCTGCCGCTCTATGAGTCCCTGTACCGGGCCATCCGGGAGGACATCCGCCTGGGCCGTCTTTCCCCGGGGGAAAAGCTGCCCTCCAAACGGGCCCTGGCCTCCAATCTGGAAATCGGCAAAACCACGGTGGAGGCAGCCTATGCCCAGCTGCTGGAGGAGGGCTATATCACCTCCCGGGAACGCCAGGGCTTTTTCGTGGAAAACGTCCCCCGTCAGGTGCTGCCGGAGCGGCCGGTTCCCCCTCCGGTTCTTCCCAGCCTGCCGAAGCCAACCCTGGCGGATCTCACCGGCAACGGCACCGGCCAGTTCCCCTTCTCCGTCTGGGCCAGGCTTCAGCGGGAAGTGGTGCTGGACTACGGAAAGGACCTGCTGCTGCCCATGGATTCCCGGGGCGCCCCCGCTCTGCGCAGCGCAATTGCCGGATGCCTGTCCGATTTCCGGGGAATGCAGGTGGACCCGGAGAACATTCTGGTAGGCGCCGGTACGGACTTTCTGTACAACCTGCTGATGCAGCTGCTGGGGAAGGACCGGGTATACGGTGTGGAGGATCCGGGCTATGAAAAAATTCGGAAAATTTACGCCGCCGGCGGCGTAAGCTGCCGCCCCATCCCCATGGACCCCATGGGCATCCTGCCGGAGTCCATCGGGGACGCCACCGTGCTCCACATCTCCCCCAGCCATCACTTCCCCACCGGCATCGTCACCCCGGTTCCCCGGCGCAGGGCCCTGCTGGAATGGGCCAGGCAGGCCAGCGGCTGGATCATCGAGGATGACTACGATACGGAGTTCCGGTTCCGGGGCCGTCCCATCCCCCCCATGCAGACCATGGACCCGGAACGGGTCATCTATCTGAACACCTTCTCCAAAACCCTGTCCCCCTCCATCCGCATCAGCTATATGGTCCTTCCCCCTGCCCTCATGGAGCGGTTCCACCGGGAGCTGGGCTTTTACGGCTGCACCGTGGCAAGCTTTGAGCAGTACACCCTGGCCCGGTTCCTCAGCCGGGGGTACTTTGAAAAGCACATCAACCGGATGCGCAAATTCTACCGTGCCCGCCGGAACCGGGTGATTGCCCTGCTGGAGCGCTGCCCCGCGGCGGAAAAGCTCACCATCCAGGAGCAGGACGCGGGACTGCACTTTCTCTTGCAGGTGGACACCACCCTTTCCGATGAAGCGCTGGTATCCTTTCTGCTGGAAAAGGGGCTGAAGGTCCAGAGTCTGGGCAGCTTCTACACCCACCCCCGGGACCTGCGGACCCTGGTGGTCAACTATTCCGGTGTGGACGAAGCCGCCCTGGAAGCGGCGCTGCAACGGCTGGAAGAGATTGAATAAAGCAGGAGACTGCTCAATTGACAATTGACAGTTGACAAGGAAGGAATCCCCTCCGGGGATGAATAAAAAATATTGTGAAACCGGAAGTTTTCTGGGTATTTTTCAGACTTCCTAACCAATTTATTTCAATCATCCCGAAGGGATACCATAATTGTCAATTGTTCATTGTCAATTGTCAATTCAAAGAAATCGGCACTGCCCGGCTTTGGGCAGTGCCTTTCCTCATTCTTTGGGCTTTTCGTAGCCCATGGCCCGGGCGCTGTCCCGGAGCCCCGCGGTGGTGGGGTCGTTGACGATTCCCAGAATGGCCAGCAGGCCAAACACCGCGTTCACAAGGTCCAGCAGCTTTTCCTGGACCCCTGCCAGCTCCGGCTGCCAGCCCATAAGCGCCCCCAGGGCCTGCACCACCAGCAGCAAGGCCGGAATGGCCGTCAGCCAGAAATTCACGTTTCTGAGCCGTACCTTCCAGTTGATCATTTGCTTTTTCCTCCCGTTTCCAAATCCTCCAATCGGTGATGGATGGCCTTGATCTGCTCCTCCACCACCGGCATCCTTTGGGCAAAATTGTTGTGCTGGCGCACCTCCCGGGTCAGCTCCTCCAAGCGGGTATCCGTCACCGCCTGGGCTGTCCGCAGGGCGTTTTCCCGCCGCCGGTCCGACAGGAGATTGCTGAGCATCACCCCGGCCAGGGACAGAAGCCCAGTGATCAGGGCCGCCAAAACGCTTTCATCCATTCTATGTTCCTCCCTGTAATCCGTATACCCGCAGGGGCACCGCCCATAGGTCTCCATTGGCGGTGGTTCCAAACGTCAGGCCCCCTTCCGTCCGGGAAACCGGACGCTGTACCCCCTCCGCCGCCCGGAGAAGGCCGGTATCCTTTCCCAGCTCCCAGAACCGGGCAGCCTTTCCCGCTTCCACCGCCGCCTCAATCAGCAGGAAATCCCCGGCAATGTTCAGGGTTTGGGCAGGGAAGGCTTCCCCCGGCGCCGGGTTTTCCCACAGCAGCCTGGGATGGAAGTAGTGTTCTTCCGCGTAGCCCAAACTGACCGCGTCAGCCTGCTCCTGGGGCGGCCCCAGATTTTCTACCCTGTTCTGCTTCATATCCAGGGGCAGGTTCAGGCAAACCCCCTGTTCCTTTTCCGCGGGACAGCCGATGCCCAGGGCCCGGCGCCGGGGCAGAAGATCCAGAAAGGGGGCCGGCGCATAGGGGAAGACCCGGACCTCAAAATCGTCCTTTGCCTCCAGGGCCAGTGTCCAGCTGCCCTCCGGCATGGGAACCGTGATCTCTTCCTCCACGGAAACACCCTGACCCCCGGGAAAACGCTGCCAGTCTTCTTCCCCCTCTTTCTTCAGCAGCACCGTAAAGGTGCCCTGATTCTTTCCTCCCAGGTCGGAGACCCTTCCCCGGAAGCGGACAATGGCAGCCTCCCCCCGGGAAACGGTCAGGATCTCTCCCTCCGGAGGCGCATAGGGCAGCACCTGCACCTTTGCGGATGCCTCTGCCTGCCGCAGGCGCCCATCCCAGACCCGGGCCGTCAGGGGTATTTCCCCGGCCTGGGGCAGCTCGAAGGTCAGGGAATTTCCCCAGCCGGTGAGGCCGCCGCAGGAAAGCTCCGTCTTCCGGATTTCCGCACCAAAGGTGCCCTGGGCCTGGGCGGTCAGAGTCAGTCTGGATTTTCCCTGAACAAAGCCGCCGTAGGTTTGCCGGTATCCCATGGCGTCCGAATAGCGCAGAAGCACCTGGGGGCTTATCTCTCCGGGCAGCCTCAGCAGAATCTGCTCCTGCCGGGAGGCAGCCAGGATGCCCTTGCGGTATTGCTCCAGAATCAGGGTCACGGGGATCCGGTTGTCCCCGGGATACTCCTGGGCCAGGCTCAGGGGCGGGGTCCACCGGAAAATGCCTTCCGTATTGTCCACGGCGATGGTCCCCCGGCGGCTGCCGCAGCGATAGCGCAGAGTAAGGCTTCTGCCCTTTGCGGGGATCGTCAGCGTCACGGGACTGCCCAGGGTATTCCCCTGCACCGTCAGGGGATAGCGCAGCACGGAAAAAATCATGCCGCTTCCCCCTATCTTCCCCGGTGCTTCAGGGGCAGCTCATCGTAGAACTGCCGGTGGGCCTCGTCAAATTCCGCCTGCCACTGCTGGTCCTCGATCAGATCCCGCTGAGCCTGGTACTCCTGCTGGCGCAGGCTGTCATACCGGTCCCACAGCCGCTGATTCTCCGTTTCCCAGCTGGAAAGGCTCTGCTTGTACTGGTTGTAGCTGCTGTTTTCCCGCTGACGGAGAAGATCGTACCGGTCCCGGTCCGTCTGCCCCTGACGGTCATAGTCCTGCCGGGCCCTGTCATAGAGCTGGGCAGCCTGGTCGGTCAGGGTATCCATCTGCTTCTGGTAGGCCTGCTGACCGGCGCTCTGGGCGTAGGAGCTGCCGTAGCCGCCGGTCATGGCAGCGGCCTGGCCCATGGTGTCCATCATCGCCAGACGGCCGTTTTTCACCGCCCGGTCCTTATACTGCCGGTACAGCGCGTCCCCGTTGAGATCATAGGAGAAGGCCTCCCGGTTCAGGATTTTGTCCATGGCCGCGTCCAGCTGCTGCTGCCATTTGGAGGTATATTCTCCCGGTTTCGCGGCGTCGCTGGCCAGAGCTTCCTGTTTGGCTTTTTCTACATCCGTAAGGGTTTTCTTTTCTTTTCCTTCCATTACTTCTCCTTTCTGTCAGGTTATCTGCCAGTGATCCTCAAATGTCCGGGCAAGGGGCCCTTCCTCCCGGGGGAAGGGGAGAAACCCCACCGTCTGCCCCTCCTGACGGCACAGCCCGGGGCAGGGCTCCAGGCACAGCTTCTCCCGGGGAAGGTCTTCCGCCTCCGCCCCGTCCTCCAGCCGGGCCAGCCGGTAAAGGGCGTCCTGAAGGGTTGTCCGTTCCCGGGAAAGGAAGGCTTCCAGCTCCTCGCACTTTACATAATTCTGGCTCATTTGCTTTCCCGCAAAGCCCATCATCTGCCGGGCAATCTGGGGGGAATCCAGAATTTTCTGCTGAATCCCCCGGAATGCCTCCTGGGAGCAGACCTCCTGGCCCCGAATCCGGGCCTCCTGCTCTGTGGAAAGCAGATATTGCAGCTGCTCCGCCAGCCGGTACAGGTAGCTGCGGATGGCCCGGAGCTGGGCCTCCGGCGTTCCCTCCGGGATCTCCGGCAGGCGCAGAATTTCCTGTCCGATCATAGGCCGTCCCTGCCCTTCTGCAAAATGCGGGTCAGGGAAAACAGCTGCATCTGCCCCGTCCCCTTCAGCATCAGCTCCAAATGGCTGCATTTTCTGGGCCGGATGGGCAGGCGGAACCGCTCTCCCCGGCCCGTAACGGCGCCCACCGATTCCCAGGGCCCCGCCGAATCATAGCGCACCAGAATCTCCGCTTTGGCATAGGGCGCCAGCACCATGTGCAGGGTGATCCCCGTCAGATACCGTTCCGGCTCCCAGCCGTCAATCCGGCCGGTTTTCGCCATCCACTCCACCTTTTCCGAGGATTCCTCCCCCCGCAGGCAGTGAACCCGGCCCTGGCCGTCCAGGGCGTAGAGCTTTCCCCGGCAGCTGACCATCTGCCGGGCCCCCAGGCCGGTTTCCTTGTGCCACAGGCCCCGGAAGGTATCGTAGACGTAGATGGCATCGGCCCCCTTTTCCTCCATGGACAGGTAATATTTCCCGCCGAAGCCTGCCCCCACCGCGTTTTCAAAGGGGGCCATACCCAGGGGCTCTCCGATCTCCTGGGGCAGGCTCCCGTCGAAGGCGCAGACCCCCATGGGGGACTTGTAGTAGAGCATTTCCCCCACGATGGCCAGGCTCCTGCCGCAGCCGGGCTGCACCCCCCGGCAGGGGGTGCACTGAACCCGGAAGTTGGCGGGGTAGCTGCCGTAAACCTTATACAGGCAGTCCTCCTTGAAAAACAGGGGCGTTCCCAGGTGGGTGACGGCCCCGGTAAAGGGGCCGGGGGTGCCCACGCTGACGCTGTAGCTGTCCGTGGACATGCCCAGAAAGCTCTCCCAGTTCCGGAAATCTCCCAGCCGGGAGGCATAGAGCTCATTGACGGTGTCCCCCTGGGCGTTTTTCCCCGCCCGGCAGCCCCACAGCCGGTTGCCGCACTCCGTCACCCAGTCCATTTCCGGCACTCTGCGGGCAATGGTCAGAGTCTGGGGGAGGCTTTCCGTATCCCCCAGAATCCCCGTAAGCACCAGCCAGTCTTCCTCCCTGGCCCAGACCGTATTGGCCCCATCCAGGGCCCCGGCCCCGGAGAGCCACACGGAATCGTAGACCCGGAAATCCCGGCCGATGCCCTGGGCTTCCAGCCGGACATAGGCCGTCTCCTCGGTGATCCACATGGCGCTCTCCCCGCTCCACTGCTTCAGCACCGGCGGGGTTTCCGAGGTATCCAGCCAAAAGGATTTGTTTTCCGGCTCCTCCGGCGAATCCTCCTGAACGTAGTCCGGCAGCCGGTCCCCGCCTTCCAGGGTGCAGGGGGTTACGGTGATCCTGCCTGCCGGGGTAAAGGAGGCCTCCATGGTGCCCATGTCCTCCGGGTCCGTCAGGCTGGCATACTTTTTGTCCGGGAACACCAGCACATAGGCGCCCATGGCGCAGAGGGTCTTTTCTCCCTCCGTCAGCCCCAGCTCCACCCGCCGGTCCGGCAGCACCAGGGCGCTTCCCTCCACCCGGATGAGTCCGTCACCGGAATACAGGGCGCCGGTCCTTCCGGGAAACCGGTCAAAGGCTCTTCCCGGACGGGTGGAGAGCACCGGATACTGATCGGCGCACAGATTTTCCATATCCGCGAACTGGCCCTGGCGGATGGAGGCGTTCCGGTCCAACCCGCCGAACCGGTTGGTCTGCTGCCGGTATCGGGCGGGCACACTCAGATAAGGCTGCATGGCACCCTCCTTTCACAGATAGCGGATGCTCTTGGCAGGCTGGGGAATGGTCCGGCAGCACCAGGCGAAGAAATCCCGCCACAGGGCATTGAACCGGGCCATGGCATTGTTGTAGAGCAGATATTCCTGATCCGCATAGTACATGGAGCCCTCCAGCCACAGAAAATAGAGGCCCGTAAAGGCCTGGGGCAGAAGGAGCTTTTTGTTGGGCCAGTCCCCGCTTTCCAGGCCGGGATAGGTTCCCAGCACCGCGTGGAAGGCTTCCAGGGCCCCCCAGACCATGCCCTCCACCTCGCTGAGCCACCGGAGCTTTTCCTCCCGGCTGTAGAGATTGGGTCTGCGCCGGTCCGTCAGCTCCAGGGCCTCCCGCACCGTCATCGGGCCGCCTCCCCGCCAAGAGCCTCCAGGGGCCGGGCCGCCTGGGCCTCAAACTCCATGGCCATGGCCAGGCACTTTTCCTTCCGCGCCAGCACATTGGCAACCGCCTGGGGCACCTTCACCTGCTCCCCCCGCTTAATGAGCCAGTTGTGGCCGTTGATGCCCACAAATACATCCTCCCGCTCCTCTCTCGTCAGAGGCAGCCGGATGGTCACGAGCTTTTCTTCCATTCTCTTCTTCCTTTCTGTGTGGTTTGTTGGGATAAGAAGGATTTACCTGATTAAGGATTGCGCCGCAGGCGCCTTGCCTCTCCCTTTGGGAGAGGTGCCCCAGTCCGCAGACTGGGGCGGAGAGGGCCCTCTCAGTCACAGCTAACGCTGTGCCAGCTCCCCCAAGGGGGGGAGCCAAGCGCGCTCTCTTAGTCAGCTAAAGCCCCCTTTCCCGTATCAGGCAGGGTTTAGTTCGCCTCTGCCGTGGGGGAGAAGGCGGAGCAGCACTCCACCCGCACCATGTAGGGCTCCATCAGGATTTCCGCAGTCTGCAGGGCCTTCCAGCCCACGGTGCTGCGCTGATCCAGAGGATCGGCAGTACCGGCGGAGCCCAGCTGCTTGACGATGGTCTGCAGGCCGCCGCCGGTGACCTCGGTGACGCCGTAGGCCCCCTCGGCGATGAACAGGCAGCCGAACACCGCCAGACCCTCGGGGCAGTCATCCTCGGCACCCTTGTACACCGCCGCCTCGGAGGTCTCTACGAAGCGGACACCGGCAATGCGGCCGATTTCCCCCTCGTACATCTCCTCGGGCTTGCAATACTTGTGCATATCCTCCCAGCGGGGATCGGACATGATGTCGTAGGCCACATAGGGGTGCAGAATGCACACATAGTCACCGGCGATTTTGGGGGCGTTGGCCGCCTTCAGCATGGCCGCCACCTTCTTCACCACATCCACCGTAAGGGTGCAGGTCTTGTCCAGGTTTTTCCGGTCGGTAACGGCAGTGGTTGTGCCGTCGGCGCCCACCTTGGGGCAGTAGAACACATTGGTGCCGGACTGCAGCACATTGCGGGTGATGGTATCCAGCGTCATACCCGCCTGACGGCCCACGGCCTTGGTGGCCTCCAGCACATTGTTGTCAATGGCGGTGAGATCCAGCACATCGGACAGGCACACGAAGTCGCCGTACTGGTTTACCTCCGCCTCGATGGCCGTGGCGCTGAGCTTCCGGCCCTCGGGGGTAACGCCTTCCGTCAGGGGCTTCAGGGCCTTGGGCAGGCTGGCGTAGCGCCGGAACTGGATGCGCTTGCCGCCGTTCTTGGGAATGGGCCGCTTCTGGCCGAACTGGCCGTGAATCAGGTTGGGGCTGGCTTCCTCGATGAGGGCCCGGTCATAAAAGGTCTTGTTTTCCACGGACAGGGTGCTGTCGGTGGTCACATTCACATTGGGATTGTCCGCAAACAGCTGAAGATTCGTAATTTCCATTTTTTCTCCTTCCATTCTCCTTTGGGGATCAGCCGAAGCTGATTTTCTCCCCCCGTTCCACCCGCCGGCACAGGTCGGCGATTTCCTTCCTGCTCATCTGCTCCACCCGGGAGCCCAAACGCATGGGGCCGGTAACCGCGGCCCCGTTTTCGGAGGGCCGGGATCCGGAGGAGCGCAGGCTGTCCGCCAGCTTCCGTTCCACGGTTTTGGCCGCGTAGGCCATGGCCGCCGGAATGATCTCGTCCTTATGGAGGATCTCGTAGGCGGTACGCATATCCACATGGGAGCGGAGCAGCTGCACAAACCGCCCATCTCCCATCTCCTGCCGCAGGTCAAAAGCAGGATAGGTTTCCTGGATTTCCCGGGCCTGCAGATTCCACTGCTCCACCATCCGGGAAGCCCCTGCCTGAATTTCCGCCTGCTGCCGCTGCTGCTCGGCAGGATCCGGTGGGGCAAAGGCTTTCCGGACGGATTCTTCCAGGGCGCTGTAGTCCCCGTCCTCCACGCCGTAGTGCCGGGAAAGCATCTGTGCAATGGGCTCCAGAGCACGGAATTTCTCCGTAGTCTCCTTGGCGTTCTTCAGCCGCTGCTGAATGATGTTCTGCACCCGGGCGTCGTAGGCCTGCTTATAGGGTCCTGTGATCAGCTTCTCGAATTCCGCCGGGTCCCCGGCGGCGGATTCGGTCTGAGGCTGGGCGTCGGCCTCGGTTACGCCCGACTCCGGAGCCGCCGCTTCCTGTGCAAACAGCTGCAAGCTCCGGCAGTTGACAAAATCCTTCATGCGGATGCCTCCATAGCCATCAGGCTCACCGCCTGGGGGAAGTTCCGCTCCAATACAAAGGCCCCTGCCTGGGCCACCCAGAAGGTCATCAGCGTTTCCGCCAGCGCGCATTTTCTGGGATATACCTGAATATGGGCATAGCCGTCCACAATCTGGATGACAGGCTTTTCCAGAAGCCGGTCCTGTTCGTACAAAAACTGCACCGCCTGGGCCAGGGTATAGGCCACGGTGGTGGCCGCCGCGCAGACCAGATCCTGCCCCTTGGGGGCGGTCTCGGCGTGGCCCTGCATCTCCATCTGAACGGAGCCGTTTTTGGTATCCCGATAGAATTCCACATGGATCATCTGTTTTTCCTCCTTTTTACACAACCTTACACAACGGCTGTGGCATCCGCCGCCCGGGCACGGGCACGGAAATTGTTTTCGTCCTCCAAACGGGGGATGGCCTGCTGCCGGGCTTCCATCTGCCGGAAGGCGGCGCCGTTCTCCCGAATGTGCCGGACCACAGCGCTTTTTCCGTTGAAATCCATCATATCCAGGGCCGCCAGTGCCTCCTCCGCCCGCTGGGGGTCAAAAAAGCCCGCGGAATAGAACTGCATGGCCAGCTCATTCTGGCTGAGCCGGGAGTAGGGGCTCTGCTTTTCCGCCCCCACCTCCACATCGAACAGGGGGGTGTGGATGCCCATGTCCACCCCCAGCTCCACCCCCTGGGCCCGGGGCTTCAGGCAGCCATTGCCGAAGCTGACAAACTCCATGCCGCCCTGGTCTCCCAGAATCCGAAAGGCTCTGGGCAGCTCGTAAAACTGCCGGATCAGCTCAATGACCAGCAGGCATACCTTCCGGAAAGCCCGATAGGATGCCAGATTGCTGTCCCGGCTCAGCTTGCCGCCGGCCTCCTGCATGGCCGCGATGGCCGAGGCCGCGGTAACGCCGGATACCGTGCCGCCGGTGCTCACATCCCGGGTGCCGGTGACCTCCTTGAGCTCGTCAATCTTATTGCCGATGACCGTAACGTAGATGTCGCTTAAGGGCTTGCCCAGGATGGGCTTGATGCTGTCCTCCCCCAGGTTCCCGTCCACATGGACAAAATCCCGGGTCATGTCCGCGTATTCCCCTTCATTCACCGCCCCGTCGGTGCGGATGAAATGCCGGGGCCGGGCATTGGCCAGCAGATTCTGCAAAATCGCCTGGTTGCCCCGGTCCACGTATTCCTGGGCGGATTTGGCCACATCGATGTAGCCGAAGCCGCAGGGGGAACCGGCACAGCGGAACATCACGTCCATAACAAAGGGGTATCGGCCGTGGTCATACCAGCCTCTTTGGGCATATTCCGGCTGATTTTCCGTGGCAAACAGCACCGTCTCCCCCACAAACTTGCAGTAGTGGAGCACCTGTCTGCCCCCCACCTGCTTTTTGTAGTACCAGTCGATGACGGCGGTTTTGTCCGTGGTATCCACCCGATCCTCGTATACATACCGGTTTCCCGCCTCGGCGCTGCCGGAAAGCTTGCCCTCCAGCATGGGATAGCGCTCCAGCAGCAGATCGTTGTCCCAGAGCCGCAGGTAAAACACGTTGCGGCTCTGCTCCAGATCCGTCACGCCGTTTTCCCAGAAGAGGTTCAGCAGGTCAATCCGCTGAATGCTCACATCTCCCAGGCCGTCCAGCTTTTCCGGATCCCAGAAGACACCGTAGATGCCGGTGCCGGCCTTCAGCTTGTCGTCCATCACCCGGTCGTAGGTTTCCTCAAAGTCCTCCTGCTGCAAAATCACCGGCAGGATGCTTTCCAGAGTTTTCGCCGTTTCCCGGTCCCCTTCCTCCCGGGGCAGTACCGTAGGCACGGGGTAGTTGTCCATGGCCTCGGCGTGCTTATTGGCAATGGCGTTGAAGAGCCAGCCGGAGGTGGGCTCCACCTGACTGCCCTGGCCCCGGCGCATACACTCCCAGTGCCGCATCCGGTACCACTGCTCGTTTTCAATCACCCGCCGTTCCAGGTTGGCCTTGCCCTCCCGGTAGCGGTTCAGGGTCAGCCTGGCCTGACGCAGCTGAGGCGCCCCGATTGCTTCCGTCGTTTTCATCGATAATCTCCATTCCCGGTCTTCGCCAGACCGTCATATTTTCGTCAATGTCCAGAAACAGCGCCGCGTTTCCCTTCTTTTTGGGCACTTCCGGTGCTCTGGGCCGGATGGGACGGCACATGCAGAAGTACCTTGCCTCGTCTGCCGCGTGGTCCTCTCCGTCGGTATCCAGATCCTCCGTATTGGTATCGTCGTACTGAAGCAGGGGCAGCGTCCGTATGAAGGCCCTGCAGTTTCGGAACACATAGAGAAGGGGATACCCCTGCGCGTCAAAGGAAAGCCTGTAGTGCAGCTGCATCCAGCCCGGCAGCCGCTTGTTGTCCCCGGGGGTGAAATACACCTGATGCCGGGCGGCGGTATCGGCAATGCTTTCCCCGGTGGACCCGTCCCAGATGGCCGGGTCCGCCACCCCCAGAATTTTTCGTCCCGCCAGATACCGGTGCTCCCTCTCGATGGCGTGGATCTTGGCAAACACCTGATCCGGCGTCCACCGCACTCCCTCGTTAGGCTCCCCGGTGCAGCCGTAGAGCTCCAGGATGCGGTAAGCCACCCCATCGTAGTCCACGGCCCACCAGCCGCAGGAAAAGGGCCGGTGATAGCCCCAGTCGAAGCTGCGGTACAGCTTCCACCCGGCGGGAATATCAAAGGGATCGATGACGTGGGTATACCGCCGGTCCTGATAATGGGCCGGGTCATCGGTAAATTCCTCGAAAAACTGGCCCTCGTACACATCCCACCTGCCATACAGCCAGCTTTGCCGGAGCTTGTAGGGCAGCTTTTCCAGGGAGCGCAGATACCCGGGCTGGCTGGCCATCAACGCGTGATTGTCCGTGCAGAGGGCCTGGATAAAGGCGTAGTCCTCCGGGTGTTCGTCCTCCGTAAAATGCCGGTCAACAAACAGGCGCTTAAAGTAGCCGTGTCCCGGTCCGCCGGGGTTCAGGGTATAGTAGGTGCGCTTGGGAAAGTCGTTGACGCCCCGGACACAGGCATCAATCTGGACCAGCCATTCCTCTTTGAACTGACCGGCCTCGTCCGCGAACCACACATCGTACTCCGCCCCCTGGTACTGGCCCAGGTCGGCGTCGCAGGCGCAGTAGCCGAAATGGATGGTGCTGCCCCCGGGAAACCGGAAGAGCTTGTCCACGCTCCTGTACTCCGCCACCCCCGCAAGCAGCTGCATCAGCGGGGCGATATGGTTATTGAAGAGCTCCTTGTAGGTTCTTCTGGTGATCAGCACCTTGATTCCCGGATAGCGCAGGCACAGAAGCACCGCCTTCCAGCGGACAAACCAGCTTTTGCCTCCGCCCCGGGCCCCGCCGTAGCCCACATAGCGGTGCCGTTCCGCCAGGGCCAGGGCCTGCTTTTCGTTGGGGGCGGGCATGGTCAGCACCTTAGTCGGCATAGCCGCCGCACGCTCCTTCCATGGTCACCAGAATCCGCTCCTGGCTGTCCTCCCGGCTCAGCTCCCGCTGAAGCCGGGCGATCCGGGCCTGCTGCTCCAGGGTATCCCCCTCGGACCGCAGCACCAGAATCTCCTTCAGATCCTTCAGCACACCGGTGAGCTGCTTGAGCCCGCCCCGGTCGATAAGGCCCTTTTCTCCGGGCATCACCTGGGCGTAATCGGTGGTTACGTCCCCGCCGTCCTCTTTTTTCACCTTTTCCCGAACGGTACGGGTCACCGCGTCCAGCTCCTCCACCGCCCGCTCCAGACAGGTGAGCATCCGGTCCGCCAGGTCGTCCACCCGGTCTGACCGTCTCTGGCTCTGTTCGTCTTTTTGAACAATTTCCGTTTTTCCCTTTTGGGCACAGCGCTGCCAGTTTTCCCGTCTGATCCGGCCCCGCAGGGTCGATTCCGGTACACCCCATTTCCTGGACAGGTCCCTTACGGTTCCGCCCCCGCTGTAGGCCCGCCGCAGGGCATCCCAATCCGGCGTCATGCTTCCCCTACCTCCCGGGTATGCCTGCGGACACAGTCCCCACAATACCACTGATTCTCCATTTCCAGGCCCTGGGTAGAAAGAATGGGCTCTCCGCACAGGCAGCACACCGGTCTTTTCCTCAAAAAAGCGTCCCACCTGCTCTGGATCAACTGATCTTCCATCCAAGCTTCTTCCACAGCGCGTCCCTCCTTTCTCTCCCGGGCAGATCCCCGGGGCCACCGCTCTTATTCGTCCTGTTTATTGGACACATCCCTCCCTATTCTATAAGCAGTCTTCCAAAACAGAAAAAAATGTGCAAAGAACAGTTGAAAAACAAAAACAGATATGCTAGTATAAAGGTGATCACAATTTCGGAATCGGATTGCCTTCCCCTGGTTTCCGATTCCGGGAGTAAGTTCTTGTTTTTCAACTCATGTCTGCATTATAGTACATTCTTTCGTACTTGTCAAGTCTGTTGAGTTGAAAATTTTCAGATTTGATGAAAGGGTGTTCCCGAATGTTCTACGAACGTTTTGTCCAGCTGTGCAGGCAGAAGGGTGTCAGCACCTCCAAAGCCGCCATTGACGCAGGTCTCAGCAAATCCACCGTCACCAAGTGGAAGAAAGACCCCGGCACCAAGCCCTCCGGCAATGTAATCGACAAGCTGTGCCGCTACTTCGGCATCAGCGTATCCGAGCTTTTGGGTTATGGAGAAGAGGAGGAAGGGTCTTCCCGTCCCCGGCCCACCCAGGAAGACATCAAGTTCGCCCTTTTCGGCGGCAGCGGTGAAATCACCGATGCCATGTATGACGAAGTTCTCAGCTTTGCCGCCTTCGTGCGCCAGCGGGAGGAGCGGAAAGCAAAAAAGGAGTAGCCATGACACAGGTACCGGAACTGTACGACCTGGCCCGCAAAGAGAATATTGCCGTCCTCCGGTACCCCATGAAGGCAAACGGTTCCATGTCCCTGATGGAGCCGGACGGGTCCTGTTACATTGGCATGGATGACTGCGTATCGGACGGCGGTACCCAGGAGCGGATGCACCTGGGTCATGAGCTTGGTCACTGTATGACAGGGAGCTTTTACAACATCTATGCCACCGTGGATTCCCGCCAGCGCCATGAAAATCAGGCGGACAAGTGGGCCATCCGTAGGCTGATCCCCGTGGAAGAGCTGGACGATGCCATCGCCCAGGGCTATACCGAGCTGTGGGAGCTGGCAGACTATTTTGGCGTCACCGAGCCCTTTATGCGCAAGGCAGTCTGCCTGTATGTCCACGGCAACCTGGCCGCGGAGCTGTATTTTTAAGGTAACATAAAGCACCCCTGCTCCGGTTTTCGGAGCAGGGGTGCTTGGAGCTTGTCGAAAAACCCCTTCGGGCTTTTTCGCCAGTTTTTGCAGTCTGCCGCGCGCATAATTTGTTCGCCGTAGGCGAACAAATTCCACACTTGCAGCCTGAGATGTATTTTCTGCCAGGTACACGCCCCGGCAGAAAATGATTGAATCTTTTTCGCTGCTAACGCAGCGAACTCTG
>JAGAQA010000052.1 GCA_017622995.1 Oscillospiraceae bacterium
CCGGTGACCGGACTCGATTACATTATGGTGTCGGCGTCGTCCAGCCGCCGCCGATGGACAGTCCACCGGACTGTCCAATTTGATGGGTTCGGGTCCTCCACGATACCAAGAAAGCAGATACCCGGTTCGGGTATCTGCTTTCTTGGTGCCGGTGACCGGACTCGAACCGGTACGCTGTCGCCAGCGGTGGATTTTGAGTCCACTACGTCTACCATTCCATCACACCGGCATGTGAAAATTTGCCTCTATAGGATAGCACAGTTTCAAAGGAAAAGCAAGAAAAATGTTTTTCCCCATAGCCCCCGGAAGTGCTTGACATTGGGAATGTTTGCCTGCATAATGAAATGCGGTTACATAATACCGTAAAGGGGGAGAGGCGGATGGTGAAACGGAAACGGTTTTTGGCGCTGGGGGCATTGATGACGGTGCTGCTTGCGGGAAGCATTGCGGTGTTCATCCAGTACGATCTGCGCAGCTTTGTCCGTATGGGAGAGGGGGCCTACGACCGGTATGCCCAGTCCCTGGACCTTTCCGGCAGGCAGGATGTGGATTTTTCCAGGCTCCCCCGGTTTTATAACCTGCATCAGTTGGACCTTCGAAATACCGGATTGACCGTGGAGCAGTTCGACTGGCTGCGCAGCCGGATGCCGGACTGTGAAATCAGCTGGCTGGTGCCCTTCCAGGGAACGCTGCTGGACCCGGATACGGAAGAACTGACGGTTTCCCATTTGACATTGGAGGACCTGCCGGCGCTGAAGCACCTGCCCCATCTGCGCAGGGTGGATGCGGAAGACTGCCGGGATTATGAGGCCCTGGAAGCGCTTTCCCAGGCAATGCCCGATTGCCAGGTTGCCTACCGGATCACCTTGGAGGGCAGGCAGTGGGAATCGGATACCCGGCGACTGGAGCTCCATACATTGGATTCGGAAGCACTTCTGGAGGTGCTTCCTTATCTAAAAAATGTAGACCAGCTTGTTCTGACGGAATCGCTGCCGGAGAAGGGGGCCTTTGAACGGATTCAGCAGGCATACCCGGATATTCAGCTGGGCTATGAGCTGCCGGACAGAGAGCTTTCCCTGGGAAAGGGCTGCAGCAGTCTGGATTTGAGCAATTCGGAGCTGGACCGGGAAACGCTGGAAACGATTTTTGCGCTGTGTCCGGACCTGGAGCAGGCGGATCTGAGGGGGGCTTCTCTGACGGATCAGGAACTGATGGAGCTGTGCAGCCGGTTTCCGGATGTCTTTCTTTTATGGAATGTACCCATTGGCGACGGCACCTTCCCCAGCGACGCGGAGGAAATCGATCTTTCCGGCCAGCTATTTGAAAGCACAGACCAGGTGGAGTGTATGCTTCCCTATATGAAAAACCTGCGAAAGGTAGTCATGTGTGATTGCGGCATTGGCAATGAGGAGATGGATGCCCTTAACAAACGGTACGAGGACATCCGGTTTGTCTGGATGGTGCACATCGGCAGAGTCAGCGTCCGCACAGACGCGATCTACTTTGCCCCGGTGGTTACCCGGGAGCATGTATACGAAAACCAGATGGAGCCGCTGAAATACTGCACGGACCTGGTGGCCATCGATTTGGGACATATGGCGATTACCACCTGCACCTGGGCGGCGTATATGCCCAATTTACAGTATCTTATTTTGGCGGATACCGGTGTTTCGGACATCACCCCCCTGGCAAACCATGAAAAGCTTGTTTTTCTGGAGCTGTTCATTACGGCGGTCCGGGATTATTCCCCGCTGCTCAGCTGCCCCAATCTGGAGGACCTGAATCTGTGCTACAGTTACGGCAGCGCGGAGCCCATCAAAAAAATGACCTGGCTGAAGCGACTGTGGTGGGACGGAAACCCCTATGAGACAAAGGGTCTGGAGGCGTTTTTGCCGGATACCGAGTGCAATTTTTCCTCCGGTTCCTCCACCGGCGGCACCTGGCGGCTGGGCCAACGGTGCAAGGAGCAGAGAGATATATTGGGGATGCCCTATCTCGTGGGCTGATTTCCAAAAAATGTGATTAAGAAATTATGAAGAGAGCATATTCGGCATTGACAGAAATGGGCAGTTGGATTATAATGGTTACAGATAAGTTACAGTTTGACAAAAATAATGTCAAGCAATTACAGGAGGAAACGCCATGGACCAGAAAAAGAAAGGCATCTACATAACCATTGTCATTGTGCTGGCAGTCGCGCTGCTGGGCAGCGCCATCTACCTGTTCCAGTATTTCATGTCTTCCAAGGAAAACGCAGACCTGAACGAACAGCTGCGGGAAGACCTGATTTCCACGGTGCCGACCACCACCGTGGCAACCACGGAGGCCCCCACCGAGGAAGAAACCACTGAGCCCACCACCGAGCCCCAGGCCACCTATGCGGAGGGCCGGGATTACAAGGCGTTCTATGAGAAGAATCCCAACGAGGATTTTGTGGGCTGGCTGCGTATTGACGGCACCAAGGTAGACTACCCCGTTGTGCAGTCCTCCGTGGACAACGCCAACTATTACCTGTACCGGGATTACAACAAGAAGAACAGCACCCCCGGCACCATCTATGCCCGGGAGCAGTGCGATGTTTTTAAACCCAGTGACAACGTCACCCTTTATGGCCACACCATGAAGGACGGCAGTATGTTCGCCTACCTGCATAACTACACAGCCAAGGCCACCTGGGACAGAAACAGCCTGATCTTCTTTGACACCTTCAATCCCAAGACCGGCGATGTGGAGTACCATACCTACAAGATTTTTGCGGTGTTCAAGACATCTGCCAACATTGGCGAGGGCTTCTCTTATCACAAGTTCGAGAATGCGGCCACCCAGAAGGATTTTGATGATTTCGTTTCCACCTGCAAGAGTCTGGCATTCTACGACACCGGCGTAACGCCTCAGTATGGCGACAAGCTGCTGTGCCTGTCTACCTGTGAGTACACGCTGGATAACGGCCGGTTGGTGGTTGCCGCCGTCCGCATCAGCTGATCAACCGGATCCGATTTGCCAAGGGGCTGTCCCAGGACAGCCCCTTTTGTGCCGTGTTCACAGTCCGTCTATTTACTTTTTGGCGAAAAGGTGGTATAATCCACATATCTGACCCTAAGGAGCTGTTTTCTTGCATCAGTTTATTGAAGAATTGAAAGACTTCCCCAAAAAGGGAGACTGGGTGCTGCTGATTCTGTGTCTGGTTACCGCCGGCGCCGGCTGTATCATCATCGCCAGCGCAACCAGTGCGGAGAAGTTTGACGGAAATGCCCGATATATTCTGATTCAGCTGGTTGCGGTTATGCTGGGCTGCTTTATGTACGCTGTGGTATCCTCCATTGATCAGGATTATATTTCGGAGCACCGGGTCCTGCTGGTTGCCTTTAATATTTTCCTGCTTTTGCTGCTGATCCCCTTCGGCACCGATAACAACACCGGCAACCGAAGCTGGCTGGACTTTCCCGGCCTGCCGGTTATGATTCAGCCCGCCGAGATCTGCAAAATCACCTACATCCTCATTATGGCCTCGGTGATGGCGTCCCATCAGAATGATATTTCCAAATTCCCTTCCGTGCTGCACATGGTTCTCCACCTGGGTATTCTGGTGGGCCTGAACATGGTGCTGTCCGGAGACGCCGGCGTGTCCCTGATTTTCGTGTTTATCTTTATCGGCATGGCCTTTGCGGGAGGCGTCAGCCTGTGGTGGTTCCTGCTGGCCATTGTTTGTATTGCGGTGGCGGTGCCAATCGCCTGGCCGCTGCTTGGCGGATACCAGCGGGAACGGATTATGGTTCTGATTGACCCCACCTTTGATGCCCAGGGTATCGGCGCCCGTTACCACAGTAAAATCAACCTTCAGTCCCTGACCGGTGGCGGCCTGACGGGCCAGGGCCTGTTCCACGGCAACCGTACCCAGGGCGGCAACCTGTTTGCCCAGCATACCGACTATATTTTCTCCTCCATCGGTGAGGAGCTGGGCTTCTTCGGCTGCTGCGCGGTGATGATCATGGAGCTTCTGATTATTGCCCGGTGCATCTATGTGGGATCCCGGTGCCCGGATTATATGCGCCGCCTGATTTGCTACGGCGCGGCCTCCTCCATGATGTTCCAGCTGATGATCAATGTGGGTATGTGCATCGGCGTTATGCCCGTTATCGGCCTGACGCTGCCGCTGATCAGCTACGGCGGTTCCTCTGTGGTTACGATTTTTGCCATGCTTGGACTGGTGTCCGGCGCCTACGCGCGACCGCAGGCGCTCAGTCATGAGCGATATATCCAACCGGTCCGGTCCTACGGCCTGAACAAATGATGCTTGCCCAAAACCACTGCGTTCGGGTCCTGTGTCAATCGTTGGGCTGGAGACAAAAGCAAATGAATCGAAAGTCGTGTCGGAATATCAGTTTCGGCACGATTTCGTTTTTGGAGGGCAATGGAAACGGATTTGCGGCCCCGGGGCATTATTTTTGGGAAAAATGAAAAACCGTTTGTATTTTGGCAGACCATGCGGTATAATCCATAATAAACGGAAAAAAGCAATCGGCTGGATGAAGGAGGATGTTTCATTGGATACGACCATTCGGGTAACCATGCTTGGCAAGTTTACAATCTATGGTCCGGGGCTGGTTCGGCCCCGTGTCATCAGCCTGTCCGGGCGGTCCAAGCGGCTGTGGACGCTGGTGGCCTATCTGATTCTGCATCGGGACCGGGGTGTGCCTGCGGAAGAACTCATTGATCTGTTCTGGCATGAGAACGAAGGCGTGAACCCCATGAGCACGCTGCAAAATAACATCAGCCGGGCCAGGAACGCCCTGGAGGAGCTGGGACTGGAAGACGGAAAACGGCTGATTTTCAACAATTCCGGCACCTATTTCTGGGCGCCTACCCAGAAAACCCTCCTGGACTGTGAGGAGTTTGACGCAAAAGCCCGGGAAGCGCTGAACTGCGGGGACCGGGAGCAGGCCATTGGGCTGGCGCAGGAAGCGGCAAAGCTCTATACGGGGGACTTCCTGCCGGAAAACAGCAATGAGGGCTGGTGTATGGGGGTAGGCCCTACCTACCGCAGCCAATATATGACCCTGTGCCGTACGGCTGTGGAGTGGCTGATGGAGGAGAAGCGTTATGAAGAAGCCGCCCGGATGTGCGACAGTGTGATCGCGCTGGAACCGGTGGCGGAGGATTTCAGCGTCCTGTATATGCGGGCCCTGACCCGGGGCGGGAAGCCGGAGCTGGCGCTTTCCCATTACGAAAAAATCCGGTCCTACTTCCGGGAGGCTTTCGGGGCCTCGCCCACGGCCCGGCTGGAAGCGGAGCGGCTGGAAGCCCAGAAGAGCCAGAGCGGCGGAGTGGAGCCGGGACAGGTTGTGCGTTTTCTCAAAACGGAAAGTCACCAGGAGGGTGCGTTCCAATGCGACAACAATGTGTTCCGGGAAATTGTCAACCGGCATCTGCGGGATATGCGCCGCAGCGGCATCCCCGCCCAGATTTTGGTGATCCAGCTTTCCGGCGAGGGGCTTCCCCAGGAAAAGCGTTCGGTGTATATGCGCCAGATGGAAAGTGTGCTGCAGCATTCTCTTCGGGCGGGAGACCCCTTTACCCGCAAGGGCATGGAGCTGTTTCTGGCCCTTCTGCCGGGTGCTTCCGGGGACAACGGAAAGACGGTGGAAGACCGGATCATGGGAAGATACCATACGGACTACCCGAAGAGTGAGGGGCGTTTCGATATTCAGATCCTGGACCTGGGCCATATGGGCCAGGAATGGGAAAGCTGAGAGCGGGAGGATTGGACCTTGAAAGAATGCAGACAGACGCCATCCAATGGGGCGCTCTTTCATATTTTTCTGAAGAAACAGGACAGCGGGGCATGGAGCGGGTCTGTTACCGGGAGGGGAATCCCGGAGCCGATTCCGTTTTCCAGTCTGTCCAAAATGGTTCTGGTGCTGGAGGAACTGATGGACCTCCACGAAACGCTTCCGGACACGCAGCCGGGGTGCCGGGCGGAAACGCCGGATGTGGAACTGGAAATTCTCTTCCGCCAGAATTACAGCTGGCAGGGGCGGTTCCGCCGCCCGGGGGATCCGAAAGCCACCACCTTCCACAGTGTATTGGAGCTGCTGATCCTTCTGGAAACCGCTTTGGAACAGTGAAAACCGTCGGACTGCTTCCCCAAATGGGGGAGCAGTCCTTTTTTCTGCCTTTTTGCTGTACTTTCAGGGAAAGATATGATATACTTTACTCTGTATGAGTGTAAATTTCCCGGCAGCAGACCTGCCGCTGTTATTCAGAAAGTTGAGGTTACAATATGTCAAAAGTTGCGCTGATTACCGGCATTACCGGTCAGGATGGGTCTTATCTTGCAGAGTTTCTTCTGGAAAAGGGCTATGAAGTCCACGGCATTACCCGCCGGGCCTCCATCTCCAATACCGCGAGAATCGACCACCTCATGGGCGAAATCAAGCTCCACGACGGGGATCTGACGGATTCTTCCAGCCTGATTCGCATCATTGGCCAGGTGCAGCCCGATGAGATTTACAACCTGGCGGCCCAGAGCCATGTGCAGGTTTCCTTTGATGTGCCGGAGTATTCCGGTGATGTGGATGCCCTGGGGGTTCTGCGGATTCTGGAAGCCTGCCGGATTCTGGGACTGACCAAGAAAACCAGAGTGTATCAGGCCTCTACCTCCGAGCTTTTCGGCAAGGTGGAGGAGGTCCCCCAGCGGGAGACCACACCCTTCCATCCCTATTCTCCCTATGCCGTGGCCAAGCAGTACGGCTTCTGGATTGTAAAGGAGTACCGGGAGGCTTATGGAATGTTCGCCGTCAATGGCATCCTCTTTAACCATGAGTCCGAGCGCCGGGGTGAAAACTTCGTCACCCGGAAGATTACGCTGGCTGCCGGCCGGATCGCCGAGGGGCTCCAGGATCACCTGGAGCTGGGCAACATGGATTCCCTCCGGGACTGGGGCTACGCCAAGGATTATGTGGAGTGTATGTGGCTGATTATGCAGCAGGAAAAACCGGAGGATTTCGTGATTGCCACCGGTGAGCAGCATACGGTCCGGGATTTCACCGAAAAAGCCTTTGCGGCCAACGGTATGCGAATTCGCTGGGAGGGCAGCGGCATCGACGAAAAAGGGTACGATGCCGAAACCGGAAAGCTCCTGGTATCCGTAAACCCCCAGTGGTTCCGTCCCACGGATGTGGATAATCTGTGGGGTGACCCCACCAAGGCCAAGACCGTTCTGGGCTGGAATCCCCAGAAGACCAGCTACGCACAGCTGGTGGAAATCATGGCAAAGCATGACCGTGAATTGGCCAGGAAAGAAAAGGCAATGCTGGAGGCGGCAAAATGATGGAAAAAAACGCGAAAATCTATGTGGCGGGCCACCGGGGCATGGTGGGCTCCGCCATTGTCAGAGAATTGCAGCGGCAGGGCTACAGCAACATCATTACCCGTACCCATAAGGAGCTGGACCTTACCCGGCAGGATCAGGTGGAGGCCTTTTTTGAAGCGGAAAAGCCGGAGTATGTATTCCTGGCTGCCGCCAAGGTGGGCGGCATTGTGGCCAACCAGAACGCCCTGGCGGATTTTATGTACGACAACATGATTCTGGAAATGAACGTGATCCACGCCGCATGGAAAAACGGCTGCAGGAAGCTGGAGTTTCTCGGCTCCTCCTGCATCTATCCCCGCATGGCGCCCCAGCCCATGAAGGAAAGCTGCCTGCTGACCTCCGAGCTGGAAAAAACCAACGAAGCCTATGCCCTGGCAAAAATTTCCGGGCTTAAATACTGTGAGTTCCTGAACCGGCAGTATGGCACGGATTACATCAGCGTGATGCCCACCAATCTCTATGGACCCAACGACAATTACCACCCCACCCATTCCCATGTGCTCCCGGCGCTGATCCGCCGGTTCCATGAGGCCAAGGTGGAAGGGAAGACGGAGGTCACCTGCTGGGGTGACGGCAGCCCCCTGCGGGAATTCCTGTATGTGGATGACCTGGCCAACCTGTGCGTATTCCTGATGAACCACTACTCTGGAAACGAGACCGTCAACGCCGGTACAGGCAAGGAGCTGACCATCAAAGAGCTTACCGAGCTGGTGGCCAAGGTGGTTGGCTTTGAGGGGGAAATCAAGTGGGATACAAGTAAGCCCAACGGAACCCCCAGAAAGCTGCTGGATGTTTCCAAGGCGACGGCCCTGGGCTGGACCTACAAGACCGAGCTGGAAGAGGGCATTCGCCTGTCCTACGAGGATTTTTTGCACAACCCCATGCGGGCGGAACGGTAAAGGAGAAAGTATGAATCTGGTATTGCTGTCCGGCGGCTCCGGCAAGCGGCTGTGGCCCCTGAGTAATGACATTCGCTCCAAGCAGTTTATCAAGATTTTCAAGGATGGGGAAGCGGGCTACGAATCCATGGTTCAGCGGGTCTTCCGCCAGATCAAGCGTGCGGACCCCCAGGCAAAGGTGACCATTGCCACCTCCAAGGCCCAGGTTTCTCTGATTCACAATCAGCTGGGAAACGAAGTGGGCATTTCCGTGGAGCCCTGCCGCCGGGATACCTTCCCGGCCATTGCCCTGGCAACCAGCTATCTTGTGGATGTGATGGGGGTTCCCGCGGACGAATCCGTGGTGGTCTGCCCGGTGGATCCCTATGTGGATGACGACTATTTTGAGGCACTCAAAGATCTTTCCCGACAGGCGGACAAAGGAGAAGCCAATCTGGTGCTGATGGGCATTGAGCCCACCTATCCCAGCGAAAAGTACGGCTATATCCTCCCGGAGGGGGAAGGGCCTGTTGCCAGGGTCCGCACCTTCAAGGAAAAGCCCACCGCGGCGGTTGCCGAGGGCTACATCTCCCAGGGCGCTCTGTGGAATGGCGGCGTGTTTGCCTATAAGCTCCGGTATGTGCTGGACCGGGCCCACGAACTCATTGATTTTACGGACTATCAGGATCTGTACGACAAGTACGAAACCCTGACCAAAATCTCCTTTGACTACGCGGTGGTGGAGCACGAGCCCAATATCCAGGTGATGCGCTTTTCCGGCCGCTGGATGGACTTGGGCACCTGGAACACCCTGACGGAAGCCATGGAAGAGGCGGTTGTAGGTAAGGGCACCATGAATGAGACCTGCCGGGGCGTGAACATCATCAATGAGACCGATATGCCGGTGCTGGCAATGGGGCTTCACGATGTGGTGATTTCTGCTTCTGCCAACGGCATTCTGGTTTCCGATAAGGAGCAGTCCAGCTACATCAAGCCCTTTGTGGACGCCATGGATCAGCAGGTCATGTTTGCGGAGAAAAGCTGGGGCTCCTTCCGGGTGCTGGATGTGGAGTCGGAGAGCATGACCATCAAGGTGACCCTGAACGCCGGACACAGCATGAATTACCACAGCCACCGGCATCGTGATGAGGTGTGGGTGGTGATTTCCGGCCGGGGCAAGACCATTGTGGACGGCATGGAAAACAAGGTGTCCGCCGGTGATGTGGTGACCATGGCCGCGGGAACCCGACATACCGTCATCGCTGCTACGGAGCTGAAGCTGATGGAGGTCCAGCTGGGCAAGGACATCAGCGTGGATGACAAAGAGAAATTTGTGCTGGAACGGGATGCTTATGAAGCGTAAACCATTCCTCCTGGCCCCTGCCGGGAAGGATTATCTCTGGGGCGGGAACCGGCTGAAAACGGATTTCGCGAAGGCTCTGCCCCTTGCCCCTCTGGCGGAAACCTGGGAGTGCTCCACCCACCCGGATGGTCCCTCTATGGTGGCCAGCGGGGAATATGCCGGGCAGAGCCTGGGGGATGTACTGCGCCAAAATCCCGATTTTCTGGGCACCCATCCGGAAAAAGACGGTGGGCTGCCCATCCTCGTAAAGCTCATCGATGCCAAACAGGACCTGTCCATTCAGGTCCATCCCACGGATGCCTACGCCTTCGCCCGGGAACAGGGCCAGCGGGGCAAAACGGAAATGTGGTATGTGCTGGATGCTGCCCGGGATGCCTCCCTCATTTATGGACTGAGCCGGGATCTGGATGCCGAAACGGTCCGGCAGGCGGCCCGGGACGGCACCCTTCCCAGGTATTTGCAGCGGGTGCCGGTTCAGCCGGACGATGTGTTTTTTGTGGAGGCGGGCACCATTCATGCCCTGGGCGCCGGGGCGCTGGTGGCGGAAATCCAGGAAAGCAGCAATCTGACCTATCGGCTCTACGACTACGACCGGGTGGATAAAAACGGTCAAAAGCGGCCGCTGCACCTGGAAAAGGCGCTGGAGGTGGCGGATCTTGGCGCGGCGCCGGAACCCCGGCAGCCCATGCGGGTGCTGCGCTACAGTCCGGGGGCAGCCCGGGAGCTTCTGTGCCGCTGCCGGTATTTTGAGGTGTACCGGCTGATGGTCAATACGGACCGCCGCCAGGTGGTCACCTATCAGGCGGATGAATACAGCTTTCGTGTGCTGCTGTGTGTCCGGGGCTGCGGAACCATCCGGTTTGCCGGGGAGAGCCTGGACATCTGCCGGGGGGATTGCCTGTTTGTCCCGGCGGATTCGGAGGAGCTCCGCATTCACGGTCAAATTTCCTTTTTGGACATTCGGGGGTAAATAATGGACGTTTTACAAGAATACAATCGCTGGCTTTCCTGGCCGGGAATGGATGCCGAAACAAAGACTGCCCTTTCCGCAATGACAAGGGAGCAGGTGGAGGACGCGTTCTACCGGGATCTGGCCTTCGGAACCGGCGGCCTGCGGGGCGTCATCGGCGCCGGAACCAACCGGATGAACATCTACACGGTGGCCAAGGCAACCCAGGGCCTGGCGGATTATCTCAACAAGCAGAGGAAAAACCCCAGTGTTTGCATCGGCTACGACAGCCGCATCAAAAGTGATGTGTTCGCCCGTGTGGCGGCCGGTGTGTTTGCGGCAAACGGGGTGAAGGTTTTTATCTGGCCCCGGCTGATGCCGGTGCCCACGGTGTCCTTTGCCGTCCGGCACCTGGGGGCGGACGCGGGTGTGATGATCACCGCCTCCCACAACCCCAGCAAGTATAACGGCTACAAGGTATACGGCGCCGACGGCTGCCAGATCACCACTCAGGCAGCTGCCCAGGTGCTGGCGGAGATTGAAAAGCTGGATCTTTTTCGGGATGTACATACCGGTTCCTTTGAGGAATACCTGGAAAAGGGCTGGATTTCTTACATTCCGGAGAAAACCTACACCGCTTTTGTGGAGAATGTGAAGGCCCAGTCGGTGCTCTTCGGTGAGGATGTGAACAAGGCCACGGCAATTGTCTACTCTCCCCTGAACGGCGCGGGAAGATGGCCGGTGCTGCGAACCCTTTCCGAAATGGGCTACACCCATGTGACGGTGGTGGCGGAGCAGGCGGAGCCCGACGGCAATTTCCCCACCTGCCCCTACCCCAACCCGGAGATTCGGGAGGCCATGGAGCTGGGCCTTCAGTACGCTCAAAGGAACAATGCGGACCTGCTGCTGGCCACGGACCCGGACTGCGACCGGGTGGGCATTGCGGTCAAAAACGAAAAAGGGGAGTATGTGCTCCTTTCCGGCAACGAGACCGGAATATTGCTGCTGGACTACATCTGCTCCCAGCGGGCAAAGCACGGCAAAATGCCGGAAAAGCCGGTGATGGTCAAGACCATCGTCACCATGGATCTGGCGGAGCGGATCGCCGCCCATTATGGCCTGGAAACCCGCAATGTGCTGACGGGCTTCAAGTATATCGGCGAACAGATTGGCCTGCTGGAAGCCCAGGGCCAGAAAGAGCGCTATGTCTTCGGCTTTGAAGAGAGCTATGGCTACCTGACCGGCACCTATGTCCGGGATAAGGACGGTGTGGGGGGAGCCTATATGATCTGTGAAATGTTCAGCTACTACGCTGCCCGGGGCATTCGGCTTACGGAGAAGCTGCTGGAGCTTTACAGAGAATATGGTTACTGCCGCAACACCCTCCATTCCTTCCAGTTTGAAGGAAGCGCGGGCTTTGCCAAAATGCAGCGCATCATGGCCCGGTTCCGCCAGGGGATTCCATCCTTCGGCGGACTGCGGGTGGAAAAGCTGCTGGACTACAGCCTTGGGCTGGATGGCCTGCCCAAGTCCGATGTGCTGAAATTCCTGCTGGAGGGCGGCTGCTCTCTGGTGGTGCGGCCCTCGGGAACGGAGCCCAAGCTGAAGCTCTATCTCTCCGTCACCGCGGAGGATGCCCAGGCGGCTGCCGCAATCGAAACAAGCATTCTGGCGGAAGCCGGACAGTATTTCGCCTAAGGAGGCCAATATGGGCAGAGCATCGGTGAAGCAGAACAAAAACAAATACCAGTTGGCCCGGGAGGAACTGGGCCTGTCCCGGGAAAAGGCCAGCGAGCTGCTGGAAACGGTAACGCCGGAACGGATCGAGAAAATCGAAAGTGAAAAGAGCCGTCCCTATCCGGATGAAGTGCTGACCATGGCCCAGAAGTACCGGCGTCCTGGCCTGTGCAATTACTACTGCTCCAACCAGTGCCCCATCGGTCAGGAGTATGTGCCGGAGGTGGAGATCAAGGAGCTTTCCGCCATTGTGCTGGAAATGCTGGCCTCCCTCAATTCCGTGGACAAACGGAAGGAACGGCTCATTGAGATCACCGCCGACGGGAAAATCGACGGAGATGAAATTGACGACTTCATTGCCATTCAGAAGGAACTGGAGCGCATTTCCGTTACGGTGGAAACGCTGCAGCTCTGGGCAGAGAAAATGCTTTTGAGCGGCCAGATCGACCCGGAGCGCTACAAGGCCCGGAAACAGGAATTGAAATAAGCCCAGCCCCGGAAAAGAGAGTTTTCCGGGGCTATTTTGCTGCTTGAAGGGGAAATGCTCCTTCTATTTTTCAAAAAGAATCATAGCATGGAAGGTGCTGCGGTGATACAATAGTCCCATCAAGCAAAAGGAAGGTGATCCCGGATGACGGTCAAAGAAAGGATCCTGGCACTGAAGCTGATGGAGCGGCTGGAAAAGGATTCCGGCCTGGCAGATCAATTGGGGATAAAGATCCGGACTTGTTCCGGATCGGATTAGGAGGAACATATGTTTTCGTTTTTGGTGATGATTGGCTTTTTCTGGCTCTTTGTGAATGGCATTGGGCTTGCTTTCCGGTTGACCTGGGGCGCCGCAAAGGTGATTGGCAGCCTGCTGATGGCCTTGGCGCTGCCCATTCTCATCCTGTGCGTCCTGTTTGCCGGCGGGGTCCTGCTGCTGGTGCCCCTCATTATGGTGGGCATTGCGGTGGCCATTCTGAAAGCCTGCGTATAAACAAATCGGCACTTCCCGGGTTTGGGAAGTGCCGATTTTTCAGAGCTTGTTGAATCTGGACAGAAAGTCTTTGGTTTCCTGCTTCTGGGGATTGCCGAAGAGCGCCTCCGGAGTGCCCTGCTCGCAGATTACACCGTCTGCCATGTAGACCACATGGTTGCTGACATCCTTCGCGAAGGCCATCTCGTGGGTAACCACCAGCATGGTCATGCCTTCCTTTGCCAGCTGCTGCATAACGGTCAGCACCTCGCCCACCATTTCCGGGTCCAGAGCGGAGGTGGGTTCGTCGAACAGCAGCATTTCCGGATTCATGGCCAGCGCCCGGGCAATGGCCACACGCTGCTTCTGACCGCCGGAGATCTGCCGGGGCTTGGCGTTGATGTAGGGGGCCATTCCCACCTTATCCAGATACAGGAGGGCGTTTTGCCTGGCCTCCTCCTTGCTGCGCTTCAGAACCTTAATCTGGCCCACCATGCAGTTTTCCAGCACGGTCATATTGTTGAACAGGTTGAAGGACTGGAATACCATCCCCACATGGCTCCGGTATTCCGGGGCGTTGATGCCCCGTCCGGCAACGTTTTTCCCGTGGTACAGAATTTCACCGGAAGAGGGGGTTTCCAGCAGGTTGATGCAACGAAGCAGGGTGCTCTTGCCGCTGCCGGAAGCGCCGATGATGGAGGTTACATCTCCGGGGTTTACGGTAAAATCAATGTCCTTCAGCACCTGGTGCTGGCCGAAGGATTTGGACAGATGCCTGATTTCCAGAATTGCCATTTCCTACACCTCCCGATTTTGCTCGCCGAAGGGGGCCCGGTTGGGATGGCTGTAGGTTCCGGCAGTCATCACCAGGGGATCCTCCTGCACCAGCTCATAGTCGCTGGCGCCGTCCATCTTCTTTTCCAGGGCCCGCAGCAGGAAGGAGGCCACCAGGGTCATGCACAGGTAACCGGCCATTTCCACCGTTGCGGAAGGGAAGTACAGATAGCTGGCACCCACGGCGGCCCGGTGGGCCGCGAAGAAGTCGGGGAAGCCGATGATGAACATGACGGAGGTATCCTTCACGTTGATAATGAAGTTGTTGCCGATCTGGGGCATGATGTTCCGCAGAGCCTGGGGAAGAATCACGTTGACCATGGTCTGCACATGGGTCATGCCGATGGCCTTGGCGCCCTCTGTCTGACCGGGGTCCACGGAGATGATGCCGCCCCGGACGGATTCGGCCATGTACGCGCCGGTGTTGATGGACACCACCAGGATGGCGGCAGCCCAGACGCTGTCAAAGCGCAGGTTTCCGTCGGTAAAATAGGGCAGGCCGTAGTACAGGAACACGGCCTGCAGCACCATGGGGGTGCCGCGGAAAACTTCCACATAGACCCGGACGATGGCCCGGATCAGCTTCAGGAAAAACTTTTTCACCGGGGGATCGTTGGGGCCGTAGGGGATGGTGTTCAGCACACCGCAGAAAAAGCCGATGACACAGCCGATGGCGGTTGCCACCAGGGCCAGCACCAGGGTAGAGCGGATACCGGCAAGATAAGAGCTGCCGTATTTTGCCCAGAGCTTACCAATATCCGTGGCAAGTTGAATCAGTTTTTCCATGAATGAACATTACTCCTTTTTCTATGAAACGACTTCATTCCGGGCAGGGCGCCTGCTCGGAATGAAGAAATGGGCTATGGATGAAGCTTACTCGCTCAGGGGCTGCACGGCAATGGCCTGCTGCATCAGGGCGTTCATATCGTCTACGGTCATGGTGGACAGAACGCTGTCGATCTTGTTCTTCAGCTCGGTGTTGCCCTTCTGGACGGAAACGCCGATGTTGACGTTTTCGGCACGGACTTCTTCGGTGAACTGGAAGTCGCCGTCGGTGCCGGAGAAGTCCAGAATGGTCATGTCGGGATAGGCGGCTACGGCGCCCTGGGCGGTGGGCATATCGGTGCAGATGAAGTCAACGCTGCCGGTTTCCAGAGCCATCAGCATGGCGGGAGCGGTTTCGGAGGCAGGCAGAACCTGAGCGCCTTCAATCTGGGGCAGGCACTGATCATACCAGATGGTAGCCAGCTGCGCGGTGCACTTGCCGCCGGACAGGTCGGAAATGGACTTGGCACCCGCAAAGGGGCCGTCCTTCTTGGCGACGCAGACGATGGTGGCGTAGAAGTAGGGGCCTGCGAAGTCGACCTGCTCGCTTCTTTCGGCAGTCATGGACTGACCGGCGATGACGGCGTCAAAGGTGCCGGTCTGCACACCGGGAACCAGGGAGTCCCAGTCGGACTGGATGACCTCCAGCTTCCAGCCGTTGGCCTCGGCAATCTTCTTGCCGATCATCACATCGTAGCCGTTGGCGTAGGAGCCGGGAACATTGGAAATGGGCACGGCGCCGTTGGAGTCGTCATTCTGGGTCCAGTTGTAGGGCGCGTAAGCGCATTCCATGGCGATGGTCAGAACGCCGTCTTCCACACCGGTCTTGGGAGCCTTCGCGGAGGAACCGCAGGCGGCCAGGGACATAGCCAGCACCAGTGCCAGCATCAAACAAACCATTCTTTTCATTTTCTTTTCCCTCTTTCATGAATTTTTGGTCTTCCCAAAGAAAAACTGGATCGCCTATGCAGGCGATCCAGGGTAAATGACGAAGTAAGATTGGCTCTTGCCGCGACCCTTTACGATAGCGCTCCACATAAACGTGACAGTCCGGCAGATGTTCTCTGACGGCCCAGCAGAACCGGTGCTTGCATCCCAATTCCGCTTCGGCGGCGTTCCCTTTTGCGTCCTTCGGCTGCAAGACCTTGAAGAACGGGACTCATGAATACCGCGCCTCTACCATAAGCGATTCAATTTGAGCATATGGTACTCCCGGGAAGGACAAATGTCAATAGGCTTTTGGAGAAAAAAAGCTTTTTCGTGCAATTCTGTGAAATCCGCTTGCAAGAAATGCGGAAGCTGTGATAGAATTGTGGAAAATGTCCGGAAAGGATGCGGAATGTATGGAGCATAAACAGATTTCCACCATTGTGTTTGATATGGGTCAGGTGCTGATCCATTGGAATGCCCCCCAGATTCTGTCTGCCTACAATCTTTCGGAGGAAGATGGGCGCCTCCTGACCAGGGAGCTCTTTGGCAGTGTGGAGTGGGTTCAGCTGGACCATGGCACCATTTCCCACCGGCAGGCGATCACCCAGGTATGCCGCCGTCTCCCCCAGAGGCTTTCCGCTGTGGTGGAGGATATTGTGTCCTCCTGGTGGAAGCGGCTGCTGGAACCCATGGAGGGAATGGGGGAGCTGGTGCGGGAGCTGAAGGACCAGGGGTATGGCATCTACCTGCTCAGCAATGCCAGCGTGGATCTTCGGAGGTATTTCCACAGGATCCCCGGAAGCGCGTACTTTGACGGACTGATGGTTTCCGCCGAGGAAAAAAAGCTGAAGCCCCACTACGATATTTTCTACGCCCTCTATGAGCGGTTTGGTCTGACGCCGGAAGCTTGCGTTTTTATTGACGACAGCCCGGCCAATGTGGAAGCGGCGATGTGTACTGGTATGCACGCCATCCAGTTCCGGGGGGATGTGGGCAGACTGCGCCGGGAACTGGGAACCTTGGGCGTAGAGGTTGCGGAAGCAACGCAATCGGAACCGGAAATGGTGTAATATGGAAAGGGAAAGTGGGATTTAGCTCAATTGTCAATTGTCAATTCACAAAAGAGTCCTATTCTTACACAAGGAGAAATGTTATGACTTTAGAAGAACTGAGACAAAAACTGGACGAAACCCAGTATGTATATGATGAAAACATGCTGACGGTTTTGTATGTGGCCCTGACCCTGGGGCGGCCGCTGCTGATCGAGGGCGCTGCCGGTGTGGGCAAAACCGAGGTGGCAAAGGTGATGGCCGCGGCTCTGGACCGGGAGCTGGTGCGGCTGCAGTGCTACGAGGGCCTGGACGAGAGCAAGGCCCTCTACGAGTGGAACTATCAGAAGCAGCTGCTGACCATTCAGATCCATGAAAACGATCCGGATAAGCAGACCCTGACCAAGTCCCTTTTCAGCGATGAATTTCTGCTGGAGCGGCCCCTGCTCAAATCCATCCGGTCGGAAAAGCCGGTGGTGCTGCTGATCGATGAGGTGGACAAGGCGGACGAGGAGTTTGAGGCCTTTCTGCTGGAGCTGCTGTCCGAAATGCAGGTGACCGTGCCGGAAATCGGCACCATCCGGGCAAAGACCGTTCCCTTTGTGGTGCTGACCTCCAACCGGGCCCGGCCTCTTTCCGAGGCTCTGCGCCGCCGCTGCGCGTACCTGCACATCGATTACCCGGATATGGACAAGGAGCTTGCCATTCTGCGGAAGAAGCTGCCCAATGTGGATGACCGGCTGCGCCTTCAGGTGGCACTGGCGGTACAGAAGCTCCGCTCCGCGGAGGAGATCCTGAAAAAGCCCTCCATTGCGGAAACACTGGACTGGGCGGCGGCATTGGATGCCCTGGGAATCCGGGAACTGACGCCGGATGCGGTGCGCAATACCGCCGGCTTTGTGCTGAAAAACAACGAGGATCTGCTGACCCTGGAGGATCAGGAAGAAGAGGAACCCTGCGGCGCCTGCCGGGAACACAGCCATGGATGAGGTTTATATCGAAAAACTCTCCGCCTTTGGCCGGATGCTCCGGCGGGAGGGCCTGGCAGCCGCGCCCCGGGACACGGAGGATGCCGCCCGGCTGCTGGCAGGCATGGACCTTTCCAACCGGGAAAGGGTGAAAACAGCCCTCAAAACCGTGTATGCCTCCACCCGGGAAGAGCAGCTGATCTTCGACAGGGTGTTTGACGGGTTCTTTCTCTCGGAGGAAGCCATGCGGGCCCAGGCCAGGGATCAGCTGGAGCGGGAGCAGCAGCGGGCACGGGAGCGTCAGCAGGCCCAGGAAGAGCTGGACGGCATGGGAAACCGGGTTCGGCTGGACAGCAGCGAACGGGAGAGCTACAAGGAGCTTCCGGAGGATGCCCGGAAGAAGCTGCGGGAATTCCTGGAAAAATACAAGGGAAATGTGGACAGAAGTCCCCACCTCTACAGCGAATTCATTCACTCCGTGTTCGCAAAAGCTTTGCTGGAGCAGCAGATGCGTATGGAAAACGCCGGAACCGGGGTAGAGGAGCGGGATCCGGAAATGGGGCTTTTGTACCGGGATATTGGAGAATTCAAGGACTCGGAGATTCCCAAAGCCATTTCCATGATTCAGGCGGTTGCCCGGCAGATCAATGGAGAGCTGTCTGCCCACCGCCGAGCAGGCGCCCACAGTGGCAAGCTGGATTTTCGCCGGACCATCCGCAGGAGTCTCTCCACCGGCGGAAGCTTACACGACCTTCGTTTTCGGAAAAAGCATCCCCGGAGAAAACGGCTGGTGCTCCTGTGCGATGTGTCCGGCTCCATGATGCAGTTTTCGGAGTTTGCCCTGCGGTTTATTCAGTCCCTGAATCAGGTGGCGGAGAGCTCCCGGACCTTCCTGTTTTCGGAAACGGTTGTGGAAGCCGATGCGTTTCAGCTGCAGAATATGGACCGGTTCCGCACCACCGTCCGGGAGTCCGGCATCTATGGCCGGGGAACGGACCTGGGCACCGCTCTGGAAAGGCTGTGCGCCTTCCGCCCGCCGATTCTGAACGGCTCCACCACATTGATCATTCTTTCCGACAGCAAAACGGTGGATACCCACCGGGCGGTCCTGGCCCTGCAGGAAGCAAAACGGCTTTCCGGCCGGGTGCTGTGGCTGAATCCCATTCCGGAACGGAATTGGAAGTATTTAAAGAGCACCATGGCAGTGAGCCAGGTGTGTCCCATGATTCCCTGCTCCACCCTGAAGGAGCTGGCGGACGCCTGCCGGAGGCTGGCAAGAAACTGAAGAAAACCCAAGGCCGCCGCCATATTCGCGGCGGCCTTGGCGGTGGGAAGGGGGCTTTTGTGAATTGACAATTTACAATGAACAATTGACAATTGTGGTATCCCTTCGGGATGGATTTAAACAAATGATTCAAAATATCCCCAAAGGGGATACCTTCATTGTCAACTGTCAATTGTCAATTGACGTCATTCCTTCTTTCCTTGAGTAACTCCAACGGCAGCCTTTTTTGGGGGAGCGGCACCCTGGCTGCGTATGTTTTCTCCTGCGAGAATGTATATATTCATATATTCTCCTATAATATACGCCATATATGAAAAAATATCCATATTTCTGAAAATTTCTTTCATTTTCCCGTTGACAATCCATGTGTTCGGGTGTATAGTAAACCAGAACTCGCTCCACCGGTGGAGCACAAAAGTTCGCACTGAAAAAACGAAGGGAAGAAAATGAAATGAAGAAAGCACTTGCTTTGCTGCTGGCAGCCGCGCTGCTGGTTACAATGGCAGCCTGCACAGGTACTGCCCCCGCCGCTACCACCGCTCCTGCTGAGACCACAGCTCCCGCGGAAACCGCGGCTCCTGCTCCCGCTGAAACCGAGGCGGCCAAGACATATACCGTTGGCATCTGCCAGCTGGTGCAGCATCCCGCTCTGGATGCCGCTACCCAGGGTTTTAAGGACGCGCTGACAGAGGCTCTGGGCGATTCCGTGAAGTTTGACGAGCAGAACGCCTCCGGCGAAAGCGTCAACTGCGCCACCATCATCAACGGCTTTGTGGCCTCCAATGTGGATCTCATCATGGCAAACGCCACCCCCGCTCTGACCGCTGCCACCTCCGCGACTGCGGATATTCCCATCCTGGGCACCTCCGTCACCGACTATGCTTCCGCGCTGGAGATCGACAACTGGACCGGCACCGTTGGAACCAATGTCTCCGGTACCTCCGACCTGGCACCCCTGGATGAGCAGGCCGCCATGCTGCAGGAGCTGTTCCCCGATGCCAAGAAGGTTGGCCTGCTGTACTGCTCCGCCGAGAGCAACTCCAAGTACCAGGTGGATGTGATCAAGGGTTATCTGGAAGCTGCCGGCCTCACCTGTGCCGAGTATGCCTTCACCGATACCAACGACGTTGCTTCCGTCACCCAGAAGGCCTGTGATGATTCCGATGTGATCTACATTCCCACCGATAACACCGCCGCTTCCAACACCGAGGCCATTGCCAACGTGGTGCTGCCGGCCAAGGTGCCGGTCATCGCCGGTGAAGAGGGCATCTGCGGCGGCTGCGGCATTGCCACCCTGTCCATCAGCTACTACGATCTGGGCTACGCTACCGGCAAAATGGCCGTTCAGGTTCTGACCGGTGAGGCAGATATTTCTGCCATGCCCATTGAATACGCCCCCCAGGTTACCAAGAAGTACAATGCCGCCAACTGTGATGCCCTGGGCGTCACCGTTCCCGACGACTATGTCGTTATGGAGTAACCGGCTCTTTCACAAAGAATTCCCTGGCTGTGGGCGGTTTTCCGCCCACAGCTATTGTAGGTTTCCGGGGAAACCCGATCCCCATTCCAAAACAAGAAAATGAGGTATTCAATATGGCTTTTTCTTCCTCCCTTTTGAATGCTGCGCCCGGTGCCATTGCCCAGGGACTCCTCTGGGGCATCATGGCCATCGGCGTATATATCACCTACCGCATCCTGGACGTGGCTGACCTGACGGTAGACGGCAGCCTGGCCACCGGCGGCGCGGTGTGCGTGATGCTCATGCGCTCCGGCTGTGATCCCTGGCTGGCGCTGATGTGCGCCTTCCTGGTGGGTCTGCTTGCCGGTATGGCTACCGGCCTGCTGCACACCCGCTGCGGCATTCCGGCCATCCTCAGCGGCATCCTGACCCAGCTGGCTCTGTACTCCGTGAATCTGCGGATTATGGGCAGCAAGGCGAATCAGCCGATTTCCGTGGATAAGTACAATCTGATCGTATCCCAGCGGTTTGCCAGAGAGCTGTCCCTGCGCAATCCTCTGGTGCCCGCCATTGTCACCCTGGTGGTGCTCATTGCCATTCTCTACTGGTTCTTCGGTACGGAGTACGGCAGCGCCCTTCGGGCCACCGGTGCAAACCGGCGGATGGCCAGCGCCCAGGGCGTGGATACCCGTGTCACCGTTACCATCGGCCTGATGCTCAGCAACGGCCTGGTTGCCCTGGCGGGGGCGCTGCTTGCCCAGTATCAGGGCGCTACCGATGTGAACATGGGCAGAGGCGCCATCGTCATCGGTCTGGCTGCCGTCATCATCGGCGAGGTTTTGCTGGGCAAGCTGGTGCATAACTTTGCCCTGAAGCTGGGAACCGTGGTGGTAGGCGCTGTGGTGTACTATATGGTGCTCCAGGTGGTGCTCCAGCTGGGCCTGAACACCAACGATCTGAAGCTGTTCACCGCTCTGATCGTTGCCCTGTTCCTGTCCATCCCTTATTGGAAGGGAAATGCCTTCCGGAAGAAAGCGGCCAACGCTGCGGGAGGTGTGAAAAATGCTTGAACTCATCAACATCAGCAAGACCTTCAATCCCGGCACGGTCAACGCCAAGACCGCGCTGAACAACCTGAACCTGACCCTCAACGACGGGGACTTCGTCACCGTCATCGGCGGCAACGGCGCGGGTAAGTCTACCATGCTGAATGCGGTGGCCGGAACCATTCAGGTGGATACCGGGTCCATCCTTCTGGACGGGAAGGACATTACCCGTCTGCCGGAATACAAGCGGGCTGCCTACCTGGGCCGTGTATTCCAGGACCCCATGATGGGTACTGCCGCAACCATGCAGATTGAAGAGAATCTGGCCATGGCAGACCGCCGGGGCAAGCGCCGCACCCTGCGCCGGGGCATTACGGCCGCAGACCGGGAACGGTATATCGAACAGCTGAAGGTGCTGGATCTGGGCCTGGAGGAACGGATGACCACCAAGGTCGGTCTGCTTTCCGGCGGCCAGCGCCAGGCATTGACCCTGCTGATGGCAACCCTGCAGAAGCCGGAACTGCTGCTGCTGGATGAGCATACCGCGGCCCTGGATCCCAAGACCGCCGCCAAGGTTCTGGAGGCCACCCAGCGCATTGTGGAAAAAGAGCATCTGACCACCATGATGATCACCCACAATATGCGCGATGCCATTGCTTACGGCAACCGGCTGATTATGATGTACAACGGCCATGTGGCGGTAGACGTATCCGGTGAGGAGAAGAAAAAACTCACCGTGGAGCAGCTGCTGAGCCTGTTCAGCAAGGCATCCGGCTCGGATGAAGCCGACGACAAACTGCTGCTTTCCTGAAATAATACGGGCTGTCCCATCACGGGATGGCCCGGTTTCTTTTCTTTGGAAGGATGGCAGAGGGAATGGAAGGGAATTAGGGAAGCTCTGAATAAGTCGGCAAGCCCGTTCTTTATATACATAATATACTGCATATAATGTATAATTACGGAATTCAAATATACAGAAAACTGTGTATATTTCATGGAGAATAATTGAATATACAGAGAACTAATGAATATTATGTACGATATGACCAGGAAGAATCCGAAAGGATAGGATAGCTTTGGATGTTTTATCAATTGAAATTGAATAATATTCAGAGTATAATACGTTCATCAATCAATCCTACTGCAAAGGAGAAAATGAAAATGAAAAAGTTTGTTAGTTTGCTTCTGGCCGCTTTGATGCTGGCTTCCATGATGGCCGGCTGCGGCGCCAAGTCCGATTCCGCCGCCAAGGTAAAGACCGTTACCCCCGGAACCCTGACCGTTGCCACCTCTCCTGACTTCGCTCCCATGGAGTTTGTTGACCCCTCCAAGCAGGGCCAGGATATGTACGTCGGCTTCGACGTGACGCTGGCAAAGCACGTTGCCCAGTCCATGGGCCTGCAGCTGGTGATCATGCCCATGAGCTTTGACGCCTGCCAGACCGCCGTTTACGCCGGCACCGTGGATATGTCCATTTCCGGCTTCAGCTGGACCGAGGATCGGGCACAGAACTACAACATTTCCGACTACTACCATGCCGGCGACAATGAAGACGAGCAGGTGCTCATCACCCTGGCATCCAACGGCGACAAGTACGCTACCCTCGACGGCCTGAAGGGCGCGAAGATTGGTGCCCAGAACGCGTCCCTGCAGCAGTCTCTGGTAAACGAGCAGCTGCCCGACAACGACCTGACCCTGTTCACCGACCTGGGTACCGCTGTACTGCAGCTGAAGAACGGTGATTTCGACTGCATCGCTGTCGCCAAGGGCAACGGTGACGCCATCATCGCCAACAACCCCGAAATCGCCATGGCCGGCTTCAACTTCGTGGTTGACGAGAAGTACACCGGCAACGTGGTTCTGCTTCAGAAGGGCGCCGACGAGTTGACCGCAGCCGTCAACGCCGCGCTGGCCTCCTCCAAGGATCAGTGGGAAGTCTGGTACAATGAGGCCAAGTCCATCTCCGGCATCGACCAGTCCTATGATGATCAGGGCAATGTGATCACCGGCTGATTGCATTTGATGTCCAGGGAACCGGCAGCCCCCACGGCTGCCGGTTCCATGACGCAGAAGCTGCTTTCCTTTTCAGTGCAGCGGGGCCGCTGCTTTGAAAAGAAAAACAGAACGTGATTTATAGAAAAGAAAGTGAAAGGAATTTACTTATGGACTTTAGCTTGTTTCTTCCCAATATGCTCAGTATCTGGAGCAAATACTGGCAGCTCTTTTTGTTCACCGGACTGAAAAACACCCTGATTCTGACCATTATCTCCGTGGCCCTGGGCACCGTTCTCGGAACCCTGATCGCCATGATGAAGATGTCCAAGCTGAAGGCTATCCGCTTTATCGCGTCTGTGTACATCGAGGTGATTCGCGGCACCCCCATTCTGCTGCAGCTGTATGTTTTCTATTTCGTGCTGCCCAACATTTTCACCTTCCTGAAGCTGAGCCAGTTCATGTGGGTGTCCGTCTCTTTGTGCATCAACTCCTCCGCCTACGTTTCTGAGGTCATCCGTTCCGGCATTCAGGCTGTGGACAAGGGCCAGACGGAAGCGGCCCGGTCCCTGGGCTTCAGCGAGGGCCAGACCATGCTGAAGATTGTTCTGCCCCAGGCGGTGCGCAATATTCTCCCGGCTTTGGGCAACGAGTTTATTATGATGCTGAAGGAAACCTCCCTGGCATCTACCTTCTTCCTGGGCGACATAATGACATCCTACCTGGTGGTGAAGGGCGTTTCCTACCTGACGCTGGAACCGCTGACCATCGTTGCGATCATCTATCTGTGCGTAACTTACCCCCTGAGCAAACTGGTTGAGAAGTTTGGCAAGAAGATGGCAAATCCCAACAGCTACAGAAACCGCAAACTAAAAGCAGGAGGTAAGATTTAAATGGAAATGATCAAGACTGTGGACCTGCACAAGAGCTTTGGCGAGCTGAAGGTCCTGAAAGGCGTCAACGAAACCATTGAAAAGGGCGAGGTTGTGTCCGTCATCGGTCCCTCCGGCGGCGGCAAAAGCACCTTCCTGCGCTGCCTGAATCTTCTGGAAAAGCCGGAAGAGGGCAAGATCTACTTCGAGGGCACTGAGATCACCGGCAATCTGACCAAGGAAGAAAAGCACATGATCCGGGAGGGGAAGCTCCCCAAGCCCGCAAAGGTGGATATTGACATCCACCGGCAGAAGATGGGCATGGTGTTCCAGCACTTTAACGTGTTCCCCCATCTGACTGTTGCCAAGAATATCACCCTGGCTCCCATGATGCTCAAGGGCAAGAGCGAGGCGGAGGCCACCCAGATGGCTAAGGACCTGCTGAACCGGGTGGGCCTGCTTGACAAGTATGACGAAATGCCCAGCAATCTGTCCGGCGGTCAGAAGCAGCGTCTGGCAATTATCCGGGCGCTGGCCATGGAACCGGACGTGATGCTGTTCGATGAGCCCACCTCCGCCCTGGATCCGGAAATGGTGGGTGAGGTGCTGGACGTGATCAAGGGCCTGGTGTCCTCCGGTATGACCAGCGTGATTGTAACCCACGAAATGCGGTTCGCAAGAGAAGTATCGGACCGGGTTCTCTTTATGGCAGAGGGCAACATTCTGGAAAAGGGTGCCCCCGACCAGCTGTTTGATCATCCCACCCATCCCCGTCTCCAGGACTTCCTGGCAAAGGTGCTGTAATCATGGATAAACAGAAACTCTATCATTGTATTGACGACAAATCTCCCAGAATTCTGGGACTCAGCGATCAGATTTGGGAGTATGCGGAGCTTTCCATGCTGGAAAACAAGTCCGCGAAAGCCTATGTGGAGGTTTTGAAGGCGGAAGGCTTCCTGGTGGAAACGGAGCTGTGCGGCATTCCCACCGCGTTTTCCGGCAGCTACGGCTCCGGAAGACCCCGCATCGGTATCCTGGGTGAGTACGATGCGCTGTCCGGCCTTTCCCAGCAGGCAGGTGTCGCCGAGAAAAAGCCCCTGGTGGCCGACGGCTGCGGCCAGGGCTGTGGTCACAATCTGCTGGGTGCTGCCAGCCTGGGTGCCGCCATCGCCATCAAGGAAGCGATTGCGGAAGGAAAGCTCAAGGGCACAGTCATTTTCTACGGCTGCCCCGGTGAGGAGGGCTGCGCCGGAAAAACCTTTATGGCAAGAGACGGACTGTTCAAGGACCTGGACGCTGCCATCACCTGGCATCCCGGCGACACCAACGAGGTGACGACCGGCTCCAATGCGGCCTGTCTGCAAATGGTCTATGAGTTCGCGGGCACCGCTGCCCATGCGGCAGGCAACCCCTGGGAGGGACGTTCCGCTCTGGACGGTGCGGAGATGATGAACATGGGCGTCCAGTTCCTGCGGGAGCACATGGAGCCCAAATGTTCCATCCATTATTCCATTGCCGATGCCGGCGGCATTTCTCCCAACGTGGTCCAGCCGAAAGCCAAGCTTGTGTACATGGTCCGGGCAGAAACGGTCCGCAAGGCCAAAGCCCTTCTTGCCCGGGTGAACGACATTGCCAAGGGCGCGGCCCTCATGTCCGGTACGGAGGTTACCTGGCATCAGCTGGACGGCACCTCCGATACCCTCTCCAATACGGTTCTGGAAGAACTGCTTTACAAGAATCTTCAGGAGGCGCCCATGCCGGAGTACACCGCGGATGAGCGGCAGTTTGCTGCCGATCTGCGCAAGACCTATCCCCATGAGGGTTTGCCCGGAGACAACGTCGAGACCAATCCGGTGCTGCGCAAGCAGATTGCCGCCCTTTCGGATAAGGGCCAGAAGGATATCAATGATTTTGTGGTTCCCTATTACCCTGCTTACCACTATAGCCCCGGCTCTACGGATGTGGGGGATGTCAGCTGGCTGACACCCACGGCCCAGTTCAATACCGCAACCTGGCCCTCCAGGATTCCCGGCCACAGCTGGCAGGTGGTTTCCGTGGGCAAGTCCGGTATGGCCCACAAGGGGCTTCTGTACGCGGCGAAGGTATTGGCTGGTACGGCTGCGGATCTGATGGAGGATCCGGAGATTTTGCAAAAGGCCCGGGAGGAGTTCAATGAAACCGCCGCCGCGGGGTATGAATGTCCCATCGGTCCGGAAGTGGTTCCCTCCGCGCAATAATCCGAGCGTAACATATGGAAACCGGCGCGCCGGTGCGGCTGTTCTCGTTCGCTGAAAAGCAGAGAGCAGATCCGTACCGGCGCGCGTTTTTGCGCTTTTAGAATAGAAACCGCAAAATATGGCACCCTGTAAAAGAGGTGAGGGCAATGTATTTCGGAGAAGTAAACGACGGCAATATTCGCCACATTTTCCGGGACGCGGGAGATTTTATTGTGCGCACCCTGAAGTGCGGCAGGTTTACCCTCTATGCCTACGCCATTGACGGCCTGACCTCCGGGGCGGATACGTCGGAATATGTGATAAGGCCCATCTCGGATCATCTCCGGGGAGACAGCATCCAGGAGCTTTACACCCAGGCTCTCCGGGGAGGCGTCTATAACAGCGTGGCGGATCCCTGCCGGGATCTGGACACGGTGGCCATGAAGCTGGTCAACGGCTTCTGCGTCATTCTGTTCCCGGAGGCAGGGGCAATCGCCTTCGAAGTAAAAACCGGGGAGAAACGGGGGATCTCTGCCCCGGAGGTGGAAAACACGGTGAAGGGCCCCAAGGATGCCTTTGTGGAGACGGTGCGCACCAATACCAGCCTGCTGCGCCGCCATCTTCGTTCCCCGGAACTGCGGCTTTATGAAACACGGGTGGGGAAAAGGACCCTCACCAATGTGACCGTGGCCTATCTGGAGGGGGTGACAGACCGGTCTTTGGTGGAGCGGATGAAAGAAAGGCTGAGGGAGATCCAAACGGATTCCTTTCTGACCCCTGCGTCGGTGGAGGAGCTGGTGACGGGCTCCCGTAAAACTGCGTTTCCCTTGGTCCAGTATACGGAACGGGCGGATAAATTCTGTGCGGGGCTGCTGGACGGCCGGGTGGGGCTGCTGGTGGATGGCCTGCCCCTGGGGTATCTGGCTCCGGCAGACCTGGGCTATCTGATGGAAAGTCAGGAGGACTGGAGCCGGGACTTCATGACAGCCTCCTGCCTGCGGATCCTTCGCTATGGGGCGCTGATTTTCAGCCTGCTGCTGCCGGGACTCTATATTGCCCTGGCGGCCTTTCATCAGGAAATGATCCCGCTGCCTCTGCTGCGGACGATTATTGAGAGCAAGAAGAATGTACCGTTTTCGGCCACGGCCGAGGCGCTGAGCCTGCTGATTGCCTTTGAGCTGCTGCAGGAATCCGGTATTCATCTGCCCCAGGCCATTGGACAGTCGGTGTCCACCATTGGCGGCATTGTTGTCGGAACGGCGGCGGTGGATGCGGGACTGGTATCCCCGGGAGCACTGATCGTGGTAAGCATTGCCGGAGTCTGCGGTTTTGTACTGCCCAATCGGGACCTGGCGGAAGGCATCCGGTTGTGGCGTTTCGGAATTGGCGTTTTGGCTGCCCTGGGCGGCCTGTGGGGGGTAACGATGGGGCTCATTCTGCTGGTTGGCCATTTGTCCGGGCTCAGATGCCTGGATGTGCCCTATCTGGCGCCATTCCACAGCTCCGGCGCAGAGAGCATTCTTCGGGGACGGGTGGCGGCGGATGCCTTCCGCAATGCCCGGCTGCATCCGAAGGACAGGAGAAGAACACAATGAAAAAGTGGCTGTATATGCTCCTTTTGGCACTGGCGGCGTTCCTGCTGCCCGGGAAAGGAACGGATGTGGGGGAACTGATTCCGGTGGAGCTGGTGCGGCTGACGGCGGGGGACGGAACCTTTGTGGCGGCGGCGGATACGGGAGATTTCGGAACCGGCGCCACTTTGGAAGAAGCAATGGCGGATCTGGCCAGCAGTGCTCCGGGAAAGGTGTTTCTGGAAACCGCGGATTATCTGCTGCTGGCGCCCCAGACACGGGAGAGCTGGGAGAAGCTGGCTGGCTGGTTTCGTCCCGGGACCCTGGTTTATGGGGCCGATGAGGAGATTGATCCGGCAGCGGCGGCAGAATTCCTGCGCAGTCATACCGGCGGCGTACCCCTCAACCGTTTGGAAAAGACGATGGATCTGGAAAAGCTGGTCCTATCGGAAGGACGGGTGAAACTTGAAGAATAAAACCTGGCTGTGTTTTCCGGTCCTTCAGGCCGCGGCATTGATCCAAACGGCTTCCGGGTCGGCCTGGACGGATGTGCTCTTTACTGCGGTGCTGGCCTGGCTTTTGCTGCGAATTCCCCGGCTGCAGGTATTGCCGGAATGGCTGCGTGGACTCAGGATCATCTGGAATGCCTTTCTGATTGGCCAGGTGCTGCGCTGGTTTTTGGACTGCTGGCCTGGGCTTGGCATTTGGACAGCGGCGGGGCTCCTGCTTCTGTCCTTGTGGCAGACAGGGAAAGGGAACAAAGCCGTGACGGCCTCTGCTTCCGTATTGGGTCTTTTTCAGTTGGCGCTGATTGGCGGCGTTTTGGCTGCCGGGGTGCAAAATATTCAGCTTGACAATTTGCTGCCCCAATTTCCGGCCTTTCGGGGCTGGCTGCTGACGGCGCTTCTGCTTCCGGCCTTGGGAACAGAGGAAAAGTCCGGCTCTCTGTGGCCCGGCCTGTGGGCCCTGGGAATCAGTCTCGTTTCGGGAGGCGTTGTACCGGCTGGTTCATTCCAAACAGGAGAGAATGCTTTCCGGGAGATGAGCAGAAGTCTGTCGGTGTTTGGGAAAATCAGAAGATTGGAAAGCCTTACAGCGGTTGGGCTGAGCCTGGGCTTTTTTACGCTGCTGTGTCTTCTGCTGGGGGAGGGGAAAGAACGGGGGGCCAAATGGTTCCTTCCGGCACTGGCGGGCTTTTCCCTGTTGCTCTTGGGGTGCGCCGTTCCCGGAAATTATGCGGCACTCATAAGCTTTGTTTTGTGGATCCTTCTGCCGGCGCTGCTCCGGGCAGTGCCCGGTAAAACCTGAGCGAAAAAACTTTTCAAGGACCCTTAAAAAATCTTTAAAAACGGCTTGACAAAACAAGGGAAACGTGGTAACATTAGCAGGCTTTCTGATGAAAGCGATCTGTACCTTGTAAATTGAATAACGTTAAGACGAACAAATAACACCTTGGACAATTTATGGATTGTTTAAGCGTAAGCGAAAAAACAGCCAACGAAAATTCTTGAGTAATATTGCTAGAAGCAGATTATTCAAAAACTTGATTTTAGCTCGTAAGAGTTAAGATACAATTTTTTGAGAGTTTGATCCTGGCTCAGGACG
>JAGAQA010000053.1 GCA_017622995.1 Oscillospiraceae bacterium
CATATCCTGTGTTATCTTATTCATAGCGGATAGGGTGGCACCTGCCTTTCGGTTTTGTCTGAGCAACTCAACCTTAGCACATGCCCGCCCTATTCGCTATTCTTTTTTTCTATCTGTCACACATCATTGTAACACCTACACGTCCTGGCTTGATTCCAGGACAAAAGGGATTATTTTCCGGATTCTTATTGAAATTACAGCCATTTCAAAGAACAATACATCCGTATGGCTGCGCCTTTCCGGCAGCCGCCCAATCCAGTCTCAGCCCTTCGGGCGCCTATTTTGGAGGGATGAACCATGAAAAAGAAATTGTTCGCGTTTGCACTGGCCGGAGCCCTGGGCCTTGGCTGCCTTTCCGGCTGCGGCGGCGCCCGGAAGGATACCGTGAAGCTGGATCCCAATAACCCTGTATCGCTTACCGTATGGCACTACTACAAAGGCGCCCAGCAGGCCGCCTTTGACGCGCTGGTTTCGGATTTCAATGCCACCGAAGGACAAGGGCATTTATGTAGAGGGCTACAGCCAGGGCTCCGTAAGCGACCTGGAAAGCGCCGTTTCCGATGCCGCGGGCTTCTATACCCCCGCTTGCTTTGAAAACGGCTATCCCACCCGAAGGGTGCTGGACTTTGACCTTTCCGACAAGGCGGCTGCCGACCGGGCAGAGATTGATGCCATGGTCGCTGCCGGCGCATCCAGAGAAGCGGCCATGGCCCCCTATCTGACCGATGCGGCCTTCGATACCTGGTACAATGCCTTCTGCGCCAGGCTGGAGAGCAAGGCCCACCCGTAAAGGCCCTGTTTCGCTGTTGCGAAATTCCAGTCATCTTTGCCGAAAGGAGAAATTCCCGTGGAGAAACGCCAAAAGTCATTGATGCGGCTGCTGCTGATCCCACTGCTTCTGGTGGTGATTCTTCAGGGCGTTCTGCCTTTCTACACGCTGATTATCAGCAGCACCAAGCAGACCATGGAAAAGAATGCCATTGAGCTGGACCAGAATATTGTGGAGAACCGGAAAGTGGTGCTGGAAAGCGCCATGGTGGATCAGTGGAGCGGCATCCGGAAGGAAAGCAGTTTTCTCAACACCATGCTGCGGGACCTGCTGAAGGAGAAAAAAGCAGACATGGACTGGTTCCTGAGCTCCGGGGATTTGCAGGAAGACTTTGCCCAGCAGGCGTTCCCGGAGCTGCTGGACTACCTGCGCAGAGACAACACCTGCGGCATTTTCCTGATATTGGCCAACAATCAGCCCATCCGAGAAGCGGGCAGCTACACCGGCTTTTTCCTGCGGGATTCCGACCCCAATACCAAAACGGAAACCAATTCCGACCTGCTTCTGGAGCGGGGCAGCAAGGCCCTTGCCCGGCAGGCGGTGGATACTTTCCGCAGGGAGCCTGCGGGAACCTTCCAGCTGATTCTGATGGATGTAATGATGCCCAACCTGGATGGCCTGGAGGCCGCCCATCAGATCCGCACCATGGGCAAAGAAGACAGCAGGACCATTCCCATTGTGGCCGCCAGCGCCAATGCCTTCGACGAGGACATCAAGCGTTCTCTGGCCAGCGGCATGAATGCCCACCTGTCCAAGCCCATCGAGCCGGACAAGCTGGCAGAAATGCTCAGCCAGATGCTTGCCTGACAGAATAACACCCTCATTGGATTTTTCCAACGAGGGTGTTTCCATTTTCTTACTTTCCCAGCCGTCTGCCGCTGCCGGTGGTGCCCAGGCAGTACGCGGACCCGTCAAACCCCAGAATCAGCAGGAAAACGGGACTCAGCAGCAGTAGGCCGATGCCGAAGAAGACGCTCTTGCCAAAAGCTTTCGCCAGCCGGAAGGGGAGCATACAAAGCATCACCACTGCGGCCAGGCTCATCAGCAGGGCATAGGTGGCGGCCATATCGGGCTGGGCCATGTTGACGGTGATCACGGCGCCGATCAGAATCACCACATACCAGAAAATCTTTGTCTCCCAGGCGATGGAGTAGAGCAGATAAATCCGGAGCACCGGAATCAGGCCCCACCACCGGGGCCGGTCTGCCTTGGCAAAGATCCGCCACATGGCGATGGCGCTGAGTACCCAGTACAGGAGGATAACGGCGCCGAAGGACACGGCAATATTCTTGATTGTTTCCATATTGATCCCTTTCCAGGAAAGCGGGGACTCCCGGAATGATCTGGGAGTCCCTGCGGTGTTTTCTTACTTGGTGCCGAAAATCCGGTCACCGGCATCGCCCAGACCGGGAACGATGTAGGCGTGGTCATTGAGCTTTTCATCCAGAGCGGCCAGGTAGATGTCCACATCGGGATGGGCCTTCTGAACGGCCGCCACGCCTTCGGGGGCGCCGATGATGTTCATCATAATGATGTTTTTGCAGCCCCGCTCCTTCAGGAAGTCGATGGCGGCAACGGCGCTGCCGCCGGTGGCCAGCATGGGATCCACCACGAAAACCTGACGGTTGGCAATGTCTTCGGGCAGCTTGCAGTAGTATTCCACAGGCTTATGGGTCACGGGATCCCGGTACAGACCGATGTGGCCGATTTTGGCGGAGGGAATCAGGGCGACCATCTGGTCGACCATGCCCAGACCGGCCCGCAGAACGGGGACGATGGCCAGCTTTTTGCCGGAGAGCATCCGGCACTTGGCGGTTGCCACAGGGGTTTCCACTTCCACCTCCGTCAGGGGCAGCTTCCGGGTTGCCTCGTAGCACATCAGGCCGGAGATCTCGCCGACCAGTTCCCGGAACTCCTTAACCGGGGTATCCTTGCTGCGCAGGATTGCCAGCTTGTGCTGAATGAGGGGATGATCCAATACATGTACTTCTGCCATAACCATTAGACTCCTTTTTATCTTTGGAAAGGCTCAGACCTTTCCGTTATTCTGCCGTTCCAGCCGCTCCCGCTCCGCCTGACTCAGCCGCAGGTAGTTGGGCACCAGCTCCTGACCGGAGACGGTGCGTCCTTCCTTTGCCATGCGCCAGCCCTCCAGGGCAACACCGGCGGCACGCTGGTGCATCCGGTGCTCAGGGGGCAGAACCAGCCCCGGCACATTCTCCAATAGCGTATTATAGCACAAAATGCTCCCATCTCCAACAAGAAAAATGGGTTCTTCCAGATTTTTCAGTTCTTCGCCCAAATCGGCCAGGGAAATGGCCCGATCTTCCCGGATTCTTTGGCAATTTCCACGGGAAACATGGAACAGGGCGTTGTAAACCTGGTTCCGTCTGGCATCCATTACCGGGCAAACATACCCCTGCCAGATGCCCAGAGCTGCCGCCATGGCACCCAGGGTGCTGACGGCGCAGCAGGGCAGTTCCTTTCCCCAGGCAAAGCCCTTTGCCGCCGCCACGCCGATGCGCACGCCGGTAAAGGAGCCGGGGCCCGCCGCCACGGCTACCGCATCCACATCCCCGGGAGTCAGGGCCAGGGTGTTCAGCATATCCTGGGCCATGACCATCAGAGTCTGGCTGTGGGTAAGCCCCGTGTTCTGATAGCTCTCCGCCAGCAGCTTTCCGTCCTCCAGCAGGGCCACCGACGCCGCCTTGGCGGAGGTCTCAAAGGCTAAGATCCGCATATTCCGCTCCTCCATCAATGGTAATGCGCCGGACAGAATCGCCCAGCTTTTCAATCCGCACCGTCAGAGCGCCGGTCATGGCCTCCGGCACGTTTTCGCTCCATTCCACGGCGCAGACGCCCTGCCTGTCCAGATAATCCTCCCAGCCGATGTCCCACAGGTCGTCACTGGAGGTCAGCCGGTACATATCAAAATGAAACAGGGGGAGTCTGCCGCCCAGGTACTCGTTGACAATGGTATAGGTGGGGCTGGTAACGGTTTCCCGGCAGCCCAGACCCCGGGCAAGCCCCCGGGTAAAGGCGGTTTTTCCCGCGCCCAGGTCCCCCAGGTAGGCCAGCACCGTGCCGGGACGAAGCAGCTTTGCCAGTTTTTCCCCCAGGGCTTCCGTCTCCTCGGGGGCGTTGGTAATGTATTCCATATGGATACCTCTTGAAGATTGTCGAAATAAAATGGGGAAAGGGAGAAATCATTGACAATTGACAATGAACAATTGACAATTAATGTATCCCTTCGGGATGATTCAAATAATTCAGTTAGGAAGTCTGGGAAATACACGGAAAACTTCCAGTTTCGTATCTATTCAGTAGCCACGGTTTTTTGCCGTAAAAAGTTTGGGATATGGCCGAAGAAACCGGGGGATTGCACTCAAGAGCATTCCCTTCGGTCACCACACCAGTCTGCGGACTGGTTCGCAATGACACAGGCGACTGAATGGCTACCCAGTTTCAAATAATAATTAATTCATCCCCGAAGGGGATTCCTTCATTGTCAACTGTCAATTGTCAACTGTCAATTGTCAACTTGGCGAAAGCCTCCCATTGAGCGATCCGCCCGGCTTCAGCCCTTGGCCATTTTCAGCTTTTCCGCCTGATCGGCGGTGGCCAGGGCGTCAATGATCTCGTCCAGATCGCCGTCCATGACGGAATCGATCTTATACAGCGTCAGGCCGATCCGGTGGTCCGTGACCCGGCCCTGGGGGAAATTGTAGGTGCGGATCCGCTCGTTGCGCATGCCGGTGCCCACCTGGCTGCGGCGCATACCGGTGACCTGGCTGTCCAGCCGCTCCTGCTCCTGCTCATAGAGCTTGGAGGCCAGCATCCGCATACATTTCTCCCGGTTCTGGAGCTGGCTGCGCTCCTCCTGGCAGGCCACCACAATTCCCGAGGGCTTGTGGATCAGCCGGACGGCGGAGCTGGTTTTGTTGACGTGCTGGCCGCCGGCGCCGGAGGCCCGATAGACCTGCATTTCGATGTCCGCGGGATTCAGCTGCACATCCACCTCTTCCATCTCCGGCAGCACCGCAACGGTGGCGGTGGAGGTGTGGACCCGGCCGCCGGACTCGGTTTCCGGCACCCGCTGGACCCGGTGGACACCGGATTCGTATTTCATTCTGGAATAGGCCCCCCGGCCGCTGACAACGAAGTCCGCCTCCTTGATGCCCCCCAGCTCGGTTTCGCTGTAATTCATCAGCTCGATGCTCCAGCCCTTGGCGGCGGCGTACATGGAGTACATCCGGAAAAGGCTGTGGGCAAACAGGGCGCTTTCCTCGCCGCCTACGCCGCCCCGGATTTCAACAATGACGTTTTTGTCATCGTTGGGATCCTTGGGCAGCAGCAGGATCTGCAATTCCCGGTAAAGCCGTTCTTTTTCCTCTCTGGCATCCTGGTAGGTCTGCTGGCACAGCTCCTTCATTTCCGGATCCGCCATCAGCTCCTGGGCATCCTCCATTTCCTGAAGGGCCCGGTTGTAGGCGTGATAGCTTTCCACAATGGGTTCCAGGTCGTTTTTCTCCCGCAGCAGCTTGGCGGCCTGCTTGGGATCGCTGTAAAAGTCCGGCTGTTCCGATTTGGCACACAGCTCCTCATATCGGCTGGCCACGGCTTGAAGCTTTGAAAGCATTCCCGATTCTCCTTTGGATCATGAAAATTGCCCCTGTTTCTCCGGTCATCTCCACAGCATATTCTTCATCCAACAGGGGAATGCTGTTTCCGGTAGACATTTACCACGCAGCTGGCCCGGTCGGAAAGGACCTGGGTGGCGTTCAGCCGCTGGGCACCCGCTTTTCCGATGCGAAACACATGGGGCGTCATGGATAACAGCCAGGGGATCTGTTCCCCCGCAATGGTGAAGCCGAAGGAAACCTTCCGGCTTTCCAGCAGCGTAAAGCCGGGAAGGTCGGGGGTGGAATCCTTGGGCTTGTGGGTCAGCTGATCGTAAATGATGCTTTTCAGTCCCAGCAGATGGTCCGGCGCCGCCAGCACCTGGATAAAGAGCCCCCGGGGACCCAGCACCCGGTGGAATTCTCCTTCCAGAGTCAGGGCAAACAGGCTGGTCAGCAGCCCCACACTGCCGTCCTTTACCGGCAGATGGGCCGCCGTGGCGCAGAGCCAATTGGGACCCTTGTACCGCCCCGCGGCCCAGCGCACCGCTTCCTTGGAAATGTCTACCCCGGTCAGTGGCAGACCCAGCGCTTTGGAAAGGCCCGCGCAGTAGTAGCCCTCGCCGCAGCCCACGTCCAGAATTTCTCCGGAAGCGCCCCACTTCCGGGCAGCCTCCGTGACCGCTTCCAGAATGGGCGCGTAGATGCCGGTATCCAGAAAGGCCCGCCGGGAAAGCACCTGCTCCCGGGTATCTCCGGGATCCATGGAATGCTTCTGCTGAACAGGCAGCAGATTCACATACCCCTGCCGGGCAATATCAAAGCTGTGGCCCCCGGGGCAGCAGTACCGCTTTTCCTGCCGGGTCAGGGAGCCGCCGCAAATGGGGCAGAGAAATTCCATGGCAAAGCCTCCTTTTGTTCCTTATCATACCCCATTTCCGGGCCGCAGTCAACACCGGCCAGGACATGGCAGGAATAAGGTCAATTGTCAATTAGCGAAAGCACCCTATCCCTGGCCGGCAGGGGCCGGCCTCCATCCACTTCCAAAACAGAGGAATTAAACATGAAAAAACAGCTTACATTCCTGCTTCTGCTATTGGCGCTGATTCTTCCCGTCAGCGCCCAGGCACCTACGGTGGCCCTGACCTTTGACGATGGGCCCTCCGGCCGGTTTACCGCAGCGCTGCTGGACGGTCTTCAGAAGAGGGAGGTGAAGGCCACCTTTTTCCTGTGCGGCTACCGCATCCGGCAGTACCCGGAGCTCACCGAGCGGATTGCCGCCGAGGGCCATGAAATCGGCTGCCATGGATTCTCCCACAACTCCATGGAGGGCATGAGCCGCCGGGACATTGCCGAGGAAATCGCCGCCACCCTGGAGCTGCTGCCCCAGGGCACCAAGGCCCGGTTCCTGCGGCCTCCCGGAGGCTGCTGCAGCAGCTCCGTCAGCCAGGTGGCGAAGGCAAAGCAGATGCCGATTTTGCAGTGGTCCGTAGACCCCAGGGATTGGGCCATCCATGATGCCGCCGTGGTAAAGGGTAGGGTGGTCCGGGCGGTGAAGGATGGGGACGTGATCCTGATGCACGATATGTCCACCAGCTCCGTTTCCGCCGCCCTGGCCATTGTGGATGAACTCACGGCCAGAGGCTTCCGGTTCACCACCGTTTCCCGGCTGGCCGCGGGCTGCACCCTGCGGCCCGGGGAAATCTACAGCGCCTTCCCGCAAAAAAGCGAACCGGCGCAAACCGGTTCGCAAGAGGATTAATCGCGCTTTCTGCCCCAGGCCCAAAGGTAGCCGGAGACCAGAATGAACAAGTCGCCCACATGACCGGCGTTGAAGAGGAAGGGCTCCATAAACCCGATGGGCAGCATACAGAGCACCCACATGGTCATGGTGATTTTGGCCTTGTCCCGGCAGCGCAGCAGCACCCGGGCGCAGGCAATGAGGATTTCTGCCGTCAGCACCAGGGAAAACACAAGGCCGGGGATGCCCAGCTGGACCATCATTTGCAGCCAGGAATTGTGGGCGTGGGCCATTTCCGGCAGAATCCGGTCCCGGAACCGGCTGGTACCGAAGAGACGCAGGTCCTTGCTGTTCCGGAAGGCTTCCACAATGGCGGACCAGGTATCCTTCCGGCCGTTCAGCGTCCCCATATCCTCTGCCAGGGTTCCCTGGTTGCTGACGCCGTCGGTCAGGTAGCCATCTTCGTTGATCCAGATGTCCACATCCCGGTAATTCTCATCCAGCTCCTGCTTTGTGGGCAGATCCACATTCTCCTGGCTGCGGAGCTGCTCGATGAGGCGCTGGTTGTTTGCCTTGTAAATGGCTTCCGAGCCGAAATAAATACCGCCGGCCAGACACAGGCCCAAAACGGCCAGCAGGAGATTCCGCCGCAGCTTTCCGCCGCCGGCGGTAAACAGGAAGGTGCCCGCCGCAAAGGCGCAGATCATCAGAATGTTGGTGCGGGAATGGGTCAGGAAAACCAGCGCCAGCTGGGCAGCCGCACCAACAATCAGGGCGATCCGCAGCCAACGCTTTCTGGTCAGGAAGCAGCCCGCCACACACAGGGCGATGCCCATAAACATGACTACCGCGAAAATAATGGCATTCCACAGCGGGTTGATCCTGGCGCCGGACCAGTATACATATTCCGAAAGCCCCTGGGGCACCAGATTCAGCACCAGAAGCAGGGCCATCAGTCCCAGCCACAGGCACACGATCCAGGTGAGCACCGCCGCGCCCTTGATTGCGCTGCATTTGTCGGTATCTCCGCAGAGTTCGGCAAAGGGCAGCAGAACCAGAAAGCGGCTCAGCAGCAGGCCGATGGGCTCCGGGGGCTCGCCGTAGAGAGCGTGCATATATTTGGTGACCATCACCCAGACCGCGACAGCCAGGCCGAGGGCCAGATGCCAGCGGCCCGTGGGGCTCAGGGGGCGGCGGACCGCCAGCACCAGAAAGGCCAGGGAGGCAACGATCTGAACATTGGAGGTGTACAGCCAGATTTTTTCATAGGTATCCATGCCCACCATCAGGTGGATGTGGGTGCACAGGGTGCAGAGCATACACAGCAGGAAGCAGGCCCGGAGCCGTTTGGCTTCGGATAAGACAGGGGTTCTTCTCATATCAAACATCCTTTGTTACCAAAAAGTGCGTTCTTTGCCCCAAGTATACCGTATTTTTCTTCGTCTGTCAAACAAGGAAGGGGCTGTCTCATTAGGAATTTGTTTCGTCAAATAGCACAAAAGGAAAGAAGAACTGTCATTGCGAACCAGTGACCGATGTCACTGGTGTGGCAATCTCCCAACTTTTTGGATGCGTTTCGGTAAGAATTTCCATTCAACCGGGGGATTCCCACGGAAGTAGTGCGCTACTTCCTCGGAATGACAGTTCATTTATTTGTGCAATTTTACTTTAATGAGACAGTCCCTTGGTATTATTCCTGTTCCAGGGCCATCATCTTGTCGATGCGGCGCTGATGTCTGGCTTCCCCGGAGAAGGGGGTGGTGAGCCACTTATCCACAATGGCCAGAGCCAGGTTTTCACCCACCACACCGGCGCCAACGGCCATCATGTTGGTATCGTTGTGCAGCCGGGTCAGCTCCGCGGACAGAAGGTCACTGAGCAGGGCACAGCGGATGCCCTTTACCTTGTTGGCGGTAATGGATACGCCGATGCCGGTGGTGCACAGCAGAATGCCCTTTTCGCAGGCGCCGGAGGCAACCGCCCGGGCGGCGGGACCGGCAAAATCGGGGTAGTCGCAGCTGTCCTTGCTGTGGGTGCCGAAATCCACCACTTCATAGCCCTTGGCGCTGAGATGGGCAGATACCTTTTGCTTCAGATCAAACGCTCCGTGGTCACAGGCAATCGCAATTTTCATTTGTATCCTCCTTATATTACATAACCGCCGTCCACGTTCAGCACGTGTCCGGTGATAAATTCCGTATCTGCCAGATAGGCCATGGCCCTGGCCACATCCTCCGGCCTTCCGTTTCGGCCCACAGGGGTATCCCGGGCCATTTCCTCCAGAATGCCCGGTTCCACCTGGGCACACATATCCGTCAGGATCACCCCGGGGGCAACGCAGTTTACCCGGATGCCGCTGGGGCCCAGCTCCTTTGCCAGGGCTTTCGTCAGGGCAATGACGGCGCCCTTGGTGGCGGAATAGGCCGCCTCGCAGCTGGCACCCACCCGACCCCACATACTGGACACGGTGACAATGCTGCCCGCCTGCTTCTTCAGAAAGAAGGGCAGCGCCCCGTTCACACAGTTGTAGATGCCCTTTACATTCACCGCGAAGATCCGGTCCCAGTCTGCTTCCTCCAGGGACTGCATAAGCCCATAGTGACAGATGCCCGCGTTGCAGATGAGAACATCCACATCGGGCAGGCTCCCGATGGCCTGCCGGACGGCGGCAGTGTCGGCCACATCGCATTGGATGCCCCGGGCGCCGGTCCGGGCTTCCACCTCCCGGGCAGCCTGGGTATTTTTTTCATAGAGAAAGTACACCCGGTCTCCCCGGGCCGCGAACAATTCCACCGCCGCCCGGCCAATGCCCCGGGAACCGCCGGTTATTACGACTGTCTGCATGGTTTCCTCCAAAAAGAGGCTGCTCCACCATGGCGGAACAGCCCCGGATATATGGTTTTACCGGCGGCGGCTCTTGGTCCGGTGGTCGGAATACTGCCGAATGGAGGAAATTTTGCTGTCGGATTCGGACATAAATGCCTTCAGCTTTTCCTCAAAGAGCTGGTCTGCCGTTTTGGGGGCTGGGGGCTGTACCGGCGCGCGGCTGGGGGCACGGTTGGGGGTGCCTTCCCGACGGGGACCGCCCGGGCTCCGGAAGTCGCCTTTGGGGGCATTCTCCCGCTGGGGCTTGGGCTCCAGACGCTTGATGGACAGATTGATCTTTCCGCCATCCATGCCGATGACCATGACCTTGACGCTTTGTCCTTCGGTCAGATGCTGGCGAATATCACTGACGTAAGCATTGGCGACCTCGGAAATATGTACCATGCCGGTTTTGTTTTCCGGCAGGGCGATGAATGCGCCAAAGTTGGTAATGGACTTGACTTTCCCCTCTAAAACGGCTCCGACGGTTAACTCCATAAATGATTTGCTTCCTCCAAAATAGTTTAGTTCGGTTGGATTATAACGGTGCCCGGCTCAGCCAGGCCCAGTTCTTCTTTTGCGATTTCCCTTACCGTATCCGGATTTTCCAGATCGGCCAGACGGTCTTCCAGCTTTTTGTTTTCGCCGGCCACGGCCACGGCCTGACTGCGCAGATCCTCGGTCTGCTTCTGCACGCTGATTTTCACCCAGCTCAGGGCGGCCAGCGCCACCAGAGAGAAGGCCAGCAGCAGGATCACCAGCACCTTCAGCAGAGGAGACGACTGGCTGAACACGACGCGGTAGCGGCCTTTCTGTACGGATGTGTCTGTCATGGGTTCCACCTCCAGGTTTGGGCTTGACAGGCTCCCGGGCATTCCATCTTATTGTAACCCATTTTTCCCCAGATGCAAACATATTTTTTGCGAATTTGAAAATTTTTTTCAGCGGGAACAGCAGGTATCCACAGCTCACGGCCAAAATATGCCAGAATGTACCAAAAAACGGGTCCAGAAGACTTCCCAGCGTTTTGCGGGCCGTGAAGAAACCCAGAACCAGTACTCCCAGACAGGCAGGCCGCAGGTCGCCGTCGCACAGAGGAAAGGCAACCAGCACCAGGCACCAGCCCAGCCCGGCCAGAAACGCCAGGTCTGCCGGGACGGGGCTTTTCCGCCTGGGGGAGCCCAGAAAGCCGTAATAGATTCCCAGGCCCACGCCGGACAGAAAGACCGTTCCGAAGATCCGCAGCACCCGGCTGGGCGGGATCATCCCAGGAGCCTGTGGAGCCAGCCGCCGGACTGCTGCCTGCCGTAGATTAGGGCGCTGATGCTGCCGCTGACCGCTACCCGGCCCCCGTCCAGGGACAGCTCCTTCAGCTGCAGCTGCTCCCCCTGAACGGTCAGCTCCCCCATATCCGTTTGCAGCAGCACTCCGTCCTCTTCAAACCGGGACACCTCCGTGACCCCCGTTATGGTGAGCTCTGCCCGCCCCACAAGGCGGAGACTGTGTTCTTCCTGCACCATGGGCCATTCCCCCCTTTCCCCTGGGAGTGTATGCGCGGGAAAAAACGGATATGATAACGCCCCGCCGAAAGATACCGGCAGGGCGGGCTGAGGACAATCGGGGGCTTTTGTGAATTGACAATTGACAATTGTGGTATCCCTTCGGGATGGAATTGAATATTTGGAATGAAAATATTTGGAAATTCGTATTATATCTCGAGTACTTCAAACAAATTATTCAAAATATCCCCCAAGGGGATACCTTCATTGTCAACTGTCAATTGTCAATTGTCAATTGGGCGAACGCCTTCTTTACCTATGATCTCCCAGGAAGAACAGGGCCAGGGTGCCGGGGCCGGAGTGGGAGCCGATGACTGCCCCCACATAATTGATGTACACTTCCTTTACGCCGTATCGCTGCTTCAGAAGGTCCGCCAGGTACTGGGCATCCTCCGGGCAGTCGCCGTGGGAGATGAACATGACCGGGTTGTCGTAGCCCCGGGCCAGCTCCCCCACCTTTTCGGCCAGGGCCTGGATGGATGCCTTCCGGCCCCGGACCTTGCCCACACTGACCAGATGACCCTCGTTGTCCACATGGAGGATGGGCTTGATGGACAGCATGGTTCCCATTACCGCGGTGGCGGCGCTGATGCGGCCGCCCCGCTTCAGATACATCAGGTCATTGACGGTAAACCAGTGGCACAGATGCAGCCGGTTTTCCTCCAGCCACCGGGCCAGCGCTTCCATGGGCATACCGGCATCCCGCTTTTTCGCGGCATGAAAGGCAAGCAGCCCCTGACCCAGGGAGGCGCACAGGCTGTCTACCACCAGGATTTTCCGGTCCGGATAGCGCTCCTTCAGCTCCTCCGCGGCAATGACCGCGGACTGATAGGTGGTGGACAGGCCGGAAGAAAAGGCCAGCACCAGCACATCCTCGCCGCCCTCCAGAAGGGGCATCATGGCATCCTCCCACTGCTGGGGGTTGACGGCGGAGGTGGTTGCCACCTCTCCGGCCCGCAGGCCGTCGTAGAGCGTTTTCAGGCTGCCATCATTCCGGTCGGGATAGGTTCCCCCCCGGAAGGTGACGGACAGGGGCAGGGCCACCAGTCCCAGCTCCTCATAGCGCTCTTTGGTAAAATCGCAGCAGGAATCGGTAAGAATCCGGTAAGACATACAATCGCTCCATTTCTGTTCCGCTCGGTTCGGGCAGGTTGAGTTCTGATTATTTGCAGTGGTGGCCCACTTCCGCGGAGGCAAGGAACAGGCAGGCCCACAAAAGGATGGACAGGGCCCAGATGTTCCCGCAGTACATGGGGGCGGAGACCAGGGCAAGCACCAGGTTAAAAAACTCCGCCGTGGCTCTGGGGGCCGTAGCAATGGCCAGCACCAGCCCCAGCAGCGTCAGCCCCAGAGAAGCGGCGCTGAGGTTCCGCAGAAGGGTCAGTTCCTTTTTGTCCTTTTTCCGGCCGGCCTGATACAGCAGCACCGCCGGAGGCAGGAAGAAGAGCAGGGCAATACAGGTCAGCAGGGCCTGAAGGCTTGGGCTGCGCTCCTGAATAAAGCCCAGGCAGGCGCACAGAATATAGAAAGCCGCCCAAAGCGTATGCAACGTTGTTTTTCCCATAAGCACCACCGGCACATCAGATTTGATCTCCGCCATTTTAACCCATAACGCCGGAAAAGGCAAGGGCAAAAGGTCGCAAAGGGCTTTACACCGGTTTTCCAATCTGATATAATGACACATAAGAATTCCCAAACGGAGGAGCTTGTGCCATGAGATGTCCATTCTGCGGTGATCAGGAAAGCAAGGTTGTGGATTCCCGTCATTCCGAGGACGGGCTCAGCATCCGCAGGCGCCGGGAATGCAGCCGGTGTCAGCACCGGTTTACCACCTACGAAATGGTGGAAACCCTGCCGATTCTGGTGGTCAAACGGAACGGCTCCCGTCAGAATTTTGATAAGAACAAAATTGTCAACAGCATGATCCGGGCCTTCGACAAGCGAAAGGCCGATATTGTAGAGCTGGAGCGCATCGCCACCGAGATTGAACAGACCGTTCAGAACTCCCTGGAACGGGAGGTGACCACTGAGCGGCTGGGCGAAATGGTCATGGAGCGGCTGAAGCCTGTGGATGAAGTGGCCTATATCCGTTTTGCGTCCATCTATCACCGGTTTCAGGATGCAAACAGCTTTATGAGGGAGATCAGCAAATTCCTGGAGGAAAAATAATGCTTACCACAACTGCCACCGCCGCCACCGGGGCGGCTCTGGACCTGGAGGCCATCAAGGGCGCTTTGCAGGGGCTGGATGAACTGGACCCCAGCCAGATGCTGCCCCAAATGGACTCCATTTTCAGTCGGATCCTGCTTGTGTGCCGGATCTGCGTCATGCTGGGACCGGTGCTTCTGCTGATTCTGGGCCTATGCTATCTGTTCCTCGCCCCCAAGGAGGCAAACTACTACTTCGGCTACCGTTGCTTCTATGGCATGGGCAGCGTAAACGCCTGGCAGTTTACCCAGCGCATGGCGGGCATCATCCTGGGTTCCCTGGGGCTGATTCTGACCATTGTCATGGCGGTCATCAGCATGGGCTTTCCGTCCATGGACACCGGCGCCATGGCCTGGCTGACCCTCAAGTGCCTGATCTGGCAGGCGGTGCTGGCGCTGCTGGCAACAGCCGCCATCAATGGGCTGACCATGTTCTGGTTCAACCGCAAGGGCGAACTGAGAAGGCGGCCCCCGAAGAAAAACTGAAACAGACTGGGCCCTCCGGCTTCTGCCGGAGGGTTTTTGCAAAAACATCCCCCCAGGGGGCTTCCGCCGAAAAGTAGGGTGTGGTAAGCTGTAAATACCCTCTGTATATTCTTTCCTGCTCCGAAAACCGCCGCGCGCTTGGGGAAGCTGCGCGGCGGTTTCTCACGGAGAGCAGCAAACAGGGAATCGCCGTTCCCTCAGGAAAAAGCGCGTATCTAAGGACCTGAAAAATTTTTGCGAAAATACAAAAAAACATCCCCCCGGGGGGCTTCCAACTGGGAAAACAATGGGGTAAAATGGGTTCATCAAGAAACGAAAAGGGGTATGCACCATGCATATGGCAGACGCATTGCTGGCTCCGGCTGTGGCCGCGACCATGTACGCCGCCTCCGCGGTAACGGTTGGCGCTTCCGTAAAAACACTGAAAAAGGATGAGGCCAGCGCAAAGCTGCCCACCATGGCGGTGGCTTCCGCTCTGGTCTTTGCCGGTCAGATGATCAACTACACCATCCCCGGCACCGGCTCCTCCGGCCACCTCTGCGGCGGTATGCTGCTTACCTCCCTGCTGGGGCCCCAGGCGGGCTTCCTGTCCATGGTGGTGATTCTGGCCATCCAGGCCCTGTTTTTCGCGGACGGAGGCTTGCTGGCCCTGGGGGCCAACTGCTGGAATATGGCCTTCTACGGCTGCTTTGTGGGGTACTACCTGATCTGGCGCCCCATCATGCGGAGCGGACTCTTTGCCTCCATGGGCGCCAAGGGTGCTGCCAGAGCAAAGCTGGTGCTGGCTTCCGTCCTGGGCTGTGTTCTGACGCTGCAGCTGGGCGCCTTCTCCGTGGTCCTGGAGACTACCGCTTCCGGCATCACCGAGCTGCCCTTCGGCGTCTTCGCCGGGATTATGCAGCCCATTCATCTGGCCATCGGCCTTGTGGAGGGCCTGATTACCTCCGCCGTGCTGCTCTTTGTGTACGCGGCCCGTCCGGAGCTCATTCAGGATGTGGATGCCGCTTCCCAGGGCGGAAGGTGCTCCCTCAAAACCACCCTGGTGATTCTGGCGGTTGTGGTTGCCGTTGTGGGCGGCGGCCTGAGCCTGTTTGCAAGCGGGAATCCCGACGGCCTGGAGTGGTCCATGTTCGGCAATGCGGAATCCGGCTACAGTGAAAACATGGGTCTGGATGAAGAAAGCTACGGCGTTTCCAGCGGCGCTGCCGATGTGGCCGGTGCCATCCAGGAGAAAACCGCCTTCCTGCCGGACTACGGGTTTATGAACAGCGACAGTGCTGCGGGCACCACCGTCTCCGGCCTGCTGGGCTCTGTGATGGTGGCGGCTGTGGCGGTGCTGGTGTGCTGTGCGGGGGGCTTCTTCCGTAAGAAAAAAACTGCTGCAAAAGCCTGAAAAATGTGTTATTCTATTGGAGGTACCCCGCCGGTACCTCCAATTTCGTCTGTTGAGGATTTCCGATGAACAAGCTGACAAAGGCCCAGACAGAGCTCTGGGAAATGGACGAGCTGGCAAAGGGCACTTCCCCCATCCATGGGCTGCACCCCTTGGCAAAGCTGGCCGTCACCGTTTTTTATATATTTACCGTGGTGTCCTTTCCCAAGTATGACCTGTCGGGACTGATGATCCTGGTGCTGTACCCCGTAATCCTCTACCAGATCGCGGACATTCCGGTTTCCACCTGCTTTTATAAGCTGCGCCTGGTGCTGCCTCTGGTCTGCGCCGTGGGTCTGGTGAACCCCTTCCTGGACCGGAAGATCTTATTGTATATCGGGACAGTCCCCATCACCGGGGGCCTGGTTTCCATGGCGACGCTGATGCTCAAGGGCGTCTTTTCTCTCATGGCCTCCTTCCTGCTCATTGCCACCACCCCCATTGACCAGATCTGCGCGGCGCTGGGAAAGCTCCATGTGCCCCAGGTGCTGACCACGCTGCTGCTGCTGACCTACCGTTACATCGGCCTGATGATCCGGGAGGTGGCGGTGATGTCCGAGAGCTACGCCCTGCGGGCACCGGGGCAGAAGGGAATCCATTTTTCCGCCTGGGGTTCCTTCCTGGGCCAACTGCTGCTGCGGAGTATGGACCGGGCGGAGGAGCTTTACAGCAGTATGCTGCTGCGGGGCTTCCGGGGGGAATTTTACTATGTAGGCCTGCCCAAGGCCAGGGGGAAGGACTGGCTGTTCTTCCTGGGTTCCCTGCTTTTGTTCCTGGCTGCCCGGAACACCAATCTGCCGGAGCTGCTTGGCAGTCTGTTTATGAGGTGAGCATATGCTGGAATTTCGAAATGTATCCTTTTCCTATGAACCGGGCACACCGGTGCTGGACAATCTGAGCTTTCACATCCGCAAGGGGGAGACGGTGGGCCTGATCGGCGCCAACGGGGCGGGAAAATCCACCATTATGAAGCTGATGCTGGGTCTGCTGCCCGCCCAGGGGGAAATCCTGGTGGACGGGATGCCGGTGACCAAACAGAATCTCTCCGTCATCCGGCAGAAGATCGGCTTTGTGCTCCAGGATTCGGACAATCAGATGTTCATGCCCACGGTATATGAGGATATGATCTTCGGACCCCGGAACTATGGCCTTACCCGGGAAGAAGCCGATGCCCGGGTGGAGCGGGTTTTGAAGGAGCTGGGGCTGGAAAGCCTGAAGCACCGGCACAACCATAAGATTTCCGGCGGTGAAAAGCGGATGGCGGCCATTGCCACCATCCTGGCCATGGAGCCGGAGATGATCGTCATGGACGAACCCTCCACCGCCCTGGATCCGGTGAACCGCCGGAGGGTGATTTCCACCATCAACAGCCGGAAGGAAACCAAGCTCATCGCGTCCCACGATCTGGACATGATCCTGGACACCTGCCAGCGGGTGATTCTGCTGAACCACGGCCGCATTGTTGCCGACGGGGAGGCGGAAACCATTCTGCGGGACCGGGCCCTTCTGGAAGCCAACCGGATGGAGCTGCCCTTCTGCCTCCAGGGCTGGAAGGGCCGCTGAGCCCCATATTGACACCGGAATAAAAATAAGGTATTCTATTAAAAGGTGCCCCTTTGCCCGCTGCAAAGGGGGAAAACGCAAGTCCTCCCCCGAGGATAATAGAGAATCCGGTGAAAGTCCGGAGCGAACCCGTCACTGTAACAGGGAGCGCGGCGCTGATTGCCATTGGGGCAACCCGAGAAGGCGTGCCAAGCCATGATCTGGAGCCAGGAGACCTGCTTGCGTTGTAACGAAACAAGGCTGCGGTGCTCGGTCTTTGGATCCTCAATTGCGTGATCGGGCAGCCTGTATGGGCTGCTCTTTTTATGCCTGCCGCACCGGGAAAGGGAAGAAAACGATGAAAAAAGCGATCCTGGTTGTATCCTTTGGAACCTCCTATCACGACACCCTGGAAAAAACCATTCTGGCAACCGAAGGGGCCATTGCCCAGGCAAACCCCGGCTGGGAGGTCCGCCGGGCATTTACAAGCGCCATCATCATGCGCAAGCTGCTGGCCCGGGACAATCTGCAAATCGACAGCGTGGCTCAGGCCATGGCAAAGCTGGAAGCCCAGGGCTTTACCCATGTGGCGGTGCAGCCCACCCATGTGATGCACGGCGAAGAGTATGAAAAGCTCCTTTCCATGCTGGAGCCCTACCGGCTGTCCATGAAAATCCAGGTGGGCCAGCCCCTGCTGAACAGTCAGGAGGATTACGAGCAGGTGGCAAAAGCGTTGCTTTCCTGGCTGCCCCGGCAGGATGACGCCCTGGTGCTCATGGGCCACGGCACCGCCCACTTTGCCAACAGCGCCTATGGCCAGCTGGAGCAGAATTTACAGGACCTCCGGGAAACGGTTTACGTTGCCACGGTAGAGGGCTATCCCACCCTGGACCGTGTGATCAGGAGCCTTTCTTCCCGGCCGGAGATCAAAACCGTCACCCTGGCTCCCCTGATGCTGGTGGCCGGCGACCATGCCCGGAACGATATGGCGGGGGAAGAGGATTCCTGGAAGGCCCAACTGGAAAAGGCCGGTTACCGGGTCAACTGTATCCTGCAGGGCATGGGCGAATGCCCGGCCATCCGGGATCTGTTTGTGCGGCACTGCGCGGAAGCGGTGGAAGCGCTGCATACCCGGGGCAAGCTCTGGGGCGTGAGCGTGGGCCCGGGAGATCCGGAGCTGCTGACCATCAAGGCGGCAAAGGTGCTGGAACAGGCGGATGTGATTCTGGCCCCGGATACCGGCAAGGCGGATAAAACCGCTCTGAACATCATCCGCAATTACCTGAACGGAAAAAAGCCGGAGCTGGTTTCCACCCCCATGACCCGGGATAAGGAAGTGCTGGAGCAGGCCTACGAGTCTGCCGCTCAGCGAATCATTGCCGATCTGGAAGAGGGAAAACAGGTGGCCTTCATCACCCTGGGGGATGCCACCGTGTACTCCACCTATATGTATATTCACGAGAAGGTCCGTGCCCGGGGCTACGCGGTAGAGGTGGTGCCCGGTGTGACCTCCTTCTGTGCCGCCGCCGCAAGGCTCAACATCTCCCTGTGCCAGGGCAGCGAGCCTCTGCTGGTGATCCCCGCCTCCCACAGCGCCAGGGAGTTTCTGGATGTGCCCGCCAACAAGGTGTTTATGAAGGCGGGCTCTGCCATTCTGGACCTCAAAAAGACGCTGGAAGAAAAGAATATGCTCTCCAACGCCTCCATGGTGGAAAATTGCAGCATGGAAAATGAGCATGTATACCCGGATTTCCGGGAGCTGGACAAGACCACCGGCTATTTTTCTCTGGTCATTGTAAAGGAGGAGGGAAAATGAGCCTGCTGATGTCCGGCCTGGACTGCCACGGGGCCGGTGTGGAGCTGCGGGAAAGGCTGGCCTTCTCCCGGCAGCAGGTTCTGGAGCTGCTGGGCTGGCTGAAAAAGCAGCCCGGGGTAACCGGCGCCGTGCTGCTGTCCACCTGCAACCGGACGGAGGTCTATCTCAGCGGCGATCCGGAGATGAGCCCCTGGCGGCTGCTGTGCCGGGGCGCCGGAGCCCCCGAGGGGCTTTTGGAGCCCTACTTTACCACTCGGGTGGGGGAGGACGCGGCAAAGCACCTGATGCAGGTGGCCTGCGGCCTCCAATCCCAGATTCTGGGAGAGGATCAGATCATCACCCAGGTCCGCCTTGCCATGGAGCTGGCCCAGGAGCAGGCTGCGGCGGACGGAATGCTGGCGGCTCTGTTCCGCCGGGCGGTGACTGCCGGAAAGCGGGCCAAAACGGAAGTGCACCTGTGCCGGGGCGTGCCCTCCATGGGTCAGCGCTGCAGGGAGCTTCTGGAACAGGAGCTGGGCAGTCTGCGGGATAAGAACATTCTCGTCATCGGCAACGGCCAGATGGGCCGCCTGGCGGCGGAAATTTTGCAGCAGGCCGGGGCCCGGGTCCGTGTGACCCTGCGCACCTACCGCCATGGGGAAACTCTGGTGCCCGGCGGCTGCGGCACGGTGCCCTATGAGGACCGGCTGGCGGCGCTGGAAGGGGCGGATGCTCTGGTATCCGCCACCACCAGCCCCCATTACACCCTTACAAGAGAACAGCTGGACAGCCTGAAAAATCCTCCCAGGGTCGCCATGGATCTGGCGGTGCCCAGAGACATTGACCCGGGCTGCGCCGAAAAAATAAAGCTTTACGATACCGACGGCCTGGGGTCAAGCGGCCCGGGAACCCCGGAGGAGCTTGCCGCCATGGAGACCATCGCCCGGGAGGAGCTGGACCGGTTCCTTCAGTGGCAGAAGCGGCAGACCATGGCCCAGGGAAGCCTGCGGTTTCCGCTGTTTCTGGATCTGTCGGGTCAGAAGGTGGTGCTGGTGGGCGGCGGCACCATTGCCTCCCGGCGCATTGCCGCTCTGCGGCTGTTTGGCTGCGAAACGGTGGTCATCGCGCCGGAGCTCAAATGCAATGCCGATGGGCTCACCTGGATCCGCCGCCGCTATGTGCCCGGGGACCTGGAAGGGGCGGCCATTGCCATTGCGGCCACCGACGACCGGGCGGTGAACCATGCGGTGGGAGAGGAAGCCCGCAGACTGGGCATTCCCGTATCCGTCGCGGATTGTGAGCAGGAATGCACCTTCTATTTCCCGGCCATCTGCACGGGAGAAAACCTGGTGGCCGGTGTGGTATCCACAGGTAAGGACCACCACCGCACCGCCCGGGCGGCCCGGGAGATCCGAAAGGTATTGGAGGAACTGAAATGACAATTCGTTTTGGCAGCCGGGAGAGCAGGCTTGCGGTGATTCAGAGCCGGATGGTGATGGACGCCGTTCAGGCGGCTGATCCCCAGGCGGAGCTGGAACTGGTGACCATGAAGACCACCGGCGACAGGATTCTGGACCGGACCCTGGACCAGATCGGCGGCAAGGGCCTGTTTGTGAAGGAGCTGGACCTGGCCCTGCGGGAGGGAAAGGTGGATTTCACCGTTCACTCCCTGAAGGACATGCCCATGGAGACCCCGGAGGATCTGCCTCTGGTGGCGTTTTCCAAGCGTGCCGACCCCCGGGATGTGCTGGTGCTGCCGGAAGGGGCTACGGAACCGGACAGGGAAAAGCCCATCGGCTGCTCCTCCCGCCGCCGTCAACTGCAATTGAAGGCCCTCTATCCGGACTTTGACATCCAGCCCATCCGGGGCAATGTGCAGACCCGTCTTCGCAAGCTGGACGAGGGGCAGTACAGCGCCCTGGTTCTGGCGGCGGCGGGCCTGAAGCGTCTGGGACTGGAGCACCGGATCCACCGTTATTTCTCCCCGGAGGAGATTCTGCCCGCGGCGGGGCAGGGAATTCTGGCAGTCCAGGCCCGGAAGGGCACCGACCCTTCGGTGCTGCAAGGCTTCCATGACGAGGATGCCGCCTGCTGCGCGTTGGCGGAGCGGGCCTTCGTCCGGCAGCTGGAGGGGGGCTGCACTTCTCCGGTGGCGGCCTTTGCCCAGGTGGAGGGAGCTATGCTGACCCTCACCGGACTGTATGTGAGCCCGGATGAAACCATTGTGCGCCGGGGATTTCTCCGGGGCGAAAAGACAAACGCGGAGAAGCTGGGCGCGGAGCTGGCGCGGCGGCTGAAAGGAGAATAAGATGGGCAGCGTGATTTTGGTGGGGGCAGGCCCCGGAGATCCGGGGCTTCTGACCCAGAAGGGCCGTCAGGCCATTGAAAATGCCCAGGTGGTGGTATACGACCGGTTGGTGAGCCCCGCCATTCTGTCTCTTATCCCCAAGGACGCGGAAAAAATCAACGTGGGCAAGGAATCCAGCAACCATCTGGTGCCCCAGGAGGAGATCAACCGGATCCTTCTGCGCAAGGCCCAGGAGGACAAGCGGGTGGTGCGGCTCAAGGGCGGCGATCCCTTCCTCTTTGGCCGGGGCGGCGAGGAGCTGGAGCTGCTGGAAGCGGCAGGCATCCCCTTCCAGGTGGTGCCCGGTGTTACCTCCGCCCTGTCCGTACCTGCCTATGCGGGCATTCCGGTGACCCATCGGGATTTCTGCTCCTCGGTCCACATCATCACGGGCCATGCCAGGGCGGGGGCGGAGCTCAGCATCGACTTTGACGCACTGAAGCGCACCGGGGGAACCCTGGTCTTTCTCATGGGCGTTACCAGCCTGCCCAAAATCTGCAAGGGACTGCTGGATGCCGGAATGGCCCCGGATATGCCCGCCGCCGTTGTGGAGCGGGGCACGCTGCCCCGGCAGCGGAAGCTGGTCTCCACCCTGGAAAGGCTTCCCCTGGAGGCGGAAAAGGCCGGGGTGAAGAGCCCTGCCATCATTGTGGTGGGCAAGGTCTGTTCCCTTTCCAACCGGTTTGACTGGTTTGACTGCCTTTCCCTGAAGGGAAAGACCGTGGTGGTCACCCGGCCGGAGGACCGCAGCGGAACCCTGACCCAAAGGCTCCGGGAGCTGGGGGCGGAGGCTGTGGACTATCCCTGCATACGCACTGTGGCCAGGGAAGAAAACCCGGAGCTGGAGGAAGCCATCGGGAACCTTTCCCGGTATCGCTGCCTGGTGTTTACCAGTCCTGCCGGACCGGAGATTTTCTTCCGGCGTCTGCGGGCCGCGGGCAGGGATGCCCGGGCCCTCTCCGGGCTGACCCTGGCGGCCATCGGTCCCAAAACCGCCAAGGCCCTGGAAAAGCATGGGGTGACTGCGGACCTGGTGCCGGAAACCTACGATTCGGACCACCTGGCAAAGGCGCTGGAAGCCGTGGAGGGCCCCGTGCTGCTGTGCCGGGCAAGCCGGGGGAGCACCGCCCTGCCGGAAATGCTGGAGAGGAAGGGGATTCCCTTTGCGGACGTGCCCATTTACGACACGGTGTACACCGCCCCGGACCCCCAAAAGGTGGATGCGCTGCTGGGAGAAAAGCTCCTGGTCACCTTTACCAGCGCCTCTACCGTCCGGGGCTTTGTGGAAAGCCTGCCGGGCAGAGATTTGAAGAACGTTATCGGCTGCTGCATCGGCAAACAGACGGAAGCGGAAGCAAAAAAATACGGGCTAACCACCGTGGTTTCTCAGGAAGCCACCATGGAATCCCTGATGGAAACGATTAAGGAAGTGCGTTTGTAATGGAAATGACCATCCGTCCCCGCAGGCTCCGTTCCTGCGACAATCTGCGCCGCATGGTGCGGGAGACCCGGGTATCCCCCGAGAGCCTCATCTATCCCCTGTTCCTCATTGAGGGCAAAAACATCAAAGAGCCCATCCCCTCTCTGGAGGGCCAGTACCGCTATTCCCCGGACCGGGTCTGGGAGGAGATCGAAGAGTGCCTCAAGTGCGGTGTCCGCCGGGTGCTGCTGTTCGGCATTCCCGCCCATAAGGATGCCGTGGGCTCCTCTGCCTGGGACCCCCAGGGTGTGGTCCAGCAGGGCATCCGGGCCATCAAGGAAAAGTACCCGGAAATGTATATCATCACCGACGTGTGTATGTGTGAGTATACAGATCACGGCCACTGCGGCATCCTGTGCGATCACACCGTGGACAACGACAAGACCCTGGAGGTTCTGGCGAAGACCGCCCTTTCCCATGTTCAGGCCGGCGCCGATATGGTAGCCCCCTCCGACATGATGGACGGCCGCATTGCCGCCATCCGTCATATTCTGGATGAAAACGGCTTTGTGAATACCCCCATCATGTCCTACTCCGCCAAGTATGCCTCCGCTTTCTACGGCCCCTTCCGGGACGCCGCCGGTTCCGCCCCTGCCTTTGGGGACCGCCGGGGCTACCAGATGGACCCCCACAACCGAAAGGAAGCCATGAAGGAGTGCGCTCTGGACGTGGAGGAGGGCGCCGACATTCTCATGGTCAAGCCCGCCCTGAGCTACCTGGATATTATCCGGGAGTGCAGCGATGCCTTTGACCTGCCCATGGCCGCCTACTCCGTCAGCGGAGAGTACGCCATGATCAAGGCTGCCGGGAAGCAGGGCCTCATCGACGAGCATCGGGTCATGTGCGAAAGCGCTCTGTCCATCTACCGGGCCGGGGCGGATATTCTCATCACCTACTTTGCAAAGGAGCTGGCCCAGGCCATGAAGAAAGGGGAGCTGGGTTAAATGACACGTTCCGAAGCCCTCTTTGCCCAGGCCCAGACCGTCATGCCCGGCGGTGTCAACTCTCCCGTCCGTGCCTGCCGCAGTGTGGGCACCTATCCCCGTTTCCTGGAAAAGGGAAAGGGCAGCCACGTCTGGGACGTGGACGGAAACGAATATGTGGACTTCATCTGCTCCTGGGGCCCCCTGATCCTGGGCCACTGCCAGGAGGATGTGGAAAAGGCCGTGGCCGAATCCATTGGAAAGGGCCTGAGCTTTGGCGCTCCCACCGCCATTGAAGTGGAGATGGCGCAGCTTGTCTGCGAAATGACCGGCGTGGAAATGGTCCGCATGGTGAATTCCGGCACCGAGGCGGTGATGTCCGCCCTGCGCCTTGCCCGGGGGGCCACCGGCCGCAGCAAGATCATCAAGTTCGCGGGCTGCTACCACGGCCACTCTGATTCCATGCTGGTAAAAGCCGGTTCCGGCGCCCTGACCGGCGGCGCGCCGGACTCTGCCGGTGTGCCCAAGGAAATGGCGGAGGACACCCTGACGGCGGATTACAATGATCTTCCCAGCGTTCGTGCCCTGCTGGAAGCCAACCGGGGCCAGGTGGCCGCCGTCATCGTGGAGCCCGTGGCCGCCAATATGGGCGTGGTGCCCCCAAAGCCCGGCTTTTTGCAGGGCCTGCGGCAGCTGTGCGATGAATTCGGCTCTCTGCTGATTTTTGACGAGGTCATTACCGGCTTTCGGCTGGCCCCCGGCGGCGCCCAGGAATACTACGGCGTCCGGGCGGACCTGGTGACCTACGGCAAGATCATCGGCGGCGGTATGCCCGTGGGCGCCTACGGCGGAAGCCGGAAGCTCATGGAGCTGGTGGCACCCCTGGGCCCTGTGTACCAGGCGGGCACCCTGTCCGGCAATCCCGTTGCCATGGCGGCGGGCCTTACCCAGCTGAAGCTGCTGAAAGCCCACCCGGAGGTATACGAGCACCTGGAACGCCGGGGCGCCCTGCTGCAAGCAGGGCTGGAGGAAGCCCTGAAGGGAATGGATGCCCAGGTAAACCGGGTAGGGTCGATTCTCACCGTGTTCTTTACCAGGGAGCCGGTTACCGGCTATGCCCAGGCCAAAAGCTCCGACCTGGAGCAGTTCAAGCGCTGGTATCTGGGCCTGCTGAGCCAGGGCATCTATGCCGCCCCCAGCCAGTTTGAGGCCATGTTCCTGTCGGACGCCCATACGGACGCGGACATCCAAAAAGCAATCACCGCCGCCAAGAATATTTTCTAAACACCGCCGCCCCCGCTTCAGAGGGCGATGGACACAAGGCAGGAACAGTCACAGCTGTGACTGTTCCTGCCTTGTGTACGATGATGAATCTATGGGACCGAACAGATAAACAAATTGGGATTTGTCTAACATTTTCCTAAAAACCATTTGAAAATGGCTTTATAAGGCGGTTTTTCGATAGTTTTGCCTTTTGCCTTATCAGTTTTCCCTTGCTTTTTCCCTTATGGGTCAAAACAAGGGAAACTTTTTTACGCTCCTCCGGCTACCTTGTCGAGAAGCCGGGCGGAGTTTCGCTTTGCTTCCTTGGTAGAGTGGGCATAGATATTCATGGTAGTTCCCACATCGGAGTGGCCCAGCAGCTCCTGCACATCCTTCGGTGCTGCGCCATAGGACAGCAGATTGGTGGTGAAGGTGTGTCTGAACAGATGGAAATGAAGGTCTCCAAGTTCCGGCATTCTCTTCCGTGCCGCCCGCAGGATGCTACTCACCGCAGAGGGAGATTCGTAGCTTCCGTCAGGTCGCAGGCACACAAGGGAAATTTCCTTGTATTCCGGCGGAACATCTTCTGACCGCTGCGATGAGTATACCTCGTAGTAAGTACGGTTCTTTTCCTTGACCTCTTTGTAGTAGTTGAGGCTGTAAAGCTGACCATACTTCAGTCGGTTCCGATTCTGCTCGTTCCTTGCGCTGCGCAGGATTTGCGCCAGAGTGTCACAGAAGTCAACTGTACGGATTTTCTTCCGCTTGGTAGTACCAATCTCCGTCTTATGCCGTTTCCCGTTGTAGCGGATACTGCGCCGTACTGTCAGACACTGTTTGTCCAGATCAATGTCCTGCCAACACAGTGCGCAGGCTTCTCCGATTCTCAGTCCTGTGTAGTACGCAATCTGTACCGGGAGTAAGGCTGGATTCTGCTTCTGTTCCAGAAAGTCTGTCAGCTTCCGATATTGCTCGTAGGTAAGGGTACTTTCGGCAGTCTCCTGGGCTTCCTCATCGAACAGGTCACAGCTTTCCTCCTGCGTTCGCCACACCACATACTCCATAGGATTGAAGTTCAGAAGTTTCTTGGGAAACACCGCAAATTTGAATGCCCGTTGAAGCACCGCCGAGAATTGCCGCAGATAACCCTTGCTCAGAGCTTTTGCCGTCCTTCCGTCGGCATTGGTTCCGCCGAAGCAGAGGTGATCTACATAGGCTTGCAGATGGTCTGTGGTGACGGATTTCAGCTTCCGCTCACTGATGGGGTGTTTCTTGATCCGGTCTACGACGGCAATGTAAGCCATGACCGTGCCGTTGCTCAGTTTTCCGGGCTTCAAATCTTCCTCAACCCACATATCCAGCAGACCGCCTACCGTCAGGTTGTCTGGCTTGGCTACGAATTTCTTGGCATCGTAGTCCTCCATCGCCTTGCGGAGCATTGCTTCCGTTTCTGCCTTGCTTTCTGTTCCGGGGAACTCTGCCTGTCTGCGGTTTCCGCTTTCATCCTCTACATAGAAGCGGTAATACCATTTCTTGCCCTTTTTTCTTACAGATCCTTTTGCCATAGATAATACTTTGTCTCCTTTCTTATCCGTGGCAATCGGAACTGTGACATATGCTGTGCGTGAAATAATGTCACTGGTCGATTGTAGCTTTTACAATCGGCTTTCTTATTCTTTTGTCAAAGTACCACGGTTAGTTGCTGCTTTTTTCTAAGCGGTCTCTGGCATCCAGGGGCAGTCTAAATATTTCACTGGTCACCCTGCCGCCCTTGCCTTTGTCATAGATATGTAGCAATCCATCCATGTAGCGCTTCATGTCCTCAATGATCGGCTCCGTCTCTTTTTGGTACACCTGCTCAACGATGGCACCGGATTCAATCGCGTACCGCATCAAGGATTCTTTCAATCCTTCATCGGTGGCGATTTCATCTGCCTTCCTCATGGCTCTCGCAAAATGCACCGCATACACAGAGTACAGGTCGATGATGTTGCACAGGTGACCTGCGAGAAATTGTTGGTAGGCTTCGGTGCCAACCACGCTGTCCATTTCTTTCAGGAAGCTTTCCAGATGCTCATCGAGCTGCATTTTGCTTTTGGTGAAACCATCGTATTCTTTGTCCTCAGAAAGTCCGGTCAGCCATTCCGGGGTTGTTAGCAGGGCATCTGCCAGAGATATGATCAGATACCGTTTTTCCGGTTCGACACCTTTGGATTCATAGCGCTGAATGGTAGATTTGTTTACACCAAGACGTTTACCGAGATCGCCCATGGAGAGATTCAGTTCTGTTCTTCTCTCCTTGACCCTCTCACCGACTTGTTTTGCGGTGAATGTAATTGGTTCATCCATAGGCTTTTCACCTCCGTTGACATCATTATAGCACATGCCGTTGCAATTTGCAATAGTATTTTCCATAAAGTTTTCAGTTCGTTTACAAGAAGCGTTGCAAGATGAGTTGACAAGCAATGGCATTGTAAGTATAATAGTGGCACGACCGTTGCAAAACGAGTATTTCAGCAAGGAGGCAAGTAAAATGAGTGTAGGCAAAATGGGACTGACCATCGAAGAAGCGGCGGAAACCACCGGGATCGGACGCAACACCATGCGAAAACTGATCGACTGGGGCAAGCTGCCTGTTCTGAAGGTAGGGCGCAAGACCATCATCCGAAAGGATGCCCTGGAGCGATTCATGGAAGCCAACCAGGGACGAAACCTTTTGATCCAGAACGATGTGCGGAAGATCGAATGAGAACCCTCTCAGAAGCCCTCGGCGCTTGAGAGCGAAATACACCCCTCGCACAAATCTGACGATTTGTACAAGCGGTATTTCGCCCTGCCGGGAGCCTGTATCACAGCTTCGTGCGTAAAACTCAGCTATGATACAGTGGAAATTGCAACCGCAATTTCCATTGCTGTTCCGGCTGCTGCGGCACTCAAAACAGCGCAACTGCCAACGGCAGTTGCAAAAGAGGACGACGAGGGGACGGGGAGAACGAACGGGAGCAAGCACAACGGAGAACAAAAGGAATCGCAAACGAAAACATCAAAACGGCCGTAAGGGAAAAGGAGATGATATATGGCACGGCACAGCTTTATCCGAATGTCAAAGCTGCCGAATGTTAAGGGAAGAATCGACTATATTTCCAGCCCCGACAGGCAGGAAAATCTATACGCAACCTACCAAACCGCAGACACGGAGTTCTGGAAAAACCTTGCCTTTGAATCTCAGCAGGAGTTCCAGCGCTTCGGTACAGAGGGGAAGTGCATTGAAGCAAGGGAGTTGATCATCGCTCTGCCAGAGGTGTACACCACCTTCGACCCGCAGGAAGTTCTGAAAGAATTTACAGAGGAATTCCATAAGCGGTACGGCGTGGAATGTGTCAGCGCACTCCATCACAACAAGCGCAAAACCAATTACCACATCCATCTGATATTCAGCGAACGGACACTTCTTCCAGAGCCGGATATTAAAATCGCCAGCCGCAGCGTGTTCTATGATGAAACAGGCAAGCGGGTACGCACCAAGAAAGAGATCACTGGAGAGGATGGGAAAATCAGGCCGGGCTGCACGGTCATTAAGAAAGGCGAGGTTTATGAGCAGCATATGTTCACGCCCAAGGATGAACGGTTCAAGGACAAAGGATTTCTTCATGGACTAAAAGAAATCTATACCGACCTGATCAACCGCCATATTTCTGATCCCACTCAGCACTTGAAAGTATTTGATCCCAATGGCGTGTACCTTCCCACCAAGAAGATCGGCAAAAACAATCCCATGGCAGCCCAGATCGAAGCAGACAATGCCGTAAGACAGGAATGGAACCGCACAGCGGATATGGCGCTGATTTCCGGTATTGCTGAGGAAACCATCATCGAACTGAAAAATGAGGAGATTCACAACAAGGCCGCTGAGTCTGTGACGAAGCATGGCTGGCTGCCGGAGTTGTTCCGCAAGATCGTCCACACAGCAAAGGAACTGCTGCAAGACCTGATCCGGGACAAGGCTCTGCCGCCTAAGCCAGTGCTGAATATGGACATAGCAGAGTTCCGCAAAATGCAGAAACTGAAAATCCGTGTACAGGACAAAGTGGCTCACATCCGTCAGTTGCAGGGCACAGACCTGCCCAGGCTGAGAGCGCAGCTTGCCGATGTAAAGGGCATATTCAAAGGCAAGGAGCGAAAGGCTCTGGAACAGGAGATTGAGAAACTGGAACAGGCCATCCGAAAGGAACAGGATGAGCTGCCCGGTATTCTGGAAGCGGACGGCTATCCCGATGTGCAGGTGTTCATGGCAACTTACCGCAAGGCGGAAGCTGTTGTCAGCCAGTACAACCGAGACCTCGCCCGGTGGGAGCAGGAGGTTCAGTCGAAAAAGAATCCCCCGAAGCCGCCGGAAAAGAAAAGTGTCCGGGATCAGCTTCGCAGGCTGCAAGAGGAGGGCAAGCGGACACCCCGGCGCAAATCCAGGGATTATGAACGGTAACTTTGACAAAAAACACCGCCCAGCGGAGCAAAATCCGCTGGGCGGTGCTTACATAGACAAAAATACGGTCAAGAGCCGGGAAATATGGAAATTATACGATGGGAGCGTTCCAAACGATGCGGACATCATCTAAGACAATCCCAGCGGAAAATGACCACATTTTCCCGGTTCAAGAGCCGAGAAAAATTTACGAAAATAGGAGGATTTTTATGAGAACAGGCTTAACCAAAAAACAAAAGGTCACAGAACTGTATTTCAACGAAAAAGACAGCATTACAGAAATCTATACCCACAACACCAAGCTGAAAAAGCGACTGAAAGAATATGCCGCCAAATACCCGGAGCTGTGCCAGCAGACCGATGATGACGAACACGGCGGCCTGCGGTTTGAGATCGATAAAGCGAGGGTCAGTATTCGGCTAACTGCTCCCTATAGCAGGGAGCGTAGGTCGGCAGCCAGCGAGTTCGCCAAAAGGAAATATGTTCAGAACTTGACTGTTCAAGCCGAACCAACAAGAGAACAACAATGATTTTTTCTGATTATAAATTTCACCGCAAATCGCAAGTCACCCCGGATTATTCGATGATATCTTGAGAGTCGAATACGATATCACTGACCTAACCATAGAAAGAATCACATCCCCTCTCGAACGAATCTATTTGAGTAGTTTTCGTGGGACATTTATGTACTTTTCGTATATGCAAAGAATCTTTGCTATACAAAAATAGCTATGTTGTGATAAACTTTACTTGAGGTGATAACAATGCTAAGCAAATCTATCGGGAAAAACATCAAGCAGTTTCGGACAGCTAAAGGTATCTCACAAGAGGATTTAGCATCAGATCTCTTTGTCACTAGGCAGACCATATCGAACTATGAAACCGGTCGCTCTTTTCCGGATGTAGATATGCTCCAAAAAATCGCAATTGCACTAGATGTTGATCTACTTTGGCTTCTGTACGGGAGGCCAGCTTCTCACAATAAAAAAGCGAATGCAAAAACAGCCCTTTTCTTTGTGGGATTTTTTGTTGCGTTTTCCTGTGTCACATTACTCCTTTATTTGTACACTGAATCTTTAAAGCAAAGCAAATTTTTATTTATGCCAAATATCATTGTACGCCTTATCTTTGTACCTGTCTGTTACACACTATTGGGTGCATCCATACTTCAAATTATTGACTACTTTTTAGGCATTACAAAGCCACAAAAGAAAGCAAAAAAGATAGGGGGAACTGTAATTATATGTGTTTTAGTTTTCAATATAATTATTGTGATGCCATATGTTATTTGGTGCTTTTTCGTCCTTTTCCTCAATATGACCTCCGCTGACAGCATTTCAATGATTTTTCCACCAATACCTATATATGAAGAAATTGCACTTTTCTTTCTCAAACTGATGTACTCGTCCCCTTTTGTATACATTCCGGTCGGTATGACTTTGTGGCTATTTTATCCTCCTAAAAAAGGATAAATCAACCAATAAACTATCCATCGTCAATCCAATTACACAAAAATTTCAAAGGAGGGCACAAACATGAAAAAACATCTTTCAATTCTAATGGTAGTGTTAATGGTAATTTCCGCTTTTTCCCTTCCCATGAACGTAGAGGCTGTTGAATATACTCTCCCAGTTGATACTTCCTTTGTTGACTCTTCCCAGCTTTCTGTCACTCCTTGCAACGACGGCTTTACCGAAATTACGCTTACTGGCATAGAGGAGCTTGCAATTCCCTCCACACGCTCATCAATCGATCCTTCTTATAAAGCAACATCGCTTACTTTCTTGGCCGAAACAGAAGAAGAAAAGAGCAACATTCTTTCTCGGATTGGCGAGATAAAAAGTAGCGGTGGTACAGTATATGATGATGACTGGTTTTTTGGAAGTTCTTGCTATATTTATATCTCTGTTACATATACGACAAGGAGCGCTTCGAATGGAACCGAAGCTCGAGTAAATTCCGTTACTACCCAGCACTCTGTTAACAGCGGAACTTCCGTCTCAAACGCTGTTCTACATCTCGCTTGTATTGGGACTTCTTCCGATTCAGGGGTCACTAATTTGGAAGAAGACGTAACAGTCACTACAACCCCTTATACGAATACGCTCATGAACTCCTGGCCGTATATCCACACTGGCGGTCCCTGCCTTGGTGCGAATTACACCGTAACTGCAACAAGATCGTCAGGATCTTCTTCCACCCACACCGTTTCCGCTACAGTTTTTGCAAATTAATTATAAAGTCAATGCCTCCGGCTAAATGCCGGAGGCTTGATTAAGTTCTAAAACTGGTATATGAATATGCACAAAAGGAGAAGTTGCATAGACAGAATTGCTCGAAATGTTATTCTATATCGAAGTATTCGCCAGAAATTGGATTAAAAAAAACTATGGACTTTTCATGAGTATCCGAATTGGTGCAATTAAATACATATCCTTTGCTTACCGTAGAACTGAGAGGAGTTAATGTATCTATAACAGGATAGTTGCTATTTAGAGAGACCGAAACATTTTCACTAGAATTTTGAATGATGACTGCGGCCTTTGATGTGGAGTATACAGGGAGATTTACAAAAAACGCGGAAATTTCGATGACAACAATTATAGTAGTTAGCAACAATATTTTCCAACGCCTCCGAGATTCTTTTAATATGACGCAAAGGAATGCTGAAAGCATAAAGAGCACATGATAAAGGAGCATTGAAATAATCCCGGAATACACTGTTTTGTTTATGATTAATAGGGTAGCATAAACAACACATGACAAAATAAGGCAAGCTCTACTAACCGCGGCTGTCAACTTCTGCTTGCTGGGCATTAGCCGCAATGGCATAGGCATCATGGCCCCTATTGTACTGGTATTCTGGCGTATCCAACTCCACGGTTTCTGTCTGATGGACAGTATCGGCAATAACAACCCATCGTTTTGTTATATAAGCATCGGGAAAAATATTTACTCCCTCAATAACAGGGGCATATCGAACCTTTTGTGTAGAGAAACAGACCGTACCTGTAATAGCCTGGGTAATATAATCCGAAATGATCGCAGAGCCAAGTGCAATTACGATAGCTTTAACGGTTACGCCCCCCGTAATAAATACGGCTACAACTGAAACAATGACACTAACAGCGGTGCCAGCACCAGCTTTTACCTGTTTTCCGCTATATCTATTTTGGTCAGGCTCTTCATCATAGTTTTTGTAATATACAGAACATGGTTTGGAACCAGAAATCATCGAATTACTTGGCCTTGTCATTAGGAAGGACCAACCCTCAGGGGAGAATGCAGAAGAATAAAACTCCGGTGCTTCTTCCTTTTCACTAGCTTGGAAAGTAATATCAGAAATTACATCTGAATAAGCACAATTTTGAACAGATGGAATGAGACTATTTCTTGCACAGGAGGAATACTCGGTCCACAGGATAAGATCCCTATTAGGGGAAGAATATGCACGCTGTGTCAGAACGTCGTTTACATATAACTGGACGTATGTATCAGTTCCAATAATCTCAAATTCGATATATACATTGTTGCCGGCATCATCAGTGTAGGAAGTATTGTGCGAATAATTAGATGGAAAAGATTTCTCAAACTCTGAAATAGAAGGGATTTCGGAATTTGAAGCTTCCTGAGCAGAAGCCGGCAGTGCTATAGCAGATAGGAAAAGAGAAAAGCAGAGAAACAGGGACAATAATCTTTTCATTGAGAATCCTCCTTTTGGATATGAGAAAGCAACTTCTATCGTGCAATAAAAGTCTATATTACATAACAACGCTTAGCAACCACGCTTTGGTAAAAAGAATGTACAATGAAAGTAAAATTGAAGGGCTGGCACATCAATTCCATATTTGTCTATCCGCGCAGACTGTGAATTAGTAACAGTCGCTAAAGGCGAATATGCATTGCAATCAATAATCAAACGAAGCTTCTTCCCTCAATATATACAGATCCCCCCCGCTGGACAAAATATGTCTGTCCAGCGGGGGGAGTTCAGATTTTACGCATTATGAGAAAATGATTTCTGCGTTGACGATTTCTTCTGCCCGGTTACGGATATTGTTTATGCGCCCCACCCAAACCATCTGATTGTGTTCTTTAAACCCCTCGGTAATGCCTTCCCTTTCAGCTATTTGCTTCATCAGCAAATCAAACCTCGCGGCTGCCTGCTGGTCAATCTGAGCAATGTGACTGTTCAGCTTACCACCGAGAAGCAGCGTGTTGTACAACACCGGGCGATGCTCCTTGATGTAGCGTAGGTACCTCCGTCCCCACATCCCAATCGGCAGGGGATCAGCTTCCCCTAACACCAGACAAGGAATGTAATAATCACCTTGCAATTCATACCAAAGGCCGTTATAATTGTTGTAAACATACTTTTCCATTATGAAATCCTCCAGAAGTTTATCTTCGCACATATGTCACAGTCCCCAGATTGCCACATCTTCTTATATCTTGTTACCAGTTTTTCCTTCCCTTAATTCTTCCCTCACGAGGGCAAAAATCAAGGGTAATACGATGTGAAATCATATAAGGGAATAAGGTGGGCAAACTGCGAAAAACCATTGAATTGCAAAGGCTTTTGAGGATTTCATTAACACCCTATAACGGGTATTAACAAGTTAAATGTTAGTAGTATTCCAATTGGAATTTGTCGGGGAGATGCCTTCCCCTGGGGGAAGGTGCCCCAGTGCGCACACTGGGGCGGATGAGGGGCGGAACCAGGTAAGTTGTACCGCCCCACACCCGTCTCGCTGCGCGAGCCACCCTCTCCCAGGAGAGGGCTTCACCCCGCCAAATCCCAATTTATTTCATGCTTTCACGGAACAAGGTGCATTGGAAAACCGGAAAAACCTGCCGGTTATACAGAAAACGCCCGAAGAATTATGGATTCTTCGGGCGTTTGCAATCCTGCTTTGCGGATACCGGCTGGTTGGCGGCGGCATTCTGCGGTTTACCGGATTTCCATTTTTTCGTACATGCCTATGGACAGCCGCCAGCTGAGGACAAAGAGTCCGGCGCACAGAAGCACCATCACCGGCAGCACAGGCACCGGAAGCACAACCGACGCGGTCAGGTCCTGAACGGCAAAGCTGGAGCCGCAGGCGATGCACACGATGATGATGTACAGCAGCCGACCCTTTTCCACACCGAACCGGAAGAGAAAGGGCATACTGAGGCTGGAGGATAGGGTGCTCATCACCAGCAGGCTCACTGCCAGCACCGCAAGGGCGCTCCACTGCCCGGAGCCGGAAACGGAAATGCGGATGGCGGACAATCCCAGAACCAGCAGGGCCATTGGCAGGGTCAGCAGCAGGCACAGCAGGTATTTGGCGGTGACGATCTGGCTGCGGCGGAAGGGCAGAGCGGCGCAGTAGCTGTTCCACTTGGTGCGCTCGTCATAGGAAAGCAGCGTCATGGGCAGCATGCTGATCATCATGACGGGATAGATACAGAAGAAGAGATTCCCATCGGAAAAGGGAATGACCAGGGTGAAAACGCCCACGATCAGCAACAGGCTTTTGCAGTAGGCTTTGAGCTGATACAGGTCCTTTAATATCAGTGCTTTCATTTATTCCGCCTCCTTACTCATGTAAATAAACAGATCTTCCATACTGATGGGGCTCACCTGGGTGCCGGACTGCACCGCGGAACGCTTTACCAGGGCCTCGGCAGAGTAGGGGGTCACCTTCTTGTGAAGGATGGCCTCCCGGGGGATGGCATCCAGCTGCTCCTTTGTGCAGTGGACCATGCCGTATTCTCCCAGAAGAAAGTCCTTTTCTTCATAGAGCATGATTTTTCCCTTGTGGAGGAAGGCAACGTAGTCGCAGAGCTTTTCCAGGTCGCTGACGATGTGGGAGGAGATGAGCACGGCGTTGTCCCCCTGACGGGCGAAGTCCAGCAGAATGTCCACCACCTGGTCCCGGGCCACCGGGTCCAGGCCGGAGGTGGCCTCGTCCAGCAGCAGCAGCCTTGCCTTGTGGCTCAGGGCCACGGCCAGCCCCAGCTTCATTTTCATGCCCCGGGAGTAATCCTGAAAGCGCTTCTTTTCCGGCAGGGAAAACCTTTTCAGGAAGTCCTGATAGCCGCGGCTGTCCCAGTTTTTGTAGGTAAGGGCCATGATTTTTCCTACCTGCAGGGCGTTGAGGCACCCGGGAATGCCCACCTCGTCAAATACCACGCCGATGTCCTGCTTGGTAAGGGGGAGATTCTCCCGATTGTCTTTGCCCAGGATGGTGATGCTGCCCCCGTCCCGATGGAGCATGTCCAGAATCAGGCGGAGGGTGGTGGTTTTTCCTGCTCCGTTTTCTCCGATCAGTCCCAGAACGCAGCCGCCGGGCAGGGTCAGGGACAGACGATCCAGAGAAAAATCCGGATAGTGTTTGGTCAAATCTTTGATTTCCAGTGCGTTCATGCTTGTTCCTCCAATGCAAAGCGAACCATTTCCAATACGTCTTCCCCGCTGAGGCCGCTTTCCGCGGCCAGGCGCAGGGCCTCGTCCAGATGCCATTCGATTTTCTTCAGATGCTCCTCCCGCAGCAGCTCCACATTCCGGGGAGCCACATAGCAGCCCTTTGCCGGAATGGTGTAGAGAAAGCCCTCTTTTTCCAGCTCCTCGTAAGCCCGCTTGGTGGTAATAAAGCTGATGCGCAGGTCTTTGGCAAGCCCCCGGATGGAGGGAAGCATCTGGTTTTCCGCCAGCGCGCCGCTGATGATCTGCTGCTTGATCTGGGTGTAGATCTGATCATAGATGGGCGCGCCGCTTTTGTTGTCAATCAGAATATCCATGTGATCACCTCTGTATATGCTGAGTATATACAGTATTTACAGATTTGTCAATAGGAAAAACAAAAAAAGCTTTGCCGCCGGAAGGGGCACAAATCCTTCCGGCGGCAAAGCAAAACAATATGGAGGCATAGAAACCCGGCATAAGCCGGTGGGGGTTACTTCAGCCTGGCAACGGAATCCCGGATCCGGACGCGCCCGGGGACCACAATCCGATCGGTCAGCGTGGTGCGGGGGCGCTCAATGAGGTCGATGATGCCTCTGGCGGCGGCCTTTCCCATGGCCCGGGTATCCTGGCAGTAGGTGGTCAGCCTGGGGGACAGGATGTCGGCCAGCTGGACCCCGTCGTAGCCCATGACGGAAATATCCTGTGGGATCCGCAGGCCCTTTTCCCGGATGGCGTTGAGCCCGCCCACATAGGAGTAATCATCGGGGAAGAAGATGCAGGTGGGCAGGTCCGGGCCGCTGAGCAGCTCCCGGGTCACCTTTTCGCAGACTTTCGCATCATGATACCGGCTTTCCCGCACCAATGTGTCGTCAATATTGATGCCCAGGGCCTCACAGGCACGGTAGAATCCGGTGAGCCGGTTCTCGGTAACGGCGGTGCGCTCCCCGTGGATGTAGGCAAGCTTCCGGTGGCCGTTGATATAGGCGTAACGAACCAGGGCCTCCATGCCCTGCACATTGTCGGAGACCACCGACATACGGTTGTTGAACACATGGTCAATGGTGACCACGGGCAGGCTGGAATTCACCAGCTCCAGCACCTGGGGATCGGAAAAATCCACACAGGCAATGACCACGCCGTCCACACCCCGGTACTGGCAGTGCTGCAAATAGCTGGTTTGACCGCCTACGCTGCGGTTGATAAAGGTGACGTCATAGCCCCGGGATTCCACCTCCACCTTCAGGCTTTCCAGCATGGAGGAGAAGTATTCGTGGGCCAGACCGCTGTTCTGCTCGTCTACGAACAGAATGCCCACGTTAAAGGTACGGTTGGCCTTCAGCGCCCGGGCGGCGGAATTGGTTACATAACCCATCTCCGCGGCCACCTTATGGATTTTTTCCCGGGTTTCCTTGCCAATATCCGGCTGATCATTCAGCGCCTTGCTCACGGTAGCCACGGAGACGCCGCAGCGCCGGGCAATGTCTTTCATGGAAACCAATGAGGCACGCTCCTTCCCTTGCGGCACACAGGCAAAGCTCCTTTGAGGGGGAGAAAAGAGCCCTATGCCGCGGCATTTTCCGGGGAAGCTCCGAATCAACCGGCCGGGGCCGGAGGGCGAAGCTGCTGCCAATTGGATCAGAGCTTCCCTAAATCGTTTTCGTAAAATAAGCATAGCGCATAATTTACGAAAAAGCAAGCGTAATCCGAAAAAATTTTGGTCAAAATACAAATAACCGGCGGCCTGCACAAAAGGGAAACGGTGTTTCTAGAGGATTTGACCAGTGCTACGATACAAATTCTTACGAAAACTGCACAAAGACCTACCGCACCAGTTGGTGAATTTCCACGGAAAACCCTGGGACACAGAAAAACTATTGCATTTTTGTCCCCAATAATGTACTCTAAATGGGAAGTTCTCATTACTTAATCGTTTTCAAAGCGGTGGGAATAGAAAAGGAGGAAATGGATATGCAGTTCGGTTATTTTGATGACGCCCGCCGGGAGTATGTCATTAACACCCCCAAGACGCCGCTGCCCTGGATCAACTACCTGGGAAGCGAAGCATTTTTCGCGCTGGTGTCCAATACCGCAGGCGGCTACAGCTTCTATAAGGATGCGCGGCTGCGCCGGCTGACCCGTTATCGATACAACAACAGTCCCCTGGATTCAGACGGCTTCCACATTTATGTGCGCAATGCCGACGGAACCGTGTGGAATCCCGGCTGGCAGCCCACTCAGACGGAGCTGGATGCTTACCAGTGCCGTCACGGCCTGGGCTATACGGTTCTGGAGGGCAAAAAGAACGGAATTACCGCCAAACAGGAAATGATGGTCCCCCACGGCGACAACTGCCTGCTGATGCGCCTCACCGTAACCAACGGGACGGAATCCGCGCAAACGATTTCGGTCTTCCCCTATCTGGAATTCTGCCTGTGGGACGCCATGGACGATTCCTCCAATTTCCAGCGCAACTTCTCCACTGGTGAGGTGGAGGTTACCGACCGGGCCATCTATCACAAGACCGAGTACCGGGAGCGCCGGGACCACTATGCGGTCTTCTGGTCCGATACCCCCTTCGATGGCTTTGATACCACCCGGGATGCCTTTGTGGGCGTATACGGCGGCCCCCAGCTGCCCCAGGCGGTGAAGAACGGCCGCTGCACCGGCTCCGTGGCCCACGGCTGGGCTCCTGTGGGCGCCATGCAGTTTGACCTGACCCTGGAGCCCGGGAAGAGCAGCAGCATTCTGCTGGGCCTGGGCTACATCGAGAACCCCCAGGAGGAAAAGTTCGCGGCACCCGGCGTCATCAACAAGGTCCGCGCCGATGCCATGATGGAAAAATTTAATGCCCCCGGCCGGTTCGATGCCGCCATGGCCCAGCTGGCAGAGCACTGGCAGCAGCTCCTTTCCAACTACTCCGCCTCCACCGGTGACGAGAAGGTGGACCGGATGGTCAACATTTGGAACCAGTACCAGTGCATGGTCACCTTTAATATGTCCCGTTCCGCCAGCTACTTCGAAAGCGGCATGGGCCGGGGCATGGGCTTCCGGGACTCCTGCCAGGATCTGTTGGGCTTTGTCCACATGATCCCCGAAAAGGCAAGAGAGCGGCTGCTGGATATTGCGGCCACCCAGTTCCCCGACGGCTCCGCCTACCATCAGTACCAGCCCCTGACCAAGAAGGGCAACCTGGCCGTGGGCTCCGGCTTCAACGACGACCCCCTGTGGCTGGTGGCCGGTACCGATGCCTATCTGCGGGAAACCGGCGACTTCTCCATTCTGGAGGAGCAGGTGCCCTTCGACAATGACGAGAGCCTGGCCGCCCCCTTCATGGAGCACCTGCGCCGCAGCGTCAACTATACCATGACCCACCTGGGACCCCATAAGCTGCCCCTCATCGGCCGGGCCGACTGGAACGACTGCCTGAACCTGAACTGCTTCTCCGCCCATCCCGGGGAGAGCTTCCAGATCACCGGTCCCAGCGAGGGCCCCGTGGCGGAAAGCGTGTTCATCGGCGGTATGTTTGTCAAGTACGGCAATGCTTATGTAAACCTGTGCCGCCACCTGGGTCTGGATCAGGAGGCCGATCAGGTAGCCGCTGCCGTGGCCGATATGGACAAGGCCTGCCTCACCGCCGGTTGGGACGGCGCCTGGTTCCGCCGGGCCTACGATGCCTACGGCGCGCCTGTTGGCAGCAAGGAGTGCAAGGAGGGGCAGATCTTCATCGAGCCCCAGGGCATGTGCGTCATGGCCGGTATCGGCAAGGAAACCGGCCAGGCGGCTCTGGCCATGAAGAGCGTGGAAGAGCGGCTGGATACCAAGTACGGCATCGTGCTGCTGCAGCCTGCTTATACCGAGTATTACCTCAACCTGGGCGAAATCAGCTCCTATCCTCCCGGATACAAGGAGAATGCGGGCATCTTCTGCCATAACAATCCCTGGATTGTCTGCGCGGAAGCGGAGCTGGGCCACGGCGACCGGGCCTTCCAGGTCTACCGCCGCACCTGCCCCGCCTATACCGAGGCCATCAGCGAGATCCACCGCACCGAGCCCTATGTTTACAGCCAGATGATCGCGGGCATCGACGCTCCCAGCTTTGGCGAGGCCAAGAACTCCTGGCTTACCGGCACCGCTGCCTGGACCTTCCTGAGCATTTCTCAGGCCATTCTGGGCGTGGTGCCCACCCTGGACGGCCTGATGCTGGATCCCTGCGTTCCCAGCGACTGGAAGGAATTCACCGTCTGCAGAAAGTACCGGGGCGCGGATTACGAGATTCATGTGCGCAATCCCAAGGGCGTCCAGAAGGGTGTTGCCGCCGTCACCGTGGACGGAAAGCAGATTTCCGGCAATGTGCTGCCCATCGCGGCTGCCGGGACCAAGGTGACCGTGGAGGTAACACTGGGATAACTTCTTTCACCGAAACAGAATGCGATTTGTCTGCCGCTCCAAAGGGAGCGGCAGATTTTTTGTACCGGCTTTGCCGGAGTGTTGACAACCCCGCGGTGCTGCTGTTATAATGATATACGTATTTTTGCGCCATTGAAGCCTGTGAAGGATGAACAGATATGAATAACGTCTTACAATACCTCTGCGCCAGCGCCAGCCGCTATCCCCAGCGTACGGCGGTGCTGGATGACCGGAAAGCCTATACCTATGAAGCCTACTACGATCTGACCCGGCGCATCGGTTCCGGCCTTGCGGCGGTAACCGGCCAGCGGCAGCCTGTGGGCGTTTACATGGAAAAGTGCGCCGACGCGGTGGCGGTGTTCATGGGCGCGGTTTGGGCAGGCTGCTTCTATTCCTGCCTGAATACGGAGCTGCCCGGCGCCCGCCTGCAGCAGATTGTGTCCGTTTTGGAGCCCGAGGTCATTGTCACCCAGCAGTCCCTTCTGGACCGGGCCAGGGAGCTTTTTCCCCAGACTAGGCTCCTGACGGTGGAAAGCCTGTCCGAGGAAAAGGTGGACGCGGACCTGCTGGATCTGCGGCAGGCAAGGGCCATCGATACCGATGTGCTTTATGTAAACTTCACCTCCGGCTCCACCGGTGTGCCCAAGGGCATCGCCGTGGGAAACCGCAGTGTCATGGATTTCATCGACTGCTTTGTGCCTCTGTTCGGCATTGACTGCACCGATGTGATTGCCAATCAGGCACCCTTTGATTTTGACGTGTCCGTGAAGGACATCTATTCCGCCCTCCATGCAGGAGCGGCCCTGGCGGTGGTGCCCAGACGGCTCTTCTCCGCCCCCACCCAGCTCATTGATTTCCTGTGCGACACCGGCACCACCACCATGATCTGGGCGGTGTCCGCCCTGTGCCTGATTACAGGCTTCCATGCCCTGGATTACCGGACCCCGGAGACGGTGAAGAGAATCATCTACTCCGGCGAGGTCATGCCCCTGAAGGCTCTGAAGGAGTTCCGGAAGCACCTGCCCGATGTGCTGTATGTCAATGTCTACGGCCCCACGGAGATCACCTGCAACTGCACCTATCACATTCTGGAAAAGGACCGGGACTATGCGGACGGGGTGCCCATCGGTGTGCCCTTCCCCAACGAGGATGTGTTCCTGCTGGATGGGGAGAATCGGCTGGTGGAAGACCCGGATACCGAGGGCGAGATCTGCGTCCGGGGCACCGCCCTGGCCCTGGGCTATTACCGCAATCCGGAGCAGAACCAGGCCCATTTCGTCCAGAATCCCCTGAATCCCAACTATCCGGAGCGGATTTACCGCACCGGCGACCTGGGGAAATACAACGACCGGGGAGAGCTGGTCTTCTCTGGCCGGAAGGATTTCCAGATCAAATACATGGGCCACCGCATCGAGCTGGAAGAGATTGAGCGGGCCATGAACACCATTGACGGCGTGGAGCGGGCCTGTTGCCTGTTTGACGAAAAGCGCTCCCGGCTCAAGGGCTTCTATGTGGGCTCCATCGATAAGGATGCCCTCCACGCTGCCATGAAAAAGGATATGCCCGCCTTTATGGTTCCCGGCATTCTGCGGCAGGTGGAGGCCATGCCCCTGACCAAAAACGGAAAAATCGACCGGAAAAAGCTGGCGGAAATGGCGGGAGGAAGATAAGTGACGGATATTACAAAGCTTTGCGACAGGGCCTACTATGTGTTTGACTTCCGCGTTCTGGAAAAGAGAGTGGCCTACCTGCGGGATTTGCTGGGAACGAATGTGGACATTGCCTACGCCATCAAGGCCAACCCCTTCCTGGTGGAGGGCCTTCGCAGTCAGGTGGAGCGGCTGGAAATCTGCTCCCCCGGCGAAAGCGAGATCTGCGACGGCCTGGGGATCGACCCCAAGATGACCGTGATTTCCGGCGTCAACAAGACCCCGGCCTTTATTGAAAAGCTGGTGAAAAACACCGACGGCCGGATCTATACCGTGGAGTCCCTGACCCAGTTTGCGCTGCTGGCCGCTCTGGCGGAAAAGTACGGCAAGCGCCTGAAGGTGCTGCTGCGGCTGACCAACGACAGCCAGTTCGGCATCAACGAAGAGGATATTGAGCACATCATCGAAAACCGGGAAAGGTATCCCTGGCTGGATTTCCGGGGCCTTCAGTTCTTCTCCGGAACCCAGAAGACTTCTCTCAAAAAGCTGAAGCGGGAGCTTGTCCACCTGGATGAACTCCTGCTCCGGCTGGAGGAACAGTACGGCTACCGGTCACCGGAGCTGGAATACGGCACCGGCTTCCCGGTTGCCTACTTTGGCGAGGATCTGGAGGAGGAAGCCCTCATCACCGGCTTCCGGCAGCTGCTGGAGGAAATGCGGTGGCAGGGGCACATCACCCTGGAGCTGGGGCGGTCCATTGCCGCCTCCTGCGGCAGCTACTTTACCCATGTGGCGGATAAAAAGCGCAACCACGGTCAGAACTACCTGATTCTGGACGGCGGAATGCACCAGATGATCTATTTCGGCCAGTATATGGGCATGAAGCAGCCCCGGGTCACCCTCTGCGGCAAGGAGGACCGGGAGCCCACCGATCAATGGAACCTGTTCGGCAGCCTGTGCAGCATGAACGATATTCTGGTGAAGGCCCTGCCCCTGCCGGAGGTGGAGATCGGAGATACCCTGCGCTTCTACAATACCGGCGCCTACTGCGTCACCGAGGGCATGGCCTTGTTCCTCAGCCGGGATCTGCCCGCCGTTTACCTCATCGATTTGGAAGGAAACCTGATCTGCGCGAGAAAGACCATGGAGACCTTCCCTCTCAATACACCCAATAAAGAGCTCTGAAAGGAAACAAATCATATGAACGAACTGCTTGAAATTCTGAACGACATTCAGCCCGGTGTGGACTTTGAAAACGAGACCCACCTGATAGACAATCACCTGCTGGACTCCCTGTCCATCATCTCCCTGGTTGCCGAGCTGGAGGATACCTTCGATATGACCATTCCCGCCGTGGAGATCATTCCCGACAACTTCAACTCCGCTGAGGCTATGATGGAGATGATCCAGCGGCTTCAGGAAGACTGAGCATGGATGTGCTCTCCCTGCTTCACGCAGGTGCTCACCCTGGCCTCACGGCCTTTTTCTCCCTGCACTACCTGGGCCTGTTTCTGCCCGCGGCGGTGATCCTCTTTTCCCTGACGCCGAAAAAGGGGAAAAAGTACACCCTGCTGCTTTTGAGCCTTGGGTTCTACTGGCTGATCAGCGGTGTGCTCATCGGCTACCTGGCGGCATCCGTGGCGGTGCTCTGGGGCTGCGGACTGTGGATGAATTCCCTCCAGAAAAAGCGGGACATTGCGGTGAAAGCGGCGGAAAAACCGGACCGAAAGGCCATTAAGAAGAAGTACAACGGGTATTGCCGGCTGATTATGGGGCTGGCGGTGGCGGCACACATTGCCCTCATCCTGGTGCTCAAGTATTCCGGCTTCTTCCTGACCAACGTAAACGCCCTTTTCGGCACCGGGTTTGCCATCCCGGAGTATCTGAAGCCCCTGGGCCTTTCCTTCTTCATTCTGCAAAGCGTCTCCTATCTGGTGGACGTATACCGGCAGACCATCCCCGCAGACAGCAATCCCCTGAGACTGCTGCTGTTCGTCAGCTTCTTTCCCCAGATCGTGGAGGGCCCCATCTGCCGCTACAGCCAGACGGCCCAGCAGCTTTGGGAGGTTCAGCCCATCCGGTATGAAAACCTGACGGCGGGACTGCAAAGAATCCTATGGGGCCTGATGAAGAAGTTGGTGGTGGCTGACCGGCTGAATCCCTTTGTGGAGGAGCTCTTTACCCATCACGCCGGTTACCCCGGCTGGCTGAGCCTTCTGGGAGCGGTGCTGTACACGGTGCAGCTCTACATGGATTTCTCCGGCTCCATGGACGCGGTCTGCGGCACGGCCCAGATTTTCGGTATTACCATGCCGGAAAACTTCCGCCGGCCCTTCTTCTCAAAGAGCATCTCCGAGTTCTGGAACCGCTGGCACATTACCCTGGGCACCTGGTTCCGGGATTACATCTTCTATCCCGTTACCATGTCGGGGCCTATGAAGAAGCTTACCGGCTCTGCCAGAAAGAAGCTGGGCAACCATTTTGGCCCCCTGCTGGCAGGGTCCGTGGCCCTGCTCTGCGTCTGGTTTTCCAACGGCCTGTGGCACGGTGCCGCCTGGCACTACATCTTCTTTGGCCTGTACCACTTTGTGCTGATTCTGCTGGGCAACTGCTTTGCACCCTATCTGAAAAAGGCCAATGAGCGGCTGGGCTTTACCCCGGAAAACAAGCCTTTCCGGGTGTTCCAGATGCTGCGGACCTCGGCGCTGGTGGTGTTCGGCGAGCTGATCTTCCGGGCGGAGAACCTGGCCCAGGCCGGTGGGATGCTCAAAGCCATCTTTACGAATTTCGGGCCCCTGCGGGGCTGCTATTCCACGCTGAAAACCGCGCTGGAAGCCTCCGGCTGTGATGTGCTGGATCTGCTCATTGTGGCGGTGGCGGTGTGCATTGTGCTGGTTGTCAGCATTTTGCAGGAAAAGGGTGTGGAAATCCGGGGCAGCCTGAACCGGAAGCCCACGGCCCTTCGCTGGGCAGTGTGGTATGCCCTGATCCTCTTTATTCTGATTTTCGGCGCCTATGGCGTGGGCTACATCCCGGTAGACCCCATGTACGCGAATTTCTGAGGCAAGGAAACGTCAAACGCGGCAAATTCCATATGCCCCTTCTCCGGAAGGGGCATTTTTCTTTGAGAACAGGTCAAAAGCCCAATGCGGCGGTTTGCCCAAAAGGGGAAATCCTGGCGCCAAAGGACCCTTGTCCGCTTTTGCGCCGCCTGTTCACGGAAAGGAAAAACAGGTGTAACATTCTTGTAAAATCGAAATCGTTTTCGAAAAATGGCTGTATTTGTCGCATTTCGTAACGATAAGCTGTGCATTTTTAACGAAACAGAACCGTGCATTATGTCAAAACATACAAAACACAAAAAGCACACTTGACATTCTGTAGATAAAGTTTATAATGGCATTGTAACGAAAACGATTTCGAAACAGACGATTTGAAAGAGGCGGTATGAATGCCAACCCTCAGAGACGTGGCCACCGCCTGCGGGGTGTCCCCGGCTACGGTCAGCAAGGCACTGAACAATGCCCCTGATGTGGGCCAGGAAACAGCCCAGCGAATTCGTCAGCGGGCCAAGGAATTGGGCTATCACCCCAATGCCGTTGCCCGGACGCTGAAGACCAATCGCAGTTACAGCATCGGCGTCCTCTTTGAAGACGAGATGCACAGCGGCCTGACCCACGAGTTCTTTTCCAGCGTACTGGACGCACTTAAGAACGGCGTGGAGTCAAGAGGCTACGATGTCACGTTCATCAGCAGAAACCTGGGCGCCGCCTCTATGAGCTACCTGGATCACTGCCGTTACCGCAATTGCGACGGCGTGGTGATTGCCAACGTGGATTTCCGGGACCCTTCGGTGGCGGAACTGGTTGCCAGCGGCATTCCGGCGGTGACCATCGATTATGTGTTCGATGGAACCAGCGCGGTGATGTCCGACAACGCCAGGGGAATGCGGGAGCTGGTTACCTATGTGCACAGCCAGGGCCACAGGGATTTCGCCCTGATCCATGGTGAGGAAACGGCGGTGACCAGGGTCCGGATGGCATCCTTCTACAGGACCTGCCGGGATCTTGGCATCACAGTCCGGCCGGATCTGGTAATCAGAGGACAGTTCAACAATCCCGAAGCTTGCGGCCTGGTAACGAGATCCATTCTGGAGCGCCGGGATCGCCCCACCTGCATTTTTTATCCCGATGACATCGCCCTCCTGGGCGGCATGACCGAGATTGAACGCTGGGGGCTCCGGATTCCGGAAGACATCAGCGTGGCAGGCTACGATGGGATTAAGCTCAGCCGGTTCCTTCGCCCGGAGCTTACGACCCTTTGCCAGGATACCCAGGCAATGGGATCTGAGGCGGCAAGACTGCTGACCCAGGCCATTGAGGAAAATAAGGCGTTTATGCCTCAGGTCGTTATGGTTCCGGGGTCCCTGCAGCCCGGCGGCACCGTGGCAAAGCTCCATTCCCAGAGCACCGGTATTGAAGCCGGGAACAAACGGTACTAAGCGCTTTCCAAGCGTTCGGTATAATTAATAACGGAGGATGAACAAAATGAAAAAACTGCTCGCAATGCTCCTGGCTTGTGTGATGGTTTTCGGTCTGTGCGCTTGCTCCAGCAGCAGCGCTCCCGCTGCCACCCAGGCCCCCGCTGCCGAGGCTCCCAAGGCTGAGGCTCCCGCTGCCGAGGCTCCCGCTGCCGACGGCTCCAAGGTCACCATCAACGTCATGTCCTTTACCGATGAGGTTCCCGGCATGATCGCCAAGTACATGGAAGCCCATCCCGATGTGGCTGCCAAGTACGATGTGAACACCACCATCATCGCTACCACTGACGGTCTGTACCAGCCCGCTCTGGACCAGGCTCTGCAGGCCGGCGGCGCTGACGCTCCCGACATCTACTGCGCTGAGTCCGCTTTCGTTCTGAAGTACTGCCAGGGCGATGCCGCTGAGTTCGCCGCTACTTACGAAGATCTGGGCATCGACGTCGCTGCCGCTACCAAGGCTGCTGACATCGCTCAGTACACCATCGACATCGGCACCCGTCCCTCCGACGGCAAGCTGGTGGGTCTGGGCTACCAGGCAACCGGCGGCGCCTTCATCTATCGCCGCTCCATCGCCAAGGACGTTTGGGGTTCCGACGATCCCGCTGTCGTCGCTGAGAAGATCGGCGCCGGCTCCGGCAGCTGGGACAAGTTCTTTGAGGCTGCTAAGGAACTGAAGGCCAAGGGCTACGCCATTGTTTCCGGTGACGGCGACATCTGGCACGCTGTTGAGAACTCCTCCCCCACCGGCTGGATTGTTGACGGCGCTCTGAACATCGACCCCGCCCGTGAAGCATTCCTGGATCTGTCCAAGACCCTGATGGACAACGGTTATCACCATGACTCCGTGGACTGGCAGGAAGGCTGGTTCGCTGACATGAAGAAGGACGGCGGCGTGTTCGGCTTCTACGGCCCCGCTTGGCTGATCAACTACACCATCGCTCCCAACTGCGGCGAAGGCGACAACTCCTCCGCTGGCGACTGGGCTGTCTGCGCTCCCAACATCGGCTTCTTCTGGGGCGGCACTTGGGTCCTGGCTGGCAAGACCTGCGTTGGCACCGAGAAGCAGCAGGTTGTTGCTGACATCATCAAGTGGATCACTCTGGACTGCGATGAGAACTCCCTGCAGTACGCATGGGCAAACGGCACTCTGAATGGCCCTGGCGGCACCAAGGATACCGTTGCTTCCGGTACCGTTATGGCTATGTCCAATGGCGAGATGGAATTCCTGGGCGGCCAGAACATGTTCGATGTGTTCGTGCCTGCTAACCAGTACGCCAATGGTAAGAACCTGACCCAGTACGACGAGACCATCAACACCGCTTGGCGTGAGGCTGTCCGTGCTTACACTGCCGGCACCATGACTCGTGACGAGGCCATTTCTTCCTTCAAGACCGCTGTCGGCGACAAGCTGGACATCATCGTGAAGTAAGTAAAGGTTCCCAACCAGTATCCAAACCTTGCGGGGGGATAGCAGCCGCTATCCCCCCTTTTTGAAAGGATAGAAGGCCTGAATCCGGGTCCGGATAGGAAAAGCAGATCGGAGTTCCGGTCTTTTTTTCCTATCCGGTCCGCGGAGCAAAATCCATTCCGAGGAGCGCAAGAACCATGGAAAACACAAAAAAACACGGCTTTAGCTATGCAAAGTATGGCTACTTGTTCAGCATCCCCTTTGTTGTGATCTTTCTGATCTTCCACCTGTATCCCACCATCAATACTGCGATTTTGGGCTTTACCGACTGCAAGGGCCTGGGCAACACCACCTGGCACTTCCTGCAGGGCGATATTTTCCGGAACTTCAAGACCGTTCTGGCCAGCGATACCTTCCGCCTTGCCCTGAAGAACACCCTTGTTCTGTGGATTGTCAACTTTATCCCCCAGATGTGTCTGGCACTGCTGCTGACGGCCTGGTTCACCAGCCGCCGGAACAAAATCAGAGGCCAGGGCTTCTTTAAGGTTGTCTTCTACATGCCCAATATCATCACCGCGGCAACCGTGGCCATCCTGTTCAATGCCCTGTTTGCCTACCCCAAGGGCCCCGTTAACGACCTGCTGGTATCCTGGGGCATTCTGGAAAATTCCTTTAACTTCCAGGTGAGCCAGACGGCAGCCCGGCTGACCGTTTCCTTCATCCAGTTCTGGATGTGGTATGGCTATACCATGATCATCCTGATTTCCGGCGTTCTGGGCATCAACCCCGAGATCTTCGAGGCTGCCGAAATCGACGGCGCCAACAACTGGCAGATGTTCTGGCAGATCACCATTCCCAATCTGAAGACCATCATGATCTACACCCTGATCACCTCCATGATCGGTGGTTTGAGCATGTACGATATTCCCAAGATGTACCTGGCCGGCGGCCCCAACCGCGCCACCACCACTGTCAGCGTATTCATCTACGACCAGGCCTTTGCCGGCAGCTACATGTACAACCGTGCCGCGGCAGCGTCCATGATCCTGTTCCTGATCATTGCCGCCTGCTCCGCAGTTGTGTTCTACATGATGCGGGATAAAGACTGAGAGGAGGCTATCTTATGTCTAGATTACATAGCCGTAAAGAAAATCCCGTCGTAAAGACGCTGATTTACATCGTTCTGATTTTCCTGACCATTTTGAGCCTGTTCCCCTTTGTCATCATGGTCGTGAACTCCACCCGGAATACCCCTGAGATTCAGACCCACGCCGTTTCTCTGATTCCCTCCAAGTATCTGCTTCAGAACTGGGCAGTGTTCGGCGGCAAGACCTTTAACCCCGGCCGTGGTTTCATGAACTCCTTCATTATCTCTGCCGGCGCTACAATTTGCACCGTTTACTTCTCCACTCTGACCGCCTATGCGCTGGTTGCCTACCGCTGGAAGATGCGGGACGCGTTCCTGACGCTGATTCTGTGCGTCATGATGATTCCTCCCACGGTTACCTCCATCGGTACCTATCAGTTCATGTACAAGATCGGTATGACAAACAACCTGCTGGCGCTGATTATACCTGCCATTGCGGCGCCGTCCTCTGTGTTTTTCATGCGTCAGTTCATGCTGGCATCCCTGCCTCTGGAGCTGCTGGATTCCGCCAGAATCGACGGCTCCAAGGAGTTCCGCACCTTCAACCAGATTGCCATGCCCATCATGAAGCCCGCTATGGCCACCCAGGCGATCTTCTGCTTCGTCAACAGCTGGAATCAGCTGTTCCTGCCCAGCATTCTGCTGACCAGAAATGAGCTGTACACCATGCCCATCATGGTATCCCAGCTGAAGGGTGACATCTACAAGGTTGAGTACGGCGCGGTTTACCTGGGCCTGACCCTGACCGTTCTGCCCCTGTTCATCATCTACTTTGCACTGTCTAAGTACATCATTGCCGGTGTCGCGTTGGGTGGCGTGAAAGGATGAGATGGGAAGCGAAGTATCCGTTCCTGGCAAAAATCGTGGACGGACTTCGGTTTCTGGGAGACCTTTTAGCGGTGAATCTGCTGTGGCTGTTTACGTCACTGCCGATTGTCACCGTCGGAGCCGCAAGCAGCGCAGCTTATGCTGTGCTGCTTCGGTATGTCCGGGAGGGAGATGTCCCGATACTGAAGACTTATTTTCAATCCTTAAGGGAGAACTTCTTACAGGCAACGGCGCTGTGGCTGATTTCCATTGCCATGGCCTTTGTGGTGTATGTGGACTGGCGGTTTGCAGGAACTATGGAGGGCAGTTTGCATACCCTGTATCTGGCCCTTTCTGTGGTGCTCTGCGCCGCCATCGCGGTGATGCTCACCCTGGCCATCCCCATTCAGTCCTACTACCGCAACAGCCTGAAGAACATCATCAAGAATGCCTTCGCCATGGCATTCTGCGCCCCGGGCTGGATGCTGCTGATCTGGCTGGTTTGGGCGGCTTTGGCGGCCTTTTGCCTGCTGGTGCCCTTCAACATCGTGCTCAGCGCAGGATCCCTTTTCATTATGTGGGGGTTTTCCATCCCGGCATGGCTTGCCAGCAAAATCACACTGCGGATTTTCCGCATTTTTGACCCCAACCTGAAAAAAACGGAGGAGACAAATGAATCGAGCGGAAGCGAAGAAGAAAGCTGAAGCCTTGGTTGCCCAGATGGATGTTCTGGAGGCCGCCAGCCAGCTGCGCTTTGATGCACCGGCCATTGACCGGCTGGGCATCCCCGAATATAACTGGTGGAACGAAGCCCTCCACGGTGTTGCCCGGGGCGGTACGGCAACCAGCTTCCCCCAGGCCATCGCCATGGCTGCCGCCTTTGACGAGGACCTGATCCGCCGTCTGGGCGATGTGGCAGCCACCGAGGGCCGGGCCAAGTATAACGCACTGGCCCCCAAGGGTGACCGGGACATCTACCACGGCCTGACCTTCTGGAGCCCCAATATCAATATTTTCCGTGACCCCCGCTGGGGCCGGGGCCACGAGACCTACGGCGAAGACCCCTACCTGACTACGGTTTTGGGCAAGGCGTACATCCGTGGTTTGCAGGGCCAGGGGGAGTATCTGAAAACCGCTGCCTGCGCCAAGCATTTTGCGGTTCATTCCGGCCCCGAGGCGCTGCGCCACAGCTTCAATGTGGATATTTCCCGGAGGGATATGGAGGACACCTACCTGCCTGCCTTTGAAGCGGCGGTTAAGGAAGCGGACGTGGAGTCCGTCATGGGTGCCTACAACGCCGTCAACGGCGCTCCCTGCAACGGAAGCACCGAGCTGCTGAAGGATATTCTTCGGGAGGAGTGGGGGTTCCAGGGCCATGTGGTGTCCGACTGCTGGGCAGTCCGGGACTTCCACGAAAACCACCATGTAACCGATACCCCTGCTGAGTCCACCGCCATGGCGCTGAAAGCCGGCTGTGACCTGAACTGCGGCTGTACCTATCGCTGCCTGATCACCGCTCTGCACCAGGGGCTGGTGACGGAGGAAGACATCCGCAAGGCCGCCGTCCGGCTGTTCACCACCCGGTATCTGCTGGGCATTATGGAGGGCCAGCACACCGACTTCGATGAAATTCCCTACAGCGTCGTTGAATGCGGGGAGCACCTGGCAACCGCCCGGGAGGCGGCGGAGAAGGGCTGTGTGTTGCTGAAAAACAACGGCATCCTGCCTTTGGACAAGAGCAAGCTCAGAACCGTTGCGGTGGTTGGCCCCAACGCGGACAGCCGGGTGGCCCTCATCGGCAACTACCATGGCACCGCCAGCCGTTACACTACCGTTCTGGAGGGCATTCAGGACGAGTTGGGCCAGGAGGTACGGGTGCTCTATTCTCAGGGCTGCCACCTGTTCAAGGATCGTGTAGAGAATCTGGGCAAGCCCGATGACCGTCTGGCGGAGGCCGTGACGGTAACGGAGCTGGCGGATGTAACCGTGCTGGTGCTGGGCCTGGACGAAACCCTGGAGGGCGAGGAAGGGGACACCGGCAACGCCGATGCCTCCGGAGATAAGCTGAGCCTGCTGCTGCCGGAACCCCAGCGGAAGCTGGCGGATGCGGTGCTTGCCACCGGCAAGCCTGTGATCCTGTGCCTGATGGCCGGTTCCTCCATCGACATTTCCGCCATTGCGGATAAGTGCGCCGGTGTGCTGCTGCTGTGGTATCCCGGCGCCCAGGGCGGAAAGACCGCTGCCGACATACTCTTCGGCAGGGTGTCTCCCTCCGGCAAGCTGCCCGTGACCTTCTATCACAATGAAGATCTGGAGAAAATGCCCCCCTTCGAGGATTACACCATGAAGAACCGAACCTACCGGTATTTCGAGTCCCCGCCTCTGTATCCCTTCGGATACGGCCTGACCTACGGCGATGTGACGGTCACTGCAGCCGGGAAATGCGGCCAGGGCATCCGGGCCACCCTTTGCAATTCCGGTTCCCGGGACACGGAAGAGGTGGTTCAGGTGTATGTCCAGAACGAAGGAAGCACCCTGACACCCAGAAATCCCCGGCTGTGCGCCTTCCGGAGAGTGGCGGTTCCCGCCGGACAGACGGTTTCCGTGGAGCTGATCCCCGATGCCAGAACCCTGCTGGCAGTGGATGCCGACGGCAAACGGATCGAAGACGGCACCCCTGTCTTCTATGTGGGCCTGGGACAGCCGGATCCGCGCACCAGGCAGCTTACCGGAAAGAAATCCATTCCGGTGAAGTAAACAGAAAAGGGCTGCCCCGCACAAAAACGGGACAGCCCTTATTGCAATGGTTCCTCAGTTTTCCTTGTGGGGGAAATGCTCCAACAGGACAATGAGCACGGTGGTAAAACCGGCCACGATGTACATACCGGCTCCCACCGTCAGGCCGATGGCAACGGTGGCCAGCAGCCCTGCGGAGGTGGTGAGCCCCACGGTTTCCTTGTGGTCGGCCCGGATGATGCCGATGCCCAGAAAACCGAAGGAGGTGATCACCCCGGCGGCAATCCGGGAGGCATCCACCCGCATGGTGTCCATCACATCCGCGAAGCCGTACTTGGACAGAATCATCATCAGCGCCGAGCTGGCGGCGATGATCATATGGGTCCGCAGGCCCGCCCGCTTGCCGTGGCGCTCCCGCTCCCAGCCGATCAGAGCGCCGCAGGCCACGGCGGCCAGAATCCGCAGGGTATATAGGAGTTCTTGCATCATTGGGGAACCTCCCTTCCGGAATTCATTACTTACAATTTACCACATTTTTACGAAAATGGCAATGGAAAGACGAAGAAACCTCTTCCCAATCTATGGGGGAAACCATCATAAGGAGACAAACAATGGAAGAAAAAAATGAAGAGCTGATTTTTCAGGACGAACTGGCACAGACCCTGCACAAGGCCGTTCTGGGGGAACCGGAGCAGGACCCGGTGATGTCCGCGGCATGCCGAAAGGCCGCCTGCGACGGTCTGGTGCTGCTGAAAAATGAGGGGGTGCTGCCCCTGGATAAGCAGTCCTCCACCGCCTATTTCGGCCGGGTCCAGAACGACTATTTCTATGTGGGCTACGGCTCCGGCGGCGATGTGAACCCCAACTATCTGGTAAGCCCCATGGCTGCCCTCCGGGATCGGGGAGACATTGTCTACGATCAGGAGCTGGCGGGACTCTATGCCGATTGGTGCGCCTGCCATGTTCCCCAGGTCTGTGACTGGGCCCAGTGGCCCACCTGTCATCCGGAAATGCCTCTGAGGGATGACCAGGTCCGCAGGGCGGCGCAGAAAAGCGAAACCGCGGTGGTGATTCTGGGCAGAGCTATGGGCGAAAGCATGGACAATTCCGCGACAAAGGGCGGCTACTACCTGACGGATGAGGAACGGGGGCTGCTGGAACAGGTGACCCGGGAATTCAAGGAAACCGTTGTGGTCATCGACGCGGGCAATATCATTGACCTGAGCTGGACAAGGGAATATGACCTTCAGGCGGTGCTCTACGCCTTCCAGGGCGGCATGGAGTCCGGCAACGGGGTGATCGACGTACTCTACGGCGACGCGGAGCCCGGCGGCAAGCTGACGGACACCATCCCCGCGCACTATGAGGACGCGCCTACCTATGGCAATTTCGGCGGATTGGACCAAAACACCTATGCCGAAGACATCTATGTGGGCTACCGCTACTATGAGACCTTCGCGCCGGAAAAGGTGCTCTACCCCTTCGGCTTCGGACTGAGCTACACCACCTTCCGCCTGGAAACCCGGGGGAGAATGGAAGAGGACTGCCTGGTGCTGGACGTGACGGTGAGCAATACCGGCGCCCGTCCCGGCAGGGAAGTGGTCCAGGTCTATGCCCAGCCGCCCCAGGGACAGCTGGGAAAGCCCCTGCGGAATCTGGCGGCCTTCCGGAAAACCGGCAGGCTTGCCCCGGGAGAAACCCAGACCCTTTCCTTCCGGATCGCGCCGGAGGAGCTGGCTTCCTACGACGATTCCGGCGTTACCGGAAATCCCCATGCCTATGTGCTGGAGGCCGGAGAATATACCCTCTATGTGGGCACGGATGTGCGCACCGCGGAGCCTGCCTTCAGCTGGAAGCTGGAACAGCTCCGGGTTGTCCGGCAGCTCAGAGCCCAGGCTTCGCCCACGGCGGATTTCAAACGCCTGCGGCCAAAGGCCCAGGGGGAAGGGTTCGTTCCGGAATACGAGCCGGTTCCCAGGGCGTCGTCTCACAGAAAAGCGGACATCCTGGCAAAAATGCCCCGGGAGATTCCCTTTACCGGGGACAAGGGCATCCGGTTCCGGGATGTGTGTGCCGGGAAAGCCGGGGTGGACGCGTTTGTAGCCCAGCTGACCCCGGAAGAGCTGGACGCCATCACCCGGGGTGAGGGGGAAATGGACAGCCCCTTCGGCGCCAAGGGCAACGCGGGGATGCTGGGCGGCACCTCCCAAGCCCTGCGGGACAAGGGCGTGCCCACCATTACCACCACCGACGGTCCCTCCGGAATCCGGGTGTGCTACTATACCGCTCTGCTTCCCTGCGGCACGGCGCTGGCCAGTGCCTGGGACCCGGAGGCAACGGAGGCTCTGGGCCGTCTCTTTGGTCAGGAAATGGTGAAAAAAGGCTCCGACATCCTGCTGGGACCGGGCCTCAACATCCACAGAGATCCCCTGTGCGGCCGGAATTTTGAATACTTCTCCGAGGACCCCCTGCTCTCCGGCAAAATGGCGGCGGCTATGGTCCGGGGCATACAGTCCGTGAAGGGCCGCAGTGCCTGTCCCAAGCATTTTGCCTGCAACAATCAGGAGACCAACCGGGCCCACAACGATTCCCGGCTTTCCATGCGGGCTCTGCGGGAGATCTATCTTCGGGGCTTTGAAATCTGCGTGAAGGAGTCGGCTCCCCTGACCCTGATGACCTCCTACAACCAGATCAACGGTGTCTGGGGTCACTATCAGTACGAGCTGGTGACCAACATCCTCCGGGAGGAGTGGGGCTTTGACGGGCTGGTAATGACCGACTGGTGGATGCAGCCCTGCGGCGATCCGGATTTCCCCAGCCTTCGCAACGATGCCTACCGGGTGCGGGCCCAGGTGGATGTGCTGATGCCCGGCGGCGTGGGCTTCGGCAGGGGAGAGGGAGACGGCAGCCTGCTGGAATCCTACCGGGCGGAAGACGGCATCACCCTGGCGGAAATGCAGCGCAGCGCCAAAAATGTGCTGACGCTTTGCGCTAGGCTGAAGGGATGAGATCCCCAGGGCAATGGACATTGTTAACAAAACAGAAGCACAGAATTTGTGCACTGTCCACGAGAATCCTGACTCCAATGGATTTTTCTCCCTAATCTGGAGGAAATTGCGACGGTAAGGAGAGAATAACGCAACAAACTTGATGCGATAATTGCGTTACAGGCGTAAAAATCAAATTGGATCCAATTTCTGTCGTTTTGTACAAAAATTGGATCCAATTTTTAGAAAACATCCCAAGTTGACGAAATTGGATCCAATGTGTACAATAAAGCCATAGATTGGATCCAATCATTCGGAAACGGGTTCGCGGCCCAAACTCCCCCCACATAAAACAAAAAGGAGTCAAAACAATGGAAAAGAAGAAATTCAGCTTGTTTGCCTGGATGCAAAAGATCCCCGGCGGTATTATCCTGGTTCCCCTGTTCATCGGTATTTTTATGAACACCTTCTTCCCTCAGGCACTTCAGATCGGCGGCTTCACCACCGGCATGTTCAAGACAGGCACCGGCTGCCTGCTGGGCCTGTTCCTGATGCTCAACGGCGCTGCCATTAACGTTCGCCACATCGGCCAGCCCTTCTACAGAGGCTTCGTGCTCACCGCTATGAAATTCGTCCTGGGCGTTGCTCTGGGCCTGCTGGTCAGCCTGCTGTGCGGCAAGGCCGGTCTGCTGGGAATCACCCCCATGGCCATCATCGCGGCCATCACAAACTCCGCCGGCGGCGAGTATCTGGCTCTGGCAAAGGAGTACGGCACCCCCGATGACGCCGGCGCCATCTCCCTGCTGTCCCTGAACGACGGTCCTTTCTTCACCATGGTTGCCATGGGCGCTGCCGGTCTGGCAAGCATTCCCTTCATGACCTTCGTCGCAACCCTGGTTCCCCTGATTCTGGGCATCATTTGGGGCAACCTGGACAAGGAATTCCGCAAGCACGCTGCCGCTGCTCTGCCCATTGTCTGCTTCTTTATGATGATCCCCATCGGCGCCGGCATGACCCTGAGAGGCCTTGTCAAGGGCGGTATCGGCGGCGTGATCCTGGCCGTTATCTCCGCTCTCAGCGCTTATGTCTTCTACTACCTGTACCAGCTGTGCCTGCCCAAGAAGCAGAGAAACGCCATGGGCGCTGCAATCGGCACCACCGCTGCCAACGCCACCTCCGTTCCTGCCGCTCTGGCTGAGGCCGACACCACCCTGGCTCCCTTCGCCGAGGCCGCTACCGCCCAGGTTACCGTAGCCGCTCTGGTTACCGCCTTCACCGCTCCCATCATCACCGCTCAGCTGGACAAGAAGATGCGGGCCAAGAAGCAGGGCATGTACTCCGATGAGGCTGTTGCCGAGCGTGAGGCTGCCGCGAAATAAATCCCTTCGTTTCTTCCGGGCCCCGAAGGGCTCGAGGAATCATACAGTCAACATCAACAATATTTATAGAAAGAGGTAATCATTATGGCATTGACGATCAGACCCCTCTGCTCCGGTTACATCCCCACCAAGCCTCTGGAGTACTGGTATCATTTCTCCTGCTCCAAGTTCATCGAAAAGTTTGGCCTGACCAATGAGCTGGACCAGCTGCCCGACTTCACCTTCCTGATTGAGGGTGGTGAGAAGCTGATCCTGGTGGACACCGGCATGTCCTGGAACGAGCACGCCGACAAGTACCATCACGGTCCTTCCATGCAGCGGCCCGGCATTGACGACATCGAGTCCCGGCTGAAGCAGGTGGGCTACACTCCCGCCGATGTGGACATCGTCATCTTCACCCATATGCACTGGGACCACGTCTTCTACATTGAGAAGTTCGTGAACGCCGAGTTCATCGTCAACCAGGTTGAGTGGGACTACGCCCACAACCCCGTGTCCCTGCACTTCAAGAGCTACTGCCGTCCCATCATCTGCAAGGATGGCGATGTGACCTACAAGAACGAGTTCATCGCTCCCTATGACATCGTGGACGAGGAAGCCGGCATCAACGTGCCCGCCCGCTTCAGAACCGTTCGCGGCGAAGTGGAAATCGCCCCCGGCGTTATCGTCTTCGAGACCTTCGGTCACTCCCCCGGATCCATGTCCGTGCAGGTTGAGACCGCTGACGGTCCCTACTTCTGCGTTGGCGATGCCGTGTTCGTCATGGGCAACATCGACGCTCCCCAGGAAATGGTTGACAAGCTGCACTACGACATCTGCCCTCCCGGCCGCTATGTGGACATGGTCGCCGCCTGGGAAGGCATTCGGGAGTTCCTGCGCCGCTGCAACCGCCGCGGTGTTGACCCCTACAAGCACCTGCTGCTGGCACACGACGTGATCCTGTCCGCCGCTGTGGAAGCCTATGAGGATGACCACGACAACAAGCTGCCCGTTATCGGCGATCCCGACAGCGACTTCGTCTTCGAGAAGTACTCCAAGGCCATCATTGCCAAGGAATCCGCTGCCAAGGGCACCGATCCCGCCGCTGTGGAGCTGAAGTACTTCGGCGCCAAGGCTGCCTCCAAGCCCTGGGCTGAGAGAGCCAAGGAAATCGGCGGCATCGAGCTGTAATCCTTCTTCCTGCAAATCCTCGATTCTTCTATAAAGCAGACAGCCGCTGGCTCCGCTCTTGGCGGCCGGCGGTTGTTTGCGTCTTCCCGGCAAATGGTTCCTGCCATTTTTTCCCGCGGCGGAGGCAGAGCTTCCGCACACCGATCAATTAAAGGAGAAAGACATATGAAAACCATATGTATCATTGAGAGCTGCGATACCAAGTATGTAGAAGCCGCCTACATGAAGGAGCTGGTGGAGAAGGCCGGGCTGAAGGCTCTGGTGCTGAACACCGCTACCGGCCCCGTGGCCTGCGCCAACCCCGATGACAATGGCAAGGTTGTGGATGTGACCCGGGAGGAGATTGCGCTGGCCTACGGAACCCCCTGGAGTGAAATGGAGCCCAAGACCAAGGGCGAAAAGATCGAATATATGCGTTCCGCCGTCACCGACTACCTGGACAAGCTGTACAAGGCCGGAAAGATCCATGGCATTGTATCCGTAGGCGGCCTGCAGAACACCACCATGGCCACCTCTGCCATGTCCGTGCTGCCCATCGGCTTCCCCAAGGTGATGGCCACCACCGTGGCCAGCGGCACCAAGCAGTTCCAGCTGGTTGTGGGTGAAAAGGACATCGTTGCCATGCCCACCATCTGCGACTGCACCGGCATGAACATCATTACCCGCCGGCTCATTGCCAACGCCGTCAGCTGCTGCATCGGCATGGTGGAGCACGCCGGTGAGCCCATCCGTAAGGGCGACAAGCCGGTAATCGGCCTGACCCTGATGGGCGTGACCAACAACGGCTGTATGGCGGCTGTCCAGAAGCTGGAAGAGGCCGGTTATGAGGTCCTGGGCTTCCACGCCACCGGCGTGGGCGGCGGCGTCATGGAAAAGATGGCCGAGGAGGGCCTCATCGACGGTGTCTGCGACCTGACCCAGCACGAGATCACCAACGAGTATTTCGGCGGCGGCTTCTCCTACGGCCCCGGCGCTGCCATCCGTCTGCTGAAGACCACTGCCAACAAGGTGCCCCTGGTGGTATCCCTGGGCGGTATCGACTTTGTGGACTACAATGTGAAGGAAGCGGACGCCGCCGTCCCCGGCTGGCAGCAAAGACCTCTCTACTACCACAATGCCACCACCGTTCACATCAAGATCAACGAGAAGGAAGCCCGGGACATCGGCATGATCGTTGCCAACCGGCTGAACTCCTCCGACCATAAGGTCAAGCTTCTGGTGCCCACCGACGGTATGCGTCACAACACCACCAAGGGCGAGGCCCTCTACGATGCCGCCGCGGACAAGGCACTCATCGATACCATCAAGGCAAACGTGGGCCCCCATGTGGAAGTGATTGAGATCGAGGGCAACCTGGACACCCCCGCCTGGGGCGAAAAGGCAGCGGAAATCATGCTGCAGGTGATGGCGGAAGCCGGCATCCCCGGCAAGAAAGACTGATAGGAGGCAATATCAATGAGCTACTATACCGAAGAAACCAGAAAGATGGCCCGGGAGCTGGCAGAAGCCTGCCATGAGGCTTTCGGCATGATCCAGACCGGCACCGGCGGAAACGTCAGCGCCCGGATCCCCGGCGAGAACCTGATGCTGGTCAAGGCCAGCGGCGGCTCCCTGGGCAGCGCTACCGAGGAGAGCTTCCTGGTCTGCGACTTTGAGGGCAATCTGGTGGAAGGCACCGGCAAGCCCACCCGTGAGGCATTCCTCCACGGCTACATCTACAAGGTCCGGCCCGATGTAAACGCCGTAGTCCACTGCCATTCTCCCTACGCTGTGGCTTGGAGCTCCACCAAGACCGCCCTTCCTTGCTGCACCTATCATTCCGCCATGAAGATGGGCAAGGAGCTGCCCACGCTGGATGTCCATGCAGCTATGGTTCGGGAGCAGGATCTGCCCATTGTCAAGGAAATGCTGGATGCTAACCCCAGCCTGGAAGGCTTCCTGCTGGCCAATCACGGCGCCGTCGCCATGGGAAAGAAGCCCATGGCCGCGGAATACTGTGCGGAGCTCATTGAGGAAACCGCTCAGATTGCCGTTCTGCGCAAGCAGCTGGGCACCCTGGCACCTCTTGATTTTTAAGGGCTGATTGTATATAATAGTATCCGGGGTACGCCCCGGATACTATATATGTAGAAAGTTTGGGAGATTATGGCTGAAGATCAATTGTCAGAAGAATCGGCACTGGAATCCACCACCGAAAAAACTGCGGATCAGGTGCTGGACATGATCATGGATTATGTGGCCGATGGTACCATTCAGATGGGAGACCGATTGAACACAGCCAAGCTGGCCAAAATGATGGGCACCAGCCGGATGCCGGTGCGGGAGGCCCTCAGCGTTCTGGTGCAGAAACGCCTGGCCTACAACGTGAAGAATGCGGGAATGCGCATGGTGGAGCTCAGTGATGACGAATTTGTGGAGATCTACCGGATTCGTCAGCTGCTGGAGCCGGAGGCTGCCTACCTGGCCTGCAAAAATGCCACACCGGAGGACATCGCAAACCTGGAACAGCTGTTCGCGGAGCATGAGGCCGCTGTGGCGGCAGACCCTGTAAGCCCCAAGCTGGTGCACAAGTGCAATCGGGCATTCCATTTCGGAATCTACCGGGCGGCCCACCGGGAGCACCTGACTGGTGTGATCGGCGACCTGTGGGATCAGCTGTCCTTTGCCAAGCTCCTGTACGGAGAGGCGCTGCTCAACAACCCGGAAAACCGTGTGGCTTTGGTGAAAGAGCACCGCTACTACCTGGACTGCGTCAAAAACGGCTGGGCAGGGGATATGCGTGCCGCCGTGTACAATTGTATTGAAGAAAAAATCAGAAAATACGCTTCCCATGATGACAGCCGCCTGAAGAGCTACTTCTGAGGGAAAGCGAACACAGTGCCGAAGCAATATCGGCGGAAAAGGAGAGAAACTTATGAAAATCGCCATGGGCTGTGACCCCAACGCAACGGGTTTCATGAATGAATGCGCTGAATTTGTCCGGGGCCTGGGCCACGAGGTAACCCTGTTCCCCAGTGAGGATCCCATCTACGCCCGGGTAGCCATTGCCGTGGGTGAGGCGGTCGCCGCCAAGCAGTATGACCGGGGCATCCTGTTCTGCGGCACCGGCATCGGTGTGATGCTGGCTGCCAACAAGGTCAAGGGCGTTCTGGCTGCCAATGTGCTGAATGTTTATTCCGCCAAGCGCGCCTGCCTGAGCAACAACTGCAATGTCATCACTCTGGGCAGCCAGGTTACCGGCAATATGCTGGCCAAGGAACTGATCGCCGCCTATCTGGACTGCACCTATGTTTACAACGAGCGCTCCGGCAAGAAGGTGGATGCCATTCTCGAGTACGAGAACCAGCACTGATCAAGGGGGATCACCCATGAAGAAGCTGTATTTCGGCACCAACCTGAAGATGTATAAAAACATCGCGGATACCGTTTCCTACCTTCAGAAGCTGGTGGAAAACACCAAAGACATCAGCCGGGAAGAGATCGAACTGTTTGTCATCCCTTCCTTCACCACCCTGCAGAGCGCCACGGAAAAGGTGGACAGAGCCTATGTAAAGCTGGGCGCCCAGAATATGTGCTGGGAGGAGCAGGGCCAGTTCACCGGTGAAATCAGCCCCCTGATGCTGGGGGAGCTGGGGCTGGATCTGGTGATGATCGGTCATTCCGAGCGCCGCCATGTATTCGGCGAGACCGACTACGAGGAAAACAAAAAGGTGCTGTGCGCCCTGAATCACGGCTTCACCACCCTGCTGTGCATCGGTGAAACCGACCAGGAAAAAGAATACGGCATCAGCAACGAGGTTCTGCGGACCCAGTTGATTGCCGGCTTCCACGGAGTCACCCCGGAAATGGCCGGAAAGCTTTGGGTGGCTTATGAGCCTGTCTGGGCCATCGGCGTCAACGGCAAGCCCGCCTCTGTGGAGTACGCGGAAGAGAAGCATCAGGTCATCAAGCAGTGCCTGGTGGAGCTGTTCGGTGAGGAAGTGGGTCTGTCCATCCCCGTTCTGTACGGCGGCAGCGTAAACCCCGGCAACGCCAACCAGCTCATTGCCCAGCCCTCCATTGACGGCCTGTTTACCGGCCGCAGCGCATGGCAGGCGGATGCTTTTGATAAGCTCATCCGGGATGCCATGGCTTCTGCCGCTGCCTGCGGAAAGCACTGAGAAGAATCTGTGACCGCTGGGATTTGGCCTGTCTTCAGGGGCCTTTCGGGAAGCTCTGAATCAACCGTCTGCGGCTGGGCCGGAAGCTTCTGCCGCCGGTGACCGCCGGTTTCACCAGAGCTTCCCCCGAAAACGCATTGTTGTGGAATTCTGTAAGGCGGCCCCTTTGGGTATCCTTACGGTTGCCAATATAAAAGAAGGGTGTGTAATACATTATGACCTCAGAAGAAAGAAAGCAGCTGCAGCTTGAGGCCGTGAAGGTGCGGGAGGGCATCCTCACCGCTACCCACGGCGCCAAGTCTGGCCACCCCGGCGGAAGCCTCTCCGCTGCGGATATGTTTACCTATCTGTATTTCAAGGAAATGCGTCTGGACCCCAAGAACCCCAGATGGGAGGATCGGGACCGTTTTGTGCTGTCCAAGGGCCACACCGCTCCCGGCCTGTACAGCGCCCTGGCAAACCGGGGCTTCTTCCCGGTGGAGGATCTGCCCACGCTGCGGCACATTGATTCCTACCTCCAGGGCCATCCCAACATGAACACCGTTCCCGGTGTGGATATGTCCACCGGCTCTCTGGGCCAGGGCCTGTCCGCCGCTGCCGGTATGGCAAAGGGCGCCAAGTTCCTGAACAAGGACGTGAATGTCTACTCCATCGTGGGTGACGGCGAGCTGGCCGAGGGCCAGATCTGGGAGGCCACCATGTTTGCCGCCCACTATCACCTGGACAACCTGTGCATCATCGTTGACCTGAACGGCCTGCAGATCGACGGCCGCACCTGCGATGTTATGAACACCGCTCCCGTGGACAAGAAGTTTGAGGCCTTCGGCTGCGATGTGGTTACCATTGACGGCCACTGCTTCGACGATATTGAAAAGGCAATGGAAAAATTCCATGCCAACCACGGCACCGGCAAGCCCACTGCCGTCCTGATGACCACCGTCAAGGGCAAGGGCATTTCCTACATGGAAAATCAGGCCGGCTGGCACGGCAAGGCACCCAATGACGATGAGTACGCGCAGGCAATGGCGGAACTGTCCGCTGCACGCAGCGCGATTGAGGAGGGCTAAATCATGGCAGACGTAAAGAAAATCGCAACCCGTGACAGCTACGGCAACGCGCTGAAGGAGCTGGGCGACGAGTTTGACAACGTGGTTGTTCTGGACGCCGACCTGGCCGGTGCCACCAAGACCGGTACCTTCAAGAAGGCCCACCCCGACCGCTTCTTTGACTGCGGCATTCAGGAAGCCAACATGGTAAACGTGGCAGCCGGTCTGTCCACCATGGGCGTGGTTCCCTTCGCCGCTACCTTTGCCATGTTTGCCGCGGGCCGTGCCTACGAGCAGATCCGCAACACCATCGGCTATCCCCACCTGAATGTGAAGATCGGCGCTACCCACGGCGGTATCTCCGTGGGCGAAGACGGTGCGTCCCATCAGTGCTGCGAGGATTTCGCCCTGATGCGCACCATCCCCGGCATGACCGTTATGTGCCCCGCTGATGATGTGGAAGCCCGGGCGATGGTCAAAGCAGCCTACAAGATGGAGGGCCCCTGCTATATGCGCTTTGGCCGGGCTGCTACCCCCGTGTTCCATGAGGAAGGCTTTGACTTCCAAATCGGCAAGGGTGAAGTGCTGAAGGACGGCAAGGATGTTGCCATCATCGCCAACGGCATCATGGTTCCCGAAGCCATTGAGGCTGGTAAGGCTCTGGCGGAAGCCGGTATCGATGCCATGGTCATCAACATGGCCACCATCAAGCCCCTGGACGAGGAGCTGGTTCTGGCAGCTGCCAAGAAGTGCGGCAGGATCGTCACTGTGGAAGAGCACAACGTGATCGGCGGCCTGGGCGAAGCCGTCTGCGGCTTCCTGAGCGAGAACTACCCGGTGCCTGTCAAGCGCATCGGCGTCAACGATGAATTCGGCCACTCCGGCCCCGCCGCTGCTCTGCTGAAGGCCTTCGGCCTGTGCGCGGACAACATCGTCGCCACCACCAAGGCATTTCTGGGTAAGTAAGCAACTGATTACACACAAAAATCCGAACCGCTTTGCGCGGTTCGGATTTTTTGTGCCATTCAGAAAATGAGAATGGGTTACTTTTGTGAATTGACAATTGACAATTGACAGTTGACAATGAAGGAATCCCCTTCGGGGATAGATTCAAAAATTATGGAATCAGCAGGATCATTGAATGATTTCAGAAATTTTTGGTTGCAAATACGAATCAAAAGCTCAAAAGGAAGGTCCATACAGGAAATCGCTCCAGTTTGTCATCCTGAGCGAGCGCAGCGAGTCGAAGGATCTTCTGCGCTCGCCCCGCAGTACAGTCAAATTACCGGAAAGATCCTTCGACTGTGCGCTTCGCGCTCCGCTCAGGATGACATACGTTTCTGTGATTCCGGCGTTTACCGTATTTAGGATCTTGATTCGCATGGACAATTGACAGTTGACAATGAAGGAATCCCCATCTGGGGATGAAGAAAATAGTCTTATAAACCAGAAGTTTTCCAAGAATTTTCCAGGATTCCTAACAAAATGATTCCAATCATCCCGAAGGGATACCATAATTGTCAATTGTCAATTGAACCAACTCCTTCTTTATCGAAGCACCCCCGAGGGGCAAAAAAATCCCCCGCCGGGAGGCGGGGGACAGGGAAGAAATTACATATCGAAGGGCTCCATGCTGAGAACGGGGTGGCCCTTCTCGGCCAGGAAGTTCATCAGCTCTTCGGGATCCTCGGTGCAGACGGTTTCGTCGGCGATCATGTCGGTGAAGTTCTCCACACCGTACAGCTCCAGAGCGGTGGCATCCAGCCGCTCACGAACGGCTTCCTTCAGCTCCTTGGGCATCCAGACGATACGGCCGGGGCCGCCTTCGGCTGCGATGAACTTCTTGGAGGAGATGAACTGCTTGCCGTGGCCCATAAAGCCGGGGGTCTGAACGCCGCCGCCGGTCATGGAGGCCATTTCGGAGAAGGTCATGCCCAGAGGCGTCATACCGGCATGCTCACGGCAGGTGATGACAACGCCCATGGAAACAGGCTCCACGCCGCAGATACACTCGAAGCAGCCGCAGGAGGTCATGGGATCCTGGAACAGGGAGTACAGGGTCACGTGCTCCAGCGCGCCGTGAGAGTACTTGGCAACAGCCTCGTCCACATCCTCGTAACGGCCCAGCTTCTCGTCGATGCAGCGCTCCTTGGGAACGATCTGGCAGGGACCGGTGGGATCCAGCTCATTGGTGGCCTTGGCATCCAGCCAGGACACGGCGCCGCAGAGGCCCAGACGCTCGGGGGTAACAATACATACATGGCTGGGGGAGAAGGCCTGGCACATGATGCAGGTGTAGTAAACGGGAACGGACTCGTCGGTCATGGACTTCAGACGGTCGTCACGCTTGTTGAACACGGCGTTGGCGGCAGCCCGCAGCTCCTTGTTCTTCTCGGCGTCCACAACGATGGTAACCTGGCACTTGTCCACAACGGCCTCGAACTCGCTCTTCAGCTTGGCGTACAGAACCTCGCCGATGTGCTTGAACTTGAAGCCGGCCTCGAAGTCAGCCTTGCTGATACGGATACGGATCATATCACGCTGACCGGTGTGCATCACGCCTTCGATGCAGTTCAGGTAGGAGTGGAACTTACGCTCCATGACGGACTCGAAGTCAGGCTGCATGGCCTTGCCGGCCACGTCCACGGTGTAGCTGAGGGAGATCTTGGAGCCCACGGGGATCTCGTCGATTTCGGGGCCAACCACGGTGATCTTGTGATCCTCGACCTCGGAGGCTTCCTTGGTATGTACCAGCTCGAAGCAGTCCACACGGGAGCCGTCCACTTCCACCTGCATATCGCCGCGGCGGATGATTTCGCCTTCGAAGGCGGAAGCAAAGGACACGGGAATGTCGATGTTGGTGATCTTGATCTTGATGTCCCGGGCCTCCAGAGAGGTGGCGTTCCACTTGGAGGTATCCAGCTGCTGAATCAGGCTCTTGGGAACACGGAACATGTTCTCGGTTTCGTTGGAAACAACGGGGAAGCCCAGGCAGATGGCGCCGGCGCCGTAGGAAACGATTTCGTCGGACAGGGGCTTGTAAGCGTTAACAAAGGCACGAACACGGTCCATGGTGTACTTTGCCAGCGCGGGGAAGTCGCCGGGGGTGATGTTGCCGAAGATCAGAGCGGCACGCAGAGCCACGGAAACCACGTGGATAACGCTCTGCATCTCGTAGCCCAGAGGCACCACGCGGACGTTGGTGCCGGTCTTGTAGCCGGCCTCGGCCAGCTGACGGATGCCCTCGCCGGTGACGGTGACCAGGATGCCCTGGCCCTGGTAGCTCTTCACCAGAGAAACCATTTCCTCGGTGGTGTCGGCCTTGCCCAGGATAACGGCAACGCCGGGAATATCGCCGGTAACCAGAGGCACGCCCAGCTCACGCACGAAGGCGTCGGACAGGTGGCCGCACTCGGGAGCCTCGTAGGGAGTTGCGCCATGGATGTACTTCAGAGCTTCCAGGAACTCTGCGCACAGAGCGGAAGCGATGCCGGATTCAAAAGCGTCGTACAGACGGTTGTTCCGAGTCATCTTGGCCTTGATGGTAGCCATAGCGGCCTTCATCTCGCCCAGGGTGGTGATCTTTTCGCCGGTAACTGCGTAGTAGCAGGGCAGGCTGTAGGCGGTGTCGGGGAAGGACACGGCCTCGCCCTCGCCGTACTGGGCGATGGCTTCGTCAATGGCGGCTACGGTACGGTCGTAGTTGTAGTCGTTACCGCCGAAAACTCTTTCAAAAAGTGTCACGGTTTTTCCTCCTATTTTTCGTCACGATCCAGGATCGCCTTAATGTTCCGAATTTCCTCGATTGCCGTGGGGCTGAAATCGTAGGGAGATTTTCCCTGACGGTCCGCGTCCATGATCTCCGGATTGTAGTGGATGAACCCCAGAAAATCCTCTGCCGGAATGGCCGCCCGGATGAAGGCCTCATCCTTTTCGTCGCGGATTTTGTTGGCAACCACCCGAACCTGTTTGACACCCAGGTCGGCGGCCAGCCGCTTCACATTCCGGTAGGTCTGTACGGACCGGGCACCGGGCTCAATGACCACGATGAACTGATCCATGTTTGCAGCAGTGCCGCGGCCCAGATGCTCCAGGCCCGCCTCCATGTCCATAATGACCACATCGTTTTTCCGGTAGGTCAGGGTGGACAGGATGGACTTGAGCATCACGTGCTCGGGGCAAACGCAGCCGGAGCCGCCCACATCCACCGTACCCATGACCAACAGCTTTACGCCGTTGATCTCCTTGGAGTACTTCTCCGGGATGTCTGCCACATAGGGGTTCAGCTTATAGAATCGGTTGGCATCGGTGGCGCCGGTGCGCTCTTCTACAAGCGTGCGCATTTTGGAGATGGGGACGATGGCATCCACTTCCTCCTGGCTCAGGCCCAGGGCCAGACCCAGGTTCGCGTCGGGATCCACGTCCGCCGCCAGGACCGTACGGCCTTCATCGGCGTACAGTCTGGCCAGGGTGGAGGACAGGGTGGTTTTTCCCACGCCGCCCTTTCCGGTAATCGCTACTTTCATGAATGAAGGACCTCGCTTAGATGCCCAGTGCTGCGCGCTTGGCTTCGATGCAGGCGATCATCTTGTCGCCCAGGGAGTCGATGTCGGTATCCACAACGAACTTGGCCTCGACCCATTCTTTGATGCCGTCTTCGCCCTGGAGCAGGCGGGTGACTTCGCTGGAGCCCTTGGAGTAGGGATCAACGCCCAGGAAGGTCTCAATACCGGTGCCCACAACGTAGTTGCCGATGGAAACGGCCTTCTCGGACATCCATTCGGGAGCGCAGCCAACAACGGGAACCTGGGAGATGTTGATACCCCAATCCTTGGCGATGTCGGCGGCCAGGATCATCATACGGGAAATATCCACGCAGGAGCCCATGTGCAGAACAGGAGGAATGCCGGCCAGCTCGCAGACACGCTTCAGACCCGCGCCGCAGTATTCCTTGGCCTGGACAGGATCCATCAGGCCGGCCTTGGCGGCAGCCTGAGCGGAGCAGCCGGTGGTGATGACGATGATGTCGTTCTCCAGCATCTTCTTCATCAGGCCGATGTGAGCGGTGTCGGGACGAACCTTGGGGTTGTTGCAGCCGACCATGGCCACAGCGCCCCGGAGAACACCGGAGTGGACACACTCGATCAGAGGCTTGGTGGTGCCGAACTCGTCCAGCTGGGAGTTGGCAACGCCGTCCAGAACCTTCTTGATGGCCTCGACGGAGTAGCCTACACGGGCCTTCTGCTTCTGGTTGGGGATGTTGACCAGCTCGGGCTTCCGGTTCTTGAAGTTCTCAATGGCCATCTTCACGATTGCCTTGGCGTTCTCGCCGGCGCTGGCGGGGGAGAACTGGATGAACTCGGAATCGGGAATCCGGGCGATGGGGGAGGTGGTGATGAATTTGGTGTGGAAGCACTTGCTGAGGGGTCCCAGAGCGGGGAAGATACACTGAACGTCCACCACGATGGCTTCGCAGGCGCCGGTGAGCACCACGTTCTCCTGGTTCAGGTAGTTGCCGGCCATGGGAATGCCGTGACGCATGGCAACCTCGTTGGAGGTGCAGCAGACACCAGAAATGGTGATGCCCTTGGCGCCCATTTCCTTGGCGTAGGCGATCATCTCGGGATCGTTGGCGTAGTAGACGATCATTTCGGACAGGGAGGGATCATGGCCGTGAACAACGATGTTGACGTTGTCCTTCTCCATAACGCCGATGTTGGCCTCGGTGTCGATGGGACGGGGGGTGCCGAACATAACGTCACTAAACTCGGTGCCCATCATGGAGCCGCCCCAGCCGTCGGACAGACCTGCCCGCAGGGACTGACGGATCAGCGCCTCAGCCAGAGAGGAGCAGCCCATGTGGGTCATGTGCATGGACTGGGAAACTTCCCGGTCAATGGCCCGGGGCTCGATGCCGGCGTTGTGCCACAGTTCCTGGGTATGCTCGGGAGCGCGCTTCAGGAAACGCTGGGTGCCGAAGGGCTTGCCGTATTCCAGCAGACCGACCTCGGCCATCTCGTGGGCCAGATCATAGATGTCCTTGCCCTCGGTCTCCACGCCCCACTCCTTGGCGATGCGGATCAGCTTCTCGGGATCCTTGACCTGATAGTTGCCGCCTTCCTTGGTTTCGTGCAGGGTGTGCATAATTTCACGGCCGTGGTCGGAGTGCGTTGCGGCGCCGCCGGCGGTGAAAATCAGATAGTTACGGGCGACGATGCCATGAACATCGCAGCCGCAGATGCCCCGGGGTGCCTTAGGGGTAATACGGCAGGGGCCCATGGAGCAGATCCGGCAGCAGGTACCGCTTTCGCCGAAGCCGCAGTGAGGGGTCTGGTTTTTGACACGCTGCTGCCAGGTGTCAGCGCCAACTTTCTGTGCCGTTTCCAGCAGAGAATTGGTGGCCGCTTCCATCTCCTCGATGGTAGTAGTAAATGCCCAATCCTTCAAAGTGATTTCCTCCTAATTAAGTAATTCTTTCCTGTATGATACGATGGTATTGCCGAACCATACTGTATCGATAATATTGTACCAATAGAATTGTGGAATGTCAATCGGCGATTCTGCCACATTTCACATATTTTTCCCCATCCCCCCCAGGGGGTTTTTGTTCAATTCGGCCGGATACAAAACCTGAGGAACAAAAAAACCGGCGGCAAGGAGTTTTTTGCATCTTTTCGCAGAAAAAACAATTTGAGGGTTCTTGTTGAAAATTTTCTGATAACATGGTATTCTATAGAAAATACCCTGCTGATGGAGCTTCGGTTTGGGTGAAAAGGAGGATACCCCTTTGAAAAAGACGACCCTGGTTATCATGGCGGCTGGTATCGGCAGCCGGTATGGCGGCGGGATTAAGCAGCTGGCCAAGGTGGACGAATCCGGCCACATCATCATGGACTATTCCATTCACGACGCCATTGAGGCGGGTTTCAATCAGATTCTGTTCATCATCCGCAGGGATATTGAGGAAGACTTCCGGGAGGTCATCGGGAACCGGATCGAAAAAATGTGCGCCGCCCATGGGGTGGAGGTGGGCTACTGCTTCCAGTCCCTGACGGACATTCCCGGCGTTCTGCCGGAGGGCCGCACCAAGCCCTGGGGCACCGGTCAGGCGGTGCTGGCAGCCCGGGAGTACATTGATTCCCCCTTCGCGGTGATCAATGCCGATGACTACTACGGCAAGAGCATCTACGGGGAGCTTCACGATTATCTCTGCGCCGATCACGCCGACAACGCCTTCTGCATGGCGGGCTTTATTCTGAAGAACACGCTGTCTGAAAACGGCGGCGTGACCCGGGGCATCTGCCAGGTGCGGGACGGATTCCTCACCGACGTGGTGGAGACCAAAAACATTTTGAGCAATGCCCAGGCTGACGGTGTGCAGCTGGATCCCGACTGCTTTGTGTCTATGAACATGTGGGGCCTGACCCCGGCCTTCCTGAACACACTGGACGAGAATTTCAGGGTGTTCTTCGAGACGGAGGTCCCCGGCAATCCCCTGAAGGCGGAATACCTGCTGCCCATCCTCATTGGACGGCTGCTGCAAAAGAAGGAGCTGACGGTTCAGGTGCTGCCCACCCGCGATAAGTGGTTTGGCATGACCTATCCCGCCGACAAGCAGGCGGTTACCGAGAGCTTCCGGGAGCTGATTGATGCCGGTGTGTATCAAAAGGACCTGTACAGCGATCTGTAAAAAACGCAACCCCCAGGATGCACATCCTGGGGGTTCTCTGCTGGGCGCTGTTCGGAAACGGGAGCTTTTGCGAATTGAAAATGTGAATCAAGAGCCCAAATACGGTAAACGCTGGAATCACAGAACCGTATGTCATCCTGAGCGGAGCGCGAAGCGCGCAGTCGAAGGATCTTTTCGGTGATTTGACCGTACTGCTGGGCAAACGTAGAGGATCTTTCGACTCGCTGCGCTCGCTCAGGATGACAAATCCGTTCGTACTCCGGTTATACGCAACATTTGGGACCTTAATTCGCATTGTTAATTGTCAACTGAAACAAATCCCCCTTTGACTGCCGCGCCTTATACAAATACGTATTCCTGCATCCGGCGGAAGGCCTCCTGGACCCTTGCCAGGGGCAGGGCCAGGTTCATGCGGACGCAGTTCGCCCCATGGAAGGGACGGCCGTCCTGGATGGCCACGCCCACATCCCAGCAGCGCTTCAGAAGGGTATCCAGGGTTACGCCGTGGGCCTCGCACCAGCCGGTGCAGTCGGCGAACAGCATATAGGTGCCCTGGGGCTTTTGCAGGGTAACCCCGGGGAAGTGCTCCGCGATAAAGCCGCAGGCAAAGTCCACATTCCGGGTCAGCACCTGCCGCAGCTCATCCAGCCACTGGTGTCCCTCGGGCTTGTAGGCGCCGATCAGGGCGTGCATACTCAGCACATTCATTTCGTTGAAGTGGGAAAGCTCCTGCTCCTTTTCAAACCGGTGCCGGAGCCAGGGATTGTAGATGACGCAGTAGCTGCCCACCAGACCGGCCAGGTTAAAGGTCTTGCTGGGGGCGTACATGGCGGCGGTGCGCATTTTCGCGTCCTCGGAAATGCTCTGGGTGGGGATATGCCTGTAGCCTTCCAGGGTCAGGTCGGACCAGATTTCGTCGGAGATCACATATACATCGTACTTCCGGAAGAGGTCCATGGCCTTTTCCAGCTCCCAGCGCTCCCAGACCCGGCCGCAGGGATTGTGGGGGGAGCAGAGGATGGCGCAGTGAATGCGCTCCTCGCTCAGACGCCGCTCCATATCCTGGTAGTCCATGCGCCAGATGCCCTGATCATCCTTTACAAGGGGAGAGTGGACCAGCTCATAGCCGTTGTCCCCCAGAGCGTGGGTGAAGCCTACATAGGTGGGGGCGTGGACCAGAATCTTGTCGCCCCTGGAGCAGAGCACGTTGGCCATAGCCACCACGCCGCCCAGAACACCATTTACATAACAAATATGCTCCGGGGTCAGAGCTTCCACGCCGTTGCGGCTGCGCTGCCAGGAGCGGATGCTGTCATAGTATTCGTCCCTGGGCGAAAAGTAGCCGAAAAGGGGATGCTCCAGCCGCTCCCGTATGGCCTGGGGAATGGTGGGCACCGTGGCGAAATTCATATCCGCCACCCACATGGGAATCAGATCAAAGCCCTCCTTGGGGGGCTGGGGGCAGGAGCCGTCCTTGCGCAGATCCACGGCCAGGGCATCCCTGCCGCGGCGGTCATAAACGGTTGTAAAATCGTATTTCATGGTATTCCTTCTTTCTGTTTAGCCCACATCCTTGCTGAGCTTTTCCAGGGACAGGATGCGGAAGGTGTCTTTATAGTAGTCCAGGATTCCCTCGCTTTTCATCCGGCCGATCTCCCGGGACAGGGCGCTGCGGTTGGCCCCCAGGAAATCCGCCAGGTCCTCCCGGGTGCCCCCCAGGGAGAAGGTCAGGCTGCCGGTGCGGCAGTATTCGTCATACAGCCGCATGGCGATTCGCTGGCGCAGGGATTTGGCGGAGAGGTACAGGGTTCTCTGCCGCTGGGCCCAGAATTTCATGGCGATCTCGCTGACCAGGTTTTCCCGGAGCTTGGTGTGCCAGCTGCAGCAGTCGTCGCAGCCGGACATGATCCGGTGAAAGGGGAGAAACAGCAGCTCCGAATCCTCGGAAGCCACCACATACACCGGGCTTTTGCTGCCGGGGGTGGCCATCAGAACGTCCCCTACCAGGGCGCCGGCCCGGTGGTTGGCCATGAGCAGATGCTCCCCGGAGGCGTTGACGGATTCGGCCCGCAGGGCGCCGGACAGCACCAGGGCGCAGGCGTGGAGGGTATCGCCGATGTTCCACACCAGGGTATTCTTTTCATAATGCTCCTGCCGGGCATTCAGGCAGCCCAGCATGGCATCGATCTGGTCCGGCTGGATACCGGCAAACAGGCCGGAACCGAGCAGAACCCCACGCTGCTGTTGATTCACAGGCAGACCTCCTTTTTGTTGCGCAGGCAACGAAGAGTGCAGCTTCAGTATAGTATGAAAAGGGCGAAAAGTCAACGGGATTCCCGAAAACCCCTTGACAAATTCCGGAAAATATGCGACCCTTTGCTAAGGAACCTCTGAATAAATCACCTGCGGCTGGACGGCGAATCTTTTATCCCATCCGTGCAGTTCTAAAAATGGGAAATACACAAAGTATTCCCCCATTTTTAGAACTTTCGGCTGAGACAAAATCTTCTGCCGCCAGCTCTTGCTGATTTATTCAGAGGTTCCCTAAAGAATTTCAAAGAGAGAAAAGAGAAATGCTATGCGCCAACGTCATTTGACTGCCCGCTATGGGCTGATCCACGGCAGCTACTGGATGGTGTTTGCCGCTGTTTCCGGCTATGTAAGCCTGTATCTGCTGGAGCTGGGCTTTTCCAGCGGAGACGTGGGGGCCCTGATTGCTCTGGCGGGCCTGCTTTCCGCGGTCTGCCAGCCCCTGGCCGCCGCCTACGCGGACAGGCCCGACAGCCTGAGCCTGCGGACCATCAATCTGATGGTTGCGGGGGCAGCGGCGGTTTGCGGCGGAACGCTGATTTTTGTGCGGTCCTCCAGGGTGCTGACCCTGCTGTTTTACGGCCTGACCCTGGCTCTGCTGCAGCTGTCCAACCCTCTGGTCAACGCCCTGGGCGTTACCAGCATCAACTGCGGCTGCAAACTCAACTACGGCGTATCCAAAAGCGTCAGCTCCGTGACCTTCGCGGCGGCCTCCTTTTTGCTGGGCAGATTGACGGCAAGCCTGGGGGGCCGGGTGGTTCCCTGGGCCATGGTCCTGTTTTACGGACTGTTCCTTTTGAGCCTGGCCCTGTACCCCTGCCAGCGGGCCCCCCTGCCGGAGGGCAGCGGAAAGGCCGCGTCCCTTTTGACCGTCTTCCGGAAATACCCCCGGTTTATGGCCATGCTGGGAGGCTGTGTGCTGCTGTTTATCAGCCACATTCTGTTGAACAATTTCACCCTGCAAATCATCCGCACCAAGGGCGGCGGCAGCAGTGAGATGGGGGTGGCCATGGCCATTGCGGCCCTTTCGGAGCTGCCCACCATGCTGCTGTTCAGCTTCCTTCTGAAGAAAAAGGGCAGCTGGTTCTGGATGCGGCTCACGGGCTTCTTCTTCATCCTGAAGAGCCTGGGAAGCTACCTGTGTACCGGTGTGGGGAGCTTCTATGCCGTGCAGCTGATTCAGATGCTGGCCTGGGCCGTCATCGCCGTGGCCTCCGTCTATTACATCAACGCGGTTATGGAGCCGGAGGACGCGGTGAAGGGCCAGGCTCTGTACACCATGGCCTACACCCTGGGCTCCGTGCTGGGTGCGCTGCTGGGGGGCTGGATCATCGATGCCCTGGGGGTGGATGCCATGCTGCTGTTCGGCACCGCCTCGGCCATTGTGGGCACCGCCGTTGTGTGCCGCTTTACGCAGAAGGCCACGGATCGGGTATAAAATCTTAAACAATCCGTTAATTCTGGCTCGGTAAGGTTGCATTTCCCGCCGGGCGCAATATAATAGAGCCAGGTGTAAACACCGATTGATCGACTTTTTTAAGGTGGTAACTTATGGAGAAATTCAGCCCTTGGCTGAGGCAGGTGGGAAATCGCTTCCGTGCCGGATTATATCGCTTTATGTCCGGCCGCTATGGTGCGGACCGGCTGAATATGGTCATTCTGTGCTGCGGCCTGGCTGCCAGTGTGTTGTCCTCTCTGTTTGCCGGAAAGGCTGTGGGAACCCTATTCTGGTTTTTGAGCTACGGCCTGATGATCTGGGCCATTTTCCGGGCTCTTTCCCGGAATACCTTCAAGCGGTATCAGGAGAACCGGAAATTCCTGCTGTTCTTTGACCGGCTGAAGGACCGGAACAACCGCTATTTCGACTGCCCCAAGTGCCGCCAGACGGTGCGGGTTCCCCGGGGCAAGGGCAAAATTTCCATCACCTGCCCCCGGTGCAAAGAGCGCTTTATCCGAAAGACATAAGCTTCGGCCCTCCCGACTTCGGGAGGGCCGTTTGTTATGGGAGGGATACGCCGGGAGGGGGATACTGAATTGACAATTGACAATGAACAATTGACAATGATGGTATCCCTTCGGGATAATTCAAATTAGTTGGTTGGGACGTGTGGTAATCACACAGAAAACTTCCGGTTTCAGATTTTTTAATCATCCCCGCAGGGGATTCCTCAACTGTCAATTATCAATTGTCAATTGTCAATTCAAAAAAAGTTCAGCCTCCGGTCTATAGTGTTCCCAAAAAGTCTTCCATATTGTCAAGCCCCGCTTTCAGCTCTTCGTCGCCGTAGCAGTAGGACAGGCGGATGTAGCCTTCCGCGCCGAAGCAGACTCCGGGGACCGCGGCAAGACGCCCTTCCCGAATCATCCGGGTGCAGAATTCCCAGGAGGGGATACCGTATTTGGAGATGTCCGGGAACACATAGAAGGCCCCCTCCGGGGTGGGGAAGGACAAGCCCATGCCCTCCAGCCGGGAAAGCACATAGGAGCGCCGTTTCGCGTAAATTTGCCGCATGGGCTCCGTGTCCACTTCCAGGGCCTTCTGGGCGGCGGCCTGGACAAAGGTGGGCACCGCCGCGATCTGGGCGGCGCTGAGGAGCAGCAGTCGTTCCAGGGTTTCCTCCGGGGCCACCAGGTAGCCCACCCGCCAGCCGGTCATGGCATAGGGCTTGGAAAAGCTCTGGCACAGCAGCACCCGGTTCCGGAGGGCAGGCTCCAGGGAAAGATCCGGCACCTCCGTATAAGCCAGGGCGCCGTAAACATTGTCGCAGATCAGCCAGCAGTCGGGGGCCTCCCGGAGGGCGGCGGAAACGGCGGAGAGGCTGTCCCTGTTCAGCACTACGCCGGTGGGGTTGTTGGGGGAGTTGAGGACGATGGCCCGGGTCCGGGGCGTAAGGACTTTTTTAAGGGCCCGTTCCTCAATCTGAAACCCGGTTTTGGTCAGATCCAGAAATACGCTCCTGCCGCCGGCGGCTTTAACGATGCTGTCGTAAAGGGAGAAGGCCGGGGTGGGGATGATCACCTCGTCCCCGGGGTTCAGAATGCCGGTCAGGGCGATGTTCAGGGCCTGGGTGGCGCCGATGGTGACCAGCACCTCGGATTCCCTGGTGGGCCGTCCCCGGCGGGCTTCAAAGGCCGCAATGGCCCGGCGCAGGCCCTCCGTTCCCTGGTTGGGGGCGTAGTGGGTCAGCCCGTCTTTGAGGGCCTGGGCGGCGGCCTCCTTGATGGGCTCCGGGGTGGACAGGTCCGGTTCCCCAATGGTGAGCATCCGGCAGTCGGGGGTCTGCCGGGCAAGATTGGTAAAGACCCGGATGCCGCTGCGCTCCAGAGCATCCAGCTTGTGATTCAGCTTCATACAAAGGATTCTGCCAGGTCTTCAAAGAACCGGACGCCTTTCAAAAGAATGTCTTCGTTAAAATCGAAGGTGTCGGAATGGAGGGGGGCGGTGTCGCCGGTGCCCAGGAAGAAGAACATTCCGGGCAGGGATTTCTGGTACCAGGAGAAATCCTCGGCGGTCATGGAGGGGGCATCCAGCTCAAAGAAGCCCACTGCCCTGCGGACCCGCCGGTGCAGAGCCGGGGGATTCATGACGGCGGGGTAGCCCTCCGTCATGTAAACATTGACGGTGCAGCCGTAGGCCCGCTCAATATCCTTGGCGATGGACACGATCCCTGCCCGGATGGAGAAGAATACGTCGTCCTGGAAGGCCCGCAGAGAGCCCTCCATATGGGTGTGGTCAGACAGGGCGTTGCACACGGTGCCGCTTTCAAACTTTCCGAATTTCAGCAGCCGGAAGATGGTTTTGGGCAGGGCGCCCTCCAGCTTCATGACCCTCTGGTAGAAGTCCACACCGGCGGCCAGGGCATCCACGCCCTCCTGTGCCTTGGCGATATGGGCGGATTTGCCGTATACATCCACCCGGACCTCGCAGGAGCGGGCCATCATTTCGTTACAGCGGCTGGCGATCATGCCCTCCGGCAGCTGGGGCCACAGGTGCAGTCCGAAAATGGCCTGGACCTGATAGCGGCGGAAGATTCCCGTGGCGCACAGCTGCTTGGCGCCGCCGGTGGTCTCCTCCGCGGGCTGGAAGACCAGCAGCACATTGTGGGGCAGGGCTTCCTTTTTGCTCAGGCGGCGGGCCAGCTCCAGCAGGATGGCCATATGTCCGTCGTGGCCGCAGGCGTGCATACAGCCCTTGTGGGCGGAGGCGTAGGGCACCTTGTTCTTTTCCAGAATGGGCAGCGCGTCGGCATCCGCCCGAAAGGCGACGGCATCCTTCCGGCCAAAGTCAAAAAAGGCGCACAGGGCGCTTTCCATGGGGGAGAATACCGAACAGTTCAGCCCGTCCAGGGCGTTTTCCAGATAGGCCATGGTCTGGGGCAGGGTGCTGTCCAGCTCGGGAATCCGGTGCAGCGCCCGGCGGTCGTCGATCAGTTGCATAGTATCGCCTCCGATGTGGTTTCCTTTATTATAGTTCCGGAAGAAGACCCTGTCAATTTTTCCTTGTGCTTTTTGTGAAAAAGTGATAACATAGCAGAAAACAAAAAAGGAGTGCTGTTGCCATGATGAACGCAGAGCAGATCATCGCCTATATCCGGGACGCGGAGAAAAAGACCCCGGTGAAGGTTTATGTCTGGGAAAAGGAGCCGGTTTCCTTCCCCAATTGCCGGGAGTTCCCCGCGGGGGCGGGCTGTAAGATCGTGTTCGGCGACTGGAAGGATGTACAGCCCGTGCTGGAAAGCCACGAATTTGCCCATCTGGAAATCGAAAACAACTGCCGCAATTCCGCCATTCCCATGCTGGATATGAAGAATATCCCTGCCCGGATTGAGCCCGGCGCCATCATCCGGGAGCAGGTGACCATCGGGAAAAACGCGGTGATTATGATGGGGGCCATTCTGAACATCGGCGCCGTGGTAGGCGACGGCACCATGATCGATATGGGCGCCGTGCTGGGGGGCCGGGCCACCGTGGGAAGAAATTGCCATGTGGGCGCCGGCGCGGTGCTGGCAGGGGTGGTAGAGCCCGCCTCCGCCACCCCTGTTGTTGTGGAAGACAATGTGCTCATCGGCGCCAACGCCGTGGTCATTGAGGGCTGCCGCATCGGCCATGACGCGGTGGTGGCGGCAGGCGCCGTGGTGGTGGGCGACGTGGAGCCCAATACGGTGGTCGCGGGCTGTCCCGCCCGGGTGATCAAGCGCAAGGACGAAAAGACCGCCTCCAAGACCGCCCTGATCGACGCTCTGCGCACCCTGTAAAGATTGTCACATTTTTGCCCGATAGGAATAGCATGGATTGAGCGGCAAAGCTCAAATAAAGCATTCGGAGGGAAAAAATATGTGCGGTAACAACGGTTTCTGCGGCGGTAACATCTGGTGGATCATCATCCTGGTTCTCCTGTTCTGCTGCTGCGGCGGTCACGACTGCGGCTGCGAGCGCGGCAACGGCGGCAACGGCTGCGGCTGCTACTAAGCAGGGCGTATACAAATGATAATCACCCCGGGGCCCTGGCCCCGGGGCTTTTGTGCCTGCCGGGCAGCTCCTGATTTTCCACTCTTTTCGTCCCAAATGCTTGCAAACAAATTTTTCCTGTGGTAGAATACCATCAGAATAGTATGGCGGCCTGTACCCGGAGCACGGAGCCGTCAGGTTTTCCTGGAAAGGAGCAATCCATATGAACATCAGACAAACGGTGCATATCCCCCGGCGGGTGCTGTCCCTGGCGCTGTGCGCGGCCATGGTGCTGACCCTGCTGCCCCTGCCCATCCGGGCGGAGGGCATCTGCGAACACCACCCGGAACACACGGCGGACTGCGGCTATCAGGCGGCAATGGAGGGGCAGGACTGCACCCACAGCCATGACGATTCCTGCGGCTATCAGGAGGCCAGCCCCTGCACCCACAGCCATGACGCAAGCTGCGGCTATCGGGAGGCAAGCAACTGCACCCATCAGCATACCGAGGAATGCGGGGAAAATGGGGAAAGCTGAACCCACAGCCATGATGAAGGCTGCGGCTATCAGGAGGCAGAAAACTGTACCCACAGCCACGATGAAAGCTGCGGCTATCGGGAAGCAAGAAGCTGCACCCATGTCCATAACGATACCTGCGGCTATATGGAAGCTGCGGCGGGCAGCCCCTGCACCTACCAGTGCAAACTCTGTGCCCAGCAGGAAAACGCTCAGGACCTCTGCGCCCACGGAAACGCCCCGGATGCCTGCGAAGACTGCGCCTCCGATGCCCGGGTTGCCTCCGTGCAGAAGCTGATTGACGCCCTGCCGGAAACGGTGACGGAGGAAAACAGGGAGGCAGCCCAGTCTGCCCTTTCCGCGGTGGACACGGCCAAGTCTGCCCTGGCGGAAGCGGAGCAGGAAAAGCTGACCCTGACCCGCTACACCGCCCTGAAGGAACTGCTGGCAGAGCCGGATTCCCCCAATACCGGCAAGGTGATCACCGGCTGGGAATGGATTGAGGATGAGGAACTCGCAATCATCGACCCGGAGACCGGCCTTGCCCATCTGCCCTTTGCCAGCCCCGAAAGAATCGCCTATTTTGAGGATGTGGCCGGGCTGCTGCCTGTGGCGATTCTGGCGGACGGGGAGGAACTGACCCTTGGGGATTGGCTCTGCGAGGACTACCCCATGGAATCCGGCGCTTATGAGGGCGAGTACGTCTTTACTGCCACCCTGCCCGAGGGCTATGTCCTTGCCGACGGCACCAACGTCCTGCGCCTGACCGTGGTCCTGGGCGACCCGGAGGGGGAGCCTGTGGCAATGATGGGGATTACGCTGGAACAACCGACAGAGGATTATTGGGAGGACGGTTTTCATTTTTATAAACTTTACAAAAAAGAACATCTGTACTGGTTTGCCAACGAAGTCAACAACCCCAACAAATTAAACAGTAATTACCTCTCTGCCGTACTGATGAACGACATCACCGTCAATCCCGGCGTGCTGGACGCCAATGGCAATCTGAACAGCGGCAGCTTTGAGGTCTGGACGCCCATTGGAACTAGCTATAAAAGTAAATCGTACTGCGGCAAATTCGACGGGCAGGGGCATACCATCTCGGGACTATACATTAAAGATTCAAACGAAGGTCATATCGGTCTGTTCGGTGATGTGGATTCCTGTAGTATTACCCGGCTGGGCGTGGTAGATTCCTATTTTGGTGGCAAAGATGCAGTTGGCGGACTTTGCGGATCAGTCACGGGCAACGCAGCCATCAAATACTGCTACACCACCGCAACCGTAACCGGAAACAGTAATGTGGGTACCTTCTGCGGTTACGCAGCCGACGGAGCAAGAATCTACTACTGTTACAGTGCGGGCAGAGTTGGCAGCGACTATGGTGCCTTTTGTGGGACAACGGCGCGTATGACCAACTGCTATGCGTTGTCCAATACGAATTCTATCGGTAGCAATGACAAGGTGAACTACAAAACCATGGCTGCTTTCAAAAGCGGCGAAGTAACCTATGGAATGACGAAAACCGAGGAGACACCCGGTTGGAGACAGACCATTGGCACGCATGACTTTCCCCAGTGCACCACTAAGGGCGATGTCGTCTATTGCGCAACGGTCGATGGCACTGTCAACTATCACAATCATACCGGTGATACCTGCACCATGTGCGATGTGCCCACTTTTGAAAATGGTCATTATACCATTCTCACAAAGAAGCAGCTTTACTGGTTTGCCGATTACGTCAGAAAAGGGCATCCCGATGCCAGTGCATGGGTGGACAAGGACATCACGGTAGACGAAGATTGGGTTCCGATTGGCAGTGACGGGAGCTACACAGGCGAATTTCAAGGCACGAGAAAATATATCACCATCAGCGGCATTCCGGCAGGAAGCAGCCTGCTGGGCCCCGTAAACCAGGATGTGACAATTCGGAATTTTAAGATTGCGGGCGGCGGGAGCCTGTGTACGGACAACTTTGGCCGGATTGAAAGTTGTTTCGCGATTGGTGGCCCAGTGGTCCATGGCAAAAACCAAGGGACGATCAAGGATAGCGGGGTATCCAACGGCAAGCTGATTGCAGGTGACAACAGCGGCAGCATCGAGGCCTGCACGGCTTCCAATAACAGTGTGCTGGTTGCCGGCAAAAACATCAGCGATGCGGTCTCGGGCTGTACGGCTTCCAATAACAGTGTACTGATTGCCGGCGACAACAGCGGTAAGCTAACGGACTGTACTGCTTCCGATGCCAGTAAGCTGATTGGCGGCAACAACAGCGGTGATATCACGAACTGCAAGGTTGAGAGTTCCGAAAGTTCGTATGCTTCCGAAAGTATGCTGATTGCCAAGGACAACAGCGGCAATCTAACGAACTGCACTGTTTCCACAGGCGATGCGCTGATTGCCGGCAATAATAACGGGGGTACGATCACGAACTGTAAGGTTACCTTCGGCAATAAGCTGATTGGCGGCGACAACAGTGGCACGATCACGGGCTGCTCTGTTTCCGATAGTATCGACGTGAAGCTGGTTGCCGGCGCCAACTCCGGCACCATCCAAAAGAGCTATGCCGCCGGCAGCACCAGCGCCAGTCTGTGTGAATCCAACAACAGCAAAATCATCAATTGCTACGCCACCGCCACCTCCGGCAGCGCAAAGCTGTGCGGCAGCAACAGCGGCACCATCGCGAATTGCTTTGCCGCCGGTGAAAGCGGAACGGTTCTGTGCGGCGGCAGCACCAGTGGTGTTACCAACTGCTACTATCGGGCAGGCACCAGCGCCAATACGGTGGGCGGAACAACCCTTACGACGGATGCACCCTTCGCCAGCGGTGAGGTTGCCTACCGGCTGAACCAGGGAACCGATACGTATCCCGGCGGCGTCTGGGGACAGAATATTGGTGCGTCCGATAACCCTTGCCCGGTACTGTATGAAAAAACGGTATACTATCATGTGGATGCCAATCCTCAGTACCACAATCACAACAAATACTGCAATATCTGCACACCAATGCCAGATTATGTAAATAACGTCTGGCAGATTAAGAATGTGGACGATCTGTACTGGTTTGCGCAGTATGTAATAGGAAACATTACGCCAGGTGACACCTACACCTACGATGCGGTACTCGTAAACGATATCACCGTGAACCATAACGTTCTGAATCCTGACGGCACGCTTTCAGCGGACACTGACAAATTCATGGTGTGGACGCCCATCGGAGATACTTATAAGGGATTTACAGGAACCTTCAATGGCAACCATAAAACCATTTCCGGATTGTATGTGAACACTTCGGATAAAAGCTATATTGGTTTGTTTGGCGTTTTGGAAAGTGGCGCAACGGTTAAAGATCTAACGATCCGGGATTCCTATTTCGGAGGCACCTCATACGTTGGCAGTATCTGTGGAAAGTCTTCCGGCAATGTGGAAAACTGCACCAATAGCGGCACGGTCAGCGGCGGAAGTTTTGTTGGCGGCGTGCTCGGTAATTCTACCGAGAGCTCCCAGGTAAGCAGCTGCGGTAACACAGGAAATGTCTCTGGTACAGGCAAAGGTGTCGGCGGCGTATTTGGCAGCTGCTCCGGCGGCTCGGTGAGTAACTGCTATAACACCGGCAGCATCACCAGTACCAGCTACTTTGTCGGCGGCGTGGGCGGATACAATGAAGCTACGGTCACTGCCTGCTATAATACCGGTATGGTCAGCAGCAGTAATAACAATCAAGTCGGCGGTGTGATCGGCAGGAATGTCGGCGACGTCACTGCCTGCTATAATACCGGCGCGATCAGCGGCAACAATTATGTTGGCGGCGTGTGCGGCTATGTGTCCGGTGGCACGGTTAATGCCTGCTATAGTACCGGCACGGTCAGCGGCAGCAGTGATGTTGGCGGCGTGTGCGGCACTAGCTCTAGGGATAGTAATCAAACCCCTAAGATCAGCAACTGCTACTATAACAACGAACTCTATTCCGGTAATGGGTTTGGATCATCCTACAATTCCACTGTCGAGAACGTCTCCGGCAAAACCACCAAGGAATTTGCCAGCGGTGAGGTAGCCTACCTGCTCAACGGCAGCACGGATAACGGAACCTGGAAGCAGAATATTGATAAGGCAGGCGCTTCCCGGGACGAAACCCCCAACTTCACCGGCGCTGCGGTGTATCAGGCCACCAGCGGCGAGTGTACTCCTGGCTATACCAACAATACAAGTCTTGAAAAAAATCACGTATTTGAGGACCATATCTGCGTCTTCTGTGATAAGCGGGATCAGGACCCCATCACCGTCACTGGCATCAAGGCCAATGATAAGACCTATGACGGCAGTGTCGAGGCACAACTGAATACCACCAATATGAAGCTGAGCAACGTTCAGGATGGACACACTGTCACCGTCTCCGCCGCCGGCGTCTTTGACAATGCCAATGCGGGAACGGGCAAAACCGTTACCATCACCCTGACGCTGGGTGGTGCTGACAGTGACAATTACTACCTTGAAAGTGAAACCATCACCACTCAGGCGGACATTACCAAAAAACCGGTGACCGCCGTTGTCACCGTGACGCCCAAGACCTACGACGGCACCAATACCGCCACGGTCAACGCCGAAGTAAAGGAAGGTCTGGTCTCCGGCGACAGCATCACCATCACCGGCCTTACCGGCACCTTTGACACTGCCACCGCGGGAACGGGCAAAACCGTCACAGTCAACGCGGCGGGCAAGTCCATCACCGGCACCGGCGCAACCAACTACGCTGTGACCATCCCCGACACCGCCCCGGGAACCATCACCAAGGCCCAGGCAACCATTACTGTGGCAGAGGGGAAAGACGCTTACAGCAAGACCTACGGCGACCCCGCGTTCCAACTGGAGGGCATTACGGACAACAGCAGCGATGCGGATGTAACCTATGCCGTGACCGAGGGCACGGGCGTCGTGAGCGTGTCCGACAGCGGTCAGGTCACCATCCTGAAAGCCGGAACCGCCACCATCACCCTGTCCCTGCCGGAAAGCGACAACTATCTGGAAGCTACGAGCCAGACGATCCGCATCGACGTAGCAAAGAAGGTCGGAACCGTCAATATCACCGGCGACCCCAGCAAGACCTATGACGGACAGCCCGCCGCCCTGACAGAAGAAATGTTCAGCGTCACCGAAGACGGCGGAAGAATCCCCTCCGTGGCGTACAAGGAAAAAACCGCGGAGGACAGCGCCTACACCGGCACTGCCCCCACAAACGCGGGCGACTACATCCTGCGGGTCACGCTGGCAGAGACGGACAATTACGCGGAGGTTATGGAAACCAAGGAGTTCACCATCAGCCCCAGATCCGTCACCGTCAGCGGCATCACCGCCGATGGCAAGACCTATGACGGCAAAACGACAGCCACGCTGAAATACGATGGTGTTACGTTTACCGGCAAGCTGGGGAGCGACAGCCTGACCGTCACCGGCACCGGCGAATTTACCGACGCAAACGTAGGCGAAAACAAAACCGTCACCATCACCAACCTGACCTTGGGCGGTGCCAGCAAGGATAACTACACCCTGAGCAGCACGACCGCCACAGCCACCGCTACCATCACCAAGGCCGCCTCCTCCGTGACCACGGCTCCCGCAGACGCCAGGAGCCTGTACACCGGCGGAAACGTTCCTCTGATTGAAGCGGGTGATGCCGAGGGCGGCACTATGATGTACCGGCTGGGTGAAAACGGTCCGTGGACCGAACTGCTTCCCCAGGCGGCTGCCCACGGCGAATACACCGTCTACTACTATGTAAAGGGTGACGGCAACCACGAAGACACCGCCCAGCAGTCCCTCAAGGCCCGGATTCTGCCCTTTGAGATTACTGCCCAGCCC
>JAGAQA010000004.1 GCA_017622995.1 Oscillospiraceae bacterium
CACAGAAAAACCTGCCTGTCAAGAGAAAACAGCTCTCTTTTCGACCGATTTTCCGGGTATTTGTCATCCTCCCGGCGGCTTCCGCCACCGTTCATCGGACAGCTTGCATATGATACCACCCGCAGCCCCTTTTGTCAAGTGCTTTTTGACAAAAAATGACAGATATTTTTATTCAGTTTGATGACGGACAGGTGTCCGTATTTGCGCACTTCAGCCCCTTCTGGACAGGTTATCGCTGATTTCCGTCAGGGCATCCCCCGCCTCCGGGCTGGTTTCTGCCCTTCCCGCCAGGTCTCCCAGACTGACCATTCCGCAGAGCCGTCCGTTTTCCAGCACCGGCAGACGGCGCACCTGTTCTTTCCCCATGAGCTCCGCCGCCGCGGAGGTTTCCATATCCGGTCTTCCTGCCACAATCCGGCCGGTCATCACCTCCGCCACCGTGGTACTGCCGGGGTTTCTGCCTGCCGCCAGGCACCGGGTGACAATATCCCGATCCGTCACCAGTCCCCGGAGCCGTCCATCGTAGCCGCACACCGGCAGTGCGCCTATGTTGTATTGGGCCAGCGCCCGGGCGGCCACCGCCACCGGTTCATCCGGACGAATCCGCACCACATTTTTGGTCATGATTTCCCGCAATTTCATTGCAATCGCCTCCTCCGGAAAGGATTTCCAGAAGCGGCGAGAAATATACATGGCAGAAACGTTCTTCTACTTCCCTTTCACCCTTCGGTATACCCGGAGTGCGTCCCCGGTCATGGACCAGGACTGGGCGGATAACCGGGCAAAGAGACCGCCAAAGGTCGGATCCGCCGCCAGCGCGGCATAGGCTGCCGCCAGTGCCCGGCACAGCTCCACCCCCTTGGCCGCCGCCTGGGCTTCCGTCATGCCCACAGGGTCCGCCGCCATCCAATCGGGCTCCGGCTGCCCGTTGAGGGCCAGCAGCCCCCGCAGAATCTCCAGCTGCTCGGTCTGCTGTTTCAAAAGTCCGGCGGCAGTCTCCCGGCAGATGCCCCGTTTGTACAGCCAGCGATAGATTCCGGCGCACTGGGCACAGTCCCCCAGGGGCAGCACCCGTTCCCCCCGAACCCTGGCCCAAACCCGGGCTTCCCGTTCCTCATCCATAAAAATCCCCCCTTCTCACATAAGATATGCAGGGAAAATTTTTTGTTTCCAGCGGAAAAGGAAGTAGCTTTTTTCACTCATTTGTGCTATTATAACTATAGTATCAGAGAATTGAGGTGTGCCTATGCCCAGAACCAGCAACAAGGCCGAGAAAATTGTAGAGTTTGTCAACGCGTTTGTCGCGGAAAACGGCTATTCCCCCTCCGTTCGGGAAATCGGAGAGGCTGTTGGGCTGCGCTCTACCGCCTCCGTCAGCTATCATTTGCAGGCCCTGCAGGAAAAGGGTGTGTTTCAGGCTCCTCCCGTGAAGGGCCGCAAGCGCGCCCTGGTCACCAGCACCCGGCCCGGTCACATTCCCGTCATCGGTGTGGTCACCGCAGGGGTGCCCATTCTGGCCTACGAAAATCAGGAGGGCACCATGCCTTGGGAGGACCCCAGCTGCTTTGCCCTGCGGGTCCGGGGCGACAGTATGATTGGCGCCGGTATCCTGAGCGGTGACAAGGTGGTTGTCCGGCCCCAGTCCACCGCCGAGGACGGGCAGATTGTGGTGGCCCTGCTGGGAGAGGAAGCCACCGTCAAGCGGCTGTGCCGGAAAAACGGCCAGATCTGGCTGATGCCGGAAAACGAGCATTACGAGCCCATCGACGGCCGGGAGGCCAAGATTCTGGGGCTTGTAAAGGCCGTCGTCAGAGAGTATTAAGAAAAGTCTTTCCCCGGCGCAAAAAAGTGCTTGACAAACAGACAAAAGCGTTGTATATAAGTATTAAGTTCATTACTACCAAACCTAAGAAGCGGAAGTAAAGCTTTCAGCGCATCCACAGAGAGTCCCGGGGGCTGTGATCGGGGCGAGAAGCGGGATAGCAAATGGGCCGCCGAGGGCAGGGAGAACGGGGTTTGTCCCTCAGTATCTTCTGACGCAGTGCCAGCGTTACTGGGCAAAGAGTGTGTTGGCACTCTGTGAGCGGTCGGTTTTACCGGCAAGCAAGGTGGTACCGCAGAATTTGTTGATTCTGTCCTTGTTTCCCCATAAGGGGAAGCAAGGACTTTTTTGTTTATCACACAGGAGGGAAATCTGATGAAGCATCCGGGCAGACGATGGTGAACCTGGCCCCTTTGTTCACCCACCAACCAATATTTTTAAATAAAAAGGAGTTATTATTATGAAGAAGTTCTTTGCTGTCGCTGCCAGCCTGATTCTGTCCGCTTCTCTGCTTACCGCCTGCGGTTCCGCCCCGGCCCCCGCTCCTACCACCGCTCCCGCTCCGACCGCTGCGGAAACCGTTGCGGCCGAAACCGCCGCCCCCAAAACCGAAGCCGGTAAGGTCTTCAACGTGGCCATCGTCCAGCAGCTGGACCACGCCTCCCTGGATGAAATCCGGCTGTCCATGGAAGCCGAGCTGGACAAAGTGGCTGCCGAAAAGGGCATTACCATAAACTACAAGGATTACAACGGTCAGAACGACGCCTCCGTGCTGAACCAGATCGCCGCCCAGGTGGTTTCCGATCAGGTTGACGCCATTCTTCCCATCGCCACCCTGGCCGCCACCACCATGACCACCGCCGCGGAAGACGCGGGCATCCCCGTGATCTACGCCGCCATTTCCGATCCCGAGTCCGCCAGCCTCACCGGCCTGCCCAACGTCACCGGCACCTCTGACGCCCTGAACACCCCCTTCATTCTGGACATGATGCTGGCTGCCCAGCCCGACATTCAGACCGTGGGCCTGCTTTACTCCAACAGCGAAGCCAACTCCGTAACCCCCATTGCCGAGGCAAAGGCGTACCTGGACAGCAAGGGCATCGCATACATTGAAAAGACCGGCAACTCTGCCGACGAAGTCCTCACCGCCGCCAACGCTCTGGTGGGCCGGGTTCAAGCCGTGTTCACCCCCACCGACAACGCCGTCATGGCCTGTGAGAGCGCCGTTGCGGAAATCTTCAACGAGGCCGGCATCGCCCACTACACCGGCGCTGACTCCTTCGTTGCCGCCGGAGCCTTCGTTACCTGCGGCGTGAACTACACGGAGCTGGGCGCCTACACCGCCGATCTGGCCGCAGACATCCTGCTGGGCGGCGACTTCCCCGAGTATCACGTTATGGACGGCGGCATCATCACCGTCAACACCGAAACCGCCCAGCAGCTGGGCATTGACTACAGCGTCTTCAAGACCATGGCAAACTCCGTTGTGGAAGTGACCACCGCAGAGTAAAGAAGGTTCCGCCTTATGGAATCCGTGCTTGAAAGAATTGACAATTGACAATGGACAGTTGACAATTGGGGTATCCCCTGCGGGGATGATTCATATTTTCTCTTATTGACGCGGAAGACAGAACCAATCTCTTATGTTTCCGTACACTTGATTCTATCTATCCAAAAGGGATACCACAATAGTCAATTTGTCTGAATATATCCCCTTGTTTTTCGCATCTGCCCCCAGCATATGAACAGATTGGAGAGGATCCCATGATTTCATCCGCCGTGATTATCAGCGCCCTGGAGCTGGGCTGTATCTACGCCCTTGTGGCCCTGGCCCTGTATCTGAGCTACCGCACCCTGAACATTGCCGATATGACCACCGACGGGGCCTTCACCCTTGGCTGTGCCGTATCGGCTACTGTTGCGGTTGCGGGTCATCCGGTGCTGGCCATTCCCGCCGCCATGTGTGCCGGAGCCCTGGCAGGCTTTATCACCGCCTTTTTGCAGACAAAGCTTCGGATTCCCTCTATCCTTGCCGGTATCATCACCAACACCGGCCTCTACACCGTTAACCTGGCTGTGATGGGCTTCTCCTCCAATGTCAGTATGCTGAAGGCCCAGACCATTTTTGTTCCCCTGAAGCCTATCCTCGGCGCCTATTACCGGCTGGTTCCCTCTGCCCTGCTGGCGGCTCTGGCAGCGGTTCTGCTGATCCTGTTCCTCAGAACCCGGCTGGGCCTTTCCATCCGGGCCACCGGCGACAACCCGGATATGGTCCGGGCCAGCTCCATCAACACCGCCTTTACCATCACCGTGGGCCTGTGCATCGCCAACAGCCTGACCGCTCTGTCCGGCGCGGTGCTGGCTCAGTACCAGAAAACCGCCGATATCAACCTGGGCACCGGCATGGTGATTATCGGTCTGGCCTCCCTGATCATCGGCGACACCCTGACCCCCAAGGGAAAGTTGGGCATCAAGGTTCTGGGCGCCGTCCTTGGCTCCGTCATCTACCGGTTTATCATCGCCCTGGCCCTGCGGCTGGATCTGCCCAGCGAATGCCTGAAGCTGATCTCCGCCGTCATTGTGGCCCTGGCCATCGGTCTGCCCGCCCTGCGCAGTGAAAAGAAAGGAGTCAAGAAATGCTGACCCTTACCAACATTCAGAAAACCTTCGGCATTGGCACCGTCAATGAAAAAAAGGCCCTGAAGGGCATTGATCTGCACCTGGACCGGGGCGATTTCGTCACCGTGCTGGGCTCCAACGGAGCAGGCAAGTCCACCCTTTTCGGCGCCATCGCAGGCTCCTTCCAGCCGGATACCGGCAGTGTGGTGCTGGACGGCCGGGACATTACCGCCTTACCCGACTACAAACGCAGCAAGGTCATCGGCCGGCTTTTCCAGGATCCCCTGCGGGGCACCGCCCCCAGCATGACCATTGAAGAAAACATGGCCCTTGCCTATCTGCGGGCCTCCCATGCCCGGTCCCCCTTCTCCACCGTGACCAAAGCGGACCGGGCCGGATTCCGGGATAAGCTCAGTATGCTGGGCCTGGGTCTGGAAGACCGGATGGATCATCCCGTGGGCCTGCTTTCCGGCGGTCAGCGGCAGGCCCTGACCCTGCTGATGGCCACCCTGGTCACCCCTAAGCTTCTGCTGCTGGATGAGCACACCGCCGCCCTGGACCCGGCTACCGCGGAAAAGGTGCTGGCCCTTACCAAATCCATCGTTGCGGAAAACCACATCACCTGCATGATGATCACCCACAACATCCCCTCCGCCCTGGCTCTGGGCAACCGGACCATTATGATGAACGACGGCAAAATCGTTATGGAGCTGGCGGGGGACACCCGGAAAAATATGACCACCGAGGATCTTCTGAGGGCTTTCCATGTGGAAAGCGACCGAATGCTCTTCAGCGCCGAATGAACGCCTTGCCCCGGCTGTGCCGGGGCTTAACTTGTCGGAAAAGCCCTTCCGGGCTTTTCCGACAGTTTTTTGCAGTCTGCCGCGCGCATAATTTGTTCGCCTAAGGCGAACAAATTCCACACTTGCAGCCTGAGATGAATTTTCTGCCAGGTACACGCCCCGGCAGAAAATGATTGAATCTCTTTCGCTGCTGACGCAGCGAACTCTGCGAGGCTTTTTGACAGACTGTGCCCCGGCTGTGCCGGGGCTTTCTTTCTCCTTGCATTTTGCATCGGGAACTTATATAATAGTAAGAAGAATACATTTGAAAGGAGGCGCTCGGCGTGAATGATTCTCTCTCTCATCTGCGGGGCTCCCTGCTGGGGCTGGCCGTAGGGGATGCCATGGGCTACACCGTCGACGGCCTGAGCATTTCGGAAATCCGGCAGAACTACGGCCCCAACGGGCTGTTGGGCTACGATCTGGTCAACGGTTACGCCGATGTGACCTCCTACACCCAGCTGGCCGCCTTTACCATCAACGGTCTGCTCCTTGCCATCACCCGGGGCCAGATGACGGGTAAGATGCTGCCCCTGCACCGGTATGTGGGCCTGTCCTCCCGGGAGTGGGCCGCCTCCCAGCGTCCCTGGGGCCGCCCCGCCACCACCTTCTGCTGGCTGCTGCGGCAGCCGGATATGTGCCGCCGGCACTGTATGGACACCCGGATGCTGGATGCCCTGAGCCGGGATACCCTGGGCGGTATGGAAGCACGGCTCAATTCCTCCGCCACCCCCGGAAGCCTGACCTCCGCCGCAGCGGTGGGTCTGTTCAGCCACCTGTACCCCGTGGACCAGAACGAGCTGGATCTGCTGGGCGCCGAAGTGGTGGCCCTGTCTCACGGCGGCCCCCTGGCCTTCCTGTCCGGCGCGGCGCTGACCCATATCGTCAGCCGGAGCCTCCGGGCCCCGGAGGTGCCCCTCAAAAATCTGGTGCTGGAAACCGCCCAGACCATCAAAACCCAGTTCGGCCACCAGTACAGCCAGAGCTTTGAGCTATCGAACCTTCTGAATCTGGCCGTGTCCCTGGCGGAGGATTCCCGGCTTTCTCCCGTCACCGCCATGGAGCAGCTGCACTGCGGAAACGCCGCCCAGGTGCTGTCAGGCAGCATCTACGCCTGCCTGACCAATCCCGGCAGCTTCGATACCGCCATGATCACCGCCGTAAACCACTCCGGCCGCAGTGCCGCGGTGGGCGCGGCAGCCGGCGCCATTCTGGGTGCCCGGCTGGGGGAAAAGGCCCTGCCCGGCTTTTACATCGAATGCCTGGAGCCTGCCCAGACCCTTTCGGAGCTGGCCTACGATCTGTATACCGGCTGCAGCATGGAAAAGGGCAACAAGCTCTTTGACCTGGACTGGGACCGCAAATACGTCCACGGAGGAAGAGAATAGTGTTTTTACCGGGTATCCGCAAAGGATGCCCGGTTTTTTGTTGGAGGCAGCATTTATTGAAGATAGGGCGCTTTATATGAATTGACAATTGACAATTGATCTCCCCATCTCCAAAAATAAGGCAGCTTTCCCTTGATTTATCAAGGGCAATTGGGTATAATGAGGAAAACTTTATAAAGAAGAAACGAGGTTGAAAAATGAAAAACAGTGAGAAAACCCTGGATATGATTGTGAATCTCTGCAAAAACAGAGGTTTTGTCTACTCCGGCTCCGAAATCTACGGCGGTCTGGCCAACGCCTGGGACTACGGCCCCCTGGGCGTGGAGTTCAAGAACAACGTGAAGAAGGCCTGGCTCAAGAAGTTTGTTCAGGAATCCGACTACAACGTGGGCCTGGACGCCGCCATCCTGATGAACCCCACCACCTGGGTGACCACCGGGCACGTGGGCAACTTCTCCGACCCCTTGGTGGACTGCAAGGGCTGCGGCTCCCGCCAGAGAGCGGACAAGCTGATTGAAGCCAGCGAATCCGGCCACGGAGTCAACGTGGATGCCATGAGCTTTGAGGAGATGGACGCTTTTGTGGCCGAGCACGAGGACGTGGTCTGCCCCAACTGCGGCAAGCACAACTTCACCCCCATCCGGAAGTTCAACCTGATGTTCAAGACCCAGATCGGCGTTACCGAGGATTCCTCCTCCACCGTCTATCTGCGGCCCGAAACCGCCCAGGGCATTTTCGTAAACTTCGCCAACATTCAGCGCACCACCCGGAAGAAGCTGCCCTTCGGCGTCTGCCAGGTGGGCAAGGCCTTCCGCAATGAGATCACCCCGGGCAATTTCACCTTCCGTACCCGTGAATTTGAGCAGATGGAGTGCGAGTTCTTCTGCCAGCCCGGCACCGACCTGGAATGGTTCGCCTACTGGAAGGACTTCTGCAAGAACTGGCTGATCTCCCTGGGCATCAAGGAAGAGAGCCTGCGGCTGCGGGATCATGAGCCCGCCGAGCTGGCCTTCTACTCCCGTGCCACCACCGATATTGAGTATCAGTTCCCCTTCGGCTCCGGCTGGGGCGAGCTGTGGGGCATCGCCGACCGCACCAACTACGACCTGGGCCGCCACCAGGAGGCCTCCGGCAAGAGCCTGGAATACTTCGACCAGGAAAAGGGCGAGCACTACATTCCCTATGTCATTGAGCCCAGCTTGGGCTGCGACCGTGTGGCCCTGGCCTTCCTGTGCGAGGCCTACGACGAGGAAGTGGTGGGTCAGGACAAGAAGGGTAACCCCGACATCCGTACCGTGCTGCATCTGCATCCGGCCCTGGCGCCCTTCAAGGCTGCCGTGCTGCCCCTGAGCAAGAAGCTGAGCCCCAAGGCAGAGGAAATCTACCATATGCTGCAAAAAGACTTTATGGTGGACTTTGACGATTCCGGTTCCATCGGCAAGCGCTACCGCCGGGAAGACGAAATCGGCACCCCCCTGTGCGTCACCGTGGACTTCCAGACCGTAGGCGACGAGAATACCCCCGCCGACAACTGCGTCACCGTCCGTGACCGGGACACCATGGAGCAGGTCCGCATCCCCATTTCCGAGCTGAAGGATTACATCGCCAGGAAGTGCGCGTTCTAAAAAAGCATTTCTTCAAATCGCGCAAAGAAAGCTGTCATTGCGAATGATATGCTCCCTTTATGAGATACAGTGAAATAGCAAACACTGTAGAACATGAAGGGAGCATTATTATGCCAAGACGAAAATACAGCATAGCCCAGCAGATCAGTGCGGCAAAGGCGTGCATCGCTGGTGAAGCAAGCA
>JAGAQA010000054.1 GCA_017622995.1 Oscillospiraceae bacterium
CATATCCTGTGTTATCTTATTCATAGCGGATAGGGTGGCACCTGCCTTTCGGTTTTGTCTGAGCAACTCAACCTTAGCACATGCCCGCCCTATTCGCTATTCTTTTTTTCTATCTGTCACACATCATTGTAACACCTACACAACCGCAGACAAAAAGTGCGGCGGCACACCGAACCGGGTATGCCGCCGCAGGGAAAGCGCTTATTCGATTGCAATGGTGCTTCTTTCAGGCAGACGCTTTTTATCCGCCTTGGGCACGGACAGCCTCAGGATACCGTCCTCATATCTGGCGCCAATGTCACAGGGCTGCACATCTCCCACATAGAAGCTCCGGCTGCAGGTGCCGGCATACCGCTCTCTGCGGATATAGCGGCCGTTCTGATCCTGCGCATCCTTGTTCAGGTCTTTGGAGGCCCCGATGGTCAGGTAACCATCGTTCAGGTCGACGGTGATCTCATCCTTCTTGAAGCCGGGCAAGTCAATATCCAGCTCATAGGCATCTTCCAGTTCCCGGACATCGGTCTTCATCAGGTTTTTGGCATGCTTGCCGTACAGAGGCTCCTCCACGGCAGCGGTCATCATACCGAAGGGATCATGAAAGAAATCATCAAACAGGTTCTCTCCAAAAATGCTGGGCAACATAAGTCATTCCTCCATTCCATTTTCCGTTGGCGTCCATCGGATGGGCGTAGGCGTTATCATGTTGCTTTTCTTTGTTCCTCTCTCAAGGAACAGCTATACTATACCACGTATTTTAGCACTGTCAATGGGAGAGTGCTAAAAATCCCGTGAAATTTTTTTGAATTATCCGAAAAGAATCTGTGTAGATCCCATAAAAATAGGGCAAACTCTTTAAAAAGGGGTTGAAATTCGACACAAAAGTGCTATAATTCGGGGGAAGGCTCCAATCATGCAGGAAGCCTCAGGAGGCGAAACAAAATGGCATTTGGCGACAGGATTCGTCTGGCCAACGCCGCAGGGCTGTATGCCCGCAAGGGTATCCTTGGGTACGCGATTGACTATCAGGAATGGATGGACTTTTACAAAGCCATGTCCTGTGAGAAGCTGTGTCAGGAATTGGCCCGGTTCCAGCAGGAAAACATTCCCTCCAGCGCCCAGCAAAGTGCCCGCTATGCCGCTTTGCGGCGAATCCTTCGGGAACGGAATCTGAAATAGGCCCAATGGCCTGCCCCTTCCGTCCCCTCAAAATTCATGCTTGACAACATATGTGTGTTGTGCTATAATACCCAAGCACTCGGGGAGTGCCCATTTGAATATCGCGGAGTAGAGCAGTTGGAAGCTCGTCGGGCTCATAACCCGGAGGTCGTAGGTTCGAGTCCTGCCTCCGCAACCATAAAAACACCAGATTTCGATAAGAAATCCGGTGTTTTTCTAACTTCCTGAGGTAAAATGGAGCGGCCAAAAATGCTGTGGGGTTAGCTGTGGGGTTAGCGCCTATTTTGGCCAAATTGAATGAGGAGATAAATCCAACTTTTTGAAGGAAGTTGGATTTGTTTTTTACGGGGTTCAAAATGCAAATCCGCAGTTTTTTCTGTTGCGTTCTCTCAAAAATGGAGATTGTGAATTGACGAACGCGAAGAATAATTGTAGAATTGACATAACAAAAGATGCCCAAAGCATGGGATGATGGAGGAACAGATATGGCAGATAACAATACTGCAGGCATTGGATTTGAAAAACAGATTTGGGATGCAGCATGCGTTTTGCGCGGCAACATTGACGCATCTGAGTACAAGTCTGTGGTGCTCGGCCTGATCTTTTTGAAATATATCTCTGACCGTTTCGATGAAAAACACCAGCAACTGGTGGAGGAAGGCGATGGCTTTGAGGAAGATGTGGATGAGTATATTTCTGAGGGCATCTTTTTCGTACCCGAGAACGCGAGATGGAGCGTCATCGCTTCCAAGGCACACACTCCCGAAATTGGAACCGTGATCGACGATGCCATGAGAGCAATCGAAAAAGAAAATAAGAGACTGAAGGATATCCTCCCCAAGAACTTCGCACGTCCCGAATTGGATAAGCGCCGTCTGGGCGATGTGGTTGACCTGTTTACCAACATTAAAATGGTAGACGCTGGATCAAGCCGCGATATCCTCGGCAGAACATACGAATACTGTCTGTCTAAATTTGCCGAGCAGGAAGGCAAACTGGCTGGTGAGTTCTATACTCCCTCCTGCGTAGTTCGAACTCTGGTGGAAGTGCTGCAGCCCTACAATGGCCGCGTGTACGATCCCTGCTGCGGCTCTGGTGGTATGTTCGTTCAAAGCGCCAAGTTCATTGAAAACCACAGCGGCAATATCAACAACATCTCTGTATTTGGACAGGACTCCAACCCCACCACATGGAAGATGGCGCAGATGAACCTTGCAATCCGTGGTATCGAAGCCAACCTTGGCAGCTACAACGCGGATACCTTCTTCAACGATTGCCATCCAACCCTCCGCGCAGACTACATCATGGCAAATCCGCCCTTCAATCTCTCCGGCTGGGGCGCGGACAAGCTGAAAGACGATGTGCGTTGGCAATATGGTCTGCCTCCTGCAGGCAACGCCAACTTTGCGTGGCTGCAGCACATGATCTACCATCTGGCACCCAACGGCAAAATCGGCATGGTGCTGGCAAACGGTGCGCTTTCCTCCCAGAGCGGTGGTGAAGGTGAAATCCGTAAGAACATTGTAAATGCGGATTTGGTGGAATGCATTGTCGCAATGCCGACACAGCTATTCTATACAACGCAGATTCCTGTGTCCCTGTGGTTCCTTGCCAAGAACAAGAAGCAGCCCGGAAGGACCGTCTTTATCGATGCCCGTAAGCTCGGCACCATGGTCACCAGAAAGCTGCGCGAATTGACCGACACGGACATTGAAAAAATCGCAGACACATACAAGGCGTATATTGACGGTACGCTGGAGGATCAGAAGGGCTTCTGCGCTGTGGTAGATACCGACGAAATCGCCAAGCAAGACTACATCCTCACCCCCGGACGCTATGTTGGTATTGAGGAGCAGGAAGATGATGGCGAACCCTTCGAAGAAAAGATGACCAGACTGACTGGGGAGCTTTCGGAACTGTTTGCACAGTCCCATGCGCTGGAAGAAGAAATCCGGCAGAAGCTGGAGGCGATCGGATATGGATTTTAAAGAATATCTGATGGAGGATGCGTTGTCTGCGATCATTGACTATCGAGGAAAAACTCCGCAAAAAGCGGAAAACGGTATACCTACGCTCAGTGCAAAGTCCGTAAAAAACAACTATATTAATTACGCTGAATGCTACTATATTTCCGAGGCAGAATATAAGCGATTCATGGTAAGAGGATTTCCTAAAAAAGGCGATATACTCTTAACCACCGAAGCGCCTATGGGAATGGTCGCTCGGCTTGATCGGGACGATATCGCAATTGCACAACGATTGCTGACCCTTCGAGGCAAAGAAGGTGTTTTAGATAACGATTATCTGTTGTATTTACTACAGTCGCCTTATGGTCAGGGATTACTTAAAGCAAAGGAGACCGGCACAACTGTAACCGGAATTAAGCAGGCCGAATTCCGCAGAGTAGTAATTAAACTGCCCGACATAGCTGTCCAAAAAAAGGTGACTTCCATTTTGAATGCCATAGACAGTAAAATTTCGTGTAACACAAAGATAAACGATAATTTACAGCAGCAAGCACAGACCTTGTTTGCGGAGCATTTCTGCCTGCGTAGCGGTGATTCAATCCCAGATGGGTGGTCGCTTATTTCGCTGGGCGATGTTGCTGTGATCTCCAACAAAAGTTTTAACCCGTTAAAGCAGCCAGAAACCATGCTGGAGCATTACAGCATCCCCGCTTTTGACGAAACGCGCTACCCAGTATTTGAATTGTCCACCGCGATCAAGAGCAATAAGTTCGTTGTCGATGCGGATTGCTTTATGATTTCGAAGCTCAATCCGACTACGAAGCGTGTGTGGCGTCCTTACTGCATGACCAACAATGCGGTCTGCTCGACCGAGTTTATCGTGTACAAAGCCAAAGAGCGCATGCTCACTGATTTCCTGTATTCGCTAATTGATAGTGTGCCGTTTTCTGATTTTATGTGCAGCCATGTCACTGGATCGACAGGCAGCCGTCAGCGAACAATACCGTCGGATACACTCCAATATCAATTCTACCTGCCGACAGCCGAAGAAATCGCAGCATTTTCCGCTGTAGTCGCGCCTATGTACGCACAGGTTCGTATCAATGCAATGGAAAACGCAAGACTGAAGGATCTACGCGACTCGCTGCTACCGCGTTTGATGAGCGGGGATATCGAAGTATCCGCTATCGGCATTTAAGCCGCTAAATTATCGTTTATCTTGTTATTATGTATGGGAGGTAGAATCAATATGGCAATGAATATGACACTTGAACAGGTGAAAAAGCTGCTAAAAAAAGCAGATCAACCTATTGTTGATGAAAAGCGAACCGGGAACAATTTAGGTACTGCACTGAAACTTGCCAATGGCTGTGTTGTAAACTGCTGGGATAAGGGAACAGTAAACTGTCAAGGAAAAAATGTTGATCAAATAATCGCAGTTTTGTCTGGTGAAAATGTAACTGCTATTCATAACCGGAAAGTATTCGTAGTATACGGACATGACACAAATGCACGGACGCAACTTGAAGCCATGCTTAGAAGATGGGACTTGGAGCCATTGATCTTAGATCAGCTTATTTCATCCGGACAAACGATCATTGAAAAGCTCGAAGAATATACGCAACAAGCTAATTTCGGAATTGTTTTAGCTACGCCAGATGACATCGGTTATCCCAAAAACGATGAGACAAAAAAACAATACAGAGTTAGACAAAATGTGGTTTTGGAGTTGGGAATGCTGTTGTCCAGAATTGGGCGAGAAAAAGTCGCTATTCTTCTTTCGCAAGCAGAGACAATGGAAAAACCCTCCGATATTGATGGTTTGATTTATATTCCCTTCAAGGATAATGTCGAAGAGACAAAACTATCCCTTGCAAAAGAAATGCAGAACAATGGCTACTCACTTGATATAGCCAAATTATAAACGCATGGGGGCATAGAAAATATCAAAGGAGGCATCACTATGCATTTCACAGAGGATATGTTCGAACAGGCAGTCATAGAACTGTTCGAGAACATGGGTTACACCCACATCTATGCCCCGGATATGGATCGGGACTATTCCAGTCCGCTGCTGGATGCTGTTCTCATGGACAGCCTTGTGAAACTGAACAAGGGACTGCCTCTGGACGCAATCAGCGAAGCAATCGGAAAGCTCCATAATTTTGACACAGGCAGTCTGCTGCAGAAGAACATGCAGTTTATGGACTATCTGCAGAACGGCATTCCTGTTAGGTACTTTGTCAAGGGTGAGGAACGCAATTCCATTGTGTATCTGATCGATTATAAGATCGTTACGAACAACAGCTTCTATGTGGTCAACCAGTTTACATACATCGAGAACGGCAACAACCGCCGCCCGGACATTATTCTGTTTATCAATGGCCTGCCGCTGGTGCTGATGGAACTGAAAAGCCCTTCCAAGGATGAAGTGAATGCAGAGAACGCATATAACCAAATCCGCAACTACATGCAGGACATCCCCTCCATTTTCAATTACAACGCCATTTGCGTGATTAGCGATCTAACCACAAACAAGGCGGGTACCATCACCTCTGGCCTTGATCGCTTCATGGAGTGGAAGACGAAGGACGGCAGCTACGAGAACACCGCCTACGCCCAGTTCGACACCTTCTATGAGGGGATGTTTGACAGAGCGCGGCTGCTGGATATCATCAAAAACTTTATCTGCTTCTCTGTGGAGCAGGCAAAAGCGTTCAAGATACTGGCAGGTTATCACCAATACTTCGCTGTTCGCAAGGCTGTGGAGAAAGCAATCATCGCAACCAAGACCGACGGCAAAGGTGGCGTGTTCTGGCATACCCAGGGCAGCGGCAAATCGTTATCCATGGTCTTCTACGCCCACCTGCTGCAGGAGGCACTGGACAGCCCGACCACCGTGGTCATGACGGACAGAATCGACCTCGACGATCAGCTTTACTCCCAGTTTTCCAAGTGCTCAGCCTTCCTGCGCCAGACACCCGTCCAGGCAGAAAGCAAGGTGCATCTGAAGGAATTGCTGGACGGCAGAACTGCCAACGGTATCATCTTCACCACCATGTTTAAGTTCGAGGAACGGGAGGAGCCGTTGTCTACTCGCCGCAACATCGTGGTTATGGCAGACGAAGCCCACCGTGGTCAGTACGGCATGGATGAGCGTATCGTTATGAGTGAAAATGAGAAGGGCGAGACCGAAGCCAGAATTGTGGTCGGCAACGCTCGTATCATACGTGATGCCCTTCCGAACGCAACATTTATTGGATTCACAGGTACGCCTGTATCCTCCAAAGACCGCAACACCCGCGAAGTATTTGGTGATTACATCGACATTTACGATATGACGCAGGCTGTGGAAGACGGCGCAACTCGCCCTGTTTACTATGAGAGTCGCGTGATTCATTTGAAACTGGACGAGAATACGCTGGCGCTGATCGATTCCACCTATGATATTCTGGAGCAGCAGGCCAGTGCGGAAACCATTGCCAAAAGCAAAAAAATGCTGGGGCAGATGGAAAGTGTTCTGGGTGCAGACTCAACCATCGCGTCTCTGGTGGATGATATTGTTACACACTACGAAACAAATCGCGCAAACCTGTTAACCGGTAAGGCGATGATTGTCGCATACTCCCGTCCCATTGCCATGAAGATCTACCGGCGCATTTTGGAAATCCGTCCAAGCTGGAAAGAAAAGATCGGTGTCGTAATGACTGGTGGAAACAACGACCCGGAAGACTGGAAAGAAATCATCGGAACAAAGTCACATAAGGAGGAACTGGCACGCAAGTTCAAGGATAACAATGATCCGATGAAGATTGCCATTGTTGTCGATATGTGGCTGACCGGCTTTGATGTGCCTTCGTTGGCCACGATGTATGTGTACAAGCCCATGCATGGATACAATCTTATGCAGGCCATTGCCCGCGTAAACCGAGTGTTCAAGGATAAGGAAGGCGGCTTGGTCGTTGACTACGTTGGCATCGCAGGTGCATTGAAGGCGGCAATGAACGAGTATACCGCCCGTGATCGCTCCAAGTATGGCGACATGGATATTTCCAAAACAGCTTATCCGAAGTTCCGGGAGAAATTACAGGTCTGCCGCGATTTGTTCCACGGTTTCGATTACAGCGGATTCATTGGTGGCAGTCCTCTGACAATGGCTAAGCTGATCGCGGATGGTGCAAATTTTGTGCTGGATCCCAAATCTCAGGAACGAAAAGATCTCTTCTTGAAGGAGGCCCTGCTCACGAAGCAGGCGATGTCCCTCTGCTCCAGCATGACCACTGAGAAAGAGCGCCACGAAGCTGCATACTTTGAAGCGGTACGTTCAACGGTTATCAAGCTGACCTATGGAGGAAACGGTGGCAAGATACTGTCTCTGCCTGAGATCAATGCACAGATTAACGAGTTGCTGAAGGCCAGCATCCAGAGCGAAGGCGTCATCAGTTTGTTTGACAGTCGTAAGGCTGGTGAGAACTTCTCACTGTTTGACCCCGCGGTACTGGACGAGATTTCCCACATGAAGCAGAAAAACATTGCGGTGGAAATTTTGAAGAAACTGCTTGCAGAGCAGGTGTCCATTTACAAGCGTACCAATGTGGTGCAATCTGCCAAGTTTTCCGAGATGATTACCCGGATCATGAACGCCTATTACAACGGACATATCAGTAATGATGAGGTCATCAAAGAACTGCTGGAAGCAGCGGAGCTGATTGCCAAGGCATACCAAGCCGGTGATTCACTGGGACTTACGCAGGAGGAACTGGCATTCTACGATGCTCTGACCAACCCCCAGGCAATCAAAGATTTCTACGAGAATGATGTGCTGGTGCAGATGACCCGTGAGCTGACAGAAATGCTCCGTAAGAACAGAACGATTGATTGGCAGAAAAAAGAAACTGCTCGTGCTACCATGCGTAAGATGGTCAAACGGCTTCTGAAAAAGTATAAGTACCCACCGGAGCAGTGCGAGGATGCGATCAATACCGTTATCAGCCAGTGCGAAATGTGGACAGACAATGCAGAACGATCATAAACTGTCTTTGGTACAATAGTGGCAAGCAGTGTTCAGGTGCTACCTGAACGGGTTTTCGCTTGTTGGGGGAATCCCCCAAACCCCAGATCTGCTCCTTCGGGCAGGCAACGCGTTTTTAGTGCTACGCTTCTGCAGAGATATAATTGCAAATAACAAAAAGGCTATGTGCTCCAATCGGAATACATAGCCTTTTCATTTTGCGTGAAGCAGAAAACCGTTAGCGCGACAGCACTGGAGACAGTTCGCCCGAATAGTCTGTCAGATATCGATGCTTTGAAGTTCTTTCAATGTTGCAGGGATATCATTCGTGACAGTATCGTAAATGATACCCATGTCTACGCCGCCGTAGTTATGGACGATTCTGTTTCGCATACCTTTCAGTGCTCTCCAGGCAATTTCGGGATGTTGGTCCTTGAAGTTCTGCGTCAGCTTGTCGGAGTTCTCAGAAATCTGAATCAGGCGAAACATCACAGAATCCTGAAGCACCTCATTCTCTTCCAGATCTTCCTGATCAAGATCCTGGGTGTGTGCGATGATGAAGCACAAGTCGGTCAAAATCCGATCAAGATAGTAACGGTTGTCTTTTGTGTTATCCATAGATTTTTACTCCGTCCTTCAGTATTTCTTCCACCAGGGATAAATTGTCTTTTAATTGGTCCTGGTTCAGCACATCCACTTGCTTGCACAGTTTTTCCCGAAGCTCCTCAACAAGATCATAAAACCGCATGCCGGAAATCGGCGTAGAAACCAGAAGGTCCACATCACTATGCTCAGTGGCTTTCCCCTTGGCGTAGGAACCGAACAGGTAACAGTAAGATACTTCTTTCCCTTCAAACACTTGGCTGCAGGTGTTTTTGATTTGTTCTAAACTGAGAATGCCATGGGTCTCATCAAGGAAGCCGTATTGATCCAGTTTTTGAAGCATAAACTGATATTTTATGGAAGCTTGCTTCTGCTCATCGTTTTCGTAGTTTTGATATGTGCGCAAAGGAACACCCAGATATGCAGCACAGGCTGCCTGGGTGAGGTTCTTCTGCTTTCGAAGCTGTTTCAAGGTCATGGTCCAATCACCCCGGATACATCATAGCACAGCGTTTCTGAATGCGCAAGAGAGATACGCAAAAACTGCGTATTTCGCGAAAACATTATACGCAATTTTGGCGTGTTTCAATCGTCAAACATGATGCAATTATCCATTCCAACGATATTATCTCCCAGAGAAGTAGCAAGCAATACAACCCGGTACCTATTTTGCTGGAACGCTTGCTGAGACGGCTACCCCAAGCTCCTATGAACACAGAATTCTTCTGTGGCTTTTTTTATTTCGGATTTTCGACTAAAAAGTTGGAATTTCCAGGGGTGCGAAGTTTGAGTACATAATCTTTTTGATCTTCATGTTGTCTTTCCCAATCGTCTCTTTTCTTTGCTTGTTTCGATCACATGACGGACCGCAATAACAGGGTGATGAAACACCATCCGCGGTCCGGAAAACCGCATGACAGCCCGGATCTGCGAGCGCATCTCCGGCTTGTAACAATGCACCTTACAGTTGGAGCAGAAGGTTTTTGTCTCCATGAAAGGGCACCTGTCGCTGCGCTGCCGGGCGTAGGTGTTCAAAGCGGCGCAGTCGGGACAGAGACCCTTTCCACCGTGTTTTTTCCGGCAATATAGGGCAATCATCTGGGAGACAAGCTGCTTCTCCCGTTCTCGCTTGCTTTGTGTGTTCATCAGCTCATCCTCCCATGACCCACAGAATAAACCTTGTTGGCGATACGCATTGTGGATATTCCGCAACATCGATGGAACGGACATAGGGGCTTTTCTGCGCGAGGATTATAGATGGTTTCCAAATACATTTCTCCGGATTCCTGTAATACCATAGTAACACCTCATGCAAATGTTTTTTCCAGCATACCACAATTAGGCCTGAATATCAAGAAACCCCAACAGCAAAGGGTGCATCGATATTTTTTCAAAAGGGGATTGTCAAATGCAAAGAAACGCAGTATTATGCACGGAAGTTAGCGATTGCTAATCAAATTTTAACCCTATGGTTAGCGGTACCTAACCATAGGCAGAATTCCTTTATGCGCTTTCTGGAGTCGCTGGACAGGCCCAGCCAGGGAGAAATTCTCCATCGTGAGCAGGATATCACCAAACTGAAGGGGGAGGCTCTGCGAAGAAGCCGCCAGAATATCCAGATCATGGCCTTCGCCGCAGGCTCCTCTTGGGGTACCTTTGCAATTTGTATGCCTCTGGCCCTGCCGCTGGCCTTTGCCTTTACCGGTAATGAACTGACCATTCTGGTGGTTGCTGTATTCGCAGCCGTTGCCGGGGGCGGTGTATTCGGGGATCACTGTTCTCCTCTGTCCGATACCACCATTCTCTCCTCTACGGTTGCTTCCTGCGACCATCCGGACCATGTCAAGACTCAGCTGCCCTATGCGCTGGCAGGATACCTGCTGGTAGGACTTGCGATTTGAGAACGTTTTTCGGTTTCAGCATAATACTTCAATTGGTCAGGCAAACAGGCAGTACCTGCTTGCCTGACCAATTCTTTTCTATGTGGGTTTTCTCCATATCAGGGAGTGATGCGGTTGACTTTCCCAAGCTGGGAAATTATGATATAGAAAAGAGACAAAGAAACGTCAGCTGACAGCGCAAAGCCGCAGAGGGGGGGAGATGCTCCGTGGACAATTTCTGTGATTTGCATACCCATTCCACCTTCTCCGACGGAACGTTTACTCCGTCGCAGATCGTTGCGGAAGGGCTTCGGAGGAAGCTGCGCGCTGTTGCCCTTACGGATCATAACACCGTTGCCGGTTTGCCGGAATTTTTGGAGGCGGCCCGGGGGACAGCTCTTGAAGCAATCCCCGGTGTGGAAATCTCCACAGGGTATCTTGGGAAGGAAGTTCATATTGTCGGTCTGTTTCTGGAACAGGAAAAGTTTGCCGAACTAACGGACTTTCTTGGTGTCATCAACCGGAGAAAAGAGGAAAGCAACCGCGCACTGGCCGCGGCACTGCGTTCAGCCGGGTACGAAATCAGCTACGGGGAGATTCGGGAGCGGCATCCGGGGAGTGTGAACCGTGCGGTGATAGCCGGGGAGCTTTTGCGAAAGGGCTATATTCGTGAGATGAAGGAAGCCTTTTGCGGGGTTTTGTCCGCGAAAAACGGACTCTATACCCCGCCGGAACGCATTCCGGCATTGGAAGCGGTCCGGTTCCTGCATTCCATAAACGCGGTGCCGGTGCTGGCCCATCCTTTTATCAGCCTGTCAGAGGGAGAACTCCGGGCATTCTTACCGGAAGCGAAAGAGCATGGTCTGGCGGCTATGGAAACCCGGTACGCTACTTACGCTCCGGAAGTATCGGCTGCTGCCCGCGCCATCGCGGGGGCGTTTCAGCTGTTGGAAAGCGGCGGAAGCGATTTTCATGGCGGGAACAAACCGGATATTCGTCTCAGCAGCGGAACCGGTGACCTGGTAGTCCCCTATGAATTCGCGAAAAAGCTGTCTGCCTGGAAAGAAATATAATGTGAGGCAGCAAGAAATCCATGATTGAGCCGTGTATTCACGCAGGAAGCGAAGGAGTGATTTGTTATGCTGCAATGGATTTGCGCAAATCTTGGAACCATTCTAATCTGTATCGCGTTAATAGCAGTAATCGCTCTGATTTTCCGCAGTCTGATTCGTCAGCACAAGCAGGGCAAAGCCTCCTGCGGCTGTAACTGCGCCCACTGCGCAATGCATGAAACCTGCCATTCCCAGAAGTAAGGAAAAGGCGGCGCAGGCAAAAAATACACAATCTCCGGCTTCCAACGAAACCGGAGATTTGACAATTTAACCCTTCGTGTATCATCAGAAGATCAGGAAGAAATCCTGCGCTTTTCGGCTGCCGCACCCTTTCCTCTCCTGTATTTGAAAACAAAATACTCTGGCTTTCAGCAAAACCAGAGCTTCGGCCGTAAAACAGCTCCGGCGTTTGTGCAACACAGATCCGCGCCGGAGCCGCTATAATCATTTATTCCATAGGCCGGCCGGCGTGAGTCGGAAATCTCAGGCACAACCCAATGGCAAGCGCACCGCTCAGCAAACGGCCCACCATCATGGGCAGAGCGGCATCAGGGGCAAACAGCAGCGCAAACGCCAGAAAATCCCCCACACTGTATGCGGCGACAACGGCATAGGCCGTGTTCAGGGTGATGCCCCGCTCCTCCATTGTGTCCAGCGCCAGCAGCGTGGGAATGCAGTTCGCGGTAGTGACCACCAGTCCGGTAACGGACTCCGGTCCGATGCGCAGCCGCTCGGCGAGCCGGGTTAGCGGTGCGCTCAGAACCCGCTGCACAAGGCTGAAGAAAGGCAATATTCCCGCCAGAAACACACCGATCCCGCAGATGACGGGGTATATCTCCTTCAGCGGCGTCAGCCCCTCCAACAGGACAATGCCTGTGGTTTCCTGCAGAACGGAAACGCAGAATCCAAACAGCGTCATACCCCGCACAATCAGGGAAATACCGCCGAAAATCGGCCCAATGGCATGGCTGCCGGATTTGAAAAGCAGCAGCAAAAGCACCGCCACCACCAGCACCGGCCAGGTATTGCGCAGCAAAACCACAGGAGGGATGCCGCACAGCAGCCCGGTCAGGAAGCTGCCGACAGGGAGCACCAAAAACCCAATGAAAAGCCCCTGTATGGCGGCAGCACGCTTGCCGCCATGCAGCTTCCCCAGTGCCAGGGGGATGGTTCCGTTGATCGTCGCTCCGAGAAAAGCGGCGACAATCAGGCCGTTGTATAGCCCCGCTGAGGGATCCCGGGCGATTTGCGCAGCCAGCACCGCTCCTCCGGCATCACAGCTTAAAAACAGGGCGGCGAACAGCGAGGGATCACACCCTACAGCGGTAAAAACAGGGGTAATGACCGGAGCAAGGTGTGTTCCCAGCCAGGGAGCCAGCGCCATAAAGCCGGTCATCAAAAGCATCAGATCCACCACGGCGGCAAAGCCCTGCCGAAACCCATTCCCCAACCCGAAACGGTTGCCCAGCAGATAGTCAGCTGCTCCCAGACAGAAAAATACAGCAGAAACCAGCTCCATCGTTTTTATGCCCGGCCCGGTGTATCTTCACTGAAGGGGCTGTTGACATAGTTGGCGCTCTTGGAAGACACATACTTCTCCATCCGGCGCTGCAGCGGGTGCTTATTCCAGCGGTCCAGATCGGTGGTCAGCTGGTAGGCAAGGATCTGGAAGAAGGGCAGCCAGCACAGCGGCGTGATTTCCTCCGGAAGGTCCATTTGAACGGAAAACACATTTTCTTCCCCGCTGTAGGCAGCCTGGTTTGTCAAAAGAAACACATTGTCGGTCACAATCCGGGAACCTTCGAAGATCTGATGGATGCGCGCGCTGCCCTCGCCGCCGTCAATCAGGAAAACGCTGTAGCGGGGCGTCATCTGAATGTTGGGACCATGGATATATTCCTCCACCTCATAGGCTGCCGTGGGCACGCTGATGGTCTCCCCGAACTTCAGGGCGCCCTCACTGGCGGTTCCCAGATTGGCGCCTACACCGCAGACATAGGCGTTGGTCATTCCGGACAACTGCCGGTAGTGGGCCTCCAGGAAGGACGGCACCTGTGCCTGCACGGCGGCATTTACGTCGGCTGCCGCCAGCAGCTGCTGCTTGACTTCCTCCACCTGCGCCTGCGTTTTCAGTCCCAGCCGGGCGGCCGCTTCAACGGCAAACATCATAAAGAAGAGGGCCAGTGTGGTGACGCCCCGGGTGACATAGGCCACCGTCTCGCGTCCAACACCGTAATTGGCAACCACATCGCAGACCTTGCCCAGGTCGCTGTTCACATCACCGGTAAGACCGATGCAGCGGCGGCCCTTTTGCGCAATGACCTTGATGGCATCCAGGGCATTCAGACTGTAACCGCTTTGACTGACAACCACCACCATATCGGTTTCATCAAAATCGTGCTCGCTGGTTACAAAATGGAAGGGCGTGACCAGCTTCACCTCGCACCTCAGATGGCGGCGGATAAACTGCCGGGCACAGAGCGAACCATTGTACGATGAGCCGCAAGCGATGATCCAGATATTCTTGTAGCCGCCGTTTACGTATTCGTCCACCAACGGCTTGGTGAGGGCCGCACTGTCTGCCACGTTTTTGCGGATATACTCCGGGCAGCTTGCAATGTAGTCCAGCATGGTCTTGTTTTTGTGTTCCATTGTTCTTCGCTCCTTCGAATTGCATAATTTTTAAGGGACTGTTTTGTGCATAACGTTGAATTGAACCGGATGGCTCATCTACGTATTGACATTGTATCACATCTTTGATATATTGTCATTACATTATTACAAATATTTTTAAAAAAATGTTTGTACCGGATGCTTCTTCCAATATGATGAACAGGAGGTTATTCCATATGCCCGATATTCTATTGACAAGAATTGACAACCGTCTTGTCCACGGTCAGGTTGGTGTGGCGTGGACCAGCGCGTTGGCCGGCTGCAACCTGATCGTTGTCGCGGACGATCTGGCCGCCCAGGATCCGCTGCAGCAGAGCCTGATGACTGCCACCGCCCGCAACGCAGGCTGCGGCATCCGCTTCTTTTCGCTGGACAAGACGATTTCCGTCATCCACAAGGCATCCGCCAGCCAGCACATTTTCCTGGTGGTCCGAGATCCCCAGGGTGCCCGAAAGCTGGTGGAGGGCGGTGTGCCCATTGACAAGCTGTGCATTGGCAATATGCACGTAGGCCCCGGCAAAACCATCACCAAGGAGGCCCATGTCTATATGGATGATCAGGACCGGGAGGATCTGCGTGCCATCCGTGCCAAGGGCGTAGATGTGTACATTCAGATCGCGCCGGGTGACCGCAAGCTGAGCTTCAACGATTAACCCCGTTTCTTACCCCGCGGCCTTCCGCGGTGGTGAAAAAATAAATAGAGGAGAGATATGTTATGCAAATCACACTCGTGCAGGGTTTGTTGATCGCGCTGGTCGTATTTATCTGCGCACTCGACAAACACATGGAAACCTTTATGTGGTTCCGTCCGCTGGTCGTGGCATTCTTTACCGGCCTGATTCTTGGCGATGTTCGCCTGGGTCTGCAAGCCGGCGCCATTGCCGAACTTTCCTATCTGGGACTTCTGACCGTTGGTGGAACGGTCCCGCCAGACCCCCTGTTTGCAGGTCTGATGACAACGGTGTTGGCCCACACCACCGGCTGCGATGTCAGCACAGCTTTGGGTCTGGCGGTTCCCTTCGCACTGATCGGTCAGTGGATCGGTACCGCTACCAACACCTTCTACGCCGGCTTCCTGCCCAAGGTTGACCGTGACGCCGCTGCCGGCAACGAAAAGGGGCTGGCCCAAACCATGTACTTCGGCTGGCTGCTGTACAGCGCCGCCTTCGCTCTGGCCGCGTTCCTGTCTGTTTACGCTCTGCAGAACAGCATTGCCTCCTTTGTTGCTGCCTTCCCCGTATGGCTGGTCCACGGCTTTGAAGTCGCCGGCGGTTTGATGCCCGCCGTTGGTCTGGCGCTGCTGCTGGTGGTTATGCTGAAGAAAGAAAACGTTGCCTACCTGCTGGCCGGTTTCGTGATCATGATTATCACCAATTGCCAGAACATTCTGCCCGTTGCCATTATTGCCGGCTGCATTGCCTTCATCGGCTTTAACCGCGATGTAGAAATGAACAAGGCCGCTGCCGCAGCCCCCGCTGTTCAGGAAGGAGATTTCGAAGATGGCATCTAATAAGATTACAAAAAGAGATTTGGACGAGATGGCAGTTCGCTCCATGGCGGAGCAGTGCTGCTTCAGCTTTGAGCGTATGCAGGCCGTGGGCTTCTGCTACGGCATGACCAAGTGCTTCCGTAAAATCCATGGCGACAACAACGAAGAAATGGCCGCCGCCATGCAGAACAACCTGGACTTCATCAACACCGAACCCCATATGGCAGCCATTCTGCAGGGCCTGATTGTTTCCATGGAAGAAGCCGGGCAGGACCGCAGCCTGATCCACAGCCTGAAAACCGGTCTGTTCGGACCTCTGGCCGGTCTGGGCGATGCCATCTGGTGGTACACCGCCATGCCCATCATCGCATCCATCTGCTGCTCCCTGGCAAGCCAGAACAGCGTTCTGGGCCCCATCTTCTATATCCTGTTCTGGGCCATCACCGCAATTCTCAGCCGTATCTGGTTCGTCCGTATGGGCTACAACGCCGGTGTAAAATCCATTCAGTTCATCGGTGACAACGCCGCTGCCCTGACCAAGGCTGCCGGTATTCTGGGCGTTATGGTTGTAGGCGGCCTGATCCCCAGCTATGTGAGCTTTGCTTTCCCCGAAACCCTCGTCATATCCAGTGTTTCCGTGCAGGGTATCTTTGACTCCATCCTGCCCAATATTCTTCCCCTGGGCTTCGTCTTCCTGCTGTACTGGCTGTTCAAGAAGAAGAATGTCAACACCATGAAGCTGATCCTGCTGGTCATTGCCCTGTCTGTGGCACTGTCCTTCTTCGGAATTATGTAAGCTTCCTCCCGCGGTCCGTGGCGGTTCAGAATCTAACACGGACCGCTTTTCCGGAAATTATATTGTAATTACAAAGTTACAAATGGAGGCAATTGTATAAATGAACTTGGTAAACTTCAATGAAAATCAGATCATTGCCAATGGCGCGATGATCTATGGCCAGCGGGCGAAAATCGAGGCCATTGCGGATTCCATTTTTGATAACGGCTTTGATCTGCTGCTGTTCACCAGCAGCGGCGGTTCCCAGGCCATGCTGGATCCCTTTCCTTTCTACATCCGGCATATGTCCCGTCTGCCGGTGGAAAGTGTGCTCTCTGCCAATCTGATGACCGGAGACTGCAACCGCATAACGGACAAAACCGTAGCGTTTCTCACCTCCAAGTCCGGCGACACTGCAGAGACGGTCAGCGCCGCCAACTGGCTGAAAGAGCGGGGCGTGCGGCTGTTCGCTGCCGTGAGCAAGCCTGATTCCACCCTGGAACGGATTTGCGATGACACCATTGTTTATGGGGAAGGCCGTCCTCAGGAGCTGGTATTTTACCTTCTGATTGGCCGCATTCTCTACCGCAGCGGCAATTTTGAGAGCTATCCCCGTTTTGCCGACGAATTGAAAAACCTGGCCTATGCCCTGGCCCAGGTGCGCAAGCAGGCGGATGAAAAGTGCCGCCAATACGCGCTGGACTACAATAAGGAGCCTTACAACATCTGGATCGGCAGCGGCGACCTGTGGCCCACCGCATACAGCTACAGTATGTGCGTACTGGAGGAAAGCCAGTGGATCCGCACCAAGAGCGTATCCAGCCCGGAGTTCTTCCACGGAACACTGGAGCTGCTGGAGGAGGATGTCTGCACCACCCTGCTGCTGACAGAGGGTCCCACCCGTGCCCAGGATGAGCGCGTGAAGGAATTCGCCGCCCGCCACACGAAAAAGCTGACCTGCTTCGACACAAAGGATTACGAGCTGCCCGGCATCAGCGATGCTTTCCGCCCGCTGCTCAGCCCTGTGGTCATGGCCGCCGTGCTGCAGCGCATCAGCAAGAATATTGAACAGATCACCGGCCACTCGCTGGACATTCGTCGCTATTACAGAAAAGAGTGCTATTGATATGAAACTGATCGCGTTAGGGGACAATGTAATCGACTACTACCGGAATACACAGGAGTGCTTCCCGGGGGGCAATGCGGTAAATGTCGCGGTCCACGCGGCACGGTTGGGGGCTCAGGCCGAATACCTCGGTTCTCTCGGTGATGACAAAATGGTTCCCATCCTGAAAAAAGCTCTGGAGGAAAACAACGTCGACACCAGCCACTGTCCCATTCTGCCCGGACACACGACCAAGGTATGCGTCTATGATGTGCTCAACGGCGAGCGCAGCTTTGTCCGGGTGGTTACCGGCGAAAGCTGGACCGGCCCCCTGCGGATTGGCGCGGCAGAGCTGGCGGAGCTGAAAACCGCCGACCTGATTGTGAGCAGCTGCAACGCGAAAATGCCGGAACAGATGGCTGCCGTGCAGGCACTTCCTGCAATATTCGCCTACGATTTCGGCGAAAAAGAAAAATATCGCACAGCCGACTACTATGATGCGGTGTGCCACAATATGGATCTGGCCTTGCTCTCCTGCAAGCCTATGGACGAGGCCGCCTTTGCGGACCTTTGTGCCCCTCTGCATCGCCGTGGCGTGGTACATGTGCTGGCCACAATGGGCGCAGCCGGACAGATGTTGTCGGTTCAGGGAAAAATTATAAAAAAGACTACCCAAATGGTGAACGCAAGTGATACAATGGGTGCAGGAGATTCGTTCCTCGCCGCGTTCCTGTGTTCGCTGTATACCGCAGGGTGGCATAAAGGAATGCCCATGCCGGAACAGGCGCTGCTGGCGGCGCTTGAAGCCGGTCAGCAGGTGTCAGCCCGCAACTGTATGGTGCGGGGCGGTTTTGGCTGCAAGGCAGAGATCTCCTGACGATACTATCCAATAAATAAGGAGATTCCATCATGATCGAACTAAACGGACTTCAGCTTGATAAAACCAGCGCGACCCCCCTTTACGAGCAATTGCGCAAGGCGCTGTTGGGGGCCATCACCAGCGGCAAACTGGAAGCCGGCACCAAACTGCCGACTGAGGAGGAGCTGTGCGCTCAGTTCGAGATTTCCCGGCCGGTGGCACGGCAGGCCTACAATATGCTGATCGAGGAAGGCTTTGTGGAGCGTATGCGCGGACGCGGCACCTTCGTAAAAGCCCCGGATACCCGGGGCCGGTTTCTGAACAAGCAGCTGAGTTTTGCCGCCGAAATGAGTGTGCTGAATCTGGAACACCGCACTGAGGTGCTGCGCGCGGAATGGGTAAGCTATTCCCCTGAATTGTTCGCCCGGCTGAATCTGGAACGGGGCGACCGCTGCTACCATTTGGTACGGATGCGCTATGTAAGCGGCAAGCCCTTTGTTCTTGTGGAAAACTATGTACCGGAATCCCTGTTTCCCGGCATCGACGCCTATGATTTCGGACAACGTTCTCTATACGACGTTTATGAGACCGTGTACCATGAGAGAATCCTCAAATCCCATCGTGTGCTGATGGCGCAGACAGCCAATGCGGAGTTTTCGTCTCTCTTCGGCGTGCGCCGCGGCTCCCCCGTTCTCTATGTGGAAAACGTGGCGTTGGATCAGAATGACCGGCCCGTTGACCTAAGCAAGGAGTATCTGGACGGAATTACCCAAAAATTTGAATTCGATGTGTTCAACCAATAAACCGGGACTTAACCGGCCCGGCTATGTAAAGGAGACCTGAAATGATCGGTATTGTTGTAACCGGGCATGGCGGCTTTGCAGCCGGTATGTTCGCCAATGTAAAAATGCTGGCCGGAGATGACGCGGAACTGAAAGCCGTGGATTTTGCTGATGGAATGGACATTGAAGCCTTTGAAAAGCAGCTGGCCGAGGCAATCGACAGCTATGCCCAGTGCCAGTCTGTACTGGTGCTGGCAGATATTGCCGGCGGCTCTCCTTTCAACCGCGCTGCCGGGCTGAGTATGACCCGTCCCAATGTTCGGGTCCTGTCCGGTCTGAACAGCAGTATGCTGATGGATCTGTGTATGCGCAATATTTTGGGGGAGGACTGCCCCGATGTGGACGCGCTGGCCGAGGAGATTATGCAGACCGGCCACGAGAACATCAGCAAGTTCGTACTGGAGGTTCCCACCGAGCCGCAGGAGGATGAGGACGGCATCTGAAAGGAGAACGCAATGACACCGATCCGCGCGGTAATTTTCGATATGGATGGTGTGCTGATCGACAGTGAGCCTGTCTATCTGCGGCACCAGTATGAACAGCTCAAACCCCGTTATCCATGGATCACCCTGGAAAGCATGTATCCCCTGGTGGGTCTTTCCGGGCAGGAATATCTGCCGTTTATGGCAAAGCTATGCAGACGCACAGAAGACGCCGCGTTTCGCCGGGAAATCGAAGCCATGAACGATGGCTGCCGGGTAAACTATCCGGACATTCTGCGCCCGGAGGTTGTTCCGGTACTGCGCAGACTGAAGGAAATGGGTTTGCAGCTTGCCCTTGCCAGCAGCAGCAGTCCCGAGAACATTGAACTGGTGCTGGAGCAGTGCGGCATCCGTCAGGAATTCTGCTGCGTTGTCAGCGGCTACGCCTTTGCCAGCAGCAAACCCAATCCCGAAATATATCAATATACCATGGCCCGGCTGGGCCGGGAACCCGGGGAATGCCTGATTGTGGAGGATTCCACCTACGGCGTGCAGGCAGGTGTGGCGGCAGGCGGCATTGTGGCAGCCCTTCATGACCCGCGCTTCCCCTTTGATCAAAGCGCGGCCCAGCTGCACATCCGCACGCTGGCGGAACTGCCCGCTCTGGCTGCCTGCGGCGGCAGAAAAATAAAGGCCGCCTTCTTCGATATAGATGGAACCCTGATTACGGTGGGCAGCCACCATATGCCCTCCAGTGTGGCTCCGGCGCTGGAACAGCTACGTCAAAACGGAATCCCGGTCATTCTGTGCACCGGACGTCACGCGCTGGAAATCAGCGAAGAGAACCTGCTGCCCGGCATTGCTTATGACGGCGCGGTTTATATGAACGGTCAGCTAAGCCAATGGCAGGGAAAGACCGTACAAAGCCACCCCATTCCGGCAGAAGACCTGAATATGCTGAAGCGGTTTTTGCAGGAACGGGATCTTAGCTCCATTTTCCTGGAAGAGAACCGGATGTATGCCAACCGTGTAAACACCCGTATGGAAATTGAGCAGGCAAAAATCGGTACGGCTGTACCGCCTGTCCGTGATATTTCCGATCTGGAAAGCCGCAGTATCTATCAGGCCATGCCTTTTGTCACGGAGGAAGAAGAAAAAGAGCTCCTGGCGCTACTGCCCCACTGCAAGACAACCCGCTGGGGGGATAACGTGGTGGATGTTGTAACCCACGCAGGGGGCAAGGAGAACGGAATCCTTACGCTCTGCGCGGCAATGCATATTTCCCCGGAGGAAACCGTGGCCTTTGGGGATGCGATGAACGATGTGGAAATGCTGCATTTGGCAGGAATCGGCATCGCGATGGGCAACGCGCTGCCGCAGGTGCGCGAAAGCGCCGACCTTGTGACAGATTCGGTGGAGCAGGATGGAATCGCAAACGCCCTGCGCAGGCTTGCGCTGATTGAGTAAAGCAAAACGGTGCGTGATTCCGCGGAATCACGCACCGTCTTCAGAAAGAGGTCATTTTGTTGAAGAAAGGAAAAATACGGGTCCTCCTGGTAGACCAGCTGTATAATCTGGCTGCCGGTCTGCTGTACGCGGTAAGCATCTGCTACTTTGCCAAAGGGGCTGACTTCGCGCCCGGCGGTCTGTCCGGACTGGCGCTGATTTTCAACCATTTGTGGAAACTCCCCATCGGCATCACCACACTGGTGCTCAACATTCCCCTGATTCTGTTGAGCATCCGCTTTGTGGGCCGGGCATTCTTTTGCAAAACGGTTGTCAGTATGCTGTGGTGTACCCTCTTTCAGGATGTCCTGTTCGCGAACCAGGCCGGCTATGGCGGAAATCCCCTGCTGGCAGCCCTGTTCGCGGGCATTACCTGGGGAAGCGCCCTGGCTCTGCTGTATATGCGCGGCTCCTCCAGCGGCGGAACGGATTTCCTGACCATGTCCATCAAGAAGCTGCATCCCCATTTATCCGTGGGCGTTGTTACCGGCAGCATTGATCTGATCGTCATTCTGCTGGGTTGGGGCGTGTTCGGTTCTGTGGACGCTGTACTGTACGGTCTGGTGACCACCGCAGTGACCTCGTTGGTCATCGACAAGCTGATGTACGGAAGCAGCGCCGGAAAGATGCTTACCATCATCACAACCAAAGGGCAGGAAATCGCGGATGAAATCTCCCGGGAGTGTGAGCGCGGCTCGACCATGGTCAAGGCTGTCGGCACCTATACGGGCACAGAACGCCAGATGCTGCTGTGTGTCTGTGCCAGGCCCCAGGTTTACCGCATCCGCATGGCCGCATATCGTATTGATCCGGGCTGCATGGTCATGGTGACTGAAACAGGCGAAGTCTACGGTGAGGGCTTCCTTGACCACAGCAAAACCGCTTCCTATTTGTAAAACGAAAGAGGTCGTTTATGATGAATATTGCACCTGCAGCATTGGCTGCGTATTTTGACCATACACAGCTGCGGGCTTACGCCCAGAGAAAAGATTTTGAAACACTGTGTGCCGAAGCCAAACAATATGGATTCGCAATGGTAGCCATTAACCCGGCTCCCGTGGCTCTTTGCAAAGAATTGCTGGCAGGCACGTCCATTCATGTAGGCGCAGCGGTTGGCTTCCCGCTGGGTCAGAATACGATTGATGTCAAGAAATTTGAAACAGAGGATGCCATTTCCCATGGGGCGGACGAGATCGACTATGTAATCAACATCACACAGCTCAAAGAGAAAAACTATGACGATCTGGCAAGGGAAATGGACGAAATCGTCCGGCTGTGCCGCAGCGCCCATGTTGTTTCCAAAGTCATTTTCGAAAACTGCTATTTAACGGATGCCGAAAAACGCAGTCTGTGTTCCATCGCCCGTGAGGTGCGCCCGGACTATATCAAAACTTCCACGGGATTCGGCACCGGAGGCGCCACCTTTGAAGACGTGGCGCTGATGAAAAAGTGTGTTGGTGACGGGGTAAAGATCAAGGCGGCGGGCGGCATCCGTACACTGGATACCGCGCTGCGCATGATCGATCTTGGTGTTTCCCGGATTGGTTCCACCGCCAGCGTGGGCATTGTGGAAGAACTGATTGCGAAGATGTAACCGCGGGTTCAGGTGCTGTCCCCTGCCGGCGATGCATTTACTCCCATATATGGGTCCGGAGCACCGGACACATATATGGGAGTGTTTCATTTGAACCGGGCTATTTCAGTGTTTGTCCCCGCTGTCTGTGACATCTACCATGCATACAAAGAAAACCGAGCTGCCGTTTTCGGTGAACACCTTTCGGCCGATGTCGTCAATCACCCGGACCGCTCCATCCTTGCGTACAATCCGGTATGTCACCCGGTCGATGGAATCCTCGGAACGGAGGATTTGCTCGCCAATCGCTTGTTCCACCTCGTTTTTTTCGTATCCCTGTCACCATTGGCAGCTCTTTCCCGCTGCCAAGGTCCTTTTTTCAAAAGAAAACCAGAAAACAGTGCATATCCTACAATCATAATATACCACCCCTCAGCAGAAATCAACATTGGATCCGCAAATAATGAGACAAATCGTCCGAAAAGTCGCTGGGCAGGCAGGCTGCAAAAAATAATTGGGGGCGCGCCGTGGCAAATGTTGACTTCGTAACATTTTCTGCCTACAATATCCCTAATCCATCGGTGAAAAGGAGCGAATACAATGAAACCCTGGCAAGAGGAATGGCAGCGTTTCCGGCAAATGAACGGGAAGCAGAAGCTGGTGCACCTGTGGACCTACTATAAATTTCATATTCTGGTTATCCTTGCAGCGCTTGTAATCATCGGCGATTTCGGCATCCGGGCCTTTACAAAGAAAACCCCGGTGCTCTATCTGGGCGAAGTGAACATAGCCGCGGATGCGGACCTGCAGAACGCCCTCAGCACCGGATACCTGGACCATACAGGCTCCGACCCGGACAGGCAGGAGGTATTCCTCTACACCGCCATCTGCCTGTTCAAGGAGCCCACCATGGAGAACCAGGAGTATGTCTCCGCCTCCCAGATGAAGCTGATGACCGCCACCAACACCCAGATGCTGGACCTGGTCCTCATGAACCGGGAGGGCTACGACATCTGCTCTGCCAACGGCTACCTGGTAGACCTACGTACCGTCTTCCCTGCCGGGGATCCCCAATGGGCGGCTCTGGCAGCCTGCCTGACGGAAAATGATGTGCTTCTGACGGATGACAGCACGGAAGAATATTCCACGGTCACCCAAAAGGTATGCAATGGACTGGATGTCAGCCGGTTTCCGATTTTTCAGCAGGGGGACTATCCCGACGGCATTTACCTGGGTCTGATTACGGGCACCCCCCGGATGGAGGAATGCAGAAACTATATTGCCTATCTGTCCGCGTGGCAGCCGGATTGATTCCGCAAACAGGAGGAGAAACAATGAAAAGTCTGCTGATCAAGGATACAACGGAAGAAGAACGCCGCAGAATTGTGGAGGAGTCCCTGGGGCTGCCGGGTGCCTGCGACGACTGCATGGGCGGTATCGCGGATATGTACGATGACTACATCTACGGGAAGCGGGAGCTCCGGGAGATTACCATGTCCTTCCGCACCGGCTATACCACCGCCATGAAGGGCCCGGAGCGCTCAGGCTGCGGATACTGACGGACCGCAAAACCCAATAAAACACCAAACGCCCCAAAGCAATTGTGCCTTGGGGCGTTGCGCTTATCAAAAAGTCATGTCATGGCAGCCCTTTCAGGCACTCCACAGAAGCATTCCCAGCAGGGCAGACAGCAGAATCATCAGGATCAGCGGGGGCGCGGAATTTTTCCATTTGATCCACCCCGACCGAACCGCCCACAGCACGGCAAACAGACCGATGGCCCGCCCATCCGGGACAATGGGACCCCTTCCGCCGGAATAGCTCAGCAGCGTGGAAAGGCCCATGGTAAGGGCGGTAGCAAGAATCATCCCCACCACACAGGGACGGACACCGGAGAGAAACGCGTTGGTGAGCCTGTACTTCATCAGATTCTTCAGCACCGAGGCGATCAACAAAATGATGAGGAAGGCGGGCAGCACCACGCCCAGCGTTGCCAGAAACGCGCCCAATGCCCCCGCCTGAGAGGCGCCCACAAAGGTGGCCATGTTCACGGCGATAGGGCCGGGGGTAGATTCCGCCACGGCGATAAAGCTCATCAGCTCCGCTTCCGTCAGCCAGCCATGGCTCAGCACCGCATCCCGGATCAGAGAGATCATGCCAAAGCCGCCGCCAAAGGACAGGGCGCCCACCATCAGAAAGTCCAGAAACAATTCCGGATAAATCATGCCGCTCTTCCCCCTCTCATATTCCGAAGGGTTTCGCCGACAATTCCTACCGTGCCGCAGATCAGAATATAATACGCCGTGGAAAAGCGGACAGCGGTAAGAGAAAACACCAGCATAGTTACCATAACACCAATCATCAGCGTCAGATTTCTTCCCGTTTTTTTCATGCCCCTCAGCATTTTCAGCCCCGCGGAGGCAATCAGGTACACCACACACACCCGGATGCCGGAAAAGGCCCGGGCCACCCAGGGAATGGTGAGAAACCGGTCAAAATACAGGGAAATGCAGTATATCACCAGAAAAGACGGGATGCACACCGCCGCCGTTGCCACCAGCGCGCCCCAAACCCCCGCGTTGCTGTAGCCGATATAGGTTGCGGCGTTGATGGCGATGGGGCCGGGCGTGGACTCCGCAATGGCCACCATGTCCAGGAATTCCTCCCGGTCCATCCACTTCTTCTTTCCCACAAATTCCTCTTCCAGCAGGGCAATCATGGCATAGCCGCCGCCAAAGGTAAGGGCACCGATCTTCAAAAAGCTGCCAAAAAGGCCCCAAAGCATATTCTTTTTGCCATCCCCGCCGGGGGGTGCTTGTTTCTTTTTCATTCTTTCTCCACCTTTCCTGCCTATTCTATCACAAATTCGGAGCCCCGCATACCTGAATTTTCAAAACAGTCTCCCTATTTCCAGAAAAATCAGAGATTGCGCCCATGAATATTTCATGAATTCTAACTGTAAGGGTAGAATTATTCCACAAACTGTGGTAGAATGTCCCTAAGTATACCATATGGAGATTATGCCTATGTTGGAATTGTTGGCCCCTGCGGGGTCTATGGAATCCCTTCGCGCGGCGGTGCAGAACGGCGCCGATGCCGTGTATCTGGGCGTCGGGGAATTCAACGCCCGGCAAAGCGCAAAGAACTTCACCCTGGAAACCCTGGGTGAAGCCCTGAAATACTGCCATATCCGGGGGGTTCAGGTCCACCTGACCCTCAACACCCTGGTTGCCGACCGGGAGATGCAGCAGCTGCGCAATCTGATCCGCTCCGCCGCCCAGGCAGGCGTGGATGCCTTCATCGTCCAGGACTGGGGCGTGGTGCAGCTGTGCCGCCAGATCGCGCCCCATGTGCCGGTCCACGGCTCCACCCAGATGACCGTGCACAATCTGGCAGGCGTCCAGATGTGCGCAGCCATGGGAATCCGGCGGGTGGTTCTCAGCCGGGAACTGAACCGGAACGAGATCCAGTACATCTGCGCAAACTCCCCCATTGAAATTGAAATATTCGGCCACGGAGCCCTGTGCATGTGCTACTCCGGCCAGTGTTATCTCTCCGCCATGATCGGCTCCCGGTCCGGCAACCGGGGCCGGTGCGCCCAGCCCTGCCGCCAGAGCTACGGCTACTCCCGCTGGGAAAACAAGTATCCCCTGAGTCTGAAGGACAACTGTCTGGTCCACTATGTGCAGGCCATCGAAGAAATGGGCGTTGTCTCCCTGAAGCTGGAGGGCCGGATGAAGCGGCCCGAATATGTGGCCGCCGTGACCCAGGTCTACCGGCAGGCCATTGACGGCGCTCCCGTTACTCCGGAGATGATGCAGACCCTTTCCGATGCCTTTAACCGCCAGGGCTTTACCAACGGCTACTACCTGGGCAAGGTCACCACCCGGATGTTCGGCGTCCGGGAGGAGGTTCCGGAGAATCCGGAATTCCTGCAGGCTGCCCGGCAGAGCTACGAATCCGGCGAAGCGCCCCTGGTGGATCTCAAATTCCGGGCCGTGGTCACCGTGGACGGCAGCAGTCTGACTGCCTCGGATGCCGAGGGCCATATGTGCATCGCCCAGGGGCCCATTCCGGAGCGGGCCGTGAACGTGGCCCTCACCGGCCAGGCCCTTGCGGCCCGGGTGGCAAAAACCGGAGGCACCCCCTACCGCTGCGCCGAGGTACGCACCCAGGTTGACCCGGGGCTTATGCTCTCCGCCGCGGCCATCAACGCCATGCGCCGGGATGTGCTGAACCAGATGACCGCCCTGCGGGCCCGCCGGGAGGAGCATCCGGTAAAGAAAGCTAAGGATATTCCCTATTTCAAAGGTCCCGGGGGGCTCCCGGGCCTGACGGTGCAGATCTCCACCCGGGAGCAGCTGACAAAGCGGCTTCTGGACAGTGAGACCGCCATGCTCTATGTACCCCTGCACATCCTGGCCGAGGACGCCCGGCTCTGCCAGATTCTGGCAAACCGGGGCCGCTGCGCCGCGGTTTTGCCCCGGGTGGTTCACGACGACGAGCTGCCCCGGCTGATCAGCCGCCTGCACACTGTCCGCAGTCTGGGCATCCGGGACGCGCTGGTGGGCAACATCGGTCTGATGATCCCCGCCAAGGAAGCGGGCTTCCGGCTCCGGGGGGATTTTGGCCTGAACATTTTCAACTCCGCCTCGGCCAATGTGTGCCGGGATCTAAAGCTAGCCTCCGCCACCGTCAGCTTTGAAATGACCCTGCCCCAGATCCGGGATCTGAGCAAGGCCGTGAATATGGAGATGATCGTCTACGGCCGTCTGCCGCTGATGATCACGGAACACTGCCTGATTAAGAACAAAACCGGCGAATGCGGCTGCCAGAGCGGCGTGCCCGTAAAGCTTACCGACAAAACCGGTGCGGATTTCCCCGTTATGAAGGAAGCCGACACCTGCCGCAGCGTCCTTCTCAACGGCAAGAAGCTCTACTGGCTGGACCGGCAAAACGACCTTGCCAAGCTGGGCCTGTGGGCCGTCCGGATGAACTTCACCACGGAAAATGCCCGGGAAGTGGACCGGATTCTGGAGGAATATCTGGTTCCCACCTCCTTTGACCCCGGCGCCTGCACCAGAGGGCTGTACCTAAGAGGCGTGGAGTGAGAATTGACAATTGACAATTGACAATTGACAGTTGACAATGCGAATCAAGAGCTGTAATACGGTAAACGCTGGAATCACAGAAACGTATGTCATCCTGAGCGGAGCGCGAAGCGCGCAGTCGAAGGATCTTTCCGGTGATTGGACCGTACTGCGGGGCGAAGGTAGAAGATCCTTCGACTCGCTGCGCTCGCTCAGGATGACAAATCCGATTGTGCTCCGGTTATTTGCAACATTTGGGGCCTTGATTCGCATTAATAATTGACAGTTGACAATTATCGGTACGCTTTCAATAAAACCCGAATTCAAAAACAGAGAATATTTCATCCTGTCTTTGGCGGATAATCAATCAATTTCAATCAATCCCCGCAAGGGATACCATAATTGTCAATTGTCAACTGTCAATTGTCAATTAGAAAGGATTCACTATGCAACTCATTCTCGCGTCCGCTTCCCCACGGCGAAAGGAACTATTGGGCCTTTACGGCATTCCCTTCACCGTTAGGGCGGCGGATATTGATGAAACCATGGACCCGGGCAAGCCTCCCTTTGACGAGGTTGCCCGGCTGAGCCGGGAGAAGGCCCTGGCCGTTCCCCGGGAGCCGGAGGACGTGGTGGTGGCCGCTGACACCATTGTGGTCTGCGACGGCATTGTTTTGGGAAAGCCCAAAGACGAAGCCCAGGCCATAGAGATGCTGAGCCTTCTCTCCGGCCGGGCCCATCAGGTGATGACGGGCTGCACCGTACTCCGGGGCCAAAAAGGCGAAACCTTTACGGAGGTGACGGACATTCACTTCCGCCCCCTGTCCCCGGATGAAATCCGGCGCTATGTGGCCACCGGCGAACCCATGGACAAGGCAGGCGCTTACGGCATTCAGGGCGGCGCCGCCCTGTTCTGTCAGCGCATGGAGGGTGACTATTATAATGTAATGGGACTGCCCGTCTGCGCCCTTGGACAGGTCCTGAAGCAAATTGCCCCGGAATGGATGGAGGAACAACAGGCATGAAGCAGCTCTTTAGTACCAAACTGAGAATTATTCTGGTGCTGGTCGTACTGGTTACGGCAGCCCTTTCCGTTGTGGCCGGTCTGACCAACCAGTCGGTGCCGGACCTGGTGATCCAGGGTCTGCTGACCCCTTTCCGGTCCGCCGCCACAGCCCTGACCAACACCGTGGAACGCTACTACAGCTACATGTTCAAATATGAGGCTCTGGAAGCGGAAAACCAGGTTCTCAAAGCCCAGATCGCCCAAATGGAGGACGTTGCCCGTCAGGCCGACGCCACCTCCCGTGAAAACGAGCGTCTGCGCAAAACCATCAAGCTGCAGAACGCCCACGAAAGCTATGTGCTGCAGGATGCCTATATCATCGGCTGGAGCTCCACCGACTTTACAAGCGTTCTGACCATCAACCGGGGCAGCGATGCCGGCATTGCCACCAATATGTGCGCCGTCACCGAAACCGGTGAGGTGGTGGGTCTGGTGACCCAGGTGGGCAAGAACTACGCGGAAGTCAAAACCGTACTGGATTCCACCCTGGAAATTTCCTCCACCATCTCCTCCTCCGGCTACAACGGCATGGTGAAGGGCGGCTATATGAACGGCACCGAAAAGCTGCTGAAAATGGACTATCTGCCCTCCGCCGCCATCATCCGGAACAATCAGCAGGTGGTTACCTCCGGTTCCACCGTGTACCCCCGGGGTCTGATCGTCGGCTCCGTGGTGGACGCCGGCTTTGAGCAGACCGGCGTTGCCAAGTACGCCCTGCTCAAATCCGCTGCCGACATTGATTCCCTGGAGCAGATTTTTATCATCACCCAGTACACCACCGATGTGGACACCGCCGGTGCTTCCGCCGACGGTTCCGCTGAAACCACCGCGGAAACCACCGCGCCTACGGAGTAACGCCATGGCAGAGAATCGTAACCGGCGGCCTGCCGGAGGCAAACCCGCCGGAGGCCAGAGCCGTCCCAGATCTTCCGCGCCCCGGAGGCCCAGACGGCGGCGGAAGCCAAGCCTTTGGCAGGTGCTGGCGGACCGCATCACCCGCTACCGGGCGGAGCGGTCCGAATTCCGGCCCGACAGCCAGGAAAGCCCCTTCCTCAAATCCCTGCATTTTACCCATCAGCAGCGGATCCGCCTGCTGCGGTGGGTGCTTCTGAGCCTGGTGTGCATCCTGTGCCTGGTGGTGCAGGACTGCATTATGAGCCGGTTCCGCCTCTTCGGCGCCACCACAGACCTGGCTGTGGCCGCCATTTTCCTTGTAACCATCATGGAAGGCAGCGAAACCGGCGGCATATTCGCCCTGCTGGCCAGCATTGTCTACCACTTTTCCGGCTCTGCCCCCGGGGCCTACTGTGTGTCCCTCATCGGCATTCCCGGAATTCTCTGCGCCCTGTTCCGCCAGCGGTTCTGGCATCGGGGCACCACGTCTAACCTACTGTGCAGCTCCATTGCCATGTTTGTCTATGAGATCGGCCTGTTCCTCACCGCCCTGTTTTTGGGCCTGACCCGGCTGGACCGCTTCCCCTACTTTGTACTCACCGCGGTCTACTCCATAGTCTTGATGATCCCGCTGTACCAGCTAATTATCCGAATCGGACAAATGGGAGGTCATGTATGGAAAGATTGACCCGATTCCGGGCAGGTGTATTGCTCGGCATCTTCTCCTTTATTATGCTCCTGTATGCCGCCAGGCTCTTCGATCTTCAGATCATTAAAACCGACGGCAACACGGACAACACCACCCTTTACTCCACCGTTACCACGGTGCGGGCATCCCGCGGCTCCATTCTGGACCGCAACGGCAAGATTCTGGTAGGCAACCGTGCCTCCTACGACCTGGTTTTTAACCACTTCGTTATCAAATCCGCGGATAACCGGAACGAATACCTGTACCGGCTGCTGAAAAAGTGTGAGGAGCTGGGGGTGGATCACCTGGATCACCTGCCGGTTACCGCGAAACGTCCCTTTGAGTACACCCTCAGCGACTATTCCACCGCCTGGCAGGGCTACTTCCAGAACTACATGGTGGACTGCGGCTGGGACCCGGACATTACCGCCCCTCTGCTGATTGAAAAAATGCGCACCCGCTACAAAATTCCCGACACCTGGACCGAGGAAGAGGCCCGGGCGGTCATCGGTCTGCGTTATGAATTTGACCTTCGCGGCGTTACCAACCTGCCCAGCTACGTTTTCATCTCCGACGTTTCCAGTGAAAACCTGGCCGCCCTTCTGGAGCTGAACACCCCGGGCCTGATGGTGGAATCCTCCACCGTCCGGGAATACCATACCACCTACGCCGCCCACATTCTGGGATACCTGGGCGGCATGGACGACGACGACTGGGCCAAATACAAGGATCAGGGCTACTCCATGGACGCCTACATCGGCCAGGCCGGTTTTGAGGAGGCCTTTGAAGAGTACCTCCACGGCATCGACGGCCAGCGTCTGGACAAGGTTACCAAGGAAGGCACCATCGTCTCCCAGGCCTATATCAAGGGCAAAGAGCCCATTGCCGGCAACAACGTGGAAACCACCATCGATATTTCTCTTCAGAAGATCGCCGAGGACGCGCTGGCCCAGCGTATGAAAGAGATCACCGACCCGGAGATCAACAAGGAAGTGGGCGAGCATGTGGGTCTGGATGCCCAGGGTGCCGCCGTCATCGTCATGAAGTGCAAGACCGGCGAGATCCTGGCCTGCGCCAGCTATCCCACCTATAATCTGGCGACCCTGAATGAGGACTGGGATCTGATCACCTCCAATGAACTGAACCCTTTCTTTAACCGGGCCTTCGGCGCAGCCTATGCCCCCGGCTCCACCTACAAGATGTGTACCCTCATCGCCGCCATGGAGAACAAGAACAATCGCGGCGAGGTGCTATATGAGCCCGGTGAGATCATCAAGGATACCGGCTACTTCAGCCACGACCAGGACGGCTTCGCGGGCTTCCATCCCGCCTGCCTGTACTACACCAGCACCAAGGGCATGGCCACCCACGGCGACCTGACCGCCCCTGCCGCCTTGCGGGTGAGCTGCAACCTGTTCTTCTATGAGCTTGGCTTCCGGCTGACCATCGAAATGCTGGATGAAACCGCCAAGGGCCTGGGTCTGGGTGAGCCTACCGGCATCGAGCTCACCGAGAAGGTGGGCTGGCGCTCCAACCGGGAAAGTAAGGCCGCGTCCTACACCGGCGTTGACGCCGCATGGAACGCGGGCGACCGTATCCTCACCGCCATCGGCCAGTCTGAGAATCGTTTCACGCCGCTGCAGCTGGCTGTCTATGCCAGCACCCTGGCAAACAAGGGTGTCCGGTACAAGGCCACCTTCCTGAACCGGGTCACCTCTTCCGACTACCGGACCCTGGTCTTCTCCAACACCCCGGAGATCGTCAGCAAAATGAACATCTCCGACACCACCTACCAGACCTATGTACAGGGTATGCGGGAAGTGGTTACCGTCCTGGGCGGTACCGCCACCACCTGCTTCGGCGGCCCCAAGGATGAAGACGGCCCCCAGTGGCCCAGCAAGATCACCGTCTGCGGCAAAACCGGTACTGCCCAGCACTCCTCCGGCGGTTCCGACCACGGCGCCTTCGTGTGCTTCGCTCCCATGGAGGACCCGGAAATTGCCATCGCCGTCTTCGGTGAAAAGGTGGCCCACGGTTCCAATATGCCCAAGGTGACCGAGCCCATTCTGAAGGCTTACTTTGAAATGGTGGACGCCAGCGAGGTCTACACCTACGAAAACCAGATGAGCTGAGCCGCAGCGGCTTAAGAAGCACTGTGTCATAACGAAACTGTCATTCCGTGTGACCTGCGTCCCGTCAAGTAGACAGTGAAATAATTAACGAAAAGTTCACAGCGCTGCAGCGCTGTGGCACCCACCAAACCCATGCACTTGCTGCGGCAAGCACACGGATTTGGTGGGTTTTGTTATGCAGCTAAATC
>JAGAQA010000055.1 GCA_017622995.1 Oscillospiraceae bacterium
AAGTGCTGGCGGCGAGAGATTTTGACGCAGCCGAAGGTTCTGAAATTGGAGGAATACTTGGTGTATTTCCCAATTTCAGAACTGCACGGATGGGGCAAAAGATCCGTCGTCCAGCCGCAGACGATTTGTTCAGAGGTTCCTTAGATTTTTTCCAGCATCCAGTCGCTGATGACCTTATAAATCTCCTCCCGGTTGATCTCGTTGAGGATTTCATGTCTGCACAGGGGGAATAGCCGCAGGGTCACATCCTCCATTCCGGCCTTCCGGAAGGCCCGGGCGGCTCTGCGGACGCCCTTGCCATAGGAGCCCACCGGATCCTCTCCGCCGGACACAAACAGCACGGGCAGGGATTTGTTCATATTTGCAAGACTCTGCTTCTGCTCCACATAGGCAATGCCCATCAGCAGATCCCGGAGCAGGCCGGTGCTGGCGGTAAAGCCGCAGCTGGGATGGGCGATGTAATCATCCACGCATTTTTTGTCCCGGCTCAGCCAGTCAAAAGCGGTTCTGGGGTGCTCCACATGAGCGTTGTAACCGGCGAAAACCATGTTTTGCAGCTGCTGGCTGGGGTTCTTCTCCCCCACGCTGGCGCAGGCGGACTTGCACACCGCGATGGCGGCGGGCAGCAGGGCTCTGGGCTGCCAGCCGGTGCCGCAGATCACGGCGGCGGTAATGCCGCTGTCCGGGTATTTGGCCAGGATGCTGCGGGCCATAAAGGAGCCCATGGAGTGGCCGAAGAGCACATAGGGCACATCGGGGTGCCGCTGCCGGGTGCCCAGCAGCAGCCGGTAGCTGTCCTCCACCGCGGCAAACCAGCCCCCCTGGAAATAGCCCTGGGTGCCCTTTTTGCCGATGGACTGGCCGTGGCCCATGTGATCCTCCGCCACCACCAGAAAGCCCAGTGTGTTCAGGTATTCGGCAAAGGCGTCGTAGCGCTCAATATACTCGGCAATGCCGTGGATGATCTGCACCACGGCCTTTATCTCCCCCTCCGGGGTCCAGACACAGCCGTGGAGGGTGCCAACCCCCACGGAAGGATAGGAAAAGTCACTGCGCATGGTTAACCCTCCACTACCTTGTAACCGGCGTTTACAATGGCTGCCTTCCAGGCAGCGGCACCGGCGGTGCCCTCCAGGGTTACGGTTTTGGCCTGCAGATCGGCTTCGGCCTTCTGGGTGCCGGGAACGGCCAGCAGGGCCTTTTCAACCCGGGCCTTACAGTGGGTGCACATCATGCCCTCAACGGAAATTACAGTGGTCATGCTTTTTACCTCCTGGGTGTTTTTGGCGGATTGGGTCACCCAAAAAAGGATTGACACCTTCCGCCGGGTATGGTACTATTTTACCATGTATTCGGAAGATTACAAGTGGGACTTTTTTCGAAAAAACGTCGCTTTTGTGAATCATTTCCCTGTTTTGTAGCCAATATGGAAAGGACCTGCCCAATGAACATCAAAATCACTTCCGACAGCACCTGCGACCTGCCCCGGGAGCTGCTGGAACAGAACAATATCGATCTGGTGCCCCTGATTGTGATGAAGGAGGACCGGGAATACCTGGACAATGTGACCATTACCCCATCGGATATTTTCCGGCACGTAGCCAACGGCGGCAGTCTGTGCACCACCGCCGCCAGAAGCGTTGCGGTTTATCAGGAGCTGTTCCGGAAATACGCGGACAGCTGCCAGGGCCACATTCACATCAACCTGGGCTCCGGCTTCTCTTCCAGCTACCAGAACGCCTTTATCGCCGCCCAGGATTTCCCCAATGTGCGGGTGGTTGACTCCCGGAACCTGAGCTGCGGCCAGGGCCTGCTGGTTCTGAAGGCTCTGGAGCTGAGCCGTACCATGGAGAATCTGGACGATATGGTGGCGACCCTGAACGAATACGCCGAAAAGGTGGAAACCAGCTTTGTACTGGACCGTCTGGACTATATGGTAAAGGGCGGCCGCTGCTCCACCGTGGCCGCTCTGGGCGCCAACCTGCTGAACCTGAAGCCCTGCATTGAGCTGCGGGACGGCAAGATGGGCGTGGGTAAAAAATACCGGGGCCACTACGACAAGTGCCTGACTTCCTACATCCACGAGCGGCTGAACGGCCGGGAGGACATTGACCGCTCCACCCTGATTCTGGTGTATACCCAGGTGGATGAGGTGTGCCTCAACGCCGTGAAGGAAGAAATTGCCGCTGCCGGGGAATTCGGCACCGTTCTTACCACCACCGCAGGCTGCACCATCTCCTGCCACTGCGGCCCCAACACCCTGGGTGTGATTTTCGCGAGAAAGTAAAAAATGGGCTGTTTCACGGAATGTGAAGCAGCCTTTTTTCTGAGGATTGACATGAACGAGTACTTATTACTGGATCTTGCCGCGGATCTGGGCTATGAGCTGGCGGTTTCCGGGGCGGAAACCTACCGGGTGGAGGACAGCGTGCGCCATGTGCTGCTGGCCTACGGGCTTGAGCCGGAGGTGGCCGCCATTCCGGGCTATGTGATCGTCAGCGTGGTCTCCGAAACCGGAGAGCCCATCACCCGAATGCGGCGCATCGGCTTCCACGGCAACAACCTGGATGCCGTGGAGCGGCTGAACGGCCTGAGCCGCCGGCTCTGTGCCGAAAAGCCGGACCCGGAACAGGCCCTGGCCCTGCTGACCCAGGTGAAACGCGCCGTCCCCCGCTATGGCTTTCCGCTGCGGATTCTGGGTCATTTTCTGGGGGCAGGCGGCTTCGGACTGCTCTTTGGGTGCAGCCTGCCGGATGCGGTGCTGGCAGGACTCTGCGGTGTTGCCGTGGGCTTTGTCACGGAGCTGCTGGACCGGCTGAAGGCAAACCCCATTTTCAGCACCTTGGCCGCCTCCTTTCTGATGGCCCTGCTGGCCTATGGCCTGGGGGCTGCCGGAATCGCCTCCAACGCCGATACGGTGATCATCGGCGCCATGATGATTCTGGTTCCCGGGCTGGTGTTCACCAACGCCCTACGGGACATGATCTACGGCGACATCAATTCCGGCATCAACAAGTGTGTACAGGTGCTGCTTATTGCCAGTGTCATGGCTCTGGGCTCTGCCGCCGCCCGGAATCTGGCGGGGCGGCTGTGGGGGCTTCCTGTCACGGCCCCGGTAATGGGCCACAGCCTGCCGGTTCTCTGCCTTGCCAGCTTCTGCGGCTGCATGGGCTTTTCCATTCTGTTTAATATCCACGGCCCAGGCACCCTTTTGTGCGCCCTGGGGGGCATCATGGCCTACGCCGTGTACGCTCTGACCCTGGGGCTGGGCGCAGGAAATATAACCGCCGTATTTTACGGCACGGCCCTGTCGGCCCTGTATTCGGAAATCATGGCCCGGGTGCGGAAATACCCCACCATCTGTTATCTGGTGGTGTCCATCATCCCCCTGGTCCCCGGTGCGGGGCTGTACCACACCATGCGCTGGGCGGTGGACGGCAGCCTGGACCGTTTTGTGTCCCAGGGACTGAACACCGCCGCCGTTGCGGGAACCATGGCCGCAAGCATCATCCTGGTATCCAGTCTGGTCAGAATGCACACCGACCGAAAGCGGAAGGGATAAAAAAAGCACCCCTTGGCGGGGTGCTCGTAAAACAGTCTTTGAATACAGAACCAGTCTTTTGTTTTCTCTCCCCTCCGGCCTCGCAAGCCTTGGCTCCCCCCTCTGGGGGAGCTGGCACGGCGGATGCCGTGACTGAGGGGGTGCCGTCCCGAACGAAGCGGCACTCCCTCCGGCTCGCTGCGCTCGCCACCAGTACATTTCGGTATGATTGCCACCGGCAATCATGGAGATTTTGATTCGCTGCGCGGAGCACCACCCTCAAAGAGGGAGGCAAGGCGCCTGCGGGTGCAATTTTACAGCTGAGACAGAACCTTTCCCAGGCTGTCGTGGATGACCAGGTCCGCCCGGTCGTCGTAGGGGGTGGGGTCTCGGTTGATGAGCACCAGACGATTCCCCCGGTAATAGCGCAGAAAGCCTGCCGCCGGGTACACCGTCAGACTGGTGCCCGCCACCAGCAGCAGATCCGCCCGGCTGATGGCCTCCAAAGCCCCCTCCACGGTTCTGTCATTGAGCCCCTCCTCATAGAGGACCACGTCGGGCTTCACGATGCCGCCGCAGTCGCAGTAAGGAATGCCGTCACAGGCTTTGACAAAGGCGGCGGGATAGAATTTCCCGCATTTTACGCAGTAGTTGCGCAGGATGGAGCCGTGGAGCTCATACACCCGTTGGGATCCGGCCTTCTGGTGGAGCCCGTCGATGTTCTGGGTGACCACGGCGGAAAGCCTGCCCTCCCGCTCCCATTTGGCAAGGGTGTAATGGGTGATGTTGGGCATCACATCCAGCGGCATCATCTTCTCCCGGTAAAACCGGAAGAAGTATTCCGGATCCCGCAGATAAAAGCTGTGGCTGATGATGGTTTCCGGGGGATAGTCAAATTTCTGACTGTAGAGCCCGTCCACACTGCGAAAATCCGGGATCCCGGATTCCGTGCTGACCCCCGCGCCGGTAAAGGCCACCATCCGGCGGCTCTCGGAAATCCATTGCTTTAAGGTTTCGATTTTGTCCATAGGAATACCCCCTTTGGGAACATCCTACCGCCCTATCCCCGGATTGTCAAGGAGGGATGCCCTTAATGAATAATTCTCTTGACATCGGAACAGAATCCAACGTATACTGTCCCTAAAGGAGGGTTTGCAATGATGTACCCGTTTTTAACACTGGATGACTCCGCAGAGATCGTCCATTCCGAAATGCGCCCTGACGGCACCGTAAAGGTATATGTTGAAAAACCGGATGCTCAGGATGGTTTCCACAGCGCCGTGTGCATTCTTCCCGGCTACCAGTGGCAGGATATTACCGGATTCAGCCAGGCGGAATTGGATCGTTATGATGAAGTAATCCATTCCACCGCCCACCTGATTCTTTGATTCTCACATTCCAGCCCACAGAACGTAGAAGATCCTTCGACTCGCTTCGCTCGCTCAGGATGACAAATCCGTTTGTACTCCTGTTATTCGCAACATTTGGGACCTTGATTCGCATTTTCAATTGAAACATAGTACGAAAACATCCCCTGCCGAAATGAACGGCAGGGGATGCTTTTATTCTTTGCTCACAACTCTTTGCAGCAGCTGAAGGTCCAGAAGATTCACCAGGCCGTCGCCGTTCAGGTCCGCGCTGCCGTTTTGAATGGCAACCTCCTGGCCGGAGAGGAACCGCCGCAGCCGCTGGGCGTCGGCAAAGGTGACCTTTCCGTCGCCGTTTACATCTCCCGCCATACCGGAGGTAATGGTGACGGTGCCGGGGCACACCTGCACCTGGGGGCTGCTGCCCCCTTCCTCCACCGCCAGCACCTCCTCCAGGGTCACGGTCAGCTCCCCCTGGGGCGCCTGGTCCGCAACCTGAAAAACAAGGGTCAGCACTTCCCCGTTCCCTTCCGTGGGGTCGCTCTGGAGCCACAGGGCCTTCTCCCCCGCTCCGACGCCTACGGTCCAGTCGCTGACGGAGAGCAGCTGCCCCTGGCAGTCGTAATCCGTCAGGGTCAGGGCGGTTTTGTCGTAGGCCAGGGCAAAGTTCAGGCCGCAGAGGCCGGGATTGCCGGAAAGGGTGATGGGCAGGGCGATGGTCTGGCCCGGCTGGGCGGTAAGGGACCCAACCGTCAGGGTAAGGCCCTCCCCTTCTTCCGGGATGACCGTTTCAGCCGCAGGCTCGGTTCCCTCCGGGGCTGCTGTTTCTTCCGGGGCTGCCGTTTCCTCCGGGGCGGCTGTTTCCTCCGGGGCTGTTGTTTCTTCCGGGGCTTCGGTTTCCTCCGGGGCTGCTGCTTCTTCCGCAGGCTCGGTTTCCGCTTTGTCCGGTTCCTCCGGGAGACCAGTGATGACCGCGTCCTCCCGGAAAGTGCCCTCCGCCAATGCTTCCAGGGAGGTGGGCAGGCTGACCTGAGTCAGCTTCCGGCAGTAGGCAAAGGCCAGGGGATCAATGGAGGTAATGCCCTCCCCCACCTCCAGCACGGAGATTTCCGCCCGATGGGTTTCCCAGGGGAAGTCCGCCATTGTCTTGCCCGCCACCGCGCCGGTGCCGGAAAGGGTCAGCTTTCCCTTTTCCAGGGTCCAGCGGATGCTGCCCCAGTTTCCGGAGGCCGGGGGATATTCCTGATGATTGGAGGGGCGGAAGGAGCCGCCGTTGTCTCTTATGTAGTCCTCCGCCGCGGATTCCCTGCGGCCGTTCAGGAGCACGTCCCCGTCAAAGGCCCGGTCCCCGATCCAGCTGACACTCTGGGGGATGAATACGGACCGGAGCTTGGCACAGCCGGAAAAAGCCCCCTCCTCAATACCGATGAGGCCGGAAGGCAGGGTGATCCAGGACAGCTCCGTGCAGTCCCGGAAGGCATCCTTCCCCACATACCGGAGGCTCTTGGGCAGGGTGACGGACCGGAGACTGCCGCAGCCCGCGAAGGCTCCCTCCTGAATGGAAGTAATGTCCTCATCCATGCGGATGGACCGGATTTCCTCCAGCCGGTCCGCCCAGGGAAGCTCCCCAAAGGCCATGTCTCCGCTGCCGGAGACCGTCAGGGTGCCGCCCTCCAGGGACCAGGAAAAAGAGTGATCGGCAAAGCCGGATAGCGGCAGCACACCCATGAGCAGCACAGCGCACAGGACGATGCAGCCAAGCCGTTTGAAGCGCATGTTCATTCCCCCCGAAAAGGCCATGGCCCTCAAAAAGAGGGCCTGCCGAATTATTCTTCTTTGTTCTCTTCCGTGACGGCTTCCTCCGCCGTTTCTTCCACGGGGGCTTCCTTGGGCTCCCTGGCGGCGTTGACATAGGCCATCAGTTCTTCACCGGTGATGGTTTCCTTCAGCAGCAGATACTCGGATACCTCGTCCAGCAGGGCCCGGTTCTCCTTCAGGATGGCAAGGGCACTGTCAAAGGCGGTATCCAGCAGCTTCTTGACCTCCATATCCACCCGGGCGGCGGTATCCTGGGAGCAGTCCATATAGGGCGTGCCGTCCAGGTAGCTGTTCTGGGTGGTGGCCGTGGTCATGAGGCCCAGATCGCTGCTCATGCCGTACTGGGAGACCATGTTCCGGGCCAGGGAGGTTGCCCGCTGCAGATCGTTGGAGGCGCCGGTGGTCTGGACGCCGAAGACCAGCTGCTCGGCAGCCCGGCCGCCCACCAGGGATTTGAGCTCCACCTCCAGCTCCTGACGGGTAGAGAGGAACTTCTCCTCCTCCGGCAGATACATGGTATAGCCCAGAGCGCCGGAGGTATGGGGCACAATGGTGATCTTGGAAACGGGCTGGGCGTGCTTTTCCAGAGCGGAGACCAGGGCGTGGCCCACCTCGTGATAGGCAACCAGCCGCTTTTCCATCTCGGTAAGCACGGTGTTCTTCTTTTCCGTACCGGCGATGACGGTTTCAAAGGAAACCAGCAGGTCCTCCTGGTTCACGGCCTTCCGGCCCATGCGAACGGCCCGCAGGGCGGCTTCGTTCACCAGGTTGGCCAGATCCGCGCCCACGGCACCGGCAGTGGCCTGGGCGATCTTCTTCAGATCCACGTCCTCGGAGAGCTTGATCTTCCGGGTATGGACCTTCAGGGTATCCAGACGGCCCTGGTAGTTGGGCCGGTCCACGATGATCCGGCGGTCGAACCGGCCGGGCCGCAGCAGGGCCTTGTCCAGAATCTCGGGCCGGTTGGTAGCGGCCAGGCACACGATGCCCTTGGAGGGCTCAAAGCCGTCAATTTCGCTGAGGAGCTGATTGAGGGTCTGCTCCTGCTCGGAATTGCTGCCGTAGCGGTTGTCCCGGCTGCGGCCCACAGCGTCGATTTCGTCAATAAAGATGATGCAGGGAGCCACCTTTGCCGCCTGCTGGAACAGATCCCGGACCCGGCTGGCGCCCATGCCCACGAACATCTCCACAAAATCGGAACCGGAAATGGAGAAGAAGGGCACATCGGCTTCACCGGCCACCGCCTTGGCAAGCAGGGTTTTGCCGGTGCCGGGAGAGCCCACCAGCAGAGCGCCCTTGGGCAGCTTGGCGCCGATTTCCGTATAGCGCTGGGGATTGTGGAGGAAATCGATGATCTCCTTCAGGGATTCCTTGGCTTCGTCCTGACCGGCCACATCCTTAAAGGTAACGCCGGTCTGCTTTTCCATGTAGACCTTGGCCTTGCTCTTGCCAAAGCCGCCCATCATGCCGTCGCCGCTCATGCGCTTGGTCAGGGTGCGCATGAACATAAAGAGGATGGCAAAGGTGATGCCGTAGTAGAGCACCATGAGGATCATGGAGTTGTCCTCCTGGATCTGCTCCTCCACCTTGACGCCGTTGGCAACCAGCTCGTTGGAAACGGTGAGCCAGTCACCGCCGGGCATACCGGTATAGCAGGCCCGCTGCTGGGCGGCAGGCTTGGCGGCCTCCTCCCGGGTCAGGTAATAGACCCGGTTGCCCCGATACTGGACCTCGGCCAGCTGGTTCTGCTCCATAGCGGTGCGGAAATCCGTATAGCTGGTTTCCGTATACTGACTGTTGGATACCATATTATAGATCCAGCCAAACAGCAGCACCAGGGCCAGGGCGATGATCAGCGGGGTCCAAAAATTGGTCTTGGGCCGGTCGCCGCCGGGCTTTTTTTCGTTGGGACTGTCATTTTGTCCAAAATTCATATTTCTTTTGCCTCCTTGGGCTTGATTGAGGTGGGGAAAGAAGGGTTTCCCGCCGCTTCGAAAAGCGCGCGCCGGTATGCGTCCGCAGCGGAACGCGCACAATTATATCATGCTCCCTATGATACCACATTTCCCTGGAAGTAGCAATGAATCTTTGCTTATTTTGCGGTAAAATTTCTGTGAATATCCCCCCTTCCGGGGCCGGGCAAGAAAAAAAGTATTGTGAAACAGCGAAAGTTCTGCTATAATGTTTCTAACTATAAGATTCTGAAGAACTGTCTGCAAACGGAGGAAATCCAATGAACGATTCCAATCGTCGTCCCCAGCGTAAAATCCAGCGCGGAGCCGAACGCAATCCCAGGCCGGTGAGCGACGGGCCTGCGGAGGAAAATGAAAACCAGCTGGAGGGCCGCAACGCCATCCAGGAAGCACTGAAGGCGGGGCGCACCATTGACAAGCTCTTTATCGCCTCCGGTGATACCGACAAGGGCTTGCAGCGTCTGGCCGCCCAGGCCAGGGAGGCCGGGGCCGTGGTGGTTCCCGTGGACCGCCGGAAGCTGGACCTGATGTCCTACACCCGTAGCCATCAGGGCGTGATTGCCCTGGCTGCCGCCCATGCCTATTACACCATCGACGACATTCTGGAGGAGGCCGCCGCCCGGGGTCAGAATCCGCTGATTGTCATCTGCGACGAGCTGTCGGATCCCCACAATCTGGGGGCCATTCTCCGCTCCGCCGAGTGCGCCGGCGCCCACGGGGTGATTATTCCCAAGCGCCGCAGCGTGGGCCTTACCGCCACCGTTGCCAAGGCTTCCGCCGGTGCCATGGAGTATATGAAGGTGGCCCGGGTGACCAACCTTTCCAGCGCCATGCAGGAGCTGAAGGACAAGGGCGTGTGGATCTACGGCACCGCCGCGGAAGGCTCCATCCCCATGTACCAGGCAGACCTGAAAGGCCCTGCCGCCATCGTCATCGGCAACGAGGGCGACGGCATGAGCCAGCTGGTGCGGAAAAACTGCGACGTCACCGTATCCATTCCCATGAACGGCAAAATCAGCTCCCTGAACGCCTCCGCGGCGGCTTCCATTCTTCTGTACGAAGCTGTCCGCCAGCGTCTGGGTTAACTTGGAGGTTCCAATGGACAATCAGGAAAATTGGGAGGAAACCCAGGAATTCGACCTGGATTCCATATTGAGTGAGTTCGGCAGCGGCGCCGGGGAGGATGCTCCCCAGGTCAACGCAGAAGACGGGGATGTAAAAGAATACGCCCCCGAAGAGGCCCCGGCCCAGCCGGAGGGCGACGACCCGGACCTGGATCGCCTCCTGGAGGAAGCGCCTGCCGAAGAAGCAAACCAGCGCCCCACACTGGTCTTTGACCCGGTGGTGCCGGAGGAGAAAACCGCCACCGATGACGCTACCATCGTTATGGAGGCCGTTTCCGAGATCACGGAAGAAGAGGTTCCCCAGCCCAAACAGGAGCCCATTCCCTTCCGCTCCAATCTCCAGGAGCTGAAGCGCAAAATCGTGGCCGGTCCCGAAAAGCGGTACTACGACCTTTCCGATGTGGGTGTTTTCAAGCTGCAAATCGCCATCCTGCTGAACCTTCTGGTAGTGGGTCTCTGCGTTGCCACCACCACCATGTTCACCATGGGCATGGTGCCGGAAAACCGGCTGCGGCTGGTGATCTTCAGCCAGGTGCTGGGTATGCTGCTTTCCGCCCTGCTGGGCTGCTATCAGATCATGGACGGCATCGCCGACCTGTTCCGGGGCCGGTTCAACATCAACACCATGCTGTTTTTCACTCTGCTGGCCTGCCTGGCCGATGCCGCCTTCTGCCTGCAGGAGCTGCGGGTGCCCTGCTGCGCCTGCTTTGCCTTGGAGATGGCCTTTGCCCTCTTCGGCCGGTATCACCGTCGGTCCACGGAGATTTCTCAGATGGATACCCTGCGCAAGGCCATCCACCTGCACAGCGTGGTAAAGGAAGACAACTACCTGGACGGGGCCCCGGTTCTCCTCCGTGGGGAGGGCGACGTGGACGATTTCCTGGACACCTACAGCAAGCCCTCCGGCCCGGAACGGGTTCAGAGCGTCTACTGCTTCTTTGCCCTGTGCGTATGCATCGGGCTTTCCGTGCTGGCCGGTCTGCGCCATGGGGTAAGCCTGGCGGTACAGGTGCTGTCCACCTCGTTGCTTGCCGCCGTGCCCGCCAGCTTCTTTGTGGCCCTGACCCGTCCCGCCGCTCTGCTGGAAAGCAGGCTCCACATGGTGGGCTCCGTGATCTGCGGCTGGCAGGGTGTGGTGAAGCTCCGGGGCAAGGCCTATTTCCCCATGCGGGACAGTGACCTGTTCCCCACCGGCTCCACCAAGCTCAACGGTGTAAAGTTCTACGGCAGCCGGGAGCCGGAACAGATTCTGGCCTACACCACCTCCCTGATTTCCGCCGCAGGCGGCGGACTGGTTCCCCTGTTCCGGAATATGCTGAAAAACCGGGGGGGCAGCGAGTATCCCGTGACCCAGTTCCGGGACTACGGCCTGGGCGGCATCGGCGGTGAGATCTCCGGTGACGCCGTGCTGATGGGTGACCTCAGTTTCCTGCAGAGCATGGATGTGGACATTCCCCAGGGCACCACCGTGTCCCAGGCGGTGTATGTGGCCATCAACGGCCAGCTCAGCGCCGTGATTGCCATTTCCTACGCCAAGATGCGCTCCGCCTCCGCTGGGCTGATTTCCCTGAACGGCTGCCGCCGGATCAAGCCCGTGCTGCTGTGCGACGATTTCCTCATCACCAGCGAATTCATCCACACCAAATTCGGCATCAACACCCGGCGGATGGTCTTCCCCGACCGGGAAACCCGGGCCAGCCTGTCCCGGCGGACGGCGGACCCCGAAAGCCCCGTGCTTGCCCTGACCATTCGGGATGAGCTGGTCAGCTCCATCTACGCCGTCACCGGTGCCAGCGCCCTGTACACCTCCTGCCGGCTGGGTCTGCTGATCCACATTCTGGGGGGCATTGTGGGCCTGCTCATTATGTTTGTGCTGGCCTTCCAGGGCAGCACCGAGATTCTGACGCCTACAAGGGTGCTCCTGTATCAGCTGATCTGGATGGTCCCCGGCCTGCTGGTCACCGAGTGGGCCAGAACCGTGTAAGACAAAAAGTCCTCCCTGCCTTTGTGCAGGGAGGTTTTTTGGGCTTATGAAATTCAGGCCCCTTCTTCCGGGGCGCAGCGCTTTTGCAGCCTGCGGAAGATGACGTAAAAGGCCGTCAGCTGGATGATGAGGGTAACGATCCAGCTCAGGGGGTAGGATACATACAGCACGGTCTGGCTGTGGAACCGGGGAATCTGAAACACGGTATAAATCCACAGAACCCGGATGCCGCAGATGCCCAGCACCGTGAGGATCATGGACACAAAGGAGGCCCCGATGCCCCGCAGCGCGCCGGTAACCACATCCTGCAGACCGAAGAGGAAGTAAGGGGCCACATCCACTAACATCCGGGAGATGCCGATGGCGATGGCCTCCGGGGAATCCGTAATGTAAAGGCTCAGCAGCTGGGGACCAAACAGGCACATCAGGCCGCCGAACAGGATGCCCGCCACGGCGGCATAGAGCATACACAGCCCCGTCACCTTCTTTACCCGGCGGAACTGCAGGGCGCCGCAGTTCTGACCCACAAAGTTCACCGCGGTCTGATGGAAGCTGTTCTCAATCACATACATAAAGCCTTCCAGGTTGGCCACCGCCGCGTTGCCGGACACGGCCACCGCGCCGAAGCTGTTCACCGCCGACTGCAGCAGCACATTGGAAAGGGAGAACATACAGCTCTGGATCCCCGCCGGAATGCCGATGCGCAGCATCTTCTTCAGAGGCTCCTTATGAAACCGCAGCTTTCTCAGCTCCAAACGGCAGTTATCGGTGCGGCGAACCATGAGAATCACAATGGCAATGGCCGCGCCGGTCTCCGACAGCACCGTCGCCAGGGCCACGCCGTCCACATTCCGTCCCAGATACCGGACAAAGAGAATGTTGAGCCCCACATTCACAACCCCCGCCGCGGTGAGAATCACAAGGGGGCTTTTGGTGTCCCCCGCCGCCCGGACCATGGAGGCACAGAAATTGTAGAGCATGTGGGCGGTAATCCCCAGGAAATAGATTTCCATATAGGTGGCCGCCAGACCCAGCACCTCTTCCGGGGTGCCCATGGCCCAGAGAATCCTTCTGGATAAGCCCACACCCAGCACCGTGAGAAAGAGGCCGCTGACAAGGGCCATGGGCACGGCGGTATGGACCGTATTGCGCACCTGATCCCACTCCCGGCTGCCGATGCCGTGGGCCACGGCCACGCCGGTGCCCACGGACAGGCCGATGAACAGATTGACAATCAGGTTGGTAATGGCACCGGTGGCCCCCACCGCCGCCACGGAAAAGCTGCCGCAGTAAGCGCCCACCACCACCAGGTCCGCGGCGTTGAAAAGCAGCTGCAAAACGCTTGTGAGCATGATGGGCACGGCATAGGTGATCAGGGGCCAGGCAAGAGGCCCACTCAGCATATCGATTTTTTTCTTCATTCCCTCTCCTCCATACAATCGCGGAGGTATTATACATCCAGAAATCGGAATTGTCAAAGGGTGCACAAAAAAACTCGGCTCCCCCGCTGGGGGGAGCCGAGAGCTATCAGAACTTGCCGCTTCTGCCGGAATGGCTTCCCGAGGAGTGGCTGTGGGAAACGCTGCCGCCGGAGGACGAGGAACTGTTCTGCTTGGGCCTTGGGGTCCGGGTCACCGTCCGGCGGAGGAAATGATCCGACTGCCGGGTCAGCTGCATGGAGCCGGGCACCGCGTAATCGTCCGCCTGGCCCTTTTTCCCCGCGGAGCGCATGGGCGCCACCAGCACAACGCCGGTGATGGCAGCCGCCAGCACACCGGGCACAAAGAGCAGGATGGAGAAGCCCCCCTCCTGACTGTCGTTCCGGCTGACCTCACCGTAGCCCACGGGGGTTCCGGCCTGGGCCGCCTCCAAATCCTCCTGACATACGTTCAGGAATTCGTTGAAGGCGCCGTACCAGTCGTTGTCCCGGAGGTAAGGCAGCACCCGGTCCTCCATCAGGTCCCGGCCCTTTTCCGTAAAGGCGTAGTGGGCCCGGTCACTGTTGAAATCCAGGACAAATTCCCGGGTTTCCATGCTGATAAAGAACACGGCGGCGGCCCGGTCTTCTCCCAGGCCAAGCCCATACCGGTCAAACAGCTCCACCTGGGCATCGTAGATGTCCGGCTTTTTGCTGTAGCGGGTGAAGTCATCTACAGCGATGACGTAGACACCCAGCTCATAGGTCTGGCTGATTTCCTCCGCCCGGCGTTCCAGGGCCTGCTGCTGATCCGTGGTCAGCAGCCCAGCGGCATCCGTCACATTGTCCAGGGTTTCCGCAGCCGTGGGCACCGCCAGAGAAACCAGGAGCACAAGCAGCAGGGACAGTACAAAGATTTTTCGTTTCATATCCGCCCCTCCTTACACAAACAGCCAGCCCAGCAGCACCGTGGCCGCGGCAAAGGCTCCGGCGATGTAGCCCCAGAGGCGCTTTTTGTCAATGGGCAGGTCCCCGATGAGCTTTCCGGTCTGGCCGTTCATGGCAAAGAGGAAGTTTTTCCCCTGCCACTGGGTAGATAGGAGCCACACGGGAAGCAGGGCATACTTCACGTCCCCGGGGTGGATATGCACATGCTTGCCGGTGGTGACGCAGGTGGAATACCCCAGAACGGTTTCCCGCAGGGCGTTTTCCGTGCTGGAGGCGCAGCGCTCACGGGCCCGCCTGCTGCTGTCTTCCCGGGATACATCGTATTTATCCGCCAGGAAACCGGGCAGATAGGACATGGAGAAGGGCTTGAGTCCGGAATAATCGTAGGGCTCGATGGCATCCATATGTCCGTCGGGCATTTTGGACGCGCCGTCTACGGGCACCTTTTCAAATTCCAGACTGCCCGCCCGGTGAACCAGATAGTGGTCCGTTTCGGTGATGATTTCATCGGAGGTGGTGTGGCTGTGGCTGCGGGTGGCGTTGAAGGTCATATCCGCCTCCACCCTGGCGTCAAAGAGCCAGAAGGGCACATACACGCCCTTGACCTCCTGGATGTGGCTGTCCTTCATAAAGGACCTGGGCAGGATGGGCCGGTGGCTGTAGTGCTTTTTGAGGGCCGCCACGGCGTCCTCCCGGGTTTTCGCAAAGGGAATGATGTAGTCCGGCTTCCGGGCGCCGCTGAGGTTCCCCGGAATCACCGTGGGATTGCCGCAGTAGGGGCAGGAGGTGGCCGCGGTGGTCTCCTCACAGATCAGCTCCGCGCCGCAGTTGGGGCAGGAATAGGCCCGCAGCTTCTTTTCGTCGGCGCCCCAGTCGCTGCCCGCCTGGGACAGCACCCAGTTTTCCTGCTCCTCTTGAGCTTCCTCAAAGGCCTGGACAGCCTTTTGGGCATCCGGGTTCTGCAGGGCCTCGATCTCTTCGGGGCTGTAGGAGCTTCCGCAGTAGTCGCATTCCAGCTTTCCGGAGCCCTGGGCATAGTGCAGGGGGCCCGTACAGGCCGGGCATTTGTATTGTACGGTTTCGTTGGGCACAGGGGTCCCTCCCTCTCTTTGAGTTACGCCGCCCCCGCAGGGGCGGCGAAAGCGGTTAGCCTACAATATCTCCGTCGTTGAAGGGGTCGCCGCACTCCGGGCAGAATTTGGGCGGATGCTTGGGATCTTCCGGCTCCCAGCCGCACTTGTCGCACTTGTAAAGGGGCTCGGAAGCGGGCTTTTTCGCGCCGCACTGGGGGCAGAATTTGCCCTTGTTGACGCTGCCGCAGGCGCAGGTCCAGCCCAGAGCCGGTTTTTTGGTGCCGCACTCGGGGCAGAAATTACCGGTGGCCTCTGTGCCGCAGCCGGGGCAGCGCCAGGTATCCGCCTTGGGCGCTTCTTTGGCGGCAGGGGTCTGATAGATGGGCTGACCGCCCATGGCGCCCAGGGTCTGGGCGTTGACCCCGCCGGCGGCTCCTGCCATATTCATGCCCGCGAAGGCCATCATGGGTCCCGTGGAGGTGTTCTTGGCAGCGGCCTCCATGGCGTTGGCAGTGGCATCCACCATCCGGCCCGCGGCCGCGTTGCCGCCGCCCAGGAAGACGGACTGCTGCATATCCTTCAGCCGCTTTTCGTCCTCGGGGGTGGCGCTGACGGAGGACACGCCGAAGGAGACAATCTCCAGGCCCCGCCGGTTCCGCCACTGGGCGGACAATACCTCATTCAGGGCATTGGCAATATCCATGGTATGCAGGGGCAGCTCCGTGTAGCCCACGCCCATTTCGGAAATCTTGCCAAAGGCAGGCTGCAGGGCGGTCATCAGCTCGGTTTTGAGCTGGGAATCCAGCCGGTCCCGGGTAAAGGAACCGCCGAAGTTCCCGCAGACATTCTTATAGAACAGCACGGGATCGCAGATATGGTAGGAATACTCGCCGAAGCAGCGAATGGAAATGGTGGTGCGGAAGCCGATGTCCGGGTCCACAACACGGAAGGGCACGGGGGTGGGGGTGCCGTACTTGTTGCCGAAGAGCTCCTTGGTGTTGATGTAGTACACCCGCTGATCCTTGGCCGGATCCCCGCCGAAGGTAAAGCGGCGGCCAAAGGCGGCAAAGCTGTCCTTCACGCTTTCGCCCAGAGCGCCGGAGAAAATGCTGGGCTCCGTGGAGGCATCGTAGACGAATTCACCGGGCTCGGCGCAGATTTCCGCCACCTTGCCCTGATCCACAATGATCATGCACTGGCCGTCTGCCACGGCAATGACAGAGCCGTTGGAAATGATGTTGTCGTTTCCCTTATTGGAAGACCGGGCGGACACCTTTTTGCTGGCCTTGACAGCCAGCGTGGTTTCAGGCAGCGCGTCGCAGTAAAAATACTCTTTCCACTGATCCTTCAGAATACCGCCCGCGGCAGCGGCGGCAGCTTTGATAAGGCCCATAATCCTTGCTCCTTTGAATGTAGTTTGAAAGGGACGAATAACGCCTGTTCTTTCTAGGGAAGCTCTGAATAAGTCGGCAAGAGCTGACAGCGAGAGATTTTGATTTGACAGAAGGTTTGGAAAACAGAGGAATACTGTATGTATTTCCTGTTTTTCAAACTGCACTGTCAGAGCAAAAGATCCGCTGCTCAGCCG
>JAGAQA010000056.1 GCA_017622995.1 Oscillospiraceae bacterium
GAAGCCCTCTCCTGGGAGAGGGTGGCTCGCGCAGCGAGACGGGTGTGGGGCGGTACAACTTACCTGGTTCCGCCCCTCATCCGCCCCAGTGTGCGCACTGGGGCACCTTCCCCCAGGGGAAGGCATCTCCCCGCCAAATCCCAATTTTGTATTGCCCCGTGGGACCTGCCCGTGGGACCTGTCCGTTAAGAAACCCTTGACTACCCTTATGGAAAGCGATACAATGATGAGACTATCCGTTTTTTGAAATTCACCCGTAGAAAGAGAAAAAACTATGAATTGGAACGAGTACACCCTGGGCGTCCGGCGGGGAATGCCTGTGGGTATGGGCTATCTGTCCGTGAGCTTTGGCTTCGGTACGCTGGCGGCTTCCCAGGGGATCCGGGTTCTGCCCGCCACCATCATCTCCGCCACCAATATGACCAGCGCCGGTCAGTTCGCGGGGCTCACCCTGATTCTGGCGGCGGCGGGGCTGTGGGAGGTCATCCTGACCCAGATCATCATCAACAGCCGCTATGCCCTGATGAGTCTGGCGCTGAGCCAGCGGATGGGGGAGAAAATCGGATTCTTTCCCCGGCTCTTCATTGCCTTTATCAATACGGACGAGATTTTCGCCCTGGCTATGTCCCGGAAGGAACCCTTAACGGTGCCCTACCTGCTGGGCCTTGGACTGCTGCCCTTCCTGGGCTGGACAGGCGGCACCCTTCTGGGGGCCCTGGCAGGCTCCGTGCTGCCGGAATCCATCCGTACCGCTCTGGGTGTCATGCTCTATGGTATGTTTGTGGCGATTGTGATTCCTCCGGCCAAACGGGAAAAGCCGGTGATGGCCACGGTGCTGCTGGCCCTGGTGTGCAGCAGCTGTCTGGACTGGGTGCCCCTCCTGCGTAGCATTTCCCCCGGTATCGCCATCGTCATCAGCACGGTTGTGGCGGCAGGCATTGCCGCGATTCTGTTTCCCATTCAGGAGGACGCGGCATGAATATCTATGTCTATATCGCCGCCATGGCCATTACCACCTACCTGATCCGGATGCTGCCCCTGACCATCTTCCGCAAGCCCATCAAGAGCCGGTTTCTGCGGTCCTTCCTTTACTATGTTCCCTATGCCTGCCTGACGGCCATGACCTTTCCCTCGATTCTCAGCGGCGCCGGATCTCTGGCGGCGGGCATTGCGGCGCTTATGGTAGCCGTTGTGCTTTCCTATATGGAAAAGAGCCTGATCGTGGTGGCGCTGAGCAGCTCCGCCGCGGTGCTGGCGGTGCAGCTGATCGCACGCATCATCGGCTGAGAAACCGTATATACTAAGGAGGAAATTCTTGTGGGTTTTCTGGAACTCTTCATCCTGGCCGTGGGGCTGAGCATGGATGCCTTTGCGGTTTCCGTCTGCAAGGGACTGGCAATGAAAAAAGCCTCCCGGAGGGCCCAGCTCTGCTGCGGCGCCTGGTTCGGCGGCTTTCAGGCCCTGATGCCGCTGATCGGCTACTTTCTGGGAACCCTGTTTTTGGATGCCATTTCCGCCATTGACCACTGGATCGCCTTTGGCCTGCTGGTGCTCATCGGTGTGAATATGCTGCGGGAAGCGATGGGGAGCGAAGAAGGGGAGGCAGCGGACGCGGACCTGTCCGTAAAGACCATGTTCATCCTGGCGGTTGCCACCTCCATCGACGCCCTGGCGGTGGGCATTTCCCTGGCTATGGCCGGTGTGGGCAGCATCTGGCTGGCGGTGCTGCTCATTGGTGTCACCACCTTTGTGCTGTCCGCCATCGGTGTGCGGGTGGGCAACGTGTTCGGCAGCCGGTATGAGAAAAAGGCGGAAACCGTCGGCGGCGTCATTCTGATTCTGCTGGGCGTAAAAATCCTGTTGGAGCATCTTGGAGTGATTTAATGCGCAGAAACCATCGTTTGTGGGTCTACAGCTGCCTGGCTGTGCTGCTGCTCTGCTTTATCTGGGGCAATTCCATGCTGCCCGGAGAGGTAAGCGGGGAAATCAGCGGCGGCCTGATGGCCTATGTGGGGGAGCTGTTCTCCGCTTTCGGAAGCAACGGGGAACTGGTTCTTCGCAAGTGTGCCCATTTTTCGGAGTACGCGGCCCTGGGCTTTCTCCTGGGCGGCGCCTTTACCGCCGGCGGGCAGAGAAAATCCCAAAGGCTCCCCCTGTGCCTGCTCTGCGGTCTGCTGACGGCCTGCCTGGATGAAACCATCCAGATTTTTGCCGTGGCCCGGGGCTCCAGCCTCATTGATGTGTGGATCGATGCCGCCGGGTGCTGCACGGGAATTGCCGTCCACGAGCTGCTGCACCGGCTGAGACTGGAATACCGAAAGTAAAACTGTCCTTGCAACCGGGTTCGGTTTGCAAGGACAGTTTTTTTGAATCCAATTTGCGCCTTTACAGCTTTTCCCCCGCCAGATAGACGGTCTTCTCCCTGTAGTCCGGGGAGCAGACCACAAAGTCCGCGATCTTGCCGGTTTCAATGGAGCCCACTTCCTTGTCCGCGCCGATGGCGCAGGCGGGGTTCAGGCTGGCTGCCCGGATGGCGGCTTCCTCGGGGATGCCCCAGGAGATCACATTTTGCAGGCAGGCCCACAGGTTGGTGGCGGAGCTGGCGATGGTGTCGTCGGCGAGCCGGGCAACGCCGCCCTTCAGCCAGCAGTCCAGACCTCCCTGGATCACATGGGCGCCCTCCGGCAGACCGGCGCACCGGCCGGAATCGGAGACCATAACCATCCGTTCCGGCCCGAAGAGGGAAAAGGCCAACCGCACGGAGGCGGGGTGCACATGGATGCCGTCACAGATCAGCTCTGCCCGAACCTTTTGGTTTTCCGCCGCGGCGGGAATCACCCCGGGGTTGCGGTGGTGGATGCCGGGCATGGCGTTGAACATATGGGTCAGATGGGTGGCCCCCGCATCGAATACGGCCTTGGCGTGGTCATAGTCCGAATCCGTGTGGGCAACGGATACCGTGGCGATTTTGCTGGCCTGGGCCGTGAATTCCGCCGCGCCGGGAAGCTCGGGGGCCACGTCCACAATCTTCACCAGCCCTTCGCAGTCCTCCCACAGCTTGCGGAAACCGGCGTAATCCGGGTCCTTCAGGTAGGCGGGATTCTGGGCGCCCCGTTTTTTATAGGAGAAGTAGGGCCCTTCCATATGGATGCCCCGGAGGACGCTGCACCCCTTGGGGGCTTCTTTGGTGAGCCGCACCGCCGTGGCAAAAGCCGCGGCCAGTACATCATAGGGCAGGGTCATGGAAGCGGGGGCAAAGGAGGTAACGCCGCAGGAGGCGTAGAACGCCGCCATCTTCACCAGACCCTCATAGTCTCCGTCGGAAAAGTCCCGGTCGGCGGCGCCGTGGCTGTGAACCTCTACAAGGCCCGGAATTACGGTGGCGCCCTGCAGATCCACCGCGTCCTCCGGAAGGGTTTCCGGCAGGATCCGGCCGAACCGGCCGTCCTTCACTTCAAAGCCGCCCATGCGGAACTGAAAATCGGAACAAAAAATACGCGCGTTTTTATAGAACATGGTGTGATCTCCTTTCGGTGGAATGGATTGAGAATGGTTAGACTGCAAAGATAGAAGAATTTGCTCACAAACGCCGGGAAACTCCCGGTCAATGTCACGGTTTGAGAAACGCAGGACGGTAACACCGGCTGTGGAGAGTTCATTTGTCCTAAATTGGTCCTGCTGCCGGATTTCGGGATCATAATGCTGGCTCCCATCAATTTCAATGACCAGATTTGCTTTGGGACAGTAGAAATCAACTATATAGCCAAGAAGCGGTTTTTGGCGGTAGAAACGGGGGGATTGGTGCCGTAGAAACAGGTACCATAGCTTGCGCTCATGGGGTGTCATATCTTTCCGGAGGGATTGGGAGAGGCTTTTCAGTTTCTTATCGTAGGGAATCATACAGATGCCTCCAAATGAAACGATGTGCGGTTTCCGCGCCCGGAGGGCGCACTTGCCCTCCCTAGCAGGGAGGGTGGCTCGCGCAGCGAGACGGGTGAGTTGAAAACGTGATTGTTTGTGAGCTGATGGATGAACAATAAAACCGTTCCAATTCGGTTGGAGAAAAAATGCGGCGTTTTGAGACTCATCCGTCACGGCCTGCGGCCGTGCCACCTTCCCTGTAGGGAAGGCAAGGGCGCTGCGCGCCGAAATGGGAAATTCCATAGGTGTTGTAAGGGTAAGGCACTTTGCGCCCGGAGGGCGCACTTGCCCTCCTCCAGCAGGAGGAGGAGGACTTTGAGCGGGGGGGGTACGGGGGTTGTTACCAATTGTTACCAGCAGAGGGAAGCTGAGTGGGGGAAGGGATGGAAAAACATCCTTCATCTGTTACAATAGTACCACGAAGCCCGGGGAAAAGCAATGTACTTTTCTTAAGATTTGATAAAGTCCGACACTGCCGGGGTTGTTTCGATTCTGTAACTGTTTCCGGAAAAACATAAGGAAAAACAGGAAACAGCGCCCAGTTTCTCCATATTTTCTGGCAGAAATGTTACCGCCGGAAACGGAAGAAAACAGGATTCAAGGCTGCTTGTAATGGAGCTGTAATAATTTTTGTAATTTTTTGTTATTTTCCTCTTGACGAATGAAAAAATAGAGTATATAATACAGCTACATACGAAAGCACCCAGTGCCAACCACAAGCGGCGGGGACTTTCCAACCGCTGGTGGATACCGGCAAGAAAATACTCTAACAGGAGGAAAAACGATTATGAAGAAGTTTAGCAAGAAGCTGTTCTGCCTGATGCTGGTTGCCATCATGGTTGCGACAGCAATCCCCTTCGGCGCGTTTGCGGATCCTTGTAGTGCGGACCATTCCACGCGTACCGATCTTTGGGTAGTCGATAAAAACGGCCCGAAGACAGAAACAACACACACGCTCACTTGCAGCGAAACTGGCTGCGATTGGACTGGTGAGGCCTGTCACAATTTTGTGGATGGAGTCTGCAAGGATTGTGGCTATGATGCCAGATACACCATTGTTATCACCGGCGAGGGCCAGAATATTACGAAGAAGACTACAGATGATGTTAGCACGTTTAATGCCACTCAGGCTGCTAGCAAAGCAGGTGTCGAAGGCCTGAATATTAAAGCTGGACACACCCTTGACGGGGAAGGCTTGGCAGGTACTACAGCCTATAATGCCAGCACCCGTACACTGACTGTTACCCTGACCAGAAATGCCCATAGCCTGGTATATACCGGCCTCAACGCAGACAAAACCAAGCACACCGTTAAGTGCGGTATCAGTGGCTGCACTTACGAAGGGCTTGCAAATCACAGCTACGATGAAACCACCGGTGTTTGCATCTGCGGCGAGAAGGATGCTTCTAAGAAGTTCGACTACAGCGTTGCCATCAAGACCACCCTTGGCCTGCAGCTTGCTGAGAGCAAGACCGTTGCCATGACCGAAGCGGAAGCCGAGGCCGTGAAGACCAACGCTAAGAAGGCTATTGAGGACAATTTCTCCTCCGTTTACAACGACCTGACCATCAGCACCCTGAATACCGCTGAAGCTTCTGTGAACCACGGGACCCGGACCATTCTCATTACCGTGGATAAGCAGGATCCTCCTGTGAACCACGATGACGAAATCCAGGTCGTTTATGATGACGGCACCGTCACCTACATCCCCAGAAAGGTTGGCTCCTGGTACTTCTCCACCAGCAATCTGGGTCTGGACGACACCTGGGGCACCACTCAGGCAAAGCTGAAGATCTATGACGCCAACGGTTCCCGTACTGTTCAGTGGGACAGCGAGGACAACGATGCTTTCGTGAAGGCTACCGACTATAAGGTAGAGGTTCTGGGCATCAACCGCACCGTTACCATCTACTTCATGAAGACCTCCACCGCCAACCCCACCACCACCGATGCGTTCGCCACCAAGTACTACGAGGCGAACACCAGACTGGGTGTTCTGCCCAGCCTGCCCGATGGCTACACCGGCTGGTATGTTGGCCAGGAAGAGCTGACTGTTGACACCGTATACCACTGGAAGGAAAAGTCCGTTTACGCTTACCCCGGTAAGGGCGTGGGCTCCGGCCGTGTGCACCTGTTCATCTACAACAAGGACAACGAGTTGATGAAGAACGTGGATGTGACCGAGAACGTTCAGGAAAATGGCCTGATCACCAAGACCGGCCTGATGAATACCATCGAGTACCAGACCGGCAGAAAGAATCCTACCGTGGCTGGCCTGTTCGACGAGTCCGGCTGGGCTTACTACCTGAACAACAAGAACTCCACCGCCAAGGCAAAGTCCAGCGTGGATGTGGGCAGAGCTGCTGATCGTCAGGGCACCCAGAACATCTATGTGGTTCTGACCAACGTGTCCGGCGGCTCCAACGCCGATACCTCCAACCCCAAGACCGGTGATACCGCCATGATCGGCACCGCCGCCATCGTGATGGCTCTGGCTACTGTGGGCATGGGCACCGCCATCTACATGAAGAAGAAGGAACTGTTCTAAGTTCTGTATTCCAAAACCCACCATCCCCTCCCAAATCCGGGAGGGGATGTTTTTGCGGTTTTAGGGCGTTATGGACACCGGCATTCCTTGCCCCTACCCAGAAACCTGTGGGACAAATTCGGATTTGGCGGGGAGATGCCTTCCCCTGGGGGAAGGTGCCCCAGTGCGCACACTGGGGCGGATGAGGGGCGGAACCAGGTAAGTTGTACCGCCCCACACCCGTCTCGCTGCGCGAGCCACCCTCTCCCAGGAGAGGGCTTC
>JAGAQA010000057.1 GCA_017622995.1 Oscillospiraceae bacterium
CAGGGTCTGCTCCCGCTCGTCGTTGCCGCCCATGCCGCCGGTATTCCGCTTCTGGCCGATGGCGTCGATTTCGTCAATGAACACGATGCAGGGGGCCTTCTCCTTGGCCTGCTTAAAGAGGTCCCGGACCTTGGACGCGCCCATGCCCACAAACATTTCTACAAACTCCGAGCCGGACATGGAGAAGAAGGGCACGTTTGCCTCGCCTGCCACCGCCTTTGCCAGCATGGTCTTGCCGGTGCCCGGAGGGCCCACCAGCAGAATGCCCTTGGGCATGGAGGCGCCGATTTCCCGATACTTGTCCGGGTTGTGCAGATAGTCCACGATTTCCGTCAGATTCTCTTTGGCCTCGTCCTCCCCGGCCACATCGGAGAACTTGATGCCGTCGGAGGATTTCACATAGACCTTGGCGTTGCTCTTGCCCATGTTAAAGGACATGGCGCCGGAGCCGCCGCCTGCATGGTCCATGAGCTTTTTGGTCATGAACTGCCCCAGGGCCACGAAAAGCACCATGGGCAGAATCCAGGTCAGCAGAATGGACAGCAGCGGCGAGGTTTCCTCAATGATCTCGCTGGAGAATACCGCCCCGGAGTCCTTCAGCCGGTCCACCAGACCGGGGTCGTACATAAGGCCGGTTTTGTAAACGGTGGTGCCTTCCTTGTCCGTGAACAGGATCTGATTGTCCTGCACCTGAACCCGGCCGATGTTTCCCTCCTCCGCCATGGTCATAAAGGTGCCGTAGTCGGTTTCCCGAATCTGCCGCTCCAGAATCCGGGGCATCACCAGCAGATTGAAGAGCATCACACACAGAAGCACCACAAAATAGTAGTAGGCAAGGGGTTTCTTTGGTTTTTTTACTTCATTCATTGTTTTCTTCCTTTCCGGGGCAAGTCAGGCAGACCACAGTGCCGTGGTACGCGCCTGGTTCCGTAACGCGCGGCAACCCTTCAGCTTACCGAATGGCCTTGCTGATAGTTCATCCAAATCTTTTTCTGGATGCGGATATATGCTTCCGCGTCCTCCGGTCCCAGCTCCTCCAGCATGGCGGATACAAAGGAAAGGACCCTGGAGCGGATCTTCCCGATTTCCTCTTTCCCCTGCTGGGTCAGAACCACAACAATCTGCCTGCTGTCGTCCGGATCGGGATACCGGCAGATCAGCTTTTTTTCTTCCATGTGGTTCAGAAGGCTGGCAATCCGGGCCGTGGTCACCGCCATTTTTTCACTCAATTCCTTGGGGTGAATGATGGTTTCGTGGGTCACCAGATAGTTGAGGACAAACATCTCGCCCTTGACCATTTGGGAAAGCTGCTGGCTGGCGGGAACCTGCAGCAGATTGACGCGAACGCCCAGCAGTTCATTTGCCAGAGCAGTGTAATCCATAGCATCCCCTCTTTCTCCAAGCTTTTTCGTAATTATAGTTTGCTCAGGAATGAATGTCAATACGGAACCCTTCGGCCGAATACACAATTACGCATCCACATACAATCTCTGGCTGTATGTTCTCTTTTTCACTGCCTGCACCAGAACAACAACCCCTACCAGAACGATGCCGATCAAATCCGTGGCAGTGCCCGGATAGATCAGCAGCAAACCGCCAACGGCGCTGATCACGCGCAGATACCAGGGCATGGCAGCTGCCAGCCAGCCCTCCAGCGCAGCGGATACGCCCACAATGCCAACCACAGAGGTAACGCAGATGGAAATGACCTCCCACACAGTCGTATCAATCAGCAGAAGGGACGGGTTGAGCGCAAAGATGTAGGGGACGATGAATGCCGCGATTGCCAGTTTTGTTGCTGTGATTGCGGTTTTCATGGGATTCGCCTGACCGATTGCCGCCCCCGCATAGGCGGCCAGAGCCACCGGCGGCGTCAGATCCGCGACGATTCCAAAGTAGAACACAAAGAAATGGGCTGCGATGGTCGGAATGCCCATGCGGATCAGAATGGGGGCGCAGGTTGCCGCCATGATGCAGTAATTGGCGGTAGTGGGAACGCCCATGCCCAGAATGATGCAGCAGACCATGGTCAGCACCAGCGCGATGATTACCTGATTGCCCGCCAGCGACACGATCAGATTGACCACCATATTCGCAAGTCCGGTCATGGTAATGGTTCCGGCAATGATACCTGCAATGCCGCAGGCTGCCGCCACGGAAATCGTACCCTGGGCGCCGGCGGCAAGGGCCTGTACAATGCGTCGGAGGGTAATGCGGTTATCTTTGTTAAGCAGACCCACCGCGATGGCTGCAAGGATTGCGATGGCTGCCGCATACTGAATGCTGGCTTTACTGCTGCCGATCAGATAGAACAGTACGATCAGAGGGAGCAGAAGATACAGCTTTTTCAGCAGCGGCTTCACAGCGGGAATCTGTTCCGCGCTCAAGCCCCGCAGTCCCAGCTTTTTTGCTTCCAGGTGGACACTGATAAATACTCCGCCGAAGTACAGGATGGCTGGAAGAATGGCACATTTGACGATTGTGCTGTAAGGGACTCCCACATAATCCGCCATCAGAAATGCGGCTGCTCCCAGAATTGGCGGCATGATCTGACCGCCGGTAGAAGCGGATGCCTCTGCCGCGGCGGCAAACTCCGGCGAATACCCGGTTTTCTTCATCATTGGGATGGTTACAGAGCCGGAACCCACGGTATTCGCAACAGAGGAACCGGAGACCATACCCTCAAAAGCGCTGCAAACCACCGCGGCTTTTGCGGGACCGCCGGAGAATCTGCCCACCAGCGCGTTGGCAATATCCATAAACAGATCGGCAATGCCTGTACGCTCCAGAAACGCGCCAAATATGATAAAGACGATAATGAACTTGGAACAGACATTAATGGGGGTGGACAGGACGCCCTCCTTACTGTAGAACAGGTAGCGCACCGCATAGTTCACTCTGCCGGTAAACGTGGGATTGCTCAGGCCCCAGATCAGCGCATAGACAAGAAAGCATCCGGCAACCACCAGAATAGGCAAACCAACGCTGCGCCTGCATACCTCAGCCAGGCACGCAATGCCGACAATGCCAATCAGAATCTGATACCATGCAAACCGGTTGCCTTGCTGAATAATATCCATTGCGTTGAAAGTGAAGTAAAGAAAGGCACCAGTACCGGCAACCATCATCACAATATCGTACCACGGGATGTGGTTGACACGCTGAACGCCTTTCCTTGCCGGGTATACCAGGAAGCCCAGTAAGACGACTCCCGCCACAAAGGATGTCAACCGCCACTCCTCCAGCCAACTGGCAAACAGTGTGACATACAGACAGAACAGAGAGAATAAGGCAAGAATGCAGGTCACTGCAATCTTCGGCTTCCCCTCCCAGATCCGGGTATTGGATTCCCGGTCATACTTTTTCATTACAGAATCCAGATCCATCGGTTCCTGAACTTCCGGTTCTTTCTTTCGAAACTGCACCATAACTGCCTCCTTAAAAATTACTGGGGGATTTCCCCGAGCCAGCACTGGGTATCGTCCACCTTCTGCGTGAAGATACGGCTGTGATCCTGGGGATACTTTGCCTGATGATATTTGAACAGCAGCTGGTTGGGGCCGGTTTTTCCCAGAATTTCAATCTTCCCGGTGGGATGGGACATGGCGTAGCGGACGGACTTGGATTGGCCGTTCATCTGTCTTTTCGCGTTCTCCACGATTTCCACACCCCGCAGCAGGGGAACCTGGAACTGATTCTGAACCCCCTCCACGGGACGGCACTGGAAAATGTAGTAGGGAATCACGCCCCGGGCAACCAGCCCGTTCATCAGCTGCGCCAGCACATCCGCATTGTCATTGACGCCTTTGAGCAGCACGGTCTGGTTGCGAACGATGCAGTGGGCGTTCCGCAGAGCTTTGATGGCCTGAACCGCATCGGGGGTAAGCTCCCGGGGATGATTGAACTGGGTCACGATAATGATCTGCTTTTTCCTGCCGTAGGTTTCCAGGATTTCCAGCAGCCTGCCGTCCTGCACGATTCTCTGGGGCAGCACCACGGGAATTCTGGTTCCGAAGCGGATAAAATCCAAGGTAGGAATCTCGGTAAAGCAGCGCAGATACTTCTCAATCGTCTCGTCGGCGTTCATAAAGGAATCGCCGCCGGAAATCAGCACATTGTTGATCTCTGTGTGCTGGCGTACATACTCTGCCATGGCAGGCATTTGCCGGGCCACCTCGTCAGAGGACGCCCCCACCATGCGCTTGCGGAAGCAATGACGGCAATACATGGCGCACTGGTTGGTGGACAGGATCAGCGCGGTCTGCCGGTATTTGTGCTGCATCCCCTGAAGCACCGTGTTGTCCGCCTCGCCGCTGGTATCCGCCTGACCGCCCTCCGAAAATTCGTGAATGTCCGGGATACACATCTTCCGAATGGGATCATTGGGATCATCTCTGTCAATCAGACTCAGGTAATAGGGATTGACGCAAAGCGGATACCGCTGGATGATTCTGCCCATCTGTTGTGCTTCATCTTCCGTCAGCGCAAGGTTTTTCCGCAGTTCCTCCACGTCCCGAATGCTTTGGTCCAGAATATCCTTCCAGTTTGTTTCCATATTACAATTCGCTCCTTCCTTTTATAATATATAGCTAATATTGTTAGCAATATAAGAAATAAAAAACGCTTTGGCCATGCCAGAGCGCATAACTAACTTTATTAGCGATTATAGTTAGGCTGATACGTTTTGTCAATGGACTGTTTGTAAACATTTCGTGTCATATTATCCTGCCGATGCATTACAGGAAATCCCCGGCGGGATTTGGCTTTCCCGCTGGGGATTTGGAGTGCCTGCCGGAAAGGGGTGAAACGCAGGCATATAGGAGGTATCCAAATGGTTTGGCTTTGTTTCGGGAAGCCCGGATTCCTTTGTGGCGTGCTGCCAGCAGTTGGAGAATTCCGGGGTTCCCTGGAGGTGTATTCGCGGCAGGCCCTTAGTCCTCGATGGCAATCAGGTTCTTCTCCTGGAGCACGGGCTGCTGCTTCTTGGGAATGAAGATGCACAGAACGCCGTTGTGGAACCGGGCGTGGATGTCCTCCTGGGTGACCTTGTCGCCCACATAGAAGGTGCGGCGCATGGAGCCCACGAAACGCTCCCGGCGCAGGTACTTGGACTTGCCCTCCTCCGGGTCATCGGAGCGGCTGATGGCGGCGCTGATATACAGGTAGCCGTCCTTCAGCTCCGCGTTTACGTTCTCCTTCTCCACGCCGGGCAAATCAATTGCCATTTCAAAGCCCTTCTCGGTTTCCCGAATATCGGTGTTCATCAGGCCCGTGGTGTTGTGGTTGCCGAAAGCGGAATCGGCGATCTCGTCAAACAGGTTTCTGGCAAAGGCATAAGTGGTATACATAATGATTGCTCCTTTCAGCATTTGGGGGATTGACCCCGTTGAATTTGTTTATCTGCATCATACCACCATTTTTAGCACTGTCAAGGTGTGAGTGCTAAATTAATAATAGAAGTTTTGTTGTTGTGATAAATAGTATTTATTAATAGCTGCAACAGAAGTTCACATCATCTCAATTATCCCCCATTTCCCTTCACGCATCCTTCTATTGTGTCATATGGATGCCATGTTTTTATGATTTCTATGGATTGTATTTTCTCCCTTCCTGTGGTATCATCAGCGCAACCGGTAAGGAAGGGAGCAAACACCATGAACACCTTTCAGCTGAGCTGCTTTCTGGCAGTCGCCAACACGCTGAGCTTTGCCAAGGCCGCGGAGAAAATGAATATTTCCCAGCCCGCCATCACCCATCAGATCAAGGCTCTGGAAAACGAGCTGAACGTACCCCTTTTCCGGCGGACCACCCGGCTGGTGGAAATCACGCCGGAGGGCCAGTCCTTTCTTTCCGATGCCCAGAGCATGGTGGCCATTGCGGCCCAGGCGAAGCTGCGCTTCCATAACCCGGAGGAGCGTCCCGTGGAGAAGCTTGCCATTGGGTGCGGCAGCTATACCCAGCTGGCTATGCTGACGGATAGCCTGAAGGCCCTGGGCGCCCAGTATCCCAATCTTCACCCCCACCTTGTGGTGGTGCCCCATGAGCAGCTGTATGCCCTTCTGGAAAACGGAACGGTGGACGTGATTTTCGACATCGGCGGCGGGGATCCGGCCCACGGCAGGCTGACCTTCACGGAATTGCTGAAAAGCCCCATTGTCTGCGTCTGCGACGGCAGCAATCCGCTGGCACAGCAGGAACAGGTTTCCATGGCGGAGCTGAGGGAGCAGTCCCTGATTTTCTGCAATCAGATCAATCTGATTCCGGATGCGGCCAAGCTTCAGTGGGAGCTCGCGGCGGGGAAAGGCCCGGCGGAGGTTCACTTCTGCACCTCCGTTGACGGGGCCATGGTCCTGATGCAGGCGGGCTTCGGTGTCGCCGTGATTCCCGAATTTCTGGTGCCCCGGGACGCGTCCCTGACCGCCCTGCCGTTGTCCGGCGCGCCGGAGGTATCCTTTGGAATGTTCTATAAGCCCTATCCCGGGGACGAAGTGCTGAGAAAGCTGATTCAGCTCGCCCGGCAGCAGCTTTCCCCCTCCGGACAGGCAAAAGCATAAAAACGCAATCCGAACCTTCTCCCCCACCAGGGGCCGGTTCGGATTGCGTTGATTTTATAGGAATTCCAGGAACCCCCAGGCTCCCTTCCCGGTAAGGCGGCCCCAACGGCGTCAGCCTCCGCTGCGGTATTCCGAGGGGGTCTGCCCAAAGCGGGCCTTGAAGGCCCGGTTGAAATAGGAAAGATTTTTGAAGCCGGTCCGTTCCGCCACCGCCAGCACCGTATCCTCGGTGGCGCGCAGTGCCTCCGCCGCCGCGTTCAGCCGCCAGGCATTCAGATACCCGGTAAAGCTCTGGCCGGTCATTTGTCGGAACCAGCGCATAAAATGACTTGGGCTGCATTGGCACACGGCGGCGGCTTCCGCCACGGGCAGATTCTCGGAAAAATGATCCGTCACATATTGCAGCACCGTTTTCAGACGACGGGTGTCCCCGTTTTCAACCGGCGGCAGGCCGTCGCTTTGGGCAATCAGCGCGGACAGCAGGCACAGCAGCAGGCCCTTGACCTGCAGCTCATAGCCCAGTCCCCGGTCCCGGTTTACACGCTCCAGCTGTTCCAAATCTTCCAGCACCCTGTCATAGATACCCTTACCCGGTGTCAGCCGGGGGGGCAAGGACAGCCGTCCGCTTTGCAGCGGCACCAGATACCGCTGGTAGCACAGATCGTTTGCGCCGCCCAGCAGCTCTACCTCAAAAATAATATTCTCATATTCCATGGACTCCCCGGGAAGCTGCCCCAGTCCGTGAAGGATCCCCGGGGCAAACACAAAGATGTCCCCTGCTCTGGCAGTCACCGGCTCCAATCCCACCTGAACCATACCCATGCCCTTTTTCACAAAAACCAGTTCCATGCTGTTCTGCCAGTGCAGCGCCACCTGGGGGAAATCCTTTGGAATGGTGCAGGGGTAAATGTCAAAGGGAAACCACCTTTCGCCGTGGCGCTTATTCTCCTGCAATGCGGCTGTATCTTCCATAGAATCGCCCTCCTATGATCGTATTGTATCATAATCTGATTGTTTCGTGCAAGATATTGGAGAAAAATCGTGGTATAGTGTGGCTATACAGACAGAAAAGGAGGAACCCTTTTATGACCATGACAGACACGCTCACCACTTTGACGGGGAAACCCCTGGGTGAATGCACCAATGCCGAGCTTTACCTTGCCCTGCTGCGGCTGGTAAAGGAGAAATCCGCTGAGCAGGTTCGCCCCGCAGAGGGCCGGAAGCTGTACTATATCAGCGCCGAATTCCTGATTGGCAAGCTGCTGTCCAACAATCTGATCAATCTGGGCCTCTATGACGAGGTGCGCGCTGCCCTGCTTTCCGCGGGAAAGAAGCTTTCCGACATCGAAGAGGTGGAACCGGAGCCCTCTCTGGGCAACGGCGGCCTGGGCCGTCTGGCAGCCTGCTTCCTGGATTCCCTGGCCACCCTGAACCTGCCCGGTGACGGCGTGGGCCTGCGGTATCATTTCGGCCTGTTCCGTCAGTCCCTCACCGGCGGCGTGCAGAAGGAGCAGCCCGACCCCTGGCTCAGCGCCCACAGCTGGGCGGAAAAGACGGACACCACCTACCCCGTTTCCCTGGGGGGCAAAACCTACACCGCCCGGCTTTACCGGCTGGCGGTCACCGGCTACCAGGGCCGCACCAACACCCTGAACCTGTTCGATATTGACACCGTGGATGAAAGCATTGTACACGACGGCATCACCTTTGACAAGACCGCCATCGACAAAAACCTGACCCTGTTCCTGTACCCCGACGACTCCGACGAGGCAGGCCGTCAGCTGCGGATCTATCAGCAGTACCTGATGGTTTCCGCCGGTGCCCAGCTGATTCTGGAGGAATGCGCCGCCCGGGGCTGCAATTACCACGACCTGGCGGACTACGCGGCCATCCAGATCAACGACACCCATCCCAGCATGGTGATTCCCGAGCTGATCCGGCTGCTGGGCGAAAAGGGCATTGCCTTCCCGGAAGCCGTGGAAATCGTCACCAAGACCTGCGCCTACACCAACCACACCATTCTGGCGGAGGCTCTGGAAAAGTGGCCCCGGGCCTATCTGGACACCGTGGTGCCCCAGCTGATGCCCATTATCGAAAAGCTGGACGAGGTGGTGAAGGAGCGAACCCCGGACGAAAGCCTTGCCATCATCGACAAGGACGGCAGAGTGCACATGGCCCACATGGACATCCACTTCACCCACTCCACCAACGGTGTGGCCGCCCTGCACACCCAGATTCTGAAGGACTCCGAGCTGAAGGGCTTCTACGGGCTTTACCCCGAGAAATTCAACAACAAGACCAACGGCATCACCTTCCGCCGGTGGCTCATCAAGTGCAATCCCCTGCTGACGGGCCAGATTGAAAGTCTCATCGGCACCGGCTTCCACAAGGACGCCGCAGAGCTTACAAAGCTGCTGGAATATGCCCATGAGCCCTCCGTGCTGGAAAAGCTTGCCGCCATCAAAAAGGAGAACAAGCGGGAGCTGTGCCGGTGGCTCAAGCAGGAGCAGGGCATCACCGTGAATCCCGACGCCATGTTCGATATTCAGTCCAAGCGGCTCCATGAGTACAAGCGGCAGCAGCTGAACCTGCTGTACCTCATCCACCAGTATTTTGAGATCAAGGCCGGACACCTGCCCCCGGTGCCTCTGGTATCCATCTTCGGCGCCAAGGCCGCCCCCGCTTACACCACGGCCAAGGACATTATCCATGCCCTGCTGACCCTGTCCAAGGTCATTGCCGCCGATCCTGTGGTGTCCCCCTGGCTTCAGATCGTGTTTGTGGAAAACTACAATGTCACCGCGGCGGAGAAAATGATTCCCGCCTGCGACCTGTCCGAGCAGATCAGCCTTGCCTCCAAGGAGGCCTCCGGCACCGGCAACATGAAGTTCATGCTGAACGGCGCCCTGACCCTGGGCACCATGGACGGCGCCAATGTGGAGATCTGCCAGCAGGTGGGGACGGATAACATCTATATCTTCGGTCAGACCTCCGATCAGGTCATTCACCGCTACGCCGCCGGGGACTACCGCGCCCACCAGTGGTATGAGGGCGACCCCAACCTGCGCCGGGCCATTGACTTCCTCACCGGGCCCGAAATGAGCGGCACCGGCTCCCCGGAGCTGCTGGGCCGCCTGCAAGCAGAGCTGAAGAACAAGGACTGGTTCCAGACGCTGCCGGACTTCAGCGCCTATGTGGTGCGCAAGGGCCAGGCGCTGGCGGATTACGCCGCCAAGCCTCTGGACTGGAGCCGCCGCTGTCTGGTGAACATCGCCAAGGCGGGCCTGTTCTCCTCCGACCGCACAATCGCGGAGTACAACGCGGACATCTGGCACCTGGGTGCCTGATTCCCCCCGCTGGGAAGCAAGCCTTGGCTCCCCCTTTGACCTGGGAGCGTGCTTATAAGACAGTTCAAAGGGGCTGTCTCATTAAAAATTTGCTTCGTCAAATAGCACAAAAGAAACGAAGAACTGTCATTGCGAACCAGTGACCGATGTCACTGGTGTGGCAATCCCCTTTCCTTTTTGAATGCGTTTCGGTAAGTATTTCCATTCAACCGGGGGATTTCCACGGAAGTAGTGCGCTACTTCCTCGGAATGACAGTTCATTTTTTGTGCAATTTTTCTTTAATGAGACAGCTCCTTTGCCGCACAGTGCGTACAAAGAGGGTCGGTTTGCAACCCCTGCAATTTCAGCTGTCCGGATGGTGTTACATCACCCTACTCTTCTGTAAACGCAAACAGCTCCTCAACAGAAACACCGAAAACCCTGGCGATGTCCATCGCAAGCTTCAGAGACGGATTATACTTCCCGTTCTCCAGATGGACGATGGTTTCCCGGCGAGCCTTCACTTTTTCTGCCAATTCCGATTGCTTCATCCCGGCTTTTTCACGATATTCCTTTACTTTGGTGACGAAAGCCATGTTATACCCCTTTCGCATCCATAATCGAGAACAGTATGGTTCTGATAACGGAAAGACAGACCAGCAACCCCATCAGCAAATATCCAATCACCTCTGTAGTCACCGTAAATCTCACAATCGCACATAAAAAAGCAATGCAGACCATGGCGATCAGTGATATTTTCAGGCAGATCGCGTCACATCTTCTTAGATTCGCAACTACCAATTCATCGGCGACTTCTTTTTTGTAGCGTTTTTCCCGCAGAGACAAGAAAACATAGAACCAAAACGCAAAGATCCACACGGTATTTGTGATTGTCGGGTAATAGCTATGCCAATCATTTCTTGCCCAACACCAATAGTACACCGCAATACAGGCAGCTAATACGATTCGTGCGCCAACCAGTTCTCTCATTGTCACTTTCTTTTTCATAACGAGCCTCCAATATGTGATATATTTCTCACTTTTTCGTGTTATAAATATATCACATAATTTTATTTTGTCAATCAAAAAGTGATAAATATTTCACTTCTTCTTTTTCACTCACTTATGAGGGCCCATCTGTGAAAGTCATCGATCCGATGAGAAATCGTGAACAAACCGAAAACCGTAATATTTTGGTAATCCCGCCAGGCAAAGACTATGGTATACTGACAGCAAATGAACGCACATACCGTTGGGAGGCGGGGAATATGGAGAATCGAATCCTTATCATCGAGGATGACGCGGCAATTGCCCAGACACTGAAACTGAATCTGGAATGCGCAGGCTACGCTGTCACATCTTTTGATAGCGGGCTTACTGCCTGGAATGCGCTGGAGCGGGAACACAACTATGATCTGGCGCTGCTGGACATGATGCTGCCGGGGGTGGACGGCTTTACGCTGCTGCCGAAGCTGAAGGAATATGGCATTCCGGTGATCTGCCTCACCGCCATGGGGGATGCCCAGCACGAGGTGCAGGGTCTGCGGGGCGGTGCGGAGGATTACATCGCAAAGCCCTTTGATATGCTGGCGCTGCTGGTTCGCATGGAGAAGATACTTCAGCGCACCGGACGGCTGAATCGTGTCTACCGTTTCCGGGACTTGACGCTGGATACCGCCAATCGGAAGCTGACGAGAAACGGAGCGGAAATTCCCCTGCCCCCGTTGGAATTCGATGTTTTAGCTGTTCTGATGAAAAATAAAAACCGTACAGTGTCCAGAGATCGCATCTTAAACGAAATCTGGGGGCAGGACTACTTTGGAGATATTCGCACGGTGGATGTTCGGATTGCGAACCTTCGGAAAAAGCTGGGTCTGGCAGAAGAAATCCGTACCATCTCAAAAGCCGGTTACCGGCTGGAGGAACGATGAAGCTGAAAACAAAACTGACCGCTATATGTGCGGTGCTGCTGTTTCTTGTGGCGATGGCGCTGTCCGGCGCCATGCTCTGGCAGATACGGGAGCAGTCCTATAAAACCCTGACCCAGCGTTCTGAAGAAAAACTGGCAGGACTGGTAAATGCTTTCGGAGAAGCCGTTACCCGTAATTATTCCGCAGCAGGGTCGCCAGGTTCCCAAAAAGCAGTTTTGCAATATTGCTTCCGGAATTGCGGTGTGGAGGGGAGTGTCCTTGCCGCAATGGGAGAGCTTCTGTCCGCGCCAACCCAGATTGATCCCAGAACCTACCTGGATGTACATCTGACGGATGGCGTTCAGACCGCCCGATGCAGCGCCGGAGGAAAGGACTACCTGATCGTGGGGCGCGCTGTGGAATTAAGGCAAATGGAATGCCAGGTCTATCTGGTATCGGATGCCTCTTTTATCAGTCAGGAGCTGGGTGAGCTTCTTGTCCGTTTTCTTTTATTGGCACTGTGTATCTGCGTTTTGGGGCTTGTCGGTGTACGATGGCTGATTTTTAGGACACTGGCTCCACTGTCACAGCTGCAGGAATCCGCAGAACATATCGCGGATGGGAACTACGCGGAGCGGGTACGGGTTTCTTCCAAAGATGAAGTAGGGCTTCTTGCCGAAGACTTTAATCATATGGCGTCGGCTGTGGAAAGCCATATTCAATCCTTGACAGAGCAAAACATCCGGCAGCAGCTCTTTATTGGAGGCGTAACCCATGAGTTAAAGACGCCGCTGACATCTTTGCTTCTGAATGTGGATACCCTGCGCACCGTCTACCTACCGGAAGAAAAGCAGCAGGCACTGCTGGAATCCATGGATGGTCAGCTGCATTGGTTGGAGCAGATGGTTCATAAGCTCCTGAAGCTGATTTCCTTGGGCAAATCTGCCCAGATAAAACCGTCCTCTGTCCCGGAACTTCTGGAACAGGTCAAAAAAATGGCAAGGCAAATCATGGAAAAGTATGGGACCGTTCTGGAAATTTCCTGTACGGCAGATATGCTTCCCATGGACGAAGATCTTCTGTGCTCCGCGCTGCTGAACCTGATTGAAAACAGTGCGAAAGCATCTGCCCCCGGACAAACCATCCGCCTTCGGGCAGAAGGAAATATGTTGGAGGTTTCTGACAACGGCCGGGGTATTCCACAAAAGGACCTGGACAGGATCACAGAACCCTTCTATATGGGTGACCCTTCCCGCAGCAAGGTAAATGGTGGATTTGGTCTGGGACTTGCCCTTGTAAAAGAAATAGCCGCAGTTCACAAAGCGGTACTGGATATCCAAAGCACCCCCGGCGAGGGAACCACCGTCCGGCTTGTGTTCCCCGAAAACGGTAATCAAACGGTAATAACGCGGTAAACTCTTTCCGGATAGGCCGTGATATGCTGTAGCCATCAGATCTCCCGGAAAGGGAGAAAGAAAGGATGTGCAAACATGAAAAAAAAGAAAATGCGGCTGCTGTCCTGCTTGCTGGCGATAACCATGCTTTCCGGGTGCGCCGGGCAGCAGACTCAGCCGGAGGCTACCAGCATCAATCAGGCAATGCTCATTGAAAAGAGCGCCCAGGAGCAGGAACGCTATTCTTTCCCGGAAAAATTCACCGGGGACTGGACGGCCCAGGAGGGCAAGCTCACCATCCATGCGGATGCCCAGGTGGTGGCGGAGCAGGGCGTCGTGCTTCCCACGGCTACCGTGACCCCCAGAGAATTTACCCAGGAGGATGTGGATACCCTTTTGCGGGTGTTCCTGAAAGGAGAACCGCTTTACGGCTTCGTTCAAACAAAGCAGGAGCTTCAGGAGTGTCTTGACTACATCAACTCCCCGGAGTGGCAATCGGATCCGGCCAAGCCCAATTCTCCGGAGCAGCTGGAACAGCGCAGAAAGGAACTGAATGAATGGTATACCGCCGAAATAGCCAAGGCTCCGGAGGAGAAACCCATTGTCCACGGGTTCTCCGATTCCGGGGACCCCAAGGAAGTCAGCGGCTTTGCAAAAGTAGACGGCGTAGAGTATGAGGTGTTTATTAAGAACGATGTTGGCAACTTCTGGACAGAGGCACAGATCATTCGGCACGATTTTAAGTATTGGGACAAGCAGGACTGGGGCGGCGTTTCCAAAGAGGATGCCATCTCCCAGGGCAACGCGCTGATGCAGGAGCTTGGTTTTGATGCCTATGTGCTGGACGATGCACAGCAGCAGCCCAACAGTGGCGAATGGCAGCTGGTCTATGTGCCCACCGTAAATGGCATCCGTCTTTCCAGCGTCCGGGAGGATCGGGTTGAATCCCATGAGGGCAACGCCTATCACAGCTTCCAGTACAGTACCTACCTTTGTTCGGAGGAAACAAATCCGGATTCCGTTTCCTGGCCCATGGACAGTATTTTTATCAGCGTGGGAGGAGACGGAATTCTCTCCTTTACATGGTTCTCTCCCAGTGCGGAGCCTGAGGTAAAGGAATCCCAGACCGCGCTGATGTCCTTTGACGAAATCGCGTCCATTGCCAACACCATGCTGCCTGTGGTTGTCGTCGGGCCAAAGGAAACAAGTCTGGTTGATCTGGACCGTATCAACGGTTTCGATACCCATATGGATGTAGAAATCACAAAAGTCTCCCTGACCCTGATGCGCATACGGGACAAAGGCTCCCTGCAGGGCACCATTGTTCCGGTGTGGGACTTCTGGGGAACCTGGGATTGGTATGAGCCGAGGGAGGATGCTACTGAATCTATGAAAAAAGGCGCGAACTACACGGCCCAACCCATGCTGACCCTGAATGCCATTGACGGCAGCGTGGTAAGCCGACAGTTAGGATATTGATTGGACTCCTATGGCATCACCGCATATTGGTAATGCGAATCAAGAGTTGAAATATGGTAAATGCTGGAATCATAGAACCGTTTGTCATCCTGAGCGGAGCGCGAAGCGCGTAGTCGAAGGATCTTTTCGGTGATTTGACCATACTGCTGGGCGAACGTAGAAGATCCTTCGACTCGCGACCCTCGCTCAGGATGACAAATTCGTTCGTACTCCGGTTATTCGTAACATTTGGGACCTTGATTCGCATTGGTATTGGGAATTCCCGGGCCCTTACTGAACGCTCAGCAGATCGGTGCCGTGCTTCACGGTTCCGGAGGTCAGGGTCTTTACTTCCTTGTAATCGTCGGTATTGCAGACGATCATGGGGGTGGTCAGGGGGTAGCCCTCGGCCTGGATGGCCTCCATATCAAAGGAGACCAGCAGCTCCCCCTTCTTCACCTTCTGCCCGGCTTCCGCGTGGGCCTCAAAGTGCTTGCCGCCCAGCTTGACCGTATCGATGCCAATGTGCAGCAGCAGCTCCACACCCGCATCGGTGGTCATAGCCACGGCGTGTTTGGTCCCAAAAACCGTCTCGATCACGCCGTCGGCAGGGGCGTAGAGCTTTCCATCGGCAGGCTCAATGGCCACACCGTCACCCATGGCCCCGGAGGCAAAGGCTTCATCCGCCACCTGGCTCAGGGCCACAACGGCGCCGTCCATGTGGGCAGCCAGGACGGAAGCCTTTCCTTCCTTGGCAGGGGCGCTGGGGGCCTCCGCCGCGGGGGCGGCAGCTGCCGGGGCAGTCAGATTGTCGGATTCCGGAGAGTCCATGAAATCCACCAGATTGGACTTGATCACCGCCACCTGGGGGCCGTAAATCACCTGAATGCCATTGCCCTTGTGGATCACACCGGAAGCGCCGGAGGCCTTCAGCAGCCCATCCTCTACCCTGCTCTCGTCCACAACGGTAACACGCAGACGGGTGGCGCAGCAGTCCACATCCGAGATGTTCTTCTTGCCGCCCAGGCCCTGGAGGATCATGGCGGAAACCGGATCGGAGCAGCCGGTCTTGGCGCCGTCGGGGCCGATTCCGGTCTTTGCCTTGTAGTCGGAGCGGGTGTACAGCTTTGGCTCCACGTCATCGGCTTCCCGGCCCGGGGTTGCCAGATTCATCTTGGTGATCATAACCCGGAAGGTGAAGTAGTACAGGAAGAAATAGACAACGCCCACCACAACAATCCAGATCCAGCGGGTTCTGGCATTGCCCTGGAGAATGCCGAAGAGGGTCAGGTCGATGAGGCCGCCGGAGAAGGTCATGCCCACGCCGACATTCAGAATGTGCATCAGCATATAGGAAAGACCGGCATAAACGCAGTGAACCGCGTACATAAGGGGAGCAACGAACAGGAAGGTGAATTCCAGGGGCTCCGTGATGCCGGTGAGCATGGAGGTCAGCGCCGCGGACAGCAGCAGACCGCCTACCACCTTTTTCTTCTCGGGACGGGCGGTGTGGTACATGGCCAGGGCGGCGCCCACCAGGCCGAAGATCATGAAGGGGAACTTACCGGACATGAACCGGGTGGCGGAAACGGAGAATACGGTGGTGGATTTGGAAGCCAGCTCCGCGAAGAAGATGTTCTGGGCACCCTGAACCACAGCCCCGTCGATGATGGCCGTGCCGCCCATGGCCGTCTGCCAGAAGGGCATATAGAACACATGGTGCAGGCCGAAGGGAATCAGCGCCCGTTCCGTAATGCCGTAGATCCAGGTGCCCACAAAGCCGGAATTGACCACCAGGTTGCCCAGCAGCGCGATCCCCTGCTGCACGACGGGCCAGACATAGAACATGGCGATGCCCACCACCAGATAAACCGCGGTACAGATGATGGGAACAAACCGGGTGCCGCCGAAGAAGCTCAGCACCGTGGGCAGCTCGATTTTGTAGAATTTGTTATGCAGTGCGGCCACACCCAGACCCACGATGATACCGCCGAACACACCCATTTGCAGGGTGGTGATGCCCAGGCTGGAGGTGGTGGAGTTGGCGGCCATGGCTTCCACACCGCCGTTGGCGTTGATCATGGCGCTGATGGCGGTATTCATCACCAGGTAGGCAATGGCGCCGGACAGGGCGGCCACTTCCTTTTCCTTCTTGGCCATGCCGATGGCAACGCCCATGGCGAACAGCAGCGCCAGATTGGCAAACACCACATTGCCGCACTGGTTCATAATATCCAGAATGGTATACAGCAGGGAGCCGGGATAAATGACTCCCGTGAGGCCATAGGCCTCCAGCATGGTCGCGTTGGTGAAGGAACTGCCGATGCCCAGCAGCAGGCCCGCCACAGGCAGCAGTGCGATGGGCAGCATGAAGGAACGGCCAACACGCTGCAGAACGCCAAAAATTTTGTCTTTCATTGTGATCCTCCTAAATTTTTATAATAAAAACCCATACCAAGGGCGTAAGAGGTTTCCTACGTCCTTCGTATGGGTTTCGCTCACAAGCGCAATGTGTGATCACGATCCCGTGCCTCCAGCTACGCCGGAGGTGGATATTCTATTGTTCCGTCCCCGCCGGATTGATCCGCTTCAGGTGGATGGTCAGGTAGGTCAGCTCCTCGCCGGAGAGCTCCTTGTGATAGGTATTGCGGACAAAATCCGCAATGCACTGGGCGCACCGGTAGTGCTCCTTGCAGTTTTTCATGATCAGCTGCCGGAACAGCTCGTCCTGTTCGGTCTGGGCATCCTCCATGACCTTGTCCTGAAACAGCCGCTGGGCAAAGTAACGAAGGTGCACCACAAACCGGCTGAAGTCCAGGGATTCCCGGTCAAATTTCCTTTGGTAAAAGTATTCCACCACGCAGATGGTTCCCTCAATGAGCTTGGTAATCTCATACATCTCGCTCATGTTGGTGTTCAGCTCCGCGTTGACAATGTGCAGGGCGATGAAGGCGGCTTCGTCCTCCTGGAGCGCCACCCCCAGCTGCTGACGGATCATTTTCAGGCAGTACAGTCCCAGCTGGTATTCCGTAGGGTAGTAGCACATAATGGCCCCCTTCAGGGGATTGCTGAAGGCCACACCCTGGGTTTTGCGCAGAATGGCGAAGCTGATGTGGTCCGCCAGGGTGATCAGCAGGGATTCGTTCAGCTTCTGGGGAATCTGGGTTTTGATATGGCCGATCAGGTCCTCCGTCAGATTCAGGTGCTCCACAGGAATCTTTTCCACCAGCTCCTGGAGCCGTCTCTGCACGGTCTTTTCCTCCATGCGGTAGATGCGCTCCACCGCGGAAGGATCAAGGAGCTCCCCCCGGTGGCGCTGGAATCCAATGCCCCGTCCGGTAACGATCAGCTCATTTCCCTTTTCGTCTACGGCGCACAGAATGTTATTGTTTATGATCTTCTTGATCCGCATTTTCACGCTCACCCCAATTTTGCGTAAAAAAACAACCAGCTCTATCCAATACCCCAACCCTGAGATACAAAATAGAGTTGGTTAAGCCCGCACTACCGGTAACATCCCAACATTTTCTACTGGAATTGTACCATGTAATCCGGTTCCTGTCAATTTCAGAAACGGAATCCGCGAATAATTTGTGACTTTGAATAAAGGACAATGCACGATATTGTGCATATTATCTAATCATTTGGAACAAACCCCAACGGATCCGGGAAGAACCCAAATGTGCGGAAACACCCATGGTCCGGAAACAAGGCTGATTGCCGCCTGGGCATACCGGTGGTTCCCCAAAGCCCAAATATGGGGGAACCCTTTTCCCGTGAGCAGAGGGTGTGGAAAAAGCTGTGGAAAAGTCTGTGGAAAAGCTGTTGGCAGGTTACGGCCTATTTTCCCTTACCGGAACAGGCCCGCTCTAACGTACCCTTCCCGTACACCAACAGGTACACTTCCGGTTTTTCTATTTCTCTTATTTTTTCTTTTTCTATTTCTTATCCTGACACTTACCCTTTTCCTATTACTCTTATTGTCACAAAAAAACAATTGATAACAAGTGAAAAAAGTGTATGCGCCATATTCACTCCGGCAGTCCCTTCTCCGCCCGGAGCCTGTCCCGAAGCTCCAAAAGCTCCTGGGCTTCCCGGCTGGATTTCTTTGCCTGCCCGGCCTGGGACCGCTTGGCGCTGATGTCGTCATACCGTTTTTGATCCCGGTCATGCTGGGCGCGGATCTGCTGGAACAGAATGGCCGAGGTGCTCCCCAGGTTATCCGGCAGGACCCCAAGGACGTTGTAGCGCAGAATCGCCTTCAGGAATTTTCCGGCCTCCGCATTGCTCAGCATATCCACCGCGGGGAGTAAATCGAAGTGAAGAATCAGACTGGTTCTCATATTGAACGCCTCCTGTAATTAAGTTTACTTTATTGTACCACCAAATATAGGATTTGTCAACCAGGATTAGAAAGTTTGTTTGATTATAACAGTGAAGATAGACCGGAACCCGTTTTGGATTCCGGGAACCTCTGTGAAGGCAGCAGGTCTTGGCTCCCCCTCTGGGGGAGCTGCCGCAGACTGTCAAAAAAGACCGGAACCCAAACAGGATTCCGGTCTTCTTCGTAGGCTTATTTCTTTTTCAGGGATTTGATGCTTCTGGACATCTGCTTGAGGGAATCCATGGCCGCGGACCCGGCGTTTGTCAGGCGCTTCTGGAGCTCCTCCCGGTGGTTCTGCTTCTGAGCGGCGTTTTCCAGGGTTTTCGCCCGGCTTTCGGCAGCCAGGGTTTCCGACTGGGCAGCGGCCAGATTGGTACGGGTGCTTGTCAGGCTGCCCTCCAGGGTTTCGATCCAGGCTTCCTTTTCCTCCAGCTCTTTCTGAAGCTCTTCGATTTTCGCGGTGAGCCGCTGATTTTCCTCCTGGGCCAGGAGCACCTGACCATTGAGAATGGAGAGCTTTTCTGTCTGAGCTTCCCGGGCACCGTCCAGCTCCTCCAGCTTGTGCTGCAGGTTTTCGGTTTCCAGATCCCGGCGGCGGAGCATTGCTTCTATCTTTTCCAGGAAGGCATCCACCTCCCCCATGTCGTAGCCCCGCATTCTCCGGGAAAACTCGACCTCTTTTACAATGTCCGCGTCCATGCTGCTTCCTCCCTGTTTATCGCTTTAGTTGGGAACTTCCTTACGGGTACTGATGTCCAGCACCACATTGGGGTCAAAATAGCTGCTGAATTGAGCGGCATGCCAGGCAATGGAGTTGCCGGTGACCATGAGACGGGAATGGCGCACATTGGAAATGTTGACCTCCGTCTTGGGCTCGTTGCCGTTGGCCACAAAGAACCGGAACCCGGCCTCGTAGAGGGTATTGAACTTGGCGCCGGAGTAATCCTCAATATCCACGGCCTTGGCAAATACGATGGTATCCACCTCGCCCAGAATGGGGGTCACCTGGGCTGCCCAGTTCTGCAGGTCGGTACGGATTTCGGCTACGCTGCTTGCCCGGTAATCCTTATTGGAGTAGGTGTAGCAGGCCATGGTGTAGCCCTTGTCCCGCAGGGCCTGGACCAGAACCTTGGCATCCGCCACTTCCTGATCGTAGTAGTCCTGACCGAACTGCTGCACATAGCTGGTATTGCACCGGTAGCCAAAAATGCCCTGATTGCCGGTAACCGCCAGGGTGGCCCGGGAGCCCTTGTAGGAGAAGTCCGGATGGTTTTTGATGAAGGTTTCCAGCACGGGAACCAGATCGTAATCGCCTACCTGGGTCTGGCCGCTTCCGTCCACATACCTGGCCTTAATCTCACCGGCGGCATCCACAACCAGCCGGTTGGCAAAGCCCGCACCGGCGGCATCGGGCTCGCCGTCCTTATTGCCGTCTACCATGTAGTCATAGTAGTTGACCATGGTCTCGGTGATCATAACGGGCTTCTTGCCCTCGGGCAGGAGGATGGGGTTATAGGAGTAATTCATGCTGCCGGTGAGATCCTCCGCACTGGCAACAAAGTGGTTGAAGTCCACCAGGATGTAGCCGTTTCCATAGAGCTGATCCAGAATCTTACTGAATTCCTCCACGGTTACAAAGTTCCGGTTGTACATACCGCCCAGCTCCGAGTCCGCAAAGGCGCGGATGGGGTCCTGAATCAGCACATGGAAGGAAAGGTTGGGGATGGTGTTCACATCCTTCCACTCCACCAGCTTGGCCTTGGCGTTCAGGTATTCGGACTTCTTGGCGGTGAGCTCCTGCTGGACCGTGGGATCGTCGGTGGTGAAGCTGTCCAGCGTGGCCACGGCTCCGTCATAGTCGTACTGGGTGGCCTGGATTTCGGCGGTCTTCAGCAGCTCCTGATAGACGGTGGCAATGCGGTCTGCCTCCTGGCTGGCCTGGAGTGCCTCGGCCTCCTTCTTTGCCTTTTCCAGCTTTCTCAGCTTCAGGCCGTTGGTCAGAGCGCCTGCCACAAAGCTCACAATCAAGACCAGGGCCACAAGGCCGATGATGGGGGGCAGATAGGCCTCCTTGAAGATCTGCATTTTGGTGGGACGGCGGCGTCTCTTCCGGTGGCCGTTTTCGTCCACGGTTTCCGGCTCCGGATTCTTCCGGCGGTTGATGGGCTCCATGTACCAGTCCAAAAATTTGGAGAAAACCGTGGGCTTGTCCGACTTTTTGCGCTCCTTCTTCTCCCGCTTGGGCAGCTTGGGAAGGCTGAACTTCTTCTTTTCCCTGGGGGGCAGGGGCGAAATCAGATTGCCGTATTCATCGTACTGGGGCTCCCCGTCGTAGGGGACGTTGGGGTCATCGCCTTCCGCGTACTGCCCGTTGGGATCGTACTCCCCTTCCGCGTACTGGCCGTTGGGGTCGTACTCCCCTTCCGCGTACTGGCCGTCGGGAGCATACTGTTCCTCCGGGTAACCGGCATCCTCGGGACCGTAGTCCTGTCCGGTCTCCGGCTGATTCTGCCTTCTGGGGAAGAACACATCCTCGTCAAAATCACCGGATTCCTCCCCGACCGGATCGGCGCTGTCCGGCGTCAGGAACTGGGCGAAGTCATCGTCCTCGTCCCCCTCCAGGGCAAAATCCCGGAAGGCATCGTCCCCTTCTTCGGTATCAAACTGGCTCAGATCCAGATCCTGTTCCGCTTCCGCGGCGTCAAAATCGTCGGACCGGCCGTATTCCTTTTCAAAATCGAAATCGATGTCAAAATCGTTGGTATCCATGGCATATCCCTACCTTATGGTATAGTCACCAGACACTTCATTGGGGCAAAAAAGGCCCTTGATAGAATGGTCCAAGAGTATTCTATCATCCCGCGAATAAAAATGCAAGCCAAATTGACATAAATCCGGAGGAAGTTTACAGGATTCTTTTGGGGCTTCTTGCAATTTCCGGCGGGCTATGGTAGGATGAGGGAAAATCATTCATGCGAGGTTATTGCCATGGAAAAAATCACCAGCTTTACCATTGACCACATCCGTTTGCAGCCGGGGCTCTACGTCTCCCGGAAGGATCGGGTGGGCAGTGAAACCGTCACCACCTTTGACCTGCGGCTGACAAAGCCCAACGAGGAGCCCGTTATGAACACGGCGGAGGTCCACACCATCGAGCATCTGGCCGCCACCTTCCTGCGCAATGAGCCAAGCTGGAAGGACAGGGTGCTCTATTTCGGTCCCATGGGCTGCCGCACCGGCTTCTACCTGCTGCTGGCAGGGGACCTGACCGCGCCGGAGGTGCTGCCCCTGGTTACGGACTGCTTCCGCTTTGTAAGAGATTACCAAGGCGAAGTGCCCGGCGCCAGCGCCAAGGACTGCGGCAACTACCTGGATATGAACCTTCCCATGGCAAACTACTGGGGAAAGCGCTACGTTTCCCTGCTGGAACATATCACCGCCGACCGGCTCACCTACCCGGAATAAGGAGGAAACCATGACAAAACTGGGAATTATCGGTGCCATGACCATGGAGGTGGAAACACTGGTTTCCTCCATGGAAGAGGCGGAAAAGAAAACCATTGCGGGCTCTGATTTTTATGAGGGCAGGCTGGAGGGACTTCCCTGCGTGGTGGTCCAGTGCGGCGTAGGCAAGGTGAATGCGGCGCTGTGCGCCCAGATCCTGTGCACCGCCTTTGGGGTGACCCAGCTGGTCAACACCGGCATTGCCGGGTCCCTCAGCAATGACCTGGACATAGCGGACCTGCTGGTGAGCCAGGACGCCATGTATCACGATTTTGACTGCGTCCCCTTCGGCTACCCCTATGGTCAGGTCCCGGGGCTGGATACCCTCGCCTTCCCCGCCGACGAACGCCTGATGGCCTACGCCTTCCAGGCGGCGGAAGCCGTGAACCCGGGCCACACCAAGCTGGGACGGGTGGCCAGCGGCGACCAGTTCATCGCGGACCGGGAGAAGAAAGCCTTCATCATTGAAAAGACCCGGGCCATGTGTACCGAAATGGAGGGCGCGGCCATCGCCCAGACCGCCTACCGCAACGGCATCCCCTTTGTGATCCTGCGGGCCATCTCCGACAAGGCCGACGACAGCGCCGAAATGGACTACCCCAGCTTTGAAACCCTGGCCGCCCACCGCTGCGCCCAGGTGACCAGTCTGCTGGCAAAAAAGCTGGTGGAGGAGGAATCGGGGGAATAAGCCCTTCCGGTTGAAAATACGCATAGCCCCGCTTTTCCTTGGAACACTACCAGGGAAAGGCGGGGATTTTTTGGAGATTTACGACGTTCTGATCATCGGCGGCGGTCCGGCGGGGCTCAGCGCCGGGCTCTACTGTGGAAGAGCGGGGCTCAAAGCTCTGCTGCTGGAGGGGGCCGCGCCGGGGGGCCAGCTGCTGCTGGCGGACCGGATTGGGAACTACCCGGGGCTTACCGGTGAACCCGGGGGGCCGGAGCTGGCAAGCAGGATGCTCCAAATGGCCCAGGACGCGGGAGTGGCGGTGCTCACCGCCCAGGCGGAGCAGTTTTTCCTCCGGGGGGACACAAAGGAAGTCCGGGCGGGAGGTCAGTCCTTCTTCGGGAAAACCCTGATTCTTGCCTGCGGGGCCGCCCCCAGAAAGCTGAACATTCCCGGGGAGGCGGCCCTCACCGGCCGGGGGGTCAGCTGGTGCGCCCTGTGCGACGGCTTCTTTTTCCGGAACAAAACTGTCTGCGTCATCGGCGGCGGCAGCAGCGCGGTCAGCGAGGCCCTGTACCTGGCCCCCCTGTGCCAAACCGTCTGGCTCATCCACCGGGGCGCCGCCCTGCGGGCGGAAAACGCCCTGCGCCGCCGGATGGAGGAAGCCCCAAACCTTCATTTTCTGCCGGACACCGTTGTAACGGAGATCCTGGGCGCCACGGAGGTCACCGGTGTCCGGCTGAAATCCGGTGAAGAAGCGGACCGGGTGCTTCCCTGCCA
>JAGAQA010000058.1 GCA_017622995.1 Oscillospiraceae bacterium
TGTCGGGCCGAAGCCCTCTCCTGGGAGAGGGTGGCTCGCGCAGCGAGACGGGTGTGGGGCGGTACAACTTACCTGGTTCCGCCCCTCATCCGCCCCAGTGTGCGCACTGGGGCACCTTCCCCCAGGGGAAGGCATCTCCCCAACAACTCCCAATTTGTCCACTTCCATGTGCTTTTATGAAGAATACCGGGGCAGAAAGACTACCCCGGTATGGTTATTGGGAAGATGGATTACTCAGCGTCGGTCTCTTCGCTGTCCTCCAGCAGAGCGCGGATGGACAGGGAGATGCGCTTGTTCTCGGAATCCACGTCGGTGATCTTCACCTTCACAGTCTGACCCTCGGACAGCACATCCTCGGGCTTGCCGATGCGGCGGTCAGCGATCTGGGAAATGTGGATCAGGCCGTCCACGCCGGGCAGAATCTCGGCGAAAGCGCCGAAGGTCATCAGCTTGACAACCTTGGCATCCACCACATCACCAACGTTGTAGTTGGTCATGAACTGGTTCCAGGGATTCATCTCAGCGGTCTTGTAGCCCAGAGAAATCTTGTGCTTCTCGGGGTCGAAGGAGATGACGTAAACATCGATCTCGTCGCCCACCTTCACAACGTCAGCGGGAGTCTTGATGCGGTTCCAGCTCAGCTCGGAAACGTGCACCATGCCGTCCACACCGCCGATGTCAACGAAAGCGCCGTAGGAAGTCAGGGACTTCACAACGCCGTGGTACTTCTTGCCAACCTCGATCTCGCTCCAGATCTTCTCCTGAGCGGCCTTGCGGTTCTCCGCGTTCACGGCACGGATGGAGCCGATGGCACGACGGCGGGCACGGTTGACCTCGGTAATCTTCAGCTGCACGGGCTTGCCCACCATACCGGCCATATCGCCGCCCTTGGCAACGCCGGACTGGGAAGCGGGGATGAACACCCGGACGCCCTTCACATTGGCAACCAGGCCGCCCTTGTTCTCTTCGGTGATGACGGCATCAATGGTGGTCTTGTTCTCCACCAGCTCCGCCATCTCGTCCCAAACCTTCAGGCCGTCCAGCTTCTTCTTGGACAGCTGCACGGTGCCCTCCTGATCGTTCACGCGAACGACGAACACTTCAATCTGATCGCCGACCTTCAGAATGTCCTCGGGCTTTACGGAAGGATCGGTGCTGACTTCATCATAAGGAATGTAACCGGCATGCTTGGTGCCCAGATCAACCTGGACCTCGGTATTGCCGATCCCGGTAACGGTGCCGATAACCTTATCTCCTGTATTTAAAGTCTTGATGGACTGCTCGAGAAGTTCAGCAAAGTTCTCCTCCTGTACAGCCTCAACATTGGTAATTTCGCTCATAGTCTTGTTGACCTCCTTTATAATCCACGCCGGTGTGGACGCACCAGCCGTGATTCCAACATCAGAGATACCGGCGAAAAACGCGGGCTCCAGTTCGCTGGCATCGTCAACAAGAGCTACACGGTCGCAGTATTCGCGGCAAATCATAGCCAGGCGCCCGGTATTGGAGCTTTTTGCATCCCCAACCACCACCATGGCCTGGCACTGCCGGCTGAGTTCAGCCGCCTCGGTTTGCCTATCTTCAGTCGCCTTACATATTGTATCAAAAATTTTCAAGTTAGTAAACTGTTTTTTTGCAAAATTTCTGCATAATTTCCACAAACTTTCAGTGGATGTTGTTTGTGAAACCATACAAATTGGCATATTCGGGTCTACTTGTTCTTCCCTGACCCATTGCTGCAGGGCTTCCAGGCTGTCAAAAATCCGGCAGTCTCCGCACCAGCCCGCGATTCCCTCCACCTCCGGGTGGGTGGGAGTGCCGATGATGATGGGAAGGCGGCCCTCCGCCTCCGCCTGGCTCACCAGGCCATGGATGCGTTTGACAAAGGGACAGGTGGCGTCGATCACCTCTGCCCCTGTGGCAGTCAGCCGTTCAAAAACCTGGCGGCTGACACCGTGGGAGCGAATGATCACCGTATCCCCCGGCCGGGCCTCCTCCGGGGTGTCGATAACCCCGATGCCGTCCTTTCGGAACTGCTCCACCACATGCCGGTTGTGAATGATGGGGCCCAGCGTAAGGGTCCGCTTTCCGGCCGCGGCGGCAGACTGGACCAGCTCCACCGCCCGGTTGACGCCGAAGCAGAAGCCGGCACTTTTTGCTACCCGTACACTCATGCGCCCAGCTTCTCCCCGATGATTGTTTTCATGGCGGCAATGACTTCCTCAATGCTCATTTCGGAGGTATCCAGCTTCACCGAATCCCGGGTCATCTTCAGGGGGGCGATTTCCCGGTGGGTGTCCTGGTAGTCCCGCTGCTGGATCTCCTTCAGCACCTGGTCAAAGTTTGCCTTCTGCCCCTTGGCCGCCAGCTCGTTGCAGCGGCGGCGGGCCCGGACCTCCGCGGAGGCGGTGAGGAAGATCTTCACGGTGGCCTTGGGCAGCACCACGGAGCCGATGTCCCGGCCGTCCATAACCACGTCGTACTGCCGGGCAATGTCCCGCTGCATATCCAGCAGCATTTCCCGCACCACGGCGTGGGCGGAGATCAGGCTGGCCTTCTGGGAGATTTCCTGGGTACGGATGTCGCCCGTCACATCCATCCCGTTCATAATCATGTGCTGCACCCCATCTTCATCGTATTCGATGCCGATGGTCAGCTCGTCGATATAGCGGTTCACGCCGTCCACATCCTTGGGGCTTACCCCCCACAGATCCATAAAATAGGCAACGGTGCGGTAGATGGCCCCGGTGTCCACATAGCGGTAACCCATTTCCTGGGCCAAACGGCGGGCAATGGTGCTCTTCCCCGCTCCCGCAGGGCCGTCAATGGCAATGGAGATTTTCTTTTCCATGGTATATGTTTCCTTCCAAAGTAATTTAGAATGGTGGTTTTGGTAGACAAAGGCAGGAATAAACTCAGTTGTCAATTGGCGAAAGCCTTATCTCTCCTGCCGGAGAAGTGCCAGTGCCTTTGCCTCCCGGTCCAGCACCTCCTGTGGGGTGAGCTTCAGACGCCTGCCCGCCTCCTCGGGAGAAAGGGGCAGTTCCCCATCCAGCCCAAACCGCAGGGAAAGAAGGGCCGCGTCCTGCTCATCCAGCACACTTAACAGCTCCTGAATCCGCTGACGCATCTGGAAATAGGCAGTGTCCTCCACGGCCTGGTTTTCCTCCTCCGGATTTTCCGGTTCCGGCTCCGCGGTGGCCCGCTGGACCATTCTGGCATCCTCCAGATTCCGCCGGACGGTTGCCGCCTCCTCCGGGGAGATGTGCATTTCCAGGGCAATCTCCTCCAGAGTGGGATTTCTTCCCAGCTCCGCCAGCAGCCGCTGATCCACCGCCCGGTAATCCTCCAGGGCCTGACGCATCTTCTGGCCCACGCCGTTGTTCCGGGCCTGGATGGTAATGGCCTTTGCTATGCTCTCCCGGATGGCCCGGTCCCGCTGGGCGGCAAAGCTTCCCTCCCGGTAGCCCTGCACCGCCTGCCACAGGCCCAGGCTTCCCTCCTGGATGAGGTCCATCAGCAGAACGCCGTAGCCCACATATTCCCTGGCCAGCTCCGCAACCCGCAGAAGGCCCAGGTTTGTCAGTGCTTCCCTTGCAAGGGCATCACCTTGGGCGGCCTTCCGGGCCAGGGCTTCCTGGTCGCCCTGGGTATCCAGGCTTTCCAGCTCCTCCAGATACAGCCGCAGAGGATCGTTGGGCGAAAGGCTCCGAGTGTCCATACCGGACTGCACCATTTGTTCCTCCTGCCGCAGCCGAAGGGCCGCCTGGCCCACATACTGCCGGCAGGGCAGTGCCGTAATATCCAGCAGCAGGCCCTTTTCCTCAATGGCCGCGAAGGCATCCTCCACCGCCTCTTCCGTTTCCTCCTCCAGGAAGGTCAGCAGCTGAGCGGCATTCAGCTGCTCTCCCGGCTTCCTGGAAGCGAGCAGCCGCTGCCAGGGGGCATCCCCAAAGTCAAACTCCATTTCCATCATTCCAGGAAATCCTCCAATCCCATACTGGCGCCCATAGACTGCAATTTGTCCATGGCCTGTTTTTCAATCTGCCGCACCCGCTCCTTGGAAATGCCCAGCTTTTCGCCGATGGCCTCCAGGGAATAGCAGGTTCCGTCCTCCATGCCGAAATGGAGCCGGAGAATGGTCTGCTGCCGGGGATTCAGGGAATCCAGCAGCCGGTCCATCATGCCGGTCAGCTCCTTGCGCACCAGTTCTTCCTGGGGCTGAGGTGCTTCCAGATCCTCCAAAAGCGTTCCCAGGGTGCCCTTTTCCCCGTCGCCGGTGGGCACATCCAGGGAGCAGACGTCCGGAGACAGCAGCAGAAGCTCCTCCACCTTCTCCGCCGGAATGTCCACACGCCGGGCAATCTGCTCCGCCGTGGGTTCCGTTCCCAGCTCCTGCCGCAGCACCGCCCGGGCCGCCTGAATTCTGCGCATCCGCTCGGCGGTGTGCACCGGCACCCGGATGGCCCCCCCGTGGTTCAGCAGGCACCTGGTAACGCCCTGGCGAATCCACTTGGTAGCATATGTAGAAAACCGGAAATCCCGGGTATAATCAAACTTCCGGGCGGCGGCCAGCAGGCCGATGGACCCCTCCTGGATGAGATCCAGCAAAGGCACGCCCCGGCCCGCGTACTCCTTGGCAACGGACACCACCAGCCGCAGATTGCAGTTGACCATCTTTCGGATGGCCTCCTCGTCCCCTTCCGCGCAGCGCTGGGCCAGAACCCGCTCCTCCTCCTGGGTCAGGCGGGGGTAGCTGCGGATTTCCCGCAGGTACTGGCGGATGTCATCCTCGTCCGTGGGAACGTAAGCGGTGGTTTCTTCTTCTTTATCCAAAAGCTCTGTCATGCTTTGATTCCTTTACTTTCCCGTAATTTCTTCTGCAAGGACAAAAGATCCTCGTCAGACCCGGCATTCTTGAACTGGCTGGCCTGCCGGATCACCCGAATGCTGTCCTTCAGCGCCTGCTCGGACACAGGCTCCGTGCTGCGCTGCAAAATACCGGCAATATGGGCCATTTCCTCCCCGGTAAAATCCGTCAGTCCGGCCAGGGAGGGGTCCTTGCCGCTTTCATACTGGCGCTGCAGCTGCCCGTAGACCCGGCCCAGCAGCGGCGAAGAGAAGCTTTCCGGTTTCAGGTCCCGGGTCTGCTCCATGAGCCCCGGATCCCGCAGACACAGGGCAATGACGTTTTCCTCCGCCATGGCGGATTTTACATTCTCATAGTGGATGGTGCGGCTCTTGGGCTGCCGGGCAGCGGCGGGGGCCAGGTCGATGTGCTCCTGCTTCCGCTTTTCTCTGGCCATACGGCGCTTAAAGGCCTTGGAAACCTCCAGCTTCATGGCATCTCCACTGATGCCCGCGGCTTCCGCCGCCCGGGTGCCGTAGATTTCCCGCTGAACCGCCCCGGGGAGGCTGCTGATAAAATCGGCGGCCTCGGAAACGAACCGGATCCGTTCCTCATCCACGGTGAGATCATACTTTTTCTGAATGGCCCGAAGCTGATACTCCATCCGGTTGGAGGATTCCTCCAGAAGGAGCCGGAACTTGTCCGCTCCGAACTTCCGCAGGTATTCGTCCGGGTCCTTGGCATCCCGCATCTGCAAAACCTTCACCTGAAGCCCTGCCTTTTCCAGCATGGGAATGGCCCGCTTGGTGGCATTCTGGCCCGCGTCGTCCCCGTCGTAGATGAGCACAACCTGCTCCGTATACCGGCTCAGCAGCACCGCGTGCTCCTCCGTCAGGGAGGTGCCCAGGGATGCCACCGCGCAGTCAAAGCCGTACTGGTGCAGGGCAATGGCGTCCATATACCCCTCCACCAGAATCAGGTAGCCCAGCTTGGATTTCTTGGAAATATTCAGGGCGAACAGGTTTTTGCGCTTGTTAAAAATGATGGTCTCCGGGGAATTGAGGTATTTGGGGGTGGAGTCGTCCATGACCCTGCCGCCGAAACCAATCACATTGCCCCGGACATCGATGATGGGAAACATGAGCCGGTTGCGGAACCGGTCATAGATTCTTCCGTTTTTCTGGGACACGGATACCAGGCCCGCGTCCTTCAGCTCTTCTTCCGTATAGCCCTTGGCCAGCATGGCATCGCAGAGGCTGTTCCAGCTGTTGGGGGCAAAGCCGATGCCGAACCGGGTCAGGGTTCCCTTGGTGAGCCCCCGCTTTTGCGCGTAGGCCAGGCCCTCCGCCCCGGCAGGGGCATAGAGCTGGGAGACGAAGAACCGGGCCGCTTCCTTGCTCAGGGCCCACAGCCGCTCCTGCTGACGGTAACGGCTCTGGTACTGCTCGTCCTCCGGCACCTCCATACCGGCCCGCTGGGCCAGGGCCCGGACCGCGTCGGGGTAGCTGAGCCCCTCGATCTCCATTTCAAAATTGATAACGCTGCCGCCCTTATGGCAGCCGAAGCAGTAGTAGATTCCCTTGTCCGGCGCCACCGAGAAGGAGGCGGTCTTTTCCCCATGGAAGGGGCACAGACCGAACAGGTTGCTGCCGGACCGTTTCAGATTCACATACTGGCCCACCACTTCCTCAATGGGATTCCGTGCCGCCAGTTCGTCCAGAAATGCCGGTGGAAAAGCCATGGAACAGCCTCCTTTCGGTTTGATTCCCTGCCCCCAGGGGGATCACTTGGGATTTACCGGATATTATACCACATTACCCACGGACATTCCAGCCTGTGGGGACAAAAATCTCATGGAATTTGCCCACGGCGTAGTTATCCGTCATACCGGCAATGTAGTCGCAGACGGTACGCCCCATGCCGTCAAAGCTCAGCTGGGGCTGGAAATCCTCCGGCAGCTGCTCAGGGTGGTTCACATAATACTCATAAAGCTGCTGAAGCATGGCCTTTGCCTTGCTTTCCTCCCCCTTGGCCACCGGGTTGCGGTAGACCCGCTCAAACATGAAGCTGCGCAGGTCCGCCAGAGCCTTCTCCACCTGGGGCGTCATCCGGATGGCACCCGCCTCCCGGGATACCCGGATCATGTCGCAGACCAGAGTGTTGATCCGGTCCCGCTGGTTTTCTCCCAGCAGGGCCACAATGTCCCGGGGAATGTCTTCCGTTCTGAGAATCCCCGCCCGGATGGCATCGTCAATATCGTGATTCACATAGGCAATCTGGTCCGACCGGCGGACGATCTGCCCTTCCAGGGTTTCCGGGATGTAAGGGCCGGTGTGGCCCAGAATGCCCAGCCGGACCTCGTTGGTCAGGTTCAGACCCTGTCCGTCCTTTTCCAGGCAGTCCACCACCCGCAGGCTCTGCTCATTGTGCCGGAAGGGTTTGCCCCAACACTCGGACAGGGCCGCTTCTCCGGCATGGCCGAAGGGCGTGTGGCCCAGATCATGGCCCATGGCGATGGCCTCCGCCAGATCCTCGTTAAGCCCTAAGGCCCGGGTGATGGTCTTGGCGATGCGGGTGACCTCCAGGGTGTGAGTCATCCGGGTGCGGTAGTGGTCCCCCTCCGGGTTTAGAAACACCTGGGTTTTGTGCATCAGCCGACGGAAGGCCTTGCTGTGGACCACCCGGTCCGTATCCCGCTGGTAGCAGGTGCGCACATCATCCTCCCGTTCCGGCTCCGTTCTGGGGCGGCCGGTGCTCCGGTCGGAAAAGGCTGCCAGCGGATTCAGCCGCCGGTGCTCCAAACGTTCCAATTCTTCCCGCACGGTCATTGCCATCACTCCTTAATATTTGTTTCCGGTTTTTCGCAAGTATTTTTTGATCATCCCCGCAGGGGATTCCTTCATTGTCAATTGTCAATTATCCATTGTCAATTGTCAATTGTCAACTGCTACCGGAAACGCCCGGTACTCCTGGCCGATTTCCATGGCCTCCACGGTGCCGCTGGTCATGTCCCGCAAATGGGTGAGAAAGGCCTGGGTTCTTCCCTCCGGGAACAGCACCTCCAGCTCGATTTCCGCGCCGTAATCCGTTTTGCGGATCAGCCCGTCAAAGGCGGCAACCGCCAGCTTCACCCGCTCGTAATAGGCATAGGGACAGGGTAAGTACAGGGCCGTCCACACCCGTTTCATGGACTTACCCGCCGCGTCCACGGCGATTTTCGCCCCTCTGGTATAGGCCCGGACCAGTCCTCCGGCGCCCAGCAGAATGCCGCCAAAATACCGGGTGACCACGCACACCACATTGTAGAGTTCTTCCCTTTGCAGCACCTGGAGCATGGGCATCCCGGCGGTGCCTCCCGGCTCCCCATCGTCGGAAAACCGGACGGCGCCATCCCGTATGATGTAGGCCCAGCAATTGTGGGTGGCGTCATAGTGCTTCTTTTTCATCTCCTGAATCCTCTGCAGAGCCTCCTCCTCGGTTTCCACCGGCCAGATACGGCCGATAAACCGGGACTTTTTCTCCACAAATTCCTCTTCGCCGAAGGCTGTAGGCACCAGATATTCGTCCAAAGGTCAGCACTCCTTTATTACATAGTCCCGCAGACGGCCGTAGAGGATGTCGTCAAGAACCGCGTCGATTTCGATTCCCTGGCCGGTGTAGTCCACACTGTATACCTTGGCGCCGCTGTGAAGGGTATCCACCTGGCCACCCATGGAATAGGGCAGCCGCAGCACCACATGGTGCCGCGCGTGGCCCAGGGTGGTTTCAATCAGCTTCAGCAGCTCCTGCATATTTACGCCCTTGGCGGCGGACACCGCGATGACATTTTCCCCCACCGGAATCTCCTCCCGGGAGACCAGGTCCGCCTTGTTGTAGCAGTAGATTACCGGCGTGCCGGGCTTTGACAGAGAGGAAATCAGCTTGTCCACCACGGCGATATGGTCCCCCCGGTTGGGGTCGGCGGAATCGATGACGTGGAGCAGCACATCGGCATATTCCAGCTCCTCCAGGGTTGCCCGGAAGGCGTCCACCAGATGATGGGGCAGCTTACTGATAAAACCCACGGTATCGGAAAGAATCACATCCAGATTGTCCGAAACCTTCAGCTGACGGGACGTGGTATCCAGGGTATCAAAGAGCCGGTTGTTGGCGGGAATGCCCGCGCCGGTCAGCTGATTGAGCAGGGTGGATTTGCCCGCGTTGGTGTAGCCCACAATGGCCACCACCGGCACGGAATTCTTCATCCGGCGCTCCCGCTGGACCCCCCGGACCTGCCGCACCTGCTCCAGCTCCGCTTCCAGCCGGTTGATCCGTTCCCGGATGTGCCGCCGGTCGCTTTCCAGCTTGGTTTCGCCGGGGCCCCGGGTGCCGATGCCGCCGCCCTGGCGGGAAAGGCTCTGTCCCATGCCGGAGAGCCGGGGCAGCAGGTATTTATATTGGGCAAGCTCCACCTGAAGCCGGCCCTCTCTGGTCTTGGCCCGCTGGGCAAAAATATCCATAATCAGGGCGCTGCGGTCCAGAACCGTCACGCCGATGATTTCTTCCAAGGCCCGGATATTTCCCGGGGAAAGCTCGTTGTCAAAGATCACCATGGTGGAAGCGGTGGCCTCCACCAGCATCCGCACCTCCTGGGCCTTGCCCTCGCCGATGAAGCTGTGAGAATCCGGGGTATGGCGGTTTTGCAGCATTTTCCCGGTGCAGAAGCCGCCGGCGGTTTCCAGCAATGCTTCCAGCTCCTCCAGGGATTCCTCGGTAGCCGTCTGCTCGGCGGTAAAGCAGTCGGCGTTGAGTCCAACCAAAACGGCCCGCTCCTGGGCGGCCTGATTCATCATTTCTTCCATAATACCCTCCCATGCTTTGACAATAGTATACCACACACGCCGCGTTCAGAGCAACAAAAAAATACCCGCACTACGAAAACCGTAGTGCGGGTAATGAAAGCAATCTTACTTCAGGCCGAAACGCTTGTTGAAGCGATCAACGCGTCCACCGGTGTCAACCAGCTTCTGCTTGCCGGTATAGAAAGGGTGGCACTTGGAGCAGATCTCAACGCGAATGTCCTTCTTGGTAGAACCGGTCGCGATAACGTTACCACATGCACAGCGGATGGTGGTCTGTTCGTAGTTAGGATGGATACCTTCCTTCATTTCTTTCACCTCTTTCTTATCAGTTAAAGGGCATACTTGCCCCTGGCAATCTTGAATCGCCTGAATATAATAGCACAGCGATCCCGAAAATGCAAGCATTATTTTCGTTTTTCCAAAAAATCTTTTCGGCTCAGAATGCCCAGTTCCCGGCTCTGAAAATGGGCTTTACGCTGCCGTCGGCGCAGAGGGCATCGATGTTCATGGTGTCACAGCCGATCATAAAATCCTCATGGATCATGGAGTCGTTGATGCCCAGCTCCCGGCACTCCTCCAAAGTTCTGTTCTGGAAATCCGCGATGCTGTCGGGGAAGCCCATGCCCAGCGCCAGGTGGCAGGCAGCATTCTCGTCAAACAGGGTGTTGTAGAACAGCAGGCCGCTTTCGGCAATGGGGCTGTGCTGGGGCACCAGGGCGCACTCCCCCAGGTAGGCAGCGCCCTCGTCCATGGAGATCATGGTCCTCAGCACCTCCTCGCCCTTGGCCGCGTGGACCTCCACGGCCCTGCCGCCTTCAAACCGGATGGAGAAATCCTCAATGAGAATCCCCCGGTAGCTCAGGGGCTTGGTGGCGTAGACAATGCCCTCGGCCTTGCCCCGCATGGGAGAGATGAAGCACTCCTCGGTGGGGATGTTGGGATTGAAGAAGACGCCGCCCAGGGTCGTTTCCCCGCCGCCGCAGAAGCGGCCCTCGGGGATCATGCCCACGGTGAGATCGGTGCCGTTTTCGGCGGTGTAGTGCAGGCTCCGAATATTCAGGCTGTTCAGGTAATCACAGCGCTGCTGCAGGTCCCGGTCGTGGTCTTCCCAGGCCTTCAGCGGGTCCTCCGTTACACGGGAGGCATCCAGAATGGCCTGCCACAGCTTTTCCACCGCTGTGGAGGTGCGCTCCCCGGGGAACACCTTTTTTGCCCAGGCCTTGCCGGGAACCGCGGCGATGCACCACTGCTGCCGGTTTTCCAGCTGGTCCTTATAGGGCTTGAGGACGGGATAGGACATCCGTCTGGCCTTGGAGAGTTTTTCCATATTGATGCCCTTCAGGCCGTCGGGGTCCTCGGAAATCAGGTGAATCCGGGCAGGCAGCACATCCACATAGTGCTGCTGACGGGCCTTCTCCCACTCCTCCACGGTGCCCAGAGTGGTCACACTGCGGAAGCGGGTGTGGAGCTTGGTCAGGGGCTGGTAGTTCCACTCCACGCAGACCTTTTTGGCCTTGGCCTTATAGGCCTCCTCCACCACCAGCTGTACAAATTCCGGCTGGTCCAGATCCGCGTAGATCAGGACCTCCTGGCCCTTTTGGACATTGACGCCGCTTCTGACGATCAGGCGGGCATATTCCCGCAGAACGGTTTTCTTCATGGCAATTGCTCCTTTGTCCTGTTATGGTTTTTGTAATACTATGTTTCAATTGAAAGTAGTCTTTCAATTGAAACGGCATCGCTGGATCGCGATGCCGAAGCTGTGATTTTTGGGAAGAAAAATCACAGCTTCCCGGCTCATTATGATTCTCTAATGAAAGTGGCCCCTCGCAAGCGATTGTCCACTTTCAAAAGAGAATCCGTATAATACTACCAAATATTTCCCAAAAGGTCAATATACCTCTTTTGCCATCCGGTTGTTGCCTCTTTTGCCATCCGGTTGTTGCAATTCTGTCCAGATTCCGGTATAATGATTCCAAATCGTCAAAAGTGAGGGATCGCCATGCTGACAAAAGAGGAATTCCAGGAGGCCCTGGGGCAATCCGTCTGGCTGCTGGACGGCGCCACCGGTTCCTGGCTGAGGAAAATGGGTATGCCCAAGGACTGCTCCACGGAAGAGTGGGTGCTGCGCAACCCGGAGGTATTGGTACAGCTTCAGCGGGGCTATGCCCAGGCAGGCAGCCGAATCATCTACGCCCCCACCTTTCAGGCCCAGCCCATTGCCCTGGATAGAATCGGCCTTAAAAATCACTGCGAGGCCATCAACGCCCAGCTCATTGCCCTGAGCCGTTCCGCTGCCCCCGGCTGCCTGATTGCCGGTGACATCGCCACCCTGGCCGCGTTCTGCGACAGCTGGGACCCGGACAGCTTTGATCTTCTGGTGGAAAACTACCGGGTTCAGATCCGGGGGCTCATAGACGGCGGCGCGGACCTGCTGGTGGGAGAAACCCTGCTCTACCCCCAGGAGGCGGAAGCCATTCTCACCGCCGCCCAGCTGGAGGGCGCCGGGGCGGTGATGCTCTCCTTCACCATGCAGTCCGGCGGGTATCTGTTCAACGGCCAGGACGCCGGGCCGCTGATGGCGCAGCTGGAGGACTGGGGCGCTGCCGCCGTGGGCTTTAACTGCGTGGCTGCCGACGAAATGACGCCGGGTCTTGTGAGCAAGCTCCGGCGGTTTACAAGGCTCCCCCTGATCTGCAAGCCCAACGCGGGCAATCCGGTGATCAATGACCAGGGTCAGGCGGAATATTCCCTGGAACCGGAACCCTTTGGGGACATTCTGTGTTCCTGCCGGGACAGCGGCGCCCAACTGCTTGGAGGCTGCTGCGGCACGGAACCCCGCCATATTGCCGGGCTCCACAACAAACTGATGCCGAAAGGATGACAAACCTTTATGAAGAACACCATCCACCTTTATGTCTCCCCAAAAAACGGATTCGCCTGGCTGATGACGGTGCTTCTGGCCGCCTCTGCCGTCACCCGGATTGTTCTCTATTATTCCATGCCCAACCCCGGCAATGTATGGTGGAGTCTGGTTCTGCCGGTTGCCGCCACCCTGCTCTATATCCTGATTACCATGCTCCAGGGCCAGGAGCAGTTCTATAAGACGGCCATTCCCGTGTGGATGCTGGCGCTGTTCGCCGCCGTCTGGGCAAAGGACGGCCTGGGGGGCCGGGCCACCATCGCTCTGTTTTGGATTGCCCTGTTCTGCATTGCCTTTCTGTACACGGACATCACCTCCGGTATCCGTTTTCACCGGGTTTGGCTGCTGTTTCCCATTATGCTCACGCCCCTGGCTGCCATCTTCTACTACAACCGTCAGGCCATTTTCGCAAAGGACTGGCCCGCTGCGCTGGCCCTGCTTCCCAACTCCCTGCTGTTTCTGGGCTGCACCCTGCTGATCTTTGCCATCCGCATCCACCCCGCCGGGGAATACCACCCCACCTGGGGGGACCGGGTGGACGGCCGGCGCATCCGCTCCCTGAGCCCCACCTATACCATCATCCCCTATATTATGGTAAACCGCAACGGCGCCGCCAACCTGTTCGAGGAGCATTTTGAAATCACCAACGCGGAGCGCTACATCCGCCAGAAGCGGCGGGAGGGGCTCACGAACTTCGGTCTTGTCCATGTGTTCCTGGCCTGCTTCTGCCGGGGCATTGCCAAATATCCCGGCATCAATCGGTTTATCTCCGGTCAGCGGGTCTACTCCCGGGGCGAGGACATCCAGTTCTGCATGACCATCAAAAAGGATATGTCCACCGATGGGGAGGAAACCGAGATCAAGCTCCATCTGACCCCCCGGGATACGGCAGACGATGTATACCGCAAGCTGAACCAGGCCGTGGAACAGGCAAAAAACAGCCCCGCCGACGCGGGTGTGGACAATGTGGCCTTTGTGCTGACCCTGCTTCCCGGGGTGTTCCTCAAGTTCTGCGTTTGGCTGCTGAAAACCCTGGATTACTTCGGTCTGATCCCCAAGGCCCTGCTGGAAGTCAGCCCCTTCCACGGCAGCATTTACTTTACCTCCATGGGCTCTCTGGGGATCCCTCCGGTGTATCACCACCTGTACGACTTCGGCAACCTTCCCGTCTTCGGCGCCTTCGGCTGCAAGCGCAAGGCCTATGAGCTCCAGGAGGACGGCACCGCGGTAGAGCGGAAATATGTGGATTTCCGGTTCACCGTGGACGAGCGGATTGTAGACGGCTTCTATTACGCTTCCTTCCTCAAGTATTTCAGGCGGATGCTCCGGCACCCCGAGGTGCTGGACAATCCTCCGGAAGCAATTGTAAAGGACATTGTGTGACCATGCTTGACCGGATTCTTGCCGCCCTGCCCCGGGACTATCCCTGGCAGGCAGGCATTCAATACTTTGATTCCATCGATTCCACCAATACATACCTGAAAAAGCAGGCTGCTCTGGGCGCTCCCCATGGTACGGCGGCCATTGCCGACTGCCAGACTCTGGGCCGGGGGCGGCTGGGGCGCAGCTTCCAGTCCCCCAGCGGCTGCGGCATCTACCTGAGTGTGCTCCTGCGGCCCAACTGCCCACCCCAGGACCTGATGCACCTGACCTGCGCCGCGGCGGAGGCCATGTGTGACGCGGTGGAAAAGGCGGTGGGCCTGCGGCCCGGCATCAAGTGGACCAACGATCTGGTTGTGGGGAACCGGAAAATTGCCGGGATTCTCACCGAAAACGGGCTGAATGCCCAGGGGCTGGTGGACTACGCCGTCATCGGCACGGGTATCAACTGCTGCCAGCAGCCGGAGGATTTTCCCGCGGAGCTCCGCTCCACTGCCGGTTCCCTTTCCATGGCACTGGGCCGCAGTGTGGACCGGCCGGAGCTGGCCGCCCAGATGCTTGCCGCCCTGGCCCGGATGGACGATGCCCTTTTCACCGGAAAGGAGCGGATGCTCTCCCGCTACAGGCAGGACTGCATCACCCTGGGAAAGGAAATATCTCTGGTTCGCGGCACAGAAATCCGCCACGGCACCGCCCTGGACATTGGCCCCCAGGGGGATCTCATTGTCCGGTTCTCGGACACCGGTGAAGTGGCGCCGGTATCCTCCGGTGAAGTCAGCGTCCGTGGCCTGTACGGCTATGTGTGATGCTGCCCCAATAACACAATAAACCTGCCGGTATAAACAGTTTTCGTTTATACCGGCAGGTTTTCTTTTTGCGTTCCAGGTTTCGGGTTATGGCCGCAGAGACTTGATTTCCGTAACCCGTTCCGCCTGAACCTTTCCCTTGGAATCCCGGACCACCACCTGGACCGACACAACGTCCGTCCCGTTTGGGGTCAGGGTCAGCTCCACGGTCAGGCCGTTGGGATAGGCTTTGGAGGGCAGCAGCTTCTCCGGTTTCAGGGTAGAATCCTTTGCCAGAGCCGCGTCACTGTAGCTCAGAGATACCTGACCGTCCTCCACCACAAACTTCCGGTTGGCGATGTTCCGGCTGGTAAAGATCAGCCCTTCTTCCTCCCAGGTATAGTCGCTGCCGAAGCGCAGCTCGTCACAGACCAGATCTCCCACGGTTCCGCAGAGCACATGGGCCTCCGAATTGGTGATGGAGCTGGCGTAATTCTGTACCGCCAGGTGAATACCCACATTCACCATTGCGGAAACCAGCAGCAAAATGACGATGGTATATTATTTCAACCGCCAATTCCCATTTTTTCGTTTATTATGCTGAATAAGGGACGAACAGGTAAAAAAATCCGCCCCGGAAGAAAACTCTTCCGGGGCGGCCATCGCACTAGTCAAGAGGGATATTAGTAGTACTTTCTCTTGTTCTTACGGGCAGCTTCAGACTTCTGCTTACGCTTCAGGCTGGGGCTGACATAATGCTCGCGCTTCTTAACCTCGGCGATAACGCCCTCCTTGGCACAGCTGCGCTTAAAACGACGCAGAGCGCTCTCCAGAGACTCGTTTTCCTTTACGCGAATTTCAGACATGGTTTTCCCTCCCTCCGATGCATCCGGCTCTATCCAGGATGCTTTCAGGGCCATACGGCTAGATTATTATACGGTGAGAAGTGCAGATTGTCAAGAAATAATTCTTTATTTTTCAAAAAATTTCAAAAAAGCCGGATTACTTCACAATCAGGTTTACCAGCTTGTTCTTCACCACAATGGTCTTGACCACGGAGCCGCCGATTTTTTCCAGGAATTTGGCGATCTTCTCGTCGGCCAGCACCTTATTAACCACGGTATCGTTGTCCAGATCCGCGTCCATCAGCACGGTGCCCCGCATCTTGCCGTTGACCTGAACGGCCATGGTAACCTCCTGGTCCTTGCACTTGGCCTCGTCAAAGGTCGGCCAGCTCTCAAAGGCAATGGTGTCCTCATGGCCCATGAGCTGCCAGATTTCCTCGCCCACATGGGGAATGATGCAGGAGATCATCTTGATAAAGCCCTCGGCATACTCCCTGGGGCAGGTGCCGTTCTTGTAAACCTCGTTGACGAAGACCATCATCTGGGCAATGGCGGTATTGAACGCCAGGGCCTCAAAATCGGAGGTGACCTTCTTTACGGTCTGGTGGTAGATTTTGGTCAGCTTTCCGTCGTCGGTATCGGTGATGTTGGCGCTTTCGGAGAAGAAGTTCCACACGCGGTTGATAAACTTCTTTGCACCGGCCACACCCTGGGTGCTCCAGGGCTTGGAAACCTCCAGGGGGCCCATGAACATTTCATACAGCCGCAGGGTATCGGCGCCGTATTCCCGGACCACGTCGCTGGGATTCACCACGAACTCGGGATAACGCTTGCCCATCTTGATGCCGTTCTCGCCCAGGATCATGCCCTGGTGCACCAGCTTCTGGAAGGGCTCCTTCACGGGAGACAGTCCCTTGTCGTACAGGAACCGGTTCCAGATCCGGGAATACATCAGGTGGCCCACGGCGTGCTCCGGGCCGCCCACATACAGGTCCACAGGCATCCAGTGCTTCAGCAGCTCCTGATTGCAGAACTCCTTGTCGTTCTGGGGGTCGATGTAGCGCATGTAGTACCAGGAGGAACCGGCAGAGCCCGGCATGGTAGAGGTTTCCCGGGTGCCCTGGATGCCGTTCTGATTATACTGCTTCCATTCGGTGGCGTTCTCCAGCGGCGCCTTGCCGCCCCGGCCCTTGTAGTCCTCCAGCTCCGGCAGCACCACGGGCAGCTCCTCATCGGGAACGAAGTAGGTTTTGCCGTCCTGGGTGTAGACACAGGGAACCGGCTCGCCCCAATAGCGCTGGCGGGCGAAGATCCACTCACGGAAATGATAGTTGACCTTTCTTCTGGCAACGCCCAGCTTTTCCAGCTTTTGGGTAATGGCCTCCTTGGCCTCCTCCACGGTCAGGCCGGTGAACTCCTCGGAGTTCACAAGGCGGCAGCCCTTGCCCAGGTAGTCCTGCTTTTCAAAGGCCCGCTCAGATACATCCCGGCCCTCAATGACCTGAATCATGGGGATGTTGTGGGCAACGGCGTACTCAAAGTCACGCTGGTCGTGGCTGGGCACCGCCATAACCGCGCCGGTGCCGTAGTTTGCCAGCACGAAGTCGCCGATAAACACGGGCACCTGCTTGCCGTTGACGGGGTTGATGGCATACACGCCCTGAAGCGGGCAGCCGGTCTTGCCCTTGTTGAGCTCGGTGCGGTCCATGTCGCTCTTCTTGACGGTTTCGTCGATGTAGGCCTGAACCTCTTCCTTGTTCTCAATCCGGTCCATGAGCTCCTGTACGATTTTGCCGTCGGGGGCCAGCACCATGAAGGTGATGCCGTAGATGGTTTCAATACAGGTGGTGTAGATGGAGAAATCGCCGCCGCCCACCAGCTTGAAGTCCACCTCCACACCGGTGGACTTGCCGATCCAGTTGCGCTGGATCTCCTTGGTGGATTCGGGCCAGTCGATCTCGTTGAGGCCCTCCAGCAGCTTTTCGGCAAAGGCGGGCTGGTCAATGACCCACTGCATCATATTCTTCTTGACCACCGGGTAGCCGCCCCGCTCGGACTTGCCGTCGATGACCTCATCGTTGGAAAGCACCGTACCCAGCTCTTCGCACCAGTTGACAGGCATTTCAATGCGCTTGGCATAGCCCGCCTCGTAGAGCTGCTTGAAAATCCACTGGGTCCACTTATAGAAGGAGGGGTCGGAGGTGGCGACCATCTTGGACCAGTCGTAGTCAAAGCCCAGCTCCCGCAGCTGCTTGGAGAAGGTTTTGATGTTCTCCTGGGTGAAGCCGTCAGGATGGTGGCCGGTGTTCACGGCATACTGCTCGGCGGGCAGGCCGAAGGAATCGTAGCCCATGGGGTGCAGCACATTGTAGCCCTGCATCCGCTTCATGCGGGACATGATGTCCGTTGCGGTGTAGCCCTCGGGATGGCCCGCATGCAGGCCCACGCCGGAGGGGTAGGGGAACATATCCAGCACATAATACTTGGGCTTGGAGAAATCCCACACATCGGTATGGAAGGTATCGTGCTCTTCCCAGTATTTATGCCACTTTTCTTCTATTCTCGCGAAATCGTAATTCATAGGAAACACCTCTATAAATAATTGACAATTGACAATGGACAGTTGACAATGTCATTCTGAACCAGTCCGCAGACCGGTGTTAAAAACTCCCTTTTGGAAATGGAAACGTTGGGTTTAAAATGCAAGAGGTACAGAAAAACCGGGGGATTGCTCTCAAGAGTATTCCCTTCGGTCACCACAGAAGTAGTGCGCACTGCCGCGCAATGACCGTTTTTAAACAATCTGAACAGGCAATTGTCAATTGTCAACTGTCAATTGTCAATTACAATCACGTCCTTCAGATCCACCTTTTCCGCATCGGCCCACAGACGTTCCAGGGCGTAAAACTCGCGGGCCTCCTCGGTAAACACATGAACCACCAGGCAGCCGAAATCCAGCAGCTCCCAGGAGTTGCCCCGATGGCCCTCCCGGCCCAGCATTTTTTCGCCCAGCTGCTCCATGGTGTACTCGGCGTAGTCGCACAGGGTCTTCACATGGGTATTGGAAGTACCGGTGCAGATGAGGAAATAGTCGGCAAGGGAGCTGACCCGGTCGATTTTCAAAAGCTGTATATCCATGCCCTTTTTGGAATCCAGGGCCTTGGTCACTTCATAGGCGATTTCTTTGGGTGTAAGCATTCTATCTTCCTTTCTTATCGGTTCAGGTAATCCAGCGCCTGACGGGACGCGGGGGATACCTCGCCCCCCTGCTCCTTCAGGTGCTCCAGCGTCATTTCCAGCCCCAGCTTCAGCGCCCCCCGAATATCGGTGTAGGCCAGCTCCCGGAGCCGTTCCACGCCGGGAAAATCCCGGTTGGGTTCCATATAGTCCGCCACATAAATGATGGCTTCCAAAAGGCTCATATCCGCCTTGCCGGTGGTATGAAACTCAATGGCGGACACCACAGCGTTATTTTCCCCAAAAATCCTCCGGGCAACCAGGCTTCCTGTTAATGCATGGAGGGTTTTGGGGTATTTTCTGGAAAAATCATCCAATAGTTTACCATAGGCGCCGCACAATGTCAATTGCAGCTCCCCGTCCAGGGCCTTGGTAATATCGTGGAGCAGCCCTGCCCGGCCCGCATCCACCGGATCGGCGCCCCAGGCTTTTGCCAGCTCCACCGCCGTATCCCGGCAGCCCAGAACGTGCTTCACCCGGTTGGCCTTCAGCAGGCTCACAACCACCTGCTCCAATCGCTCCATGGGCAGGTTCTTCAGGTCCGCCCCCACATAGTAGAGCTTTTCCCTGCGGATATAGGAGAGCACTCCCTCCGGCAGGAAGCTGTCTGCCCCTTCAAAGGCCAGCAGCCGCCGGACCTGGGAGGAGCTGATGGATTTAACGGGATTGTCCAGCAGCACGGTTTTGCCGCCCATGCCTTCAATCCGGGCAGCGGCACGGATCAGGTTCTCCCGCTCCCCTTTCTCGCCCCGGTTCATGCTGACCAGGGTCACTTCCCCGCAGAGCTTGTCCGCATCCACCCACTGGGGGAACTTCAGGAACATATCCGTTCCCAACAGCAGAAAGAGCTCCGCCTCCGGGTTGCCCTCACGGATCTGCTGCACCGTTTCCCAGGTGTAGCTCTCGCCGCCCCGGTCCAGCTCCATGGAGGAAACCTCCGCAATGGGAACGGACCCGAAGGCGATGGAAAGCATTTTAATCCTCTGCTCCGGGCTGGCGGTCAGCTCCGGCACCGGCTTGCAGGGCGTTTTCCCCGAGGGAATCAGCATCAGCCTGTCCAGGCCCAGGGACAGCGCCGCGTACCGGGCGGCATGCACATGACCCAGGTGGGGCGGATTGAAGGAGCCTCCGAAAATTCCGATTTTTTCCATTTTCTCTCTCCCTTTCTGTGGCAACGCGAAGGAAAGTGCGGACTTTACCGTTCCTTATTTCTCAGCTGCTTTTCCCGGTCACGCTCAATGGCCTTTTCCACAGCCTTTTCCTTAAAGAACGCGTTTCTTTGCTCCCGCACCAGCTTTGCCGCCTGGCGGCGGGCACGGATGCCCTTGCGGACGGGGTCGGATTTGCTCAGAGGAATCTCCTTGCGTTTGGCCCGGCCCGTCATGTTCCGCTGGGCCTGTTTCTTTTCGCTGAACCGGTAGATGACGAATTTGCTGCCAACACAGGCCACCCCCTCGGCGCCTGTGGCCTCACAGATGGCGTCGCTGACCTCCCGGGGGGACATGAGCGCGCCCTCCAACACCTTTCCTTTCACCAGCTCCCGGGCGGTGAGCTGGTTCTCCGCTTCGGCGATGACGCTGTCCGTCACGCCGCCCTTTCCTACCATAAGGGTTGTATCCAGATCATTGCTTTGGGCCCGCAAATCTGCCCGCTGTTTACTGCTCAGCATAGCCTGCCTCCTTTAATTTTTCATAGAGGATCTTCAGTGCCTGCCCCCGGTGGGACACCCGGTTCTTTTCCTCCGGTGTCACCTGGGCCAGGGTTTTTCCAAAGGGCGGATAGTAGAAAATGGGATCGTACCCAAAGCCCCCTTCTCCCTCCGTTTTCCGCAGCACCTCTCCGTGGACCTCGCCCCGGGCCTGGATCACCTTTCCCTCCGGGGTCACCAGGGTGATGACGCAGACGAACTGGGCCTGCCGCTGGCCGTCGGGGACTGCTTCCATATTCTTCAGAAGCAGCCGGACCCGGCCCGCGTCATCCAGGGTGTCATCAAAGCCATACCGGGCGGAATAGATGCCCGGCTCCCCGTTGAGGGCATCCACGGCAATGCCGGAATCGTCGGCAAGGGCGGGCAGGCCCGTGGCCTGCATCACGGCATTGGCCTTCAGAAAGGAGTTTTCTTCAAAGGTGGCGCCGGTTTCTTCCACATCAATATCCACCCCCAGGTCGGATTCCAGCACCAGCTCCATGTCGAATTTTCTGGTAATCTGGCTGATTTCCACCAGCTTATGGGGGTTTTTGCTTGCAAGAACGACTTTCATAGAATCACCTCAGATCAGGGCGTCCACAAAATCCCGGGCCACAAAGGGCATCAGGTCCTCCGCCTGCTCCCCCACGCCGATAAACTTTACCGGCAGGCCCAGATTGTCCGCCACGGAAATCACAATGCCGCCCTTGGCCGTGCCGTCCAGCTTGGTAATGGCCACGGCCGTCACACCGGCAATCTCCTTAAACTGCTTTGCCTGAATGAGCCCGTTCTGGCCGGTGGTGCCGTCCAGCACCAGCAGCACCTCCCTGGCTGCCCCGGGCAGCTCCCGCTCCACAATACGGCTGATTTTGCTCAGCTCGTTCATCAGATTCTGCTTGTTGTGGAGCCGTCCGGCGGTGTCGATGAGGATCACGTCCGCGTCTCTCGTTCTGGCGGCCTGAATGCCGTCATACACAACGGAGGCAGGATCCGCCCCCTCGTGCTGGCGCACAATGTCGGCGCCGCTTCTCTTTGCCCAGATTTCCAGCTGATCCGCCGCGGCGGCCCGGAAGGTGTCGCCTGCTACCAGCAGCACCTTTTTCCCCGCGTCCACCTGCTGCTTGGCCAGCTTTCCGATGGTGGTGGTCTTCCCCACACCGTTGACACCGATGACCAGCACCACGCTGGGATGGGTGGAAAGGTCCAACCGGGAATCCCCCACACTGACCATATCCGCCAGAATGTCCTTCAGGGCCTCCTTGGCCTGGTCCGCCTGGGTGATGTGCCGCTCCCGGATGACCCTGCGCAGCCGGTCCGTTGCCTTGGTGGCAGTTTCCACACCCAGGTCCGCCAGGATCAGGCTCTCTTCCAGATTGTCGTAAAAATCGTCGTCAATCTCCGTGTCGCCGGAGAAAAGATCGCTCCAGGTATCGCTGAGGGCATCCCTGGTCTTGGTGAGCCCGGCTTTGATTTTTTCAAAAAATCCCATTTTCTTCTCCTTTTCCTGTAATGAGGCTTACTTGTTCCGCCCGCTTATTCCCCGATTCCCAGATATTCTTCCATCTGGTTCAGGTCCAGCCGCAGCAGCTTGGAGATGCCCTGCTCCTGCATGGTCACACCGTAGAGCACATCGGCAGCCTCCATGGTGCCTCTTCTGTGGGTGATGACAATAAACTGGGTCTTCTTCAGATTGCGCAGGTAGCCCGCGAACCGGTCCACGTTCCGGTCATCCAGGGCCGCGTCAATCTCGTCCAGCAGGCAGAAGGGCGTGGGCCGCACCTTCAGAATGGCGAAATACAGGGCCGTTGCCACAAAGGCCTTTTCACCGCCGGACAGCAGCGTGATGGTTTTTACCTGCTTTCCGGGGGGCTGGACCCGGATCTCAATGCCGCAGGTCAGGGGATTTTCCGGGTCCTCCAGAATCAGCTGGCCCTTGCCGCCGCCGAACATCTCTTCAAATACCTGACCGAAATAGTGATCAATCCTTGCAAACTGCTCCACAAAAATCGAGGTCATTTCCCGGGTTATGTCCCTTATGATACTTTCCAGCTCCCGCTTGGAGGTGAGCACATCGTCCCGCTGCCCGGCAAGGTAAGCGTAGCGCTCGTTGACCCGCTCGTACTCGTCGATGGCCCCCAGGTTGGGGGTGCCCAGAGCGGCGATCTTCCGCTTGAGCTCTCCGATGCGGCGGTTGCCCGCGGTGACATTCTCAATCTCACCCCGGTGCTCTCCGGCGGTGCCGGGGGTCAGGCCGTAGGAATCCCACAGCTTGTCAATGATCTGTTTTTCCTCCATGGAGGTGGTGACTTTCTTCTGCTCCAGCAGGGCGCAGGCACGCTCCATGTTGAGAATATCCTTGTTCTTCTCCTGGGCATCCCGCTCCGCCCTGGTTTTGGCAGCCTCCGTAGCCGCCCGGTCCTTCAGCATCTCCCGGAAAGCGGCATCCATGGTTTCGGCTTCCGCGTCATTTTCCTTCTGCCGCTGCTCCAGAGCGGCAATCTCACCGGAAAGACGCTGGTTTTCCTGCCGGATGGCTTCCATCAGCGCCTGCTTCTTCTCCCGGTCGCCTTCCATGGCGGAGCGCAGATTCTTCAGGTCCTCCATGTGGGACTGGGCGGTGCTGGCTTCCGCGGAAAGGGCCGCTTCCCTGGTCCGCAGCTCGGTCATGTGGCCGGTAATGGCGTCCGTTGCCTGGGCGGCCTCGGACTGGGTCCCCTCCAGTCCCGCCAGGGACTGCCGGGCTGTCAGGAGCTCCTTTTCGTATACCTGAATCTTTGCCTTCTGGGCAGCCAGGTGCTCGGCATCCGCCCGGTCCCGGGTATGAAGGGCATCCCGTTCCCGGCGGGCAGAACCCTCTGCCTCCCGGATGGCGTTGTATAGCACCTCGTACTGCTTTTCCTGGCCCTGGAGCCGGAGAACCTGGTCCTCCGCCTCCCGGAGCTGATCCCGGGCGGTGGACAGCTGGAACTCCACCTGGTCAAAGAGCCGCTGGTATTCCTGAAGCTGGGCTTCCTCCGCCCCTTTCTGCTGCTGAAGCTCCGCTTCCTGTTTCGTCAGCTTTTCCAGCTCGTTGGCACGGGACAATAGCCCCGCGTCCTTGTTCACGGAACCGCCGGTCATGGAACCGCCGGTATTCATCACCTGGCCGTCCAGGGTCACAATGCGGAACCGGTTCCGATATTCCTTTGCCATGGCGATGGCCGAATCCAGATCCTCGGCAATCACCGTCCGGCCCAGCAGGTTCAGCACAATATTCCGGTATTTGGGGTCGCTCTTCACCAGATCGGAGGCGACCCCCACAAAGCCCCGGCTCTTTTCCACGCCGGGCTCCTGAAGCTCTTTGCCCCGGATGGTGGACAGGGGCAGGAAGGTAGCCCGTCCGCCGCCGGTGCGCTTCAGGTAGGAAATGGCGGCCTTGCCGTCAGCCTCCGTCTCCACCACGACCTGCTGCATGGCAGCGCCCAGAGCGATTTCAATGGCCACGGCATAGGCATTGTCCGTGCGGATCAGCCGGGAAACGGGCCCATGAATGTTCCGCAGGGCGCCTCTCTGGGCCTCCTGCATGACCATCCGCACGGATTTTGTATAGCTTTCGTAATCCCGCTCCATGGCCCGGAACACCCGGACCTTGGCGGAAACACCGTCCAGCTGGGCGCCCAGCTCCCGCAGCCTTTCTGCGGAAGCGTCTCTGGTTTTCCGGCGGTTTTCCTGCCGGAGGGAGAAGCCCGCAATCACATTGTTGGAGGCGGTTACCTGCTCTTTGGCCTTTTCCAGCTCCCGGCGGCAGTCTTCCAGGTCCTTTCCGGCCTGCTCCAGCCGGTCCGATCCGGCGGACAGATCCCCGTCCAGCTCTTCCAGACGGGACTGGGCTGTCTTTCGGTTTTCTTCAATGGCCCGGACCTCCGCCTCGCAGCCCGCAATGTCCGCGGTCAGGGCGGATTCCCGGGTGCGCAGCTCCAGAAACTGCCGGTTGAGACCCTGGGCAGAGGCGGTCATTTCGCTGAGCTTCTGCTGGGAGGCCTGGATGGCCTGGCGAATATCCAGAAGGTCCCGGTCGATCTGCTCCACCCGCTGGGCTGTCTGGGCAATCTGGCTCTCAATGCCGCCGGACCGGTCCTCCTGGCCCCGGATTTCCTCCTCAATGCGGGCCATATTCTGATTGTTGTTTTCCACGTTGCCCCGGAGTACGGCCATCTGGCCCTCCAGCTGCTGGTGGGTGCTCTGGAACATGGTGGTTTTCATCCGGACGGATTCCAGCTGGCTGTCCTTTTCCCGGAGGGTTTCCCCCATTTCCTCTGCCTGGCGGTAGAGCCCTTCCAGGTCATCGTGGGCCTGCTGCAGCACAAAGGACGCGGAAGCATAGTCCTCCTCCGCCTTTTTTGCCGCGGCGGAGAGCTTATCCAGGGTATCCAGCCAGACGGCTACCTCCACCCCCTGAAGCTCTTCCTTCATTTCCAGGTATTTCTTCGCCTTTTCGGACTGGGCCTTCAGCGGCTCCAGCTGCAGCTCCAGCTCGGAAACCTTGTCGCCGATCCGCAGCAGATTGTCTTCCGTCCGCTCCAGCTGGCGCTCGGTCTCCTCTTTCCGGTGGCGGTATTTGGAGATACCGGCAGCCTCCTCAAAGATCTCCCGGCGGTCACCGCTTTTCAGGGAGAGAATCTCGTCAATGCGGCCCTGGCCAATGTTGGAATAGCCCTCCCGGCCCAGGCCCGTGTCCATCAGCAGCTCGTGAATATCCCGCAGACGGGCAGACTGACGGTTGATATAGTATTCCCCATCGCCGGAGCGATAATAGCGGCGGGTAACCACCACCTCATCGGCGTCATAGGCCAGGGCCCTGTCGGAGTTGTCCAGGGTCAGGGTCGCCTCCGCGAAGCCCAGCTGGGGGCGCTTGGCGGTGCCGCCGAAGATCACATCCTCCATTTTCGCGCCCCGGAGGGTCTTGGTGCTCTGTTCGCCCATTACCCACAGAATGGCATCGGAAATATTGGATTTACCGGAGCCGTTGGGACCCACAATGGCCGTAATATCGTCGCCAAAGCGGATCACCGTCTTATCCGGGAAGGACTTAAAGCCCTGCAATTCCAGTGATTTTAAGTACACAGCATAACCTCATTGATCAATTACTAGAAAGAATCAAGTTATTATACCCTGTTTCCCTTTTGAATGCAATGTTTTTTTCGCCCTTGCCCCGGTTTTTCGGAAACTTTGGAGCTGTTCCCGCCGCGGGGCGGAAGGGAATGCCCGGTCCTTTGTGGGATTTGCCGGTTTTTGTGGGTCTTCAGCCGAAGGTTCCCCCATAAATCTGACGCAATTTCCAAAAAGCACAGAGCTTCATTGACAGCATCCCCCATTTCCGTTAGAATGAAGTAGTATGCGGCTTACAAAGAAAAGCCCGGGTCTCCCCATGTGCGGGCACCCTGAACAGAGAGGATGAAACGACTGTGGAACTACATGAAAAACTGCTTTCCGTTTGCAGAGCCTTCCGGATCGAGGACCGGTTTCTGGGCTTTGAAACCATTCAGATGGGCAATGTGAATAAAACCTACAAGGTCAATTTTCTGCGGGAGGACGGCAGTGAAAAATCCTACCTGGTCCAGAATGTGAATACCTTCGCCTTCCGGGATCCGGTGGGCCTCATGGACAACATCGACAAGGTCACCGAGCATATCCGGGCCAAAAACCCCAAAAAGCTCTGTCTCCACTTCCACCATACCGCCGACCGGAAGACCTTCCTTGCCGACGGGGAGAACTTCTGGCGCATGACCAACTACATCCCCTCTGTCACCTTCAATTCCCTGCAGGACCCGGCGGTTCTGCGCAATGCGGGCGCCGCCTTCGGCGAATTTCAGAATCAGCTGGCGGATTTCCCCATCGATTCCCTGAAGGAAACCATCCCGGATTTTCACAATACCCGCCGCCGGTTTGCTGCCCTGAAGCAGGCCGTAGAAGAAGACAAGGTGCAACGGGCTGCGGAAGCAGCGGAGGAAATCCGTTTCCTGCTGGAAAACGAAGACCTGGCCTGCTCCCTGACGGATTTGCAGAAAAAAGGCGTTCTTCCCCTGCGGGTAACCCACAACGATACCAAGATCAACAACGTCCTGTTTGACCGGCAGACCCGGCAGGCCCTGGTGGTCATTGATCTGGATACCGTCATGCCTGGGCTCATGGGCCACGATTTCGGCGACGCCATCCGCTTTGCCGCCAACTTCTGCGAGGAAGACTGCCCGGAGCCTGACAAGGCCGGTGTGGATATGCGGATTTTTGAGGCCTTCTCCCAGGGGTTCCTGTCCAAAACCGCCCCCTCCATCACCCAGGCGGAGGCCGACACCCTGGCCCTAAGCTGCATCTGCCTGACCCTGGAGCTTTCCGCCCGGTTTTTGACGGATTACCTTCAGGGGGACCCCTACTTCAATATTTCCTATGAAGGCCACAACCTGGTGCGCACCCGCTGCCAGCTGGCCCTGGCAAAGGATATGCTGAAAAAACGGGGGAAAATGGAAGCGCTCATCCGGGAACAGCTGGAAAAAATCAGATAATTGGATCCTCTGCGGATGCTTCCGCGGAGGATCAAACTTTTTCTTGCTGTCGGGCCTTTTCTGTGGTATACTATGGTGTGTATTTGTGTAAAAAACCGGCAGAAAGAGGGAACTGACTTGTACCGTAAATTCGGAAAACGTGCTTTGGATATTCTTTTGTCCTTCTGCGGAATTGTGATACTTTCCCCTTTGTATCTTCTCATCGCCCTGGCAATCAAAATAGACGATCCGGGGCCCGCGTTCTTTTTCCAGAAGCGGGTGGGCCTGCACAAAACCCATTTCCGGATCATGAAATTCCGGACCATGAAAATGTCCAGCCCCCACGATGTACCTACCCATCTGCTGGAAAATCCCGAGCAGTATATTACCCGGGTAGGCCGGATTCTGCGGAAGACCTCTCTGGATGAGCTGCCCCAGATCTTCCAGATTCTCACGGGGAAAATGTCTGTCATCGGTCCCCGTCCGGCCCTGTGGAATCAGTATGACCTGATTGCCCTCCGGGATCAGGTGGGCGCCAACGATGTGCGCCCGGGCCTTACCGGCTGGGCCCAGATCAACGGCCGGGACGAGCTCCCCCTGGAGCGCAAAGCCGCTCTGGACGGAGAGTATGTGCAGAACATGAGCTTTTTGTTTGACTGCAAGTGCTTTTTCGGAACCATTACCGCCGTTCTGAGCCACAGGGGTGTGGTAGAGGGCGGCACCGGCTCCGGGGACAAGGAGCGCAAATGAAGAAGATTCTGATTACCGGCAAAGGAAGCTACCTGGGCAATTCCCTGAAAGCCTACCTGGAAGCCTTTGGGGACTGCTATCAGGTGGACTGCCTCAGTCTGCGTTCCGGGGATTGGAAGGAGCAATCCTTCCGGGGCTATGACGCGGTTTATCACACCGCCGCCATCGTCCACCAGCCCCGGTCCAAGGATGCTCCCGGAGAGCTGGCTCGTTACCGGGCGGTGAATTGTGACCTGGCCGTTGATGCCGCGAAAAAGGCCAAAGCGGAGGGGGTCCGGCAGTTTGTTTTTCTGTCCACCATGGCCGTCTACGGCCTTACCGCCGCTTTTGGCAAAACCGTAACCATTACCGCCCAGACCCCCACGGCCCCCACAGACAATTATGGGCTCAGCAAGCTGGAAGCGGAACGGGCCCTTCTTTCTCTGGAAGGTCCCGATTTCCGGGTGGCCATTCTCCGGCCCCCCATGATCTACGGAAAAGACTGCAAGGGAAACTTCCGCAGTCTCGTTTCCATGGCCCGGAGGCTGCCCTTCTTCCCCAAGGTCCCCAACCGGCGGTCCATGCTGTATGTAGGCAGCCTCAACCGGCTGGTGCAGCAAATCATTGACCGGGAGGACAGGGGCATCTTCTGCCCCCAGGATCCGGAGTATTTAAATACAAGCGCCATGGTTCAGGCCATTGCCGCCGCCCAGGGAAAGCGCCTGCTGCTGATCCCCGGGTTTTCCTGGGCGCTTCACCTGCTGCGGCATCTGACCGGGGCTGTGGACAAAGCCTTCGGAAGTCTTGTCTACGACAAAGCCCTGAGTAAATTGGAAGAGGATTACTGCATTGCCTCCTTCCCGGACAGCGTAAAGCAGTCTGTGTGAAGGACGCGCTTTCCGAATCAGCAAGCGAAAGGAGCGACGCCCCTTGCAGGAGAAAAAGGACATTGTTTTTCTGTGCCAGTTCTTTCATCCCGAATATATCTCCTCCGCCCAGCTCCCCTTTGACACCGCCAAAGCCCTGGCTGCCGCCGGTTATCGTGTGGACGCGATTTGCGGCTATCCCAGGGAATACTACAAGGGCGGCCCTGTTCCCATGACGGAAACGGTGGCGGGGGTTACCATCCACAGGCTCAACTATCTGCAGCCGGACCGAAGCAAAAAGCTGGGCCGGCTCATCAACTATTTTTCCTTTACCCTGGCAGCCCTGGCCCACCTGGGGAAGCTCCGTAACTACCGGGCGGTGGTGGTGTATTCCAACCCGCCCATTCTGCCCTGGGTGGCGGCACTGGCCAAAAAGCGCTATGGCTGCAAGCTGGTATTCGTCTCCTATGACCTGTACCCGGAGCTGGCCCTGCGCACCGGCGCCCTTCGCCCCGGGAGCATCATCTGCCGGGCCATGGGCTACATCAACAGGGCCGTCTATCCCCGGGCCGACCGGGTGGTGGCCCTTTCCCGGGAAATGCAGCGTTTTATCCGGGAAAACCGGCCGGTTCCAAAGGAACAGGTCTGCGTGATTCCCAACTGGTATCCCGATCACGGCGCCCCCAGCCGGGATCTGACCGGCAACCGGTTTGCTCCCACCTTAAAAGACAAATTCGTGGTGTCCTATTTTGGCAATATGGGCACCATTCAGGATATGGATACCATTCTGGATACGGTCCGCCAAATGCGGAATGACCGGGATGTGTTCTTCCTCTTTGCCGGTCACGGCAATAAGGAAGCCCTGCTGAAGCAGGCCATCCGGGAAGAGCATTTGGAAAACGCCCGGGTGCTGGACTACCTTCACGGCAAGGACTATCAGGACGCCTTGCAGATCAGCAGCGCGGCCCTCATTTCCCTGAATCCCGGCACCACCGGGCTGTGTGTTCCCAGCAAAACCTACAGCTATATGATGGAGGGCATTCCCCTGATTGCCATCATGGACGAATGCGACATCGTAAACGATATTCGCCAGGGGGCCGGTCTGCACCTGCGCAACGGGGAATCCGCCCGGCTGGCTCAGCTGATCCGTTCCCTTCAGGCCCAGCCGGAAACCCTTTCTTCCATGCGGGAAACCTGCCGGAAGCTGTACCTGGAGAACTATACCCCGGAGATCTGCACGGAAAAGTATGTAAGCCTCTTCCGCTCCCTGCTGGGAGACCCCGAAAAGGAGCCCAGGGCATGAAATATCTCTTCATCAACGTGGTTGCCGGGGTGGGCAGCACCGGGAAAATCATTGTGGAGGCCGCCCGGGAGCTGGAAGCCGCCGGGCATACCTGCCGCATCGCCTATGGCCGGGCCCAGGGGGACTGCCGGGGCATCCAAACCATGGCCATCGGCACTCCGATGGACTATAAGCTCCACGCAGTCCGGCACCGGATCTTCGGCACCGGCGGCTTTGGTTCCGCCGGGGCTACCCGGGACTTTCTGAAGAAGGTCCGGGAATATGACCCCGATGTGATCTGGCTGCACAACCTTCATGGGTATTATCTCCATGTGGGGCTGCTGTTTGACTATCTGCGCACCTGCGGCAAGCAGCTCCGCTGGACCCTTCACGACTGCTGGGCGTTTACCGGCAACTGCCCCTATTTCAGCTTTGTGGGCTGTGACCGCTGGAAAACCGGCTGCGGCAGCTGCCCCCAGAAGGGGCTCTATCCCAAAGCCATGCTGGATGCCACCGCCCGGAACTACCAGAAGAAAAAAGACCTCTTTACCGGCATTCCCAACCTCACCCTTGAGGTTCCCTCCCGGTGGCTGGCCGGTCTGGTAAAGGAAAGCTTTCTGAAAGACTATCCCGTAACCGTGGTGCCCAACAAAGTGGATCCCGCCGTTTTCCACCCCATTCCCAGCGACCTTCGAAAGCAGTGGGGTTTGGAAGACAAATTCATTCTCCTGAGCGCCGCCAATGTGTGGGAGCCCAGAAAGGGTCTTACCGATCTCGTGGCCCTCAGCGCTCTGCTGCCTGCGGACTGCAAGCTCGTTCTGGTGGGCATGGACCGGGCCCAGGCCAAAACCCTGCCCCGGTCCATCCTGGCCCTGCCCCGGACGGCAAACCAGGAGGAGCTGGCAAAGTGCTACACTGCGGCGGACCTGTATGTGTGTCCCAGCCGGGAGGAAACCTTCGGCATGACGGTATTGGAGGCCGCCTGCTGCGGCACCACGCCCATTGTCTACAGGGGCACCGCCTGCCAGGAGGTTGCCCAGGCCCATGGCGGTATTGCCGTGGAGCCGGGGGCGCAGCACCTGCTGGAGGCCGTCATCCGGCTCAAACAGAAGAAGGAGGCCCTATGATCACACGTTACCCCTTCCCCCGGAGGAAGCTCTATGGGGCGCTGTTTACCCTTTATCTCTTTTTGCTCATGTACCTGTCCCGGGACAGTCAGGCAGGGCTCTACCTTCTGGGCTTTTACCGCGCCCAGTTTCTTTCCATGGGTGTGACGGCCCTGGCCGCCCTGGCGCTGCTCTTTTACAACCGAAAACGCATCCCGGAGATTCTGACCGATGGCCGGATTGTCCTGGCCATCCTCTTCAGCCTGACCATCCTCATCCCCATGGCCCTGAAGCGGGACTGGCAGATGATGTATTTCAGCATGGTTTACTGCGTGCTTGCCGCCGTGCTCATCTCCTTCTTTGCCTCTCCGGAGGAAACGGCCAGGCAGTATGTGGTGCTCATGTGCCTTTTGAGCGGCTTTTCCCTGCTTTGCAGCTATCTTCTGCGGATCCCGGCGGACCGGGGCATTCTGGTGCCCCCCACCTTCCGCAACAGCTTTGACGCCCAATTCTATAACTACATCTTTTCCTTCGTATCCGTCAGCTTTGCCAAGTCCCGGAATTTCGGAATCTTCCGGGAGCCGGGTGTCCATCAGTTTTTCCTGTTCCTGGCCCTGTATCTGAACAACTATCAGGTTTCCTGGCAGTCGGACAGAACCATGTGGGCTGTCAATGCCCTGCTGACGGTTACCATGCTCTCCACCTTTTCCACCGGCGGTGTGGCGGTGACGGTTCTTTTCCTGCTGGCTGTCTACTTTGACAAAGGGGTTTACAAGACCCGGGCCGGAAGAATCCTGACCGCCGGGGTGCTGGTGTGCGCCGGGGCGCTGGCCGTCTATCTGATTGCCGCAAAACCCGCCCTCTATACCCAGCTGCGGCTGATGGGAGAAAAGATTTTTTCCTCCAACCCCTCTCTGGATGACCGGGTGGAATCCATCACCTTCAATCTGGGCGTTTTGCACTGGACCCCCTTCCGGGGCCGGGACATTGACTACATCCTGCACACCGTCACCCACAACACCAGCTCCTCTACCATTCTCTTTGCGGTGCAGGGCGTGTTCTTCGGCTGGGTGAATCTGCTGGGCTGGATCACCCTGGTCTTCCGGGGGAAGGGACACCTCCTGACCAAGCTCATAAGCGTGGCCGCTCTGGCCGCCACCTTCAACACCGAGAATCTCATCACCAATCCCTATCTGTGGCTGTTCCCCATTCTGGCCCTCACCGAGGAGCTGCTGCCCCTGCTGAGCCGGAAAAAAGCCCGCTGACCGGAGGAAATCATGCACATTGTCTATGCCGTTACCACCTGCTCCGAAGGCGCCTACCGGGCCCTCTTTTCCCGGTGCGCCCAGAAGCCGGCCTTTCAATCCCAGAAATATCACCGGCTCCTGATTGAAGGGCTTGCCAAAAACGCCCGGGTGGAGGTGGTGGCCACTCTGCCGGTGAACCGGCAGAATTGCAGCAAAGCTTATCTGCGCCTGCCCCCGGAAAGGGAAGGCGGCGCCGCCTACCACTACGTTTCCGCCAGCCGGAATCCGGTTCTCAAGCTGCTTCTGGGGGCCTTCGGCACCTTCCGGCAGGTTTCCCGTCTGGCGAAAAAGGACAGCGTTGTGTTTGTGGACTGTCTGAACTGCACCACCGCCTTCTTTGCCCAGCTGGCGGCCCGGATCAAAGGCTGCCGGTGCGTGGGCATCATTACCGACCTTCCCGATATGCTGGGCTACAACAAACTCTACCGGTATCTGACCAACCGGGTCATTGACCGTTGCACGGACTATGTGTTCCTGACGGAGCGGATGAACAGCCGCCTGAATCCCCGGGGGAAGCCCTACATTGTGCTGGAAGGCCACGCGGATATTGCCATGGCGGACAAAAGCCCCAGCCTTTCCCGAAAGGAATCTCCCCGGGTCTGCCTGTACGCCGGGTCCGTCTGTGCCCTCTACGGACTTCCCGAGCTGGTAGAGGGCTTCCGGAAAGCGGACCTTCCCAATGCCAGGCTGGTGATCTACGGCCCCGGCGACTATGTGGAGGAGCTGAAGGCGATCTGCGCGGAGGATCCCCGGGTGGAATACGGCGGAATGCTGCTTTCCAGTCAGGTGGTGGAAAAGGAAATGGAGGCCACCCTGCTGGTAAACCCCCGGCCCACTGATGAAGAATACGTCAAATACTCCTTCCCCTCCAAAACCATGGAGTATATGGCCTCCGGCACCCCGGTGCTCACCACCCGTCTGCCGGGTATGCCCGCGGAATACTTCCCCTATGTGCATTTTATTGACGAGGAAACCCCGGAGGGCATCGCCCGGGCCCTGAAGCGGGTGCTGAGCCGGTCGGATTCGGAGCTGTTCTCCCAGGGCATGGCTGCCCGGGCCTTTATCCTGAAAACCCGAAACAATCTGGTCCAGGCCGAAAAGATTCTGGACATGCTGGAAAAAACGAAAAGGAGCTGAAACCATGCGCCTGCTTTGGCTGTGTAATGTAATCCCCGGCGCCATCCGTCAGGCTATGGGGAATCCGGGCGGCAGCGGACTGTGGATGGACCACGTTCTTTCCGACCTGCGCCGGGATCCCGGCCTGGAAATCCGCATCCTCTGCCGGGGCGGAAAAGCATCCTCCGGCTCCGTTGACGAAAGGCTTTCCTACGTTGTATTTGAGGAGCCTGTGCCCTATACCTACTACGGCGCTCTGGAAACCCTGTTTTCCCGGCAGCTTTGGGATTTCCGGCCCGATGCCGTCCACATCTGGGGCACCGAATACGGCCATACCCTGGCCATGATGAACGCCTGCCGGGACGCGGGGCTTCTGAAGAAAACCTGCGTCAGCATCCAGGGCCTGTGCGGCATCTATGCCCGGCACTACGCCGAGGGTGTGCCCTATCGCGTCCAGCGGGGCCACAGCCTCCGGGACCTGGTTCGCCGGGACAACATCCTGGATCAGCAGCGCAAATATGCCCTCCGGGGAGAGCTGGAAGCCCGGGCCCTTTCCCTTGCCCGCCATGTTCTGGGCCGCACCCACTGGGACAAGGCCTGTATGGAGCTCCTGGCCCCCCAGGCAGAATACCACCTGTGCCGGGAAACCCTGCGGGAGCCCTTCTATGAAGGGCGGTGGCAGTATGAAGCCTGTGTCCGCCACCGGATCTTTGCCCCCAGTCTGGAGGTCCCCCTGAAGGGCTACCACTATCTGCTGGAAGCCTTTTGCCAGGTACTGAAAACCTATCCGGATGCCACCCTGGCCGTTCCCGGAAAGAGCTTTCTGGAGCTGAGCGGAAAGGAAGCCTGCCTTCAGCAGACCTACCACGCCTACCTTGCCCGGTTTGCAAGGGACCATGGCCTTCAGGACAAGCTGCTTTTCCTGGGCCATCTGAGCCCGGAAGAAATGAAGCAGGCTTACTTAAGCTGCAATGTATTTGTGCTTCCCTCCACCATTGAGAATTCCCCCAACTCTCTGGGTGAAGCCATGCTTTTGGGGGTTCCCTGTGTGGCCTCCGATGTGGGCGGCGTAACCAGTATGCTGGAACACGAAAAAGAGGGGCTTGTCTACCAGTCCTCCGCTCCCTATGTGCTGGCCCACCACATTGTGCGCCTGTTTGACCTGAAAGCGGATGCTGCCCGCTTTGGCGGGGCCGCCGCCGCCCGGGCCCGGATCACCCACGACCCGGAGGAAAACCGGAAGGCCCTGCTGGGCATTTATGAGGCCCTGTCTCAGGAGGAAAAAGAATGATTTCTGTGATCATCCCCGTATACAATGTTTCCTCCTTCCTGCCCCGGTGTCTGGACTCCGTACTGCGGCAGGAGCACATTCTGGAAATCATCCTGGTGGACGACGGCTCCACCGATGATTCCGGCAGCCTTTGCGACCGCTATGCGGCCAAGGACAGCCGCATCACCGTGATCCACAAGCAAAACGGGGGGCTCAGCAGCGCCAGAAACGCGGGGCTGGACGTAGCCCGGGGCAAGTATGTTGCCTTTGTGGACAGCGACGACTTTCTGGAAGAGGACTGCTACCGGCTTCTTCTTTCCGCCGCACAGACCCACAACGCGCCCCTGGTCTGTGCCGGACGCTTTGATCTGGACGGCGGAACGGGAGAAAGAAAACCGGGTCTGTGCCCGGAAAAGGACGAGGTAATCGACGGCAAAGAGCTGGCAAAACGCATCTTTACCTGGGACCATGTGGACTCCGCCGCCTGGGACAAGCTGTATGCGCGCAGGCTGTTTGAGGGCATCCGCTATCCCGAAGGGATGATCTGTGAGGATGTGCCTGTCACCTACCGTCTGGCGCTCCGGGCAGGCAGGGCTGCCATGGTGTCAAAGCCCCTGTACAACTACTACCACCGCCCTGGCTCCATCACCACCGCCGCGGTTTCCGAAAAGAGCTTTCATTTCAGCCGCCACGCGGAAATCGTCTGCCGGGACATCGCCCGGACCTGCCCGGAGCTTCTGCCCCAGGCAAGGAGCCTGTTTGTCTGGTCCCTGGCCCATCCCATGATGCTCTGCCAGCAGGCAGGCGTCAACCGTGCCCTGAAGGAGCCCTACCGCCGGTGCCGCAGGCTCCTGGGCAGACAGGTCCCCTTCTTTCTGGGCAGTCCCCTGATCTCCAAAAAGCAAAAGCTGCAGTATCTGCTGCTGGTTCTGGGGCTCTTTGGCCCTGTTTGGCGGCTGCACTGTCTTCTGGATAGGAAAAAGCAATGAAACAACGAAACCGCGTCACCTTCTTTAACATCCTCAGCACCTGCCTGCTCTACGGCATTTCCATTTTCACCGCCCCCCTCTTTTCCCGGCTGCTGGGTACCGGGGGCTATGGAAATCTGGCAAATTACAATGTGTGGGTCAGCGTGCTGGCCATTGCCGCCACCCTGCAAACCCAGGGCACCCTGGTAAACGCCAGGGTGGAATACCCGGAGGAAGAGCAGATCAAATACCAGTCCAGCGTGATGAGCCTGTCTTTTCTGGTTTTTCTTGTGGTCTGCCTGGTGGTGGCCCTCTTTCTGGACCCCATCAGCAAGGAGCTGCATTTTTCCCGGTTTTTCATCGCCCTGGTTCTGTTCCAGGCCATCGGCACCTACGGCGTCAACTTTATGAACACCAAGCTGACCTACGAGCTGAAGGCCGGACGGAACATGGTGCTCTCCGTATTCACGGCGCTGAGCACCCTGGCCCTTTCCCTGATATTCGTACTGGCCCTGCCCAGGGAAATCAACTACTACGGGCGGATCATCGCCATTGCGGCGGTCTATGGCATCCTGGGCCTGAGCCTGTGCGGCTATATCTTCTTCAAGGGCAGAACCTTCTTCTGCGCCAAATACTGGCGGTTCTGCATTCCTCTGGCCATTCCCTATGTGTTCTACAACCTGGCGGACCTTCTGCTGGGCCACAGCGATGTGGTCATGCTGCGGCAGCTCTCCGGAGACACCATCAGCGGCATCTACTCCATGGCCTTCCAGTTCGGCACCATCCTGTTTACCATTTTCGGTGCCCTGAACAACACCTGGGTTCCCTTCTACTTTGAGGACACCAAGCATGGCCGCCAGGACGCGGTGATGAACCAGTCCCGGAACTTCCTGGAGGTTTACACCGTCCTCTCCGCCGGGTTTATCCTGCTGGGCACGGAGGTGTACCATCTGTTCGCCAGACAGGATTTCTGGGGCTCCACCCGGCTGATCCCCCTGTTTATCGCCAGCCACTATCTGAATTTCCTGTGCACCTTCCCCATTAACTATGAATACTACCACAAGAAGGTAAAGATGGTCGCCTTTGCCACCATCTCCTCCTCCCTCATAAACATCGGCCTTAACTACCTGTTCATCTCCCGAATCGGTATGCCCGGCGCGGCGCTGGCTACCCTGGTCAGCCACAGCATCCAGTTTGCCATGCATTATGTCTACACCCGATTCATTCTGGGAAAAGGCAGCTACCCCTTCGGCATTTCCCTGTGGGGCCCCTACTGCGCCTGCTTTGTGGGCGTCATGGTTCTGGTTTACCTGACCCCCAAGGCCTGGCTTGTCCGCTGGGGTCTGGGGGCCTGTATCGGACTCTGGGAGCTTCTGCGCATCCGCAAGCGGAAGGTCCTCATCTAAGGAACCTCTGAACAAATCGTCTGCGGCTGAGCAGCGGATCTTTTGCTCTGACAGTGCAGTTTGAAAAACAGGAAATACATACAGTATTCCTCTGGTTTCCAAACCTTCTGTCAAATCAAAAGCTCTCGCTGTCAGCGCTTGCCGACTTATTCAGAGCTTCCCTAACTCTAAGGAGGCGGTTCCCTTTGGCAAAAAAAATACTCTTTGTGGCAACGGTGGTAAAAACCCACATTCTGGAATTTCATGTTCCCTATCTCAAAATGATGCAGGAGCTGGGCTGGGAAACCGCAGTAGCCGGGAAAAATGATTTTGAACCGGATGAGGAGCCCTTCATCCCCTACTGCGACCACTATTATCCCATTGATTTCGGCCGGACCCCTGTGGCAAAATGCAACCTGGGCGCCTATCGGGCCCTCAAAAAGCAGATTGACGCAGGAAACTATGACATCATCCACTGCCATACTCCCGTGGCCGCCTTCCTCACCCGGTTTGCCGCCATGGACGCCCGGAAACGGGGCACCAAGGTCATCTACACCGCCCACGGCTACCACTTTTTCAAGGGCGCTCCCCTGAAAAACTGGCTGCTGTTCTTCCCCGCCGAGTGGATTACCTCCTTCTTTACCGATCTGCTCATCAACATCAACCGGGAGGACTTCGCCTTTTCCCAAAAGCATATGCACCCCAAGCGTCTGGAATATGTAAAAGGCGTAGGGGTCCCTCTGGAGCGGTTCCGGGACTGCACCGGCAGCCGCAGTGCCGTCCGGGCAAGCCTGGGCCTGCGGGAGGATGACTTTGTGCTCCTGTCCGTTGCGGAGCTGACCAAAAACAAGAACCACAAAATGATGCTCCAGGCCATGAAGCTGCTGGAGGATCCCCACATCCACCTGGTCTGTGCGGGCCGGGGCACGGAGCTGGAACACTGCCTGGCGCTGCAACGGGAGCTGGGACTTACGGACCGGGTCCATTTCCTGGGCTATCGGAAGGATGTGCCCATGCTGTACGGCGCCGCCGACGCGTTTCTCTTTGTCTCCTTCCGGGAGGGCCTGTCCCTTTCCCTGATGGAAGCCATGAGCAGCGGTCTGCCTGCCATCGTCAGCCCCATCCGGGGCAATGTGGACCTGATTACCGACGGGAAAGAGGGCATCTACACCCAGCTGACCCCCCAGGCCATTGCCCAGGCCATTCGCAAAGTATCCTCAGATTCCGCCCTGCGGGAGCAACTGGGCGCCGCCGCCAGAGAAAAGGTCCGGCAGTTCAGCCTGGATACCATCGCCGCCCAGATGAAGGAGCTGTACCTTTCCCTATAGACTACATCGGAAGCCATGGGTCCCCCACCGGATCCGTGGTTTTTTTCGCGGAAAAGCCACGGGGCCGTGAGAAAAAAACTTGACAAATCCATTTAAATTGTGTACAATCTAATTGAAGATAATTCAATTGCGCTTAAGGAGGGATTCCCATGAATCCAGTGGACATCGCCGTCATCGGCACCGGGCCGGGGGGCGTTTCGGCGGCCATCACCGGAAAAATCCGGGGCAAGTCCATTCTGCTCTTCGGCTCCCGCCGTCTCAGCGAAAAAATGCAGAAGGCCCAAAAAATCCTCAACTATCCCGGTCTTCCCGCTGTCAGCGGCAGCGAAATGGCCGAAACCATGCTGCGTCAGCTGGACCAGCTGGAAATCCCCATTCTCGAAAAGCAGGTTTCCGCTGTCTACGCCATGCAAGGCTTCTTTGCCATCCAGACGGCAGAGGAGCTGTATGAAGCCAAAACCGTCATTCTTGCCGCCGGTGTGGTCACAGGAAAACCCCTTCCCGGGGAAGACCGGTTTCTTGGCCGGGGTGTCAGCTACTGCGCCACCTGCGACGGTATGTTCTACCGGGGCAAAACCGTGGCCGTGCTGGGCTACTCCCGGCATTCCTGCCAGGAGGCGGACTTTCTTGCCGGCATATGCGGCAAGGTCCTCTACTTCCCCCAGCTGCCCCATGACATAGCCGTGGGCCCCGGTGTTTCCGTTCTGTCCGAAAAGGTCACCGCCATTGTGGGAGAGGATACCGCCTCCGGTGTGCGCACCGGCCAGGGCACCCAATATGATGTGGACGGTGTATTCGTCCTGCGGGACGCGGTGGCCCCGGACAAACTGGTTCCGGGCATCCGGATGGAGGGGAACCATGTTTCCGTGGACCTTCAGATGCGCACCAATTTGCCGGGACTCTTCGCCTGCGGCGACATTACCGGAACCCCCTATCAGTATATCAAAGCTGCCGGTCAGGGCAATGTGGCCGCCCTCAGCGCAGTCAGCTTCCTGGCCGCTCAAAAATGAAAGGAGAACAAACCATGATTCAAAGAATTACCAACAATGACCTGTCCGATGCCCTGAAGCAGCCCACCGCCGTGCTGGATTTTTCCGCCAAATGGTGCGGCCCCTGCAAAATGCTGGCTCCCGTCCTGGAAAACGTGGCCGATGCCATGCAGGGCACCGCTTCCTTCTACAGCATCGATGTGGATGAAAACATGGACCTGGCCATGCAGTACCGTGTTTCCAGCATTCCCTGCATCGTCATCCTGAAAAACGGCAAGGAAGCAGCCCGGGACGTGGGCTTCCAGCCCCAGCCCGGTCTTCAGGCCTTTATCGAACAGCATCTGTAATGCCCTCAGAATTGCCGAAGCTGGAAAACCAGCTGTGCTTCCCCCTCTATGTCTGCGCCAAAGAGATGGTGCGCAGGTATAAGCCCCTTCTGGATGGGCTGGACCTGACCTACACCCAGTACATCACCATGATGGTGCTGTGGCAGCAGTCTCCCATGGGTGTCAAGGCGCTGGGGGAGCACCTGTATCTCGATTCCGGCACGCTGACCCCGGTGCTGAAAAAGCTGGAGCAGAAAGGGTATCTCACCCGTCACCGCAGCGAGGAAGACGAGCGAAACCTTTTGGTCTGCCTGACCCCGGAGGGGGCTGCCCTGGCGGAGCAGGCAAAGGAAATCCCCCATCAGATGTGTGCCTGCCTGGCCCTGCCGGAGGAGGACATCCGGCTCCTGAAAACCGCGCTGGAGAAACTGATGGCCGCCTTTTCCCTGCCCCAGGGGGAATGAATTTCAGAAAAAACAGGTATGCAAATGCGTACCTGTTTTTCTGTATCCGTGGACACTTGGGTGCATATTTGTCTATTTCTCCACCGGACGTATATTTTTCTTGATTTTTAGATAAGACTATGCTATAATTTGGACAATTCGTGCGGTGCGTAACGTCTCATTTGGCTGTCACAATGCCGCATATATATGAGGAGTGACGCACTATGTGTGGAATTGTTGGTTTTACCGGCCATCAGGCGGCTGCCCCCATCCTGCTGGAGGGGCTGTCCCGTTTGGAATATCGGGGCTACGACTCCGCCGGTCTGGCCGTTCGGAACGGAACCAATCCGGTACAGGTGGTGAAAGCCAAGGGCCGGCTGAAAGCGCTGGCGGAAAAGACCGACAACGGTCTGGCGCTGCCGGGCTCCTGCGGCATCGGCCACACCCGCTGGGCCACCCACGGCGAACCCAGTGAGAACAACGCCCACCCCCATTGCTCCGATGACGGCAATGTGGTGGCCGTGCACAACGGCATTATCGAAAACTACCAGGAGCTGCGGGAAAAGCTGACCCGGAAGGGCTACAGCTTCTACTCCTCCACCGATACGGAGGTGGCCGTCAAGCTCATTGACTACTACTACAAGAAGTACGCCCACACCCCCGTGGACGCCATCAACCATGCCATGGTCCGCATCCGGGGCTCCTATGCCCTGGCGGTGCTCTTTAAGGATTACCCCGGGGAGGTCTATGCCGCCCGGAAGGACAGCCCCATGATCATCGGCGTTTCCGGCGGAGAGAGCTACCTGGCCTCCGATGTGCCCGCGATTTTAAAGTATACCCGCAGTGTATACTACATTGGCAACATGGAAATCGCCCGGCTGACCCCCGACGGCGTCACCTTCTACAACCTGGACGGCGACGAAATCACCAAGGATCTGGTGGAAATCAAATGGAATGCCGAGGCCGCCGAAAAGGCCGGTTTTGAGCACTTTATGATGAAGGAAATCCATGAACAGCCCAAGGCCGTGAAGGATACTCTGAACTCCGTGCTGAAGGACGGGAAAATTGATCTGTCCCAGACCGGGCTGACCCCTGAGGAAATGAAAGCCTGGCAGCAGGTTTACATTGTGGGCTGCGGCTCTGCCTACCATGTGGGGGTCACCGCCCAGTATGTACTGGAGGATCTGGTACGGCTCCCCGTCCGGGTGGAGCTTGCCTCCGAGTTCCGCTACCGCAGGCCCCTGCTGACGGAAAACACTCTGGTGGTGATCATCAGCCAGTCCGGCGAAACCGCCGACAGTCTGGCCGCCCTGCGGGAAGCCAGGGAATATGGCGCAAAGACCCTGGCCATCGTGAATGTGGTGGGCTCCACCATTGCCCGGGAAGCGGACCATGTGTTCTACACCCTGGCAGGCCCGGAGATTGCCGTGGCCACCACCAAGGCCTACAGCACCCAGCTGATGGCGGTGTACACCCTGGCCATTGCCATGGCGGAGGCCCGGGGCACCCTGACGGAAGAAGAAACCGGCCGCCTGCTGGGGGAGCTGGAGCTTCTGCCGGACAAAATTGAAAAGCTGTTGGAAAACAAGGAGCGGATCCAGTGGTTTGCCTCCAAGCAGGTAGGCGCAAAGGATATTTTCTTCATCGGCCGGGGCATTGACTATGCCATCTCCCTGGAAGGGAGCCTCAAGATGAAGGAGATCAGCTACATCCACAGCGAAGCCTACGCCGCCGGTGAGCTGAAGCACGGAACCATCAGCCTCATTGAGCCCAACACCCTGGTGGTGGGCCTGCTGACCCAGAAGACGCTGTATGAGAAAACCCTGAGCAATCTGCTGGAATGCAAGAGCCGGGGCGCGTACCTGATGGCCCTGACCAGCAACGGCAACTTCAGCATTGAGGACAGCGCCGACTTCGTCATCTATATTCCCAAAACCGATCCCCACTTTACCGCCAGCCTTGCCGTCATCCCCTTGCAGCTGCTTGGCTACTATGTAAGCGTCGCCAAGGGCCTGGACGTGGACAAGCCCAGAAATCTTGCCAAAAGCGTAACCGTAGAATAACACAAGACCGCCTCAACCGAGGCGGTCTTGTGTTACAGTTCGTTTGGGAACAGGTTCCGGATGGCGGCACGGGCGGCTTCCTGCTCGGCCCGTTTTTTGCTGCGGCCCTCGCCCTGGCCCACCATGCCGCCGTTGAGGGACACCGCCACGGTAAAGTGCTTATCGTGGTCGGGGCCGCTCTCACCGGTCAGGGTGTAGCTCAGCACCTGGTTCTTCTTCTGCTGGACCAGCTCCTGGAGCTTGGTCTTGTAGTCCGCGTTGTGCATCTGGCTCACCGGCACCTCCACCAGAATGAAGGTTCTGATGAACCTCTGGGCCGCTTCAATGCCGCCGTCCAGGAAACAGGCGGCAATCACAGACTCCACGGCATCGGCCAGGATGGAATCCCGGCTGCGGCCGCCTCCCTGCTCTTCCCCGTGACCCAGCATCAGGTGGTCACCCAGATGAATCCGGGCGGCAACGGACGCCAGGGTCTTTTCGCAGACCATATCCGCCCGCATTCGGGTCAGCTCTCCCTCGGGACGGTCCGGGAAGTTCCGGTACAGGTATTCCGCAACCAGCATTCCCAGAATGCTGTCCCCCAAAAACTCCAGCCGCTCGTTGCTGAGCAAGCTGTTGTGCCAGCGCTCGTTGGCAAAGGAGGAGTGGGTCAGCGCGTTCTGAAGCAGGGAAATATTGTGAAAACGATAGCCAATGGCCTCTTCCAAATCCTTAATCATGGACTGTTTGCTCCTTGTATGCCGCCAGTTCCCCCAGGGCCTGCTGCAGTTCCGGGGTGATGTCATGCTCCGCGGCGTCCATGGCCTGCTTTACCGCGTTGCGGAAGGCCAGCGCGTCGGAGGAGCCGTGGGCCTTGATCACCGGCTTTGTGATGCCCAGCAGCTGGGTGCCGCCGATCTCGTGGTAGTCCAGCAGCTTCATCATGCTCTTGACACCGGAGGAGCACAGCAGATACCCCAGCTTGGAGAACAGGTTCTTTTTAAATACCTTTTTCATCAGGCTGCCCATAAACATGGCCGTGCCCTCAATGGATTTGAGCAGCACGTTGCCGGAGAAGCCGTCACATACCACCACATCCACGGCGCCCAGAGGCACATCCCGGGCCTCCACATTGCCCGCAAAGTTCAGAAGCCCCTTTTCACCGGCATCCGCCAGCAGGGCATAGGCGTCCCGTTGGAGCTGGGTTCCCTTGCTGTCCTCGGTGCCGATGTTAAGCAGCCCCACCCTGGGATTTTCAACGCCCAGGCGTTTCTTCGCGTAGGCAGAGCCCACCAGGCCGAATTGCAGCAGAAACTCCGGCGTGCACTCGGCATTGGCGCCGCAGTCCACGATGATGGTATTGCCGCCGGCCTTATTGGGGATGGCCGGGCCCATGGAGGCTCTGCGGATTCCCTTAACCCGCTTGACAATGAGGGTGGCGCCGGTGAGCAGGGCGCCGGTGGAACCGGCGGAGACAAAGGCATCGCCCTGTCCCTGGGCCAGCAGCCGCAGGCCGATGACCATGGAGGAGTTCTTCCGCTTGTGGATCACCGTGCCGGGATCGTCGTGCATATCCACCACGTCCTCCGCACCGGCAATTTCCATGCCCTCGGGCAGATCATTGAGGCCATGCTTCTGCATGACGGAGAGTATTTCTTCGCTGCGGCCCACCATGGTAATCTGGGCTCCAAAATCCTTGTTTGCCGCGATGGCGCCCAGCACGGGGGCTTCGGGGGCCAGGTCGCCGCCCATTGCGTCCAGGATGATCTTCATATCTCTATCCTCTCTTTCACAGTCCGTTTGCCAGAAGCCGGTCAATCTCCTGAAGCGCCCGCTGGGAGATGGCCAGGTTCTTTTCGCTCTTTTTGCGGACCCGGTATTCCAATGGGGAAATGATGCTGAAATTGATATTCATGGGCTGAAAAGACTCAATGCTTCCGTCACTGATGTACCGTCCCAGGGCGCCGATGGCGGTGGTTTTGGGAAAATCCGGAATTTCCCTTCCCTGGACCTTGGCTGCCATAGCAACGGCGGCCAGGAAGCCGGAGGCGGTGGATTCCACATAGCCTTCCACGCCGGTCATCTGTCCGGCAAAGGCCACCAGGGGGTTCCGCCGGTCGGCATAAAACCGATCCAGAAGCCTGGGACTTTGCAGGAAGGTGTTCTGGTGCATCACACCGTAACGGACGAATTCCGCATTCCGGAGGGCAGGAATCATGGAGAATACCCGCTTCTGCTCCCCGAATTTCAGATGGGTCTGGAAGCCCACCAGATTGTAAACGCTTTTGGCCGCGTTGTCCTGCCGCAGCTGCAAAACCGCGTAGGGCTCCGCGCCGGTTTTGGGGTCTGTCAGGCCCACGGGCTTCATGGGGCCGTAGCGCAGGGTGTCCAGCCCCCGGCGGGCCATGACCTCCACCGGCATACAGCCTTCAAACACCCGCTTGTCCTCAAACCCGTGAACCTCCGCTTCCTCCGCGGAGATCAGTTCCTTTATAAAAGCCTCGTACTGCTGCTTGTCCATGGCACAGTTTACATAATCAGGAGTGCCCCGATCATATCGGCTCTGCCACCAGGCAAGCTCCATATCCACGGATTCCGCCGTCACCAGCGGGGCGGCAGCATCGAAGAAATGCAGGTATTCGGCGCCGAAATATTCCCCGATGGCCTTGGAAAGGGGATCGGAGGTCAGCGGGCCTGTGGCAATGATCACCGGCCCCTCCGGCACCTGGGTCACCTCCTGGGAGACCAGGGTAATCAGGGGGTTGCTGCGGATTTTCTCCGTCACCAACCGGGAAAAGCCCTTCCGGTCCACGGCCAGACAGCCGCCTGCCTCCACCCGGGTAGCTTCCGCGCACTCCAGAATCAGGCTGCCGCAGCGGCGCAGCTCCTCCTTTAAGAGGCCCACCGCATTTTCCAGCCGGTCGCCCCGGAGGGAATTGGAGCACACCAGCTCGGCAAAATCCGGGCTGTGGTGGGCGGGGCTCATCTTGTAGGGTTTCATCTCGTAGAGCTTTACGGAAATACCCCGCCTGGCCAGCTGCCAGGCGGCCTCCGAACCGGCAAGACCGGCTCCGATTACTTTCACTTCCATGGCATTACTCCTTTGTCTTTTTTGCCGTGGTTTTCTTCGGGGCAGTCTTCCTGGGGGCGGTCTTTTTCCCGGCGCTCTTCCCGGAAGCGGCCTGTTTTACAGGCTTTTCCTCTTCCTCTGCCCCAGGCGCAGAAGCCTCCTCCGTTTTCTTCTTATAGTAGCCCCGCTGGTCCTCCGGCAGGAAGCGGGAGCACTGTTCGTTGATGCAGAAGGGCTTCATTCTGCCCTTGCCGGACTTTTTGAACATGGTCTGGCCGCACTCCGGGCAGTCCTCGGCTGTGGGCACATCCCAGGTCATAAAGCCGCAGTCGGCGCCCTTTTCGCAGGCATAGAAGGCATAGCCCTTTTTGCTCTTGCGCTTCAGCATTCCGCTGCCGCACTTGGGGCAGCGGCCGGGCATCCGCTCCACCAGAGGCTTGGCGTTCTTGCACTCCGGGAAGCCGGGGCAGGCCAGGAATTTTCCGAACCGGCCCATTTTGATGACCATCTTCCGGCCGCAGAGCTCGCAGATTTCGTCGGTCTCCTCCTCGGGCACCTTCAGCCGGACACCCTCCAGGGCGGTTTCCGCATCCTTCAGCTCCTTTTCAAAGTCCTGGTAGAAATCCGCCAGCAGGGCTTTCCAGTTCTGCTGGCCTGCCTCCACCGCGTCCAGGCGGTTTTCCATAGCGGCGGTAAAGCCCACATCCACAATATCCTGGAAGCGTTCCTTCATCAGCCCCGTGACGATCTCGCCCAGGGCGGTGGGGGCCAGGCGTTTGTCCTGCTTGACCACATACTCCCGGTCCTCAATGGTGGAAACGGTGGCGGCATAGGTGGAAGGACGGCCAACGCCCTTTTCTTCCATGGCCTTCACCAGAGTGGCCTCGGTATACCGGGCGGGGGGCTGGGTGAAATGCTGCTGCTTATCCAGATCCCGGGGCAGCACCTCCTCCCCCACGGTCAGGTCCGGCAGAGGAGAACCCATGGCCTCCCCTTCCTCATCCCGGCCCTCTTCGTACACGGCAATAAAGCCGGGGAAGCGCAGGCTCTGGTGGGTGGAACGGAAGGTATGACCGGCGCAGCCGGTATCAATGGACACGGTATCATACAGGGCATTTGCCATCTGGCTTGCCAGGAACCGGCTCCAGATCAGCTTATAGAGCCGGTACTGATCCGGTGTCAGGCTGCCCCGTACCCGCTCGGGGTCCAGCTCCACATGGGTGGGCCGGATGGCCTCGTGGGCATCCTGGGCGGAATCCTTTGTCTTATATACATGGAAGGAGCCGTAATAATACTCCTTGCCGTAGCGCTGAGAGATGAAGCGGGCGGCGGCTGCCATGGCTTCATCGCTGAGACGCTGGGAATCGGTACGCATATAGGTAATGAGGCCCAGGGTGCCTTCGCCCTCCACATCCACGCCTTCATAGAGCTGCTGTGCCACCATCATGGTCTTCTTGGGGGTCATGTTCAGCTTTCGGGATGCCTCCTGCTGTAGGGTGGAGGTGGTAAAGGGAGGCGCGGCAGAGCGCTTTTTCTCCGCTTTTTTCACATTGGTGACGGTAAAGGGCTTGCCGGTAATATCGTCAATCACGGCCTGGGTCATCTCTTCGGATTCCAGCTCCCGTTTCTTTTCCTCGCCGTAATAGTGGGCCACAAAGGAGCCCGGGCGGCCAATCCGGTCCAGTACCACGTCCAGCGTCCAGTATTCCTTGGGCTGGAAGGCCCGGATCTCCTCCTCCCGGTCCACCACCATCCGGGTGGCCACGCTCTGCACCCGTCCGGCGGACAGGCCCCGGCGGACCTTTTTCCACAGCAGGGGGGACAGCTCATAGCCCACAATCCGGTCCAGAATCCGTCTTGCCTGCTGGGCATCCACCAGGTCGTAATCAATGTCCCGGGGGTGCTGGATGGAATCCTTCACCACCTTCTGGGTGATCTCGTGGAAGGTGACCCGGTGGGCCTTGCTGTCCGGCAGATTCAGCAGTTCCTTCAGGTGCCAGGAGATGGCCTCTCCCTCACGGTCAGGGTCCGTTGCCAGATAAACCGTATCTGCCTCTTTGGCAGCGGCCTTCAGTTCCTTAATCAGGGACTCTTTGCCCCGAACGGGCATATATTCCGGGGTGAAGTCATGCTCCAGATCTACACCCATTCTGCTTTTCGGCAGATCCCGCAGATGGCCCATGCTGGCCTTCACCACATAATCGGGTCCCAGGTATTTGCCGATGGTTTTTGCTTTGGAAGGCGACTCAACGATCACCAGATTGTTGGCTTTTGCCATGAATAATCTCCGTTTCCTGGAATGGAAACCCCATTCCGTATATTTGATGCGGCCGGTTACCGCTTCCGCGCCACCCGTTTTCCGGGCAGGCGGCAGATTTTCCCCTTCAGCTCCAGCATGGTAAGAATACTCAGCACCTTACCGGCGCCCAGGCCCGCGGAGGCAATCACCTGATCCACAAGGCATTCTTCACCGATGGCGCTGTAAACCTGCTGCTCTTCCGGGGACAGGGAACCAGCGGTTTCTTTTAGGTCACTATACGGCCCGGACAGTGCTTTGTCAATGGTTTTGTCATCCGATTTTTTGGGAACAGGGGCTTTTTCTTCCGCTCTGTCGGTTTTTGGAGGCTGGGATTTGGGTATTTCCGCCTTCGGCCCCCGGGTTCTGGGAAGTTTGCCCGGATACAGTCCTTCGTATTCCATCAGCACATCCTCGCCGGTGCTGACGGCAATGGCCCCGTCCCGCAGGAGCCGGTTGCTGCCCACAAAGCCGGGCATATCCACGTTTCCGGGAATCACAAACACATCCCTGCCCTGGTCCAGGGCCATCCGGGCAGTGAGCAGCGCGCCGCTCTTTTCCGGCGCTTCTACCACCACCACGCCGCAGCTCAGGCCGCTGATGATCCGGTTCCTTCTGGGAAAGTTCCAGCCGTGAGGCGGCGTCCCAGGGGCGTACTCCGTGAGAATACACCCCTGGCACTCCGTCTGAAGGAACAGCTCCCGATTGCTTTTGGGATACACCACATCCGCGCCGCAGCCCAGCACACCCACGGCGGCAACACCCTGGTTAAGGGCCCCCAGCATGGCCGCCCCGTCGATGCCTTTGGCCAGGCCGGAAACCACCAGCGCCCCGCCGGACGCCAGAGCGGCCCCCATGCGCTGGGCCATTTGCAGGCCGTAAACCGAGGGCTTCCGGGTGCCCACCACGCCTACAGAGGCCAGCCGATCGATTTCCGGCAGCGTTCCCTTATAATAAAGGAGCACCGGTGCATCGTAAATGCCCCGCAGCCTCTGGGGATACCGGTCATCCTTCATGGTCAGCACCTGGATATTCAGCCGGGCGCAGTCCTCCAGGATTTTTTCCGCCTCCTCCATATCCCTGCCCTTCAGGGCTTCCAGCGCCTGCCTGGTCATGCCTGGAACCTGCCGCAGCTCCTCTTCCGAGGCAAAATACACATCCTGGGGATCCGAAAACTGCCGCATCAGGGCGCACTTGACCCCATCGGACACATTGGGCCGGTTTGCAAGCCACAGCCAATACAGCAGCATCTTCGTTCCTCCTATACCTTTCCCATCTGCCACATCACCGTGGCGGCGGCAATGGCGGCGTTCAGCGATTCACAGTGGTCATTCATGGGAATGATCAGGCAGTGCCCGGCGCTTTCCAGAATCTCCCGGCGGACACCCTGACCCTCACTGCCGATGACCACCGCCATAGCGGACACCTCCGCTTTCCGGATGTCCTCCGCCCGTTGGTTCAGGGCCGTCACCGCCACGGGGATCCCGGCCCGGGCGCAGCTTTCCTTGGCCGTCTGCCAGTCCGTTACCATAACCGGTGTGCGGAACACCGCCCCCATGCTGGAGCGCACCACCTTATGGCTGAAGGGATCCGCGCAGCCCTCCAAAAGGGCAACGGGAACATTCCAGGCATCCGCGGTCCGCAGAATGGTCCCCAGGTTCCCCGGGTCCTGAATGCCGTCCAGCAGCAGCATTCCCTTTTCCGGCCGGAATTCCCGTTTCTCCGGCAGCTTACACAGGAACACCGCCCCCTGGGGGGTCTCCATAGGCGAAATGGCCTCCATAACCTCCCGGCTCACCCGAATGACCCGGCAGCTTTCCGGCACCCGGACCTCCACCCCCTCGGACAGAAAGACCGTGTGAAGTCCCGGACAATACCGAACCGCCTCTTCCAGAAGCTTGGTGCCGTCAGAGACGAACAGTCCCAGCTTTTCCCGCTCCCGTTTGGAGGTCAGCAGCTTTTTCACCTGCTGGACCAGGGGATTCCTTCTGGAAGTGATCCGCTCCTCCATCACAGCTTCTGCACCTTTTCCAGGGCAACGTTGTCGCCCAGCATCACCAGGGTGTCCCCCTCCCCCACAGCATAGTCGGCAGTGGGAGAAACATTGGTTTTCCCGCCGTTTTCCACGGCGATAATGGTCACGCCCAGCTTTGCCCGGACGTTCAGCTCCCGCAGGCTCTTTCCGATCCAGCTCTTGGGGGCCGGAACGTCCAGGATGCCAAAGTCCTCGGAAAGCTCAATATAATCCAGCACATTGTGGCTGTTGAGGGTCCGGGCCAGCCGCTGGGCATACTCGTGCTCCGGGATCACCACCCGGTCCACACCCAGCTTTTCCAGCACCTTCCGGTGGGTTTCATCGTGGGCCTTGCAGACGATGTAGGGAACCCCCAGCTCCTTCAGATTCATGGTAATCAGCACGGAGGCGGCCAGGTTGTCCCCGATGGCGATGACCGCGCAGTCCAGGTTCCGGACACCCAGGGCCCGCAGAACCTCTTTGTCCTGGGCGTCCCCCACAACCGCGTGGGTCACGTCGTTGGCGATCTGCTGAACATAGTCGCCCTTCACATCCAGGGCCAGAACCTCCGCCCCCAGCTTGCACAGCTGGCGGGCCAGGGCAGAGCCGAACCGGCCCAATCCGATAACCGCGTAGGATTTCATATTGTTCCTCCTTAACCGATCAAAAGGCTGGTCTGGGCATAGCGGAACCGCTCGTTGGCCCGGTCCCCTGCCAGGAAGCCCAGGCTGATGGTCAGAATGCCCACCCGTCCAAAGTACATATAAAGGATAATCAGAATCTGCGCCGGTACGCTGAGGGCGCCGGTGGTGCCTGCGGTGAGGCCCACCGTGGCCAGCGCGGATATTGCCTCAAACAGCGCGTTGGTAAAGGTCACAGGGCTGGTGGCACAGATAAACACCGCGCCGAAAACCGCAAGCAGCACCATGCCGGTGGCAATGGTCATGGCATCCAGCACCTGGCTGTCGGGGATGGTCCGCCGGAAGGCGCACACCGTGCTCCTGCCCCGGAACCGGGACCAGATAAACAGCATCAGCACCACAAAGGTAACGGTTTTCAGGCCGCCGGCGGTGGAGCCGGAGGAGCCGCCAATGAGCATAAACACCATGCAGGCCGCTTTTCCCCCCTCGGTAAGGGCTCCCTGATCAATTGCCGCGAACCCCGCGGTGCGCAGCGTAATAGACTGGAACAGGCCGTTCACCAGCTTACCGCCAATGCCCATACCGCCAAGGGTCTGGGGATTGTTCCATTCCAGCAGGCAGGTAAGGATCCAGCCGGACAGAAGAAGCCCTAAGGTGGTTGCCAGCACCAGCTTGGTATACACCGTCATGTGCTTGAAAGGCTTTCGGCTTGCCAGCTCCTCCCACACCAGGAAGCCCAGGCCGCCGATGACCACCAGGGCGCCCAGGGTCAGCAGCACCACAGGGTCATCCTGGAACACCACCAGACTGGCGCCGGGTTCCAGAAAGCCGAATACATCAAAGCCCGCGTTGCAGAAGGCGCTGACGGAGTGGAATACTCCCAGCCACAGCGCCTTGGGAAAGCCAAAGCGGGGGGTAAAGTACAGGGTAAGGATGGCCGCTCCGATCCCCTCCACCGTCAGGCTGCCGAAAATCACGGTTTTCTGAAGCCGCACCACCCCCTCCATATCGTTGAGGCTCAGGGCCTGGGCCATGACCATCCGCTGCTTCAGGCCGATGCGCTTGCGGAGCAGGAAGACGAAAAGGGTGGCCATGGACATAAAGCCCAGACCGCCGATCTCGATGAGGCACAGCAGCACCCCCTGGCCGAAGCTGCTCCACTGGGTATAGGTATCAAAGGGGGTCAGGCCGGTTACACAGGTGGCGGAGGTGGCGGTAAACAGGGCCCGCAGCAGATCGCAGCCCTCCCCGGACCGGGTAGAAACCGGCAGGGTCAGCAGAATGGTTCCCAGCAGGATCAGAATGCCGAAGGTGGTGGCAATGACCTTGGTTGGGCTCAGGGGCTTGCCCCGGTTTTTCATTGTCCAGGCGATGAACCGATTTTTCAGTGACATGGTGGATTGCCTTTCTCCGGATACTTCCTTCCGGAAGCCATAGATTCTCAGTATACAGATAAACTACATTATAACAAGGATTTTCCCTTTTGCAAGGAAAACGTTTCAAACGCAGCCGCGGCCAAACGGAAAAGCCTCAAGGGCGCCCGGGGCCCTTACAGGCCGTTGCCCCGCAGCTCCACGATCTGGTCCCGGAGAACGGCAGCGTATTCGTACTCCATCATTCTGGCCGCTTCCTTCATCTGCTTTTCCAGACGGGCAATTTCCTTTTCCTTCTCCGCCTTGGTCATCTTCACTCCGTTGCGGCCCTTGCGCTCGGCAGTGGGAGAGGAAATCTCAATCAGATCCCGGACGGACTTGATCACCGTCCTGGGCACAATGCCGTGGGCCTCATTGTAGGCGTTCTGGATCTCCCGGCGGCGGGCAGTTTCGTCCATGGCTGTGCGCATGGAGGGCGTTACCGTGTCGGCGTACATAATGACCTTTCCGTCGGCGTTTCGGGCCGCCCGGCCCATGGTCTGAATCAGGCTGGTCTCACTGCGCAGGAACCCTTCCTTATCCGCATCCAGGATGGCTACCAAACTGACCTCCGGCAGGTCCAGCCCCTCCCGCAGCAGGTTGATGCCCACCAGCACATCGAATTTTGCCAGCCGCAGATCCCGGATGATCTCCATCCGCTCCATGGCCCCCACATCCGAGTGCATATAGCGCACCTTAATACCGGCTTTTTGCAGGTAAACCGTCAGGTCCTCCGCCATTTTCTTGGTCAGGGTGGTCACCAGCACCCGCTCCTGCCGGGCGGTGCGGCCATTGATTTCCCCGATCAGGTCATCAATCTGCCCCTCAATGGGCCGGACCTCCACAATGGGGTCCAGCAGGCCCGTGGGGCGGATCACCTGCTCCACGATCTGCCCGGAACGGGTTTTCTCATACTCGCCGGGGGTGGCGGAAACGTAGATGACCTGGTTGATCTTCCGGTCAAATTCCTCAAAGTTCAGGGGCCGGTTGTCGTAGGCCGAAGGCAGCCGGAAGCCGTAGTTCACCAGAGCGTCCTTTCGGCTCCGGTCTCCGGCGTACATGGCCCGGCACTGGGGCAGGGTCACATGGCTCTCGTCCACAAACATCAGGTAATCCTCCGGGAAATAGTCCAAAAGGGTGGTGGGCGGGGTGCCCGGCTCTCTTCCCTGAATCACCCGGGAGTAGTTCTCAATTCCGCTGCAAAAGCCGATTTCCGTCAGCATTTCCAGGTCGTAGTTCACCCGCTGGGCAATCCGCTGGGCTTCAATCAGCTTGTTTTCCGCCCGGAATTTCTCCACCTGCTGGTCGCACTCCTTCTGGATTTCCAGCATGGCCCGCTGGAGCTTTTCCCTGCTTGCCACATAATGGCTGGCGGGGTAGATGGCCACATGCTCCACATACCGTTCCACCATGCCGGATACCGCGTTGATCTCGCTGATGCGGTCAATCTCGTCTCCAAAAAACTCCACCCGGAAGGCCCGGCCATTGGAGTAGGCCGGATAGATCTCCAGCGTGTCCCCCCGAACCCGGAACTTATTCCGGGAGAAGTCCAGGTCGTTGCGCTCGTAGCGGATTTCCGTCAGCTTTTTGAGGATTTCATCCATGGGCTTCTCTGTGCCCACCCGCAGGGAAATGACCATGTTCTTATAGTCGATGGGGTCGCCCAGGCCGTACAGGCAGCTGACGGAAGCCACAATAATCACATCCCGCCGCTCCGAAAGAGCCGCGGTGGCAGAGTGGCGCAGCCGGTCAATTTCCTCGTTGACGGAGGAGTCCTTCTCGATATAGGTATCCGTATGGGCGATATAGGCTTCCGGCTGGTAGTAATCGTAGTAGGAAATAAAATACTCCACCACATTTTTGGGGAAAAATTCCCGGAATTCCGAGCAGAGCTGGGCCGCCAGCGTCTTGTTGTGGGCCAGCACCAGGGTAGGCCGGTTGACCTTGGCGATGACCTGGGCCATGGTGTAGGTCTTGCCGGAGCCGGTAACACCCAGAAGGGTCTGCTCCCGCAGGCCCCAGTTCACGCCGTTTGTCAGGGCCTCAATGGCCTCCGGCTGGTCGCCGGAGGGCTGATATTCCGAAATCAGTTCAAAATGATCCATTTGTTTCTCCTTTACAGAAGCAGGCATTCCCGAAACCGCTCATCCGACATGGCTATGGAAACATAATCATCGTCGGCGATGACTATGTGGTCAGCCAGCACAATATCCACCGCCTGCAGGGCCTGAGCAATCCGGCGGGTGGTCTGAATATCCTCCGGGGAGGGCACCGCCAGGCCGCTGGGATGATTGTGGGCCAGCACCACGGTGGAGGCGTTGACGCCGATGGCCGTCTCCACAATTTTCCGTATGGAGATTCCCGTGGAATTGGTGCCGCCCTGGCCCACCTCTTTGCAGCACAGGACCTTGCACTTGGCATCCAGGCACAGCAGAAACACCGTTTCCAGCTTCCGGCCAAAGAAATGGGGCATCAGGTAAGCCGCGCAGTTTTCCAGCGTCGGCAGCACCGTTGCGTTTCTGGACCGGTCCACCAGATAGAACCTTCCCATCTGGGGGATCATGGTCAGAAACAGGGCCGTCTTCTCCCCCACACCGGGGACCTTGCACAGGTCCTCCACGCTGGCCTCCAGCACCTGGGAAATGCTGCCGAAGTGGGAAAGCAGTTCATGGGCAATGGGGTTGGTATCCCCCCGGGGGATCACATAAAAAAGCAGCAGCTCCAGCGCCTGTACATCGGAGAAATGGTCCAGTCCTTCCTCCCGGAAGCGCTTCCGGACCCTGTCTCTGTGGCCTTCGTGCATGGCTGCACACCCCCTTCTCAAAAGTGGGCCTTGCTATTTTTCCGCAAGGCCGTTAAAATAGAATCGAAAATAGTCGAAACCCACCGGGAAAGATTTCGAAGGTTTTGCGCAAACTACAATCAGCCTGCCTGTGCAGGCCACCTTCGTCAGGAGGATTGCCATGGACAATCGCCCCACAAATACACAGCTGCTGGACCTGATCGCCGCCCCCTGCTTCTGCGTCAGGGACGGCCGCATTCTCGCCTGCAACGCCGGAGCCAGAGGGCTCCTGCTTCAGCCCGGCATGCCCATTGAAACACTTCTCAATACCGGCAGGGAGGAATACGCCGCCTTTTCCGGCGGCAGCCTGTACCTGACCCTGAATCTGGAGGGCACCATTTTCGGCGCCACCGTGGAGCGGAAGGGCGAAGCGGACTATTTCCTGATGGAAGAGCCTGCCCAGGCCCGGGAGCTGCGGGCACTTTCCCTGGCCGCCCGGGATCTGCGGGCTCCCATGGCCGGCATCCTGGCCACGGCAGAGGAGCTGTCCCTTCAGGCAAAGGATTCGGAAAGCGCCCGGCACCAGCTGGGGCTTATGAACCGCAGCCTTGCCCAGATGCTGCGCATCATCGGCAATATGTCCAGTGCCGGGAGCACAATGAGCCATCCGGAATTTCTGGAAATCACCGGGCTGTTTCGGGAAATATTTGAAAAAGCCTCGTCTCTGGTTGCCCAGTGCGGGCTCGTACTGACCTATGCGGAGCCGGATACGGCAATCTATACCCTGGCCGACCCCCAGGAGCTGGAGCGTGCCGCGCTGAACCTGATCTCCAACGCCGCAAAGTTTACGCCCAAGGGCGGCGCCATCCAGGTCAGCCTGACCCGGCAGGGCCGAATGCTCCGGCTGACGGTGGAGGACTGCGGCACCGGCATCCCGGAGGAAAACCGGGGCACTCTGTTCCAGCGCTATCTGCGCAGCCCCTCTATTGAGGACATCCGCCAGGGAATCGGCCTGGGGATGGTGCTGGTACGCACCGCCGCCGCCCACCATGGGGGCACGGTTTTGGTGGATTGCCCGCCCCAGGGGGGCACACGGGTGTGCATGACCCTTTCCATCCGCCAGGACATTCCCAGCGGCCTGCGCTCCCCCATCCTGCGGGTGGATTACGCCGGAGAACGGGACCACGCTCTGATTGAGCTTGCCGATGTGCTGCCGGCACAATGCTATGAAACATTCTGACCGCTCCCTGCCAAGCGCAGGGAGTATTTTATTTTTCCATACGGAAGAGGAAGGACGCCTTCTTCACCAGTGCCATACCGCTGCCTTCGTCACCCAGAAGGAGCAGGCAGTCTCCCGGCTTCAGGGAAAAGAGCTCCAGGGCTTTTTCCGGCAGCGTGACGGTGCCCTTGGGGCCGATCTCCAGTTCTCCGAAAAAGTGCTTTCCTCTGGGCGGAATGGGCAGTCCCTCCCGTTCGGAGGCGTAACGCACCAGATCATCCAGGGATACGTCGTAGAAGGACGCCAGGGCAATGCAGTTTTCCACATCCGGGACGGACTCCCCGGTTTCCCATTTGGAAAGGGCCTGCCGGGAAACCCCAATCTCCCCGGCCACCTGCTCCTGGGTCAGTTTCCTGCGCTTGCGCAGTGCCAGCAAATTGTCGCAGAGCATACCTTTCCGCACCTCCTTTTTCTCCCATTATACCGGGATCGGAAACGGAATGCAACCGGAGATCCTGTTTCTTTACACATCTTCCAGATACTTCTTCAGGTACTGCCCCGTGTAGCTGTCCGCAACCTTCGCCACCTCTTCCGGAGTACCGGCGACAACCACGGTTCCGCCGCCGTCGCCGCCCTCCGGGCCCAGGTCGATGATATAGTCCGCGGTCTTGATCACATCCAGATTGTGTTCGATGACCAGCACCGTATTTCCTGCATCCACCAGCCTGTTCAGCACCTCAATGAGCCGGTGCACATCCGCCGAATGGAGGCCCGTGGTAGGCTCGTCCAGAATATAGATGGTACGGCCCGTGGCGGTGCGGCTCAGCTCCGTTGCCAGCTTGACCCGCTGGGCTTCGCCGCCGGACAGAGTGGTGCTGGCCTGGCCCAGCTTGATATAGCCCAGGCCCACCTCCACCAGCATCTGGGCCTTTTTGCGAATCTTCGGCAGATTGGCAAAAAAGTCCACCGCTTCCTCGCAGGTCATATCCAGCACCTGAGCAATGTTCTTGCCCTTGTAGAGGACCTCCAGGGTCTCCCGGTTGTACCGGGCGCCGTGGCAGACCTCGCAGGGCACATACACATCCGCCAGGAAGTGCATCTCAATTTTTACCAGGCCGTCGCCGGAGCAGGCTTCGCACCGGCCGCCCTTCACGTTAAAGCTGAACCGGCCGGGGCCATAGCCCCGGATTTTCGCATCGGCTGTGGAGGCGAACAGGTCCCGGATGTCGTTAAACAGCCCCGTATAGGTGGCGGGATTGGACCGGGGTGTCCGGCCGATGGGGCTCTGGTCAATGTCGATGACCTTGTCCAGATTCTCCAGCCCCTCCACGCAGCGGCAGGCACCCGGACGGCACCGGGCATGGTTCAGCCTGGCAAGCAGCGTCTTATTCAGCACCTCATTCACCAGACTGGATTTTCCGGAACCGGACACGCCGGTAACGGCGGTGAAAGTGCCCAGGGGAATTTCCACATCCACATTTTTCAGGTTGTTTTCCGTTGCCCCCCGGACCGCCAGAATGCTGCCGTTGCCGGCGCGGCGGGTCCTGGGCACCGGGATTTTCTTTTTGCCGGAGAGGTACTGTCCCGTAAGGGATTCCGGGCAGTCCAGCACATCCTGCAAAGAGCCCGCCACCACAATCTCTCCGCCGTGGCTGCCCGCGCCGGGACCCACATCCACAATGTAGTCCGCTGCCCGCATGGTGTCCTCATCATGCTCCACCACAATCAGGGTGTTGCCGATGTCCCGCAGATGCTTCAGAGTGGCCAGGAGCTTGTCATTGTCCCGCTGGTGCAGACCGATGGAGGGCTCGTCCAGGATGTACAGCACCCCCATCAGGGAGGAGCCGATCTGGGTTGCCAGCCGGATGCGCTGGCTTTCGCCGCCGGACAGGGTCCCGGCACCCCTGGACAGAGTCAGATAGCCCAGGCCCACGTCTGTCAGGAACCGCAGCCGGGAGGTGATTTCCCGAACGATTCCCTGGGCCACCACCGCCATATTGCCCTCCAGGCGGAGGTTTTCCATGAATTCCAGCTCCTGGGTGATGCTCATGCGGCAAAACTGCATAATATTGAGCCCGCCTACGGTTACCGCCAGGGCCAGCTCGCTGAGCCGGTCCCCATGGCATCTGGGGCAGGGCGCCGTTGCCATGCACTCCTCCAGCTCCTTCCGGACGGAATCGGACTGGGTCTCCCGGAACCGCCGGGAGATGTTGTTGAGGATCCCCTCAAAGGGCTGCTCCAGCACGCCCATGCCGGTGCCCCGGTTATAGGTCATTCGCAGCTTTTCGGCGCCGGTGCCATAGAGGATCACATGCATGGCTTCCTTCGACAAATCCTTCACGGGATCCGTGAGAGAAAAGTGGTATTTCTGGGACAGAGCTTCAAAATACATCCGGAAAATGGAATCCGTCCGGGCGCTCTGCCAGCCGGAGGCCTGGATGGCCCCATCAAAAATCGATTTGTTCTTGTCGGGAATGACCAGGTCCGCGTCGGCGATCAGCTGAAAGCCCAGGCCGGTGCAGTCCGGGCAGGCGCCGCTGGGATTGTTGAAGGAGAACATCCGGGGCTCCAGCTCGGACAGGCTGATGCCGCAGTCCTCGCAGGCGTAGTTCTGGGAAAAGCTCAGCTCCCGGTCCTCCCTGGGCAGTTGAATGGTCACCAAACCGCCGGAATGGCTGCACGCGGTTTCGATGGAGTCCGTCAGCCGGCGGCGCAGGCCATCCTTCAGCACCAGCCGGTCCACCACCAGCTCAATGGTATGCTTTTTGTTCTTCTCCAGCTTGATCTCTTCCGTCAGGTCGTAGAGGATGCCGTCGGCTCTGACCCGGGCAAAGCCCTGCTTCCGGGCATCCTCAAACACCTTGACGTGCTCGCCCTTTTTGCCCCGGATCACCGGGGATAGCACCACAAACCGGGTGCCCTCTCCCAGGGCCTCCACCCGGTCCACAATCTGGTCGATGGTCTGGCGGCGGATTTCCTTCCCGCACCTGGGGCAGTGGGGAATGCCCACCCGGGCCCACAAAAGCCGCAGATAGTCGTAGATCTCCGTCACCGTGCCAACGGTGGACCGGGGGCTTTTGGACGTGGTCTTCTGATCGATGGAAATGGCGGGAGACAGGCCCTCAATGGCGTCTACATCCGGCTTATCCATCTGGCCCAAAAACTGCCGGGCGTAGGAGCTGAGGCTCTCCACATACCGGCGCTGGCCCTCGGCGTAGATGGTATCGAAGGCCAGGCTGGATTTTCCGGAACCGCTGAGCCCCGTAAACACCACCATTTTATCTCTGGGGATGGTCACATCCACATTTTTCAGGTTATTCTCCCGGGCGCCCCGGACAATGATCTGATCGTTCATAACTTACCTCTCTAGCTGAAACTGACTTTTTTCGTACATGCTATTGTACCACAAAATAACATCCGTTACAAGAACTATTTTCAAACGAAATTTCGTTTACCTTTTCCATACATCCCATCAAGCATCTTGTTTTTTCCTCCTAAATCCTTTATAATATCTTGTATTAACTCTGTTTTTCAGCATAAGGAGATACTATGAAAAACATCACCGTGACTTCTCATACCAGCAGTTTTGGGCAGCTGCTGCCGGAATATGCCCCTGTGTGTATGCTGAGCACCCTGGTCTTTGGTCTGCTGGCCCACGGATTCGCTTTGTTTACCAAGTTTGCCATTGGGGATGAAGCCTTTCTTCTTTTCACCGTAGGCGCCACAACCACATCCGGCCGGTGGTTTCTGGGACTGCTGGGCAACGCCGTAAGCCTTTTCTTCGGTTCGCCCAACTTTAGCCTTCCCCTTTGGGGCGGTTTGCTGACACTGGTTTTCACCGGTCTTTGCAGCTGTGTGCTGGTATCCTGGCTGGGACTGGTCAAAAAGCGGAGCTGGATTCTTGTCAGCGGAATCACCACCGTTTTCCCGGTGATGTCCGGTCTGTTTTTTTACTGCTTTACCGCCCCCTACTATATGTTCGGCCTAATGTTGATCCTGCTGGGCGGACGGCTTCTGTGCACCCGGAGGCGTGCAGGCGACTTTCTGGGCAGCGTTTGTCTGGTATGCCTTGGTCTCAGCATTTACCAGGCGTTTCTGCCGTTATTCCTCAGTCTGCTGCTGATATTCTTCCTGAAAGAACGCCTTCAGGAAAAGTGCCGGACCCTTCCTGAGCTTCTGAAGGAAATCGGCTGGTATTGCCTGGGCTGTCTTTTCATCGCGGCTGTGTATCTGCTGAGCGTACGTCTGTCCATCCGTCTGTCCGGAACGGAATTGACGGATTACAAGGGTATCTCCAACATGGGCTCGGCCAGCATTCCTGAATACCTGCACCGGATCAAGCTGGCGATTTACCTGTTCCTTTTCCCTGCCCGGGCAGATCGGTATGCCTTTCTGTTCCCCTATCGGCTTCTGCCCTGCTACTGGCTCACGCTGGTCGGAATCGGGCTGCTGAGTCTGGCCCCAATCCTCCGGCTTTTCCGTCAATCGATCATCACTGGCATTGCGGGACTTCTGGTGCTTGCCTTTTTCCCACTGGCTGTCAATTTCATCTACCTGCTCTGTGCCCAGGAAGATGTTTACAATCTGATGCTCTTTGGGCTGATGGCTCCCTTCTTTCTGCTGGTTTGCCTGACGGACTGGGCTCTTCCTGCCGGGGACAGAAAACCCGCCTTGGTCCTCCGGAAGGCAGCGGTGGTGCTTCTGGCGGTTTTCTGCCTGTTCTGTATCCGAACGGACAATGCCGTGTATGCCAGAGGGAATTATATGCAGGAGCGGGCAAAATCTTATTTCACAACCATGATCGCGCAAATCAAAAGCACCCCAGGCTATACCGGTGCCACTCCCGTTGCCTTTGTGGGTGACATCTATTCCTACACGGATCCCACCTTCCGGGGTATTGAGGGCTTCGGGGCACTCAGTATGGCGCCCCTTCCTTATGATTCTTCTCCCTTCAGCATTGGGCACTCCTGGAAGAATTTCCTGAATCTATGGTGCGGCTTCTCCCCGCCCTTTGCCAACCCGGAAGACCTTGAAGCCCTTCCCGAGGTACAGGCCATGCCCGCCTACCCGGACAGCGGTTCCATTCGAATGGTAAACGGAGTGGTCGTCGTTAAGCTTCTCACCAATTAACGAACGGTTTCGGTACTCTATTTCATACAAAAGGAGCTCTCGTTATGGAAATCATCAATCTTTTCCTTCTGCCCACTGTTGTTTCGGAAGCGCTTTGCCGGATTATGAAGCACACCCTGGCCAGTACCTGGGATCATCTCTTTTATTACGGTTGGAACATTCTCCTGTGTCTGTGGAGCGGTCACGTTCTGACCGGTGTGATCCGCGCCCTTCTCATGCGTGATATTGTGTTGGATTCTATCGCTTACTCGCTCTTGATGGCTGTTTGTTACAGTCTCATTTGTTTTATCGCAAACCTTGTTCTGAAAAACCTGTCTCTGAAAGTGGAATTTGATCATGAAGAGAAAAGATAAACACAAAAAATTCTTTTTATCGGACCTGGTGTTCTGGCTGATTTTTGTTTTCAGCTTAACCCTCGGCTCTGTGGCCATCTGGGTATACAGTGTTTTTCATGCAGAGCTGGCGGAAATCATGTTTACCATCCGCGCCCCACTGAACGGCGCGGATAGCAATTTTGTTTCCGATGCCCTGCGAACCTGCCTGCCCCCTGTTCTTTTTGGAACTGTGCTGTTTACACTTTTACAGCTTTTTGTCCGGCGTTGGAACCATTTTCCCTTTCATATTCGACTTAGGCTGTGGAAACGAGAGCTTTTATTTTCCGGCGAAAAATTTTTACGGTGGCTGCCTGTTGCTGTCAGCATTGGAATGCTGTGTATGACATGCTATTATGCCCAAACCACCTACAATGTGGTCTTTTATGTAAAAACAAATCTTTCCCGTACCACCATTTACGATGACTATTACGCCATGCCGGAAAATGCTAAAATCATCTCCCCAGAGAATCCCCGAAATCTGCTGTGCATCTATCTGGAAAGCATGGAGACCACCTACTCAGATCAAATCCACGGAGGGATGCAGTCGGAAAACTACATACCCTTTCTAACGGATCTCGCGCTCAACAATACATCCTTTGGCTCTTCCGATGCCATACTGGGTGGTGCCCGGAATTTGCCCAACACCGCCTGGACTACCTCTGCGTTGATGGCATCCACCGCAGGAATCCCCTATAGCTATCCAATGGATCAAAGTGTTTTGTCCACTTACTCCAGCTTTGGCGAAAAATTACAAAATATTGGTACTGTTTTGGATAACAAAGGCTATACACAAGAATTTCTCTGCGGCTCTGATGCTGTGTTTGGTGGTCGGCAGCAATACTTCTCGCAGCACGGAAACTACCGGGTTTACGATTACTTTACCGCCATTGAACAGGGCGATATTCCGGATGATTATTATGTCTGGTGGGGCTTCGAGGATCACAAGCTTTTTGATATTGCCAAAAAGGAACTGACCCGGCTCAATAAAGGAAACGCCCCCTTCAACCTCACCATGCTAACCGTAGATACACACACCGAACACGGTTACATCTGTGACTATTGCGATACGGAAAAATACGGCGGCGAAACCCTTCCCACAGTTCTCGACTGCACAGACCGCCAGATTCAAGAATTCCTTGACTGGTGCCGCCAGCAGCCTTTTTATGAAAATACCACCATCGTACTTTTAGGGGATCACCCCAGGATGGACACCGACCTGGTGGATGGTATCCCCGCCGAGAATCGCAAAGTATACAACTGCATTCTAAATGCTGCCAAGGTACCCACGCTCCCTACAGAAGGCCGGGCCTTTACGCAGCTGGATATGTTCCCCACCATTCTTTCTTCCATGGGCTTTGAAATTCCCGGCGACCGGCTGGGAATGGGTACAGATCTATTCTCAAGCACCCCCACCCTGGTAGAGGCGCTTGGCTACGATTATCTTAGTACCGAGCTTCAAAAGCAATCTGTTTTCTACAGGGATAACTTCTATTAAGTGATTTGTTACGGATTCTTCCAAGGACAGACAAAAACCGGCACGATTTTGCTCGTGCCGGTTTTGTCTTATTCAGCTTTTCCGGAATCGCTTTCCCTGAGAAGGTCCGCCAGGGTGATGCTTTCAAAGAAATCGTCGATCATCTTATCCAGCTTATCCCACATGGGCCGGGTCTCACAGCAGGAGCTGCGGGAGCAGGCGGCAGGGCCTTCCGAGGTGCAGGACACGGCGGTGAGGCCCCCTTCGGTCAGCTTGAGAATGCTGCCCACGGTGTAGTCCTCCGGCCTGCGGTTCAGCCGGTAGCCGCCGCCCTTGCCGTGGACGGCATCCACCAGACCGCCTTTGGAAAGCACCGTCATGATGGATTCCAGATACTTTAAGGAGATACCCTCTTTTTCCGCGATCTCCTTAATGGGGATGTACTCCTCCCCACCCCGCTGGGCAAAGCACAGCATCACCCGCAGGGCATAGCGGCCTTTGGTCGATACAATCATATCAGTCGCAGTGACCGCAGTGCTCGCAGTCGGGGAAGTCCTTCTCGTCGTAGGGAAGACCGTTGCGGTCGTAGTAGTCCTTCAGCGCGTTCTTGATGGCTTCCTCAGCCAGCACGGAGCAGTGAAGCTTGTGGGCGGGCAGACCGTCCAGAGCCTCGGCAACCGCCTTGTTGGTCAGCTGCATAGCCTCGTGAATGGACTTGCCCTTGATCATCTCGGTGGCCATGGAAGAGGAGGCAATGGCGCTGCCGCAGCCGAAGGTCTCGAACTTTACATCCACGATGATTTCGTTTTCAATCTTCAGGTAGATCTTCATAATATCGCCGCACTTGGCGTTGCCCACCTCGCCTACGCCGTTGGCGTCCTCGATCACGCCTACATTGCGGGGATGAGTGAAGTGATCCATAACTTTTTCACTGTAAAGTGCCATTTTTTGATTCCTCCAAATTACAGAATGTATGCTCTCTTGCCGGTCTGCAGATCTCTCCACACCGGGGACATATTGCGCAGGTACTGGACCACTTCCGGAACTTCCTTCAGAATGTAGTCCATCTCTTCCATGGTGTTCCACTCGCACAGGCTCAGACGCAGGGAGCCGTGGGCCACATCATGGACCCGGCCGATGGCCAGCAGCACATGGCTGGGATCCAGGGAGCCGGAGGTGCAGGCGGAACCGGAGGATGCGCAGATGCCCTTGGCATCCAGCAGCAGCAGCAGGCTCTCGCCCTCAATGCCCTCAAAGCAGAAGCTCACATTGCCGGGCAGACGGTTTTTGAGATCGCCGTTGACGGCGCAGTGGGGAATCTTGCTCAGGCCCTCGATGAGCTTGTCCCGCATGGCGGAAACCTTGGCGGCGTTCTCGTCAATGTGGTCGCAGGCCTCCTTCATGGCGGCAGCCATGCCGCAGATGCCGGGAATGTTCTCCGTTCCGGCCCGCTTGCCCCGTTCCTGGGCGCCGCCCTCGATGATATTCACCAGGGGGAAGCCCTTGCGGACATACAGGGCGCCCACGCCCTTGGGGCCGTGGAACTTATGGGCGGACAGGCTGAGCATATCGATGTTCTGCTCCTTCACGTTGATGTGCAGGTGGCCCACCGCCTGCACCGCGTCGGTATGGAAGGGCACACCGGCTTCTTTACAGACGGCGCCGATTTCGGCGATGGGCAGCACGGAGCCGATTTCGTTGTTGGCATACATGGTGGTGACCAGGCAGGTATCGGGACGAATGGCGTCCTTCACCTGCCGGGCAGTCACATTGTGACCTTCCCGCACATCCAAGAGCGTGACCTCAAAGCCTTCCTTTTCCAGCTTCTTCAGGGTGTGCAGCACGGCGTGGTGCTCAAAGGCGGTGGAAATGATGTGCTTTTTGCCCTTTCTCTCCCCCAGACGGGCAGCGGAGACAATGGCCTGATTGTCGGCCTCGCTGCCGCCGGAGGTGAAGATAATCTCCCTCGGCTCACAGCCCAGACAGTCGGCAACGGTCTGGCGGGCAGCATCCAGTGCTTCCTTGGCTTCCTGGCCCACGGAGTGCAGGCTGGAGGGGTTGCCGTAAATAGTGGTCATATAGGGCAGCATGGCATCGATGGCCGTCTGGCTCATTTTGGTCGTTGCCGCGTTGTCAACATAAACAGTCATAAATGAAAACCTCCTGTGGTTTTACGGGGAAATACATTCCCTGGGGAAGCGGTTCCCTAGTAACTCTGTAGGGAGCATACCACATCTTACCTACCTTGTCAATAGGCAGATCGCTTTTTCGGACACACTTCTTCCCAGTGGGCCATGCACTCTGCCTTGCAAATAAAAGCAGTATATGGTAGTATGAGTAAAAAAGGGGAATCCCATACTGCGGGAGGTTTTCTATGCAGAACAAAAAGCGGCTTGATTTTGAGCTCCTTCGGATGATTTCTGTATTTTTTGTCATCTTTAACCACAGCGGAAGCAGAGGGTATATGCTGTTTTCAAATTACAATCCACACACCCTCCGCTTCTGGCTCTATTTGGCAGTTTCCATTTTCTGCAAACTGTCCGTACCTGTTTTTCTGATGATTACCGGAGCGTTGATGCTGAACCGGGAAACAGAATCCTTTCCCAGGCACTGGATTCGTCGGGTTTTTCATATGTGTTTCATCCTTCTTTTCTGGTCCTTTTTCTACTATCTGATTCAGGTTCAAAAAGGCGCGCAACCATTCAGCATCAGTCTTTTTCTCACCAGGCTCTATTCCGTAGACTGGAACTATTCCTTCTGGTTTTTGTATATGTACATCATTCTGATGATTTCCCTTCCGCTTCTTCAGCGCTTTGCCAAAAGTCTTACCGACCGGGAATATCTGTACCTGTTTGCCATATACGCACTGTTCAACATGGTAATCCCCAGCGTCGAGCTGTTGGCATTTCAGGGAAATTATACACTGACAGGGAGTATGCGGCTGGGATGGCTTTCCGGGGAAATCATCATTTTCCCCCTTACCGGATACTTTCTGGAGCATCGGGCGAAGAATTACTGGAATGGCAAACGGCTGGGGCTTCTCTGGAGCATCAACCTGTTTGCAATTCTGTTTACCTGTTTCCTGACCTATTACCGGGCAAGGATAACCGATGTATATGACGAATGGGATCACAAAACCTTTGTGCTTCTGAATGCCGCAACCGTATTTGTATCCGTTTCCTATCTGGGCAGCCATACAGACCTGCTGGAGAAGTTTCGCAAACCGATTCTTTCTGTTGGCGGCTGCGCCTTTGGAATCTACCTGATCCATTTGTCTCTGCTGTGGCTGACTCCTCTTTCTTCCGGTCTTTGGAATATTCTTGACCGCTTTCTCTCCCCGCTGCCCTTGCTGAGCGTTTTTCTGTTCTGTTCCTGTATTATGTTGATCGGATACCTGATTGTATTTTTCATGAAGAAAATGCCGCTGATCAACCGGCTCGTTTCCTGATATGACGGAGGCTTGGACCCAGTTCTAAGCCTCCGTTTTTATAGGAACCGAACAGGTTCAAAGAAAGGCCTCAATTGCCCTGGCCGCGTTTTCCAGTCCCCGCTGATCCTCCTCCGAAAAGCGGCCAAAAAGGGGGCTGTCCAGATCCAGCACGCCCCAGATTTCCCCCTTCTTCCACAGCGGAATCACGATTTCCGAATTGGAGGCGCTGTCGCAGGCAATGTGGCCCGGAAAGGCGTGAACGTTTTCCACCCGCAAAGTTTTTCCTTCCTTCACCGCGCCGCCGCAGACGCCCTTGCCCACGGGAATGCGGATGCAGGCGGGTCTTCCCTGGAAGGGTCCCAGCACCAACGCCTCATCCGTCAGCTGGTAGAAGCCCGCCCAATTGAGATCCGGCAGCATTTCCCATAGCAGGGCGGATGTATTGGCAAGATTTGCGGTCAGATAGGGCACATCCTCCGTCAACGCCCGGATGCGCTGGAACAAATCCTCGTAATTCACATTTTTCATAGCAAAAACCTTCTTTTTCTGTTTTTCTTTTTCTGACATTCTTCCCAGCAGGCCCCAGATTTTTCGACTTTTTCAGCGGTTACATTGCCGTGAGTTTGGAATATTAAGAGGGCAGACAGAAAGGAGGGACAATATGAAACGCGTTGCTGGTTTCTTGTTTGTTTTGATTTTGATACTGCCCCTGAGCGTTGGGGCGGAAAGCTATCTGATACCCGTGGGGGAGCTGGTGGGACTGAATCTTCGGGACAATACGGTAACCGTGGCTGCCTTTGATGACCTTCACGGGAAAAACGCCCGGGATGCGGGGCTCCGGATTGGCGACAAAATCGAAGCCGTCAACGGCAGTCCCATTGCGGATGCCCAGCAGGTTCGCGGAATCCTGGAAGAGAGCGACGGAAATGTGGAGCTTCAGATCCTTCGGGGCAGCAAGCGCACCACCATCCGTCTGGAACCGGAAGACCGGGAGGGCTCCAGGGTTCTGGGCGTTTATCTCCGGCAGGGCATTTCCGGCATCGGCACCGTCACCTGGTACGATCCGGAAACCGGGCGGTTCGGCGCATTGGGGCACGGGGTCAGCACATCAAAGGACTGCCTGATGAAGATTACTTCCGGCAATATCTACCCCGCGGAGGTGCTGTGTGCCCAACGGGGCCGTGTGGGCGGCCCGGGGCTTCTGAAGGGCAAAGCCCTATCCGCCACGCCCCTGGGAACCGTGGAACAGAATACGCCCCAGGGGATTTTCGGCACCAGCACCCATTGTTGGGAGGGTATGGCGCTGCCGGTAGGTACCTGGGAGGGGCTTCATACCGGCAAAGCCTGCATTCGCTCCACCGTTTCCGGCGGGGAGCCACGGGAGTATTCTGTGGAAATTCTGAAAATATATCCAAAAGACCGTACAACCGGCCGGAACTTTCTCCTGAAGGTTACGGATCCGGAGCTGATCGCCCGCACCGGCGGTATTGTCCAGGGCATGTCCGGCAGTCCCATCATTCAGGACGGACGGCTCATCGGCGCCGTAACCCATGTGCTCGTCAATGACCCCACCATGGGCTACGGGATCTTTATCGAAAGCATGCTGAACGCGGCGGGATAAATGGGTGGAGAAATCCACCCATATTTGTATTGACGAGATAGTTAAATTCTGATATCATAATATTAGAATTTGACTATTAGGAGGAATGATTATGAATATCCGGCCTTCCGCTGCCATTCGGCAGAATTACAATGAAATCGCCGATCTGTGCCGCAAATCTAAGGAGCCTGTATATCTCACCAAAAACGGAGAAGGTGACCTGGTCATTATGGACATTGAGAGCTTTACCCGCCGGGAGAAGATGTTGAAGCTCCGGGAGAACCTCCTTGCTGTGGAAGAGGATCGGGCCATGGGCCGCCGGGGCTGCACCATCGACGAGCTGGACCGTTTTTTGGATAGCGTTCTAGACGAGGGATAACCGATGAAATACAAAGTGATTATCTCGGACAGAGCCCAAGAGAGCTTAGGGCTGCACCTGCGCTTTCTGGCTCAGGCCAGCAGACCGGCGGCAGTCAAACTGAAACATCGGTTTCTGGAGGAAATCCGCTCCCTGCAAGAAATGCCCCAGCGTTATCCCTTCTTCAATGAGGATTATATTCCGGTAAACAAGTATCACAAGCTGTATGTAGCAAATTGGTATCTCGTACTGTACCAAATCCGTGATGACACGGTATATGTAGACTGGATCGTGGATTGCAGGCAGGACTATTCGTGGCTGCTGAAATAGGAAATTCTGTAGGTATCATCACTTAAGTCAACGACCCCACCATGGGGTATTGCCTGACGCGGCAGGGTGAAGCATCGCAGCCGGTGAAAACGAGAAATCGCTTTCCCGGCTGCTTTTATCATGAAAAATCATAGCACAGTCCGGTGTATTCTTCAAGGAGAACCGGCAAATATTGACAGAAAAACGGTATTTTTGTATAATAGTGCTCAACGCCGTTTGAAAGGAGCAACAGGGATGGTTTTTTCCAGTCTGCTGTTTTTATATGCCTTTTTCCCCCTATGTCTGCTGGCCTGCGTCCTCTTTCGGGATCAGCGGCGGCAAAACCGGGTCCTGCTGATTTTTTCTCTGATATTCTACGGATGGGGCGGCCCAAAATATCTGCTGCTTCTGATGTTTATGGCGCTGGTCTCCTGGCTCTGCGCCCTGAAAACAGAGGGTGCCGTCGAACCGGGTTTCCGGAAGCTCTGGGTCGCTGTGGCAGCGATCATCGATATTGCCCTGATCGGATGGTTTAAGTATGCGGGCTTCCTTTTCAGCTTCTTTGGACCGGTTCCCCCTCTGATTCAGAAAATCGTGCTGCCCATTGGCATCTCCTTTTACACCTTCCAGCTGCTGACCTATGTTGTGGATGTCTATCGGGGGGAGGCCGCGGCCCAGAAAAGCTACTGGAATGTGTTGCTTTACGCGGCGCTGTTCCACCAGTGCATTGCCGGTCCCATCGTCCGGTACAAAACCATCGAGCGGGAGTTGTTTCTGGAGCCCCGGGAGTGCCAGTGGTGCAGCGGTACCCTCCGGTTTTCCACAGGTCTTGCCAAAAAAGTCCTTCTTGCCAACCCCTGCGGTGCTCTGGCTGACAGCCTGATCCTTTCCACCGATGCAATATCCGCCGCAGGGCAGTTTTCCGCCAACCTGACCGCGCTGCAAAATCAATCCGTATTGGGCTGCTGGGTAGGCATATTGGCCTATTCGCTGCACATTTACCTGGACTTTTCCGCCTATTCCGATATGGCCATCGGCATGGGCCGGATGCTGGGGTTCCATTACCCGGAAAACTTCAACTATCCCTACATATCCCGCAGCGTTACGGAATTCTGGCGTCGGTGGCACATCTCCCTGGGCACCTTTTTCCGGGACTATGTGTACATTCCCCTGGGCGGAAACCGGGGAAAGCGGTGGAAGGTGATCCGCAATACCTTCGTTGTCTGGGCCCTGACCGGGCTTTGGCACGGCGCCAGTCTCAACTATGTACTGTGGGGCTTGTGGTTTTTCCTTCTGCTGATGCTGGAGCGAAGCGGACTGAAAAAGCTCCTTTCCAAGGTTCCGGTCCTTTCAAACCTCTACCTGCTTCTGTCCGTAGCCATCGGCTGGGTGATTTTCCGGTTTACGGATCTGCGTCTGATGGCGGCATTTTTGCGCAGCCTTTTTGGATTGAACGGCAACGCCCTCACGGATTTCAGCTCCGGAATTCTGCTGCAGAACAATCTGTACCTGCTGCTCTTCGGTGCGCTGATCTCCACGCCTGTATGTCCTCTGATGAAAACATGGCTGGAAACCGGCAAAGCAGGAAAGGTGCTGCTCTACGGCATTTTTCCGGTTCTTCTTCTGCTGCTCTGCACCGCCTGTCTGGTCGGCAACAGCTACAATCCCTTCCTGTATTTTCAGTTCTGAGGTATCCTATGAAGCAAAATAACAGCACGGAAAAAGAAAGCGTTAAACCGGTGCTTCCCTTTTTCCTGGTTCTGGCGCTGATCTCCCTTATCTCCGCCATCATACCCCTGCGGCCCACTGTTTCCTATGAAGAAAAACGGGAGCTGGCAAAGTTCCCTGAATTCAGCCTGGAGGCTCTGGTTTCCGGAAGCTATTTTAAGGAAATGGACCTTTGGTTTTCCGATACCTTCCCTGGCCGGGAGCAGTGGCTGCAGCTTTCTCAGGCCCTTTCCAGTCTCCACGGCTACGGCGACCTGGCCATTGAAGGGCAGCTGCCGGATATGGAAGAGATTCCGGAAATCCCCGCCCCCACCAAACCCACTGCCACGGTTGTAATTGAGGAGAAGACCGTTCTTCCGGAAGAGGAGCGTACCTCTGATGGAACGCTTCCGGAAAAGACAGAGGAACCGGCGCCTTCCGATGACGCTCAGCCGGACGGAACGGATGATGTCCTTTTGGATGCCACCTTCAGCAGCACCTCCGTTGTTCAGTTCAACGGAAGCGCCTATCAGCCCCTGGGCTTCTCCCAGCAGCACAGCGACTGGTATATCAAATCCGTGAATACCTTTGCCGCCATGGCCGAACCCATGGGTGTCCAGGTTGTCAGCGCTCCGCCGCCCATTGCCATCGGCACCATGATCGACGCCAAATACCTGCCCAAGCTCCGCTCAGCCGATCCCGTCAAAACACTGAGCTATATGCACGAAAGCATGGACAGCGGCATCATCACCGTGGATACCCAGGGGGCGCTGATGCCCCATCGGGAGGAATACCTGTTCTTCCACTCCGATCACCACTGGACCGCTCTGGCAGCCTACTATTGCTACCAGGCCACCTGTGAAGCAATGGGGCTGTCCCCCGCGGATCTGGACGACTTTGAGGTGTTGGATCAGGGCCCCTTCAAGGGCACTCTGGCCGGGCGTGTCACCTATCCACGCAAGCTGACACCGGACAACGTAATCTCTTACATCCCACCCGGAGAGGTGACCCTGACCGTTTACGGTGCCAACGGCAGCACCCGGGAGGGCAAGGTGATTCGGGATATGCGCAACGATAAGATCGGAAGCAAGTATCTGTGCTTCCTGGAAAGTGATCAGCCGCTGGTTTGTATGACGAATCACAGCCTGCCTGAGGACGCGGGGAATTTGCTGGTTCTCAAGGATTCCTTCGGAAACTGCTTTGTTCCCTTCTTCAGCCAGAACTACCGGAATGTCTACGCCATTGACTACCGAAAGTTCGGGCAAACATCCCTCAAGAATCTTCTGGAAAGCCATGATATACAGGATGTGATCTTCGCCCCCAACCTGATGAGCACCCAGTCCGACGCCGGTATGCGTGCCCTGGGCTCCCAATGCGGCCTGCATTTCAAATAACAGTGCGGCTCCCCGGGCTTTCATGCCCGGGGAGCCGATTCTTATTTCTTCCGTTTGCAGGCACAGAAATATGCCTTTTCATAATCTCCCTGGGCCCGGTAGCACTCCTCCAGCAGAGGAAGAGACTGTTTTTCATCGCCCAGCAGCAGGAGCTTCTCAGCGCTGGAATAGGCGCCCTGACGCAGCTCTACGGTTCCACGGAGGGTATACCAAAGGGCGCCCCGGCTGTCAATCGCCTCCAGCAGCCGCCGGGCCCGGTCAAGATCCTTGTTTTCCAGCGCGAGCCTTGCCCGCAGCATCAGCTCCTCATCCAGACTGGGAAGGGCATCCCGTTTTTTCCCCACAGCGGTACGAAGCGCCTCCCGCTTTTCAAGCAGGGGTTTTCCAATGTAGGGACTTTCAAATTGTTCCGACTGCATCAGCAGCTTTCCCGCCAACGGCAGGCGTCCCTCCCCAATGGCCGTTTGGGCGATCTCCATACAGCAAAGAAAGCCCAGCAGGCCCATCTCCCAATCGTACAGTTCATCGGGTCCCCGATACTCCCCCAGCAGCCGGAGGGCTCTGGCATACTTTTTCTGGGCAAAGGCCTCCTTTGCCCCATCCATCACCGGACGGTTGAGGCCGGCGTCAGCCTCTCCCAGAAAATACCCCACCGGTTTCTGCAGCACGGATGCCAGATACTGCAACGTTTTCATGGAAGGCTTTGCCTGCCCGTTTTCAATCCGGGATAGCATATTCCGGGTAATGGTCTCTCCGCAGACCTGACGTTGGGACAAGCCCAGCTCCAGCCGGGTCTGCCGCAGTTTTTCTCCCAGTTCCATATGCCGCCTCCTGCATCTTTGTTTTATCCCATTGTATCAAAGCAGGCCTCAAATTACTAGGGCTTATCTGAGCTTACAAAAAATTCATTTGCTATTTCCGACCCTTTGGTTTATAACTAATATCAGAAAGTGAGGGTCATAAGAAATGATTCAAAACCGTGAACTGAAGCAGCAGGCCCGGGAAAGGCTGGAGGCCTGCCCCCAGGAAAAGAAAATCGGACTGTTCTATGGAGGAAGTCTGCTTGCCATCAGTGTAATCTATTTGCTTGCCGATCTGCTGATCTCCCGCCTGACCCCTCAGGCCGGCGGTCTTTCCACCATCGGCGTCCGTTCCTTTATGTCTGCCCTGTCCAGCATCCTGCCCGTTGTCACCTTTTTACTGTCCATGTGTCTGAGCTTTGGCTATATGGGCGGCATGGTCCGTATCAGCCGGGGGCAGTACGCTTCCCCCAACGCCCTGCGCACCGGCTTTGAGCGGTTCTGGCCTCTGCTCCGGCTGACCTTTTTCAAGGGGCTGATCACGCTTGGCTTTTCCATGGGCGCGTTTTATCTGGCAACCGTCATTTTTACGCTGTCGCCTTTTTCCAACCGGCTGGTACAGGCTCTGGAGCCCATGGTTTCCGGCGGGAGTCTGCTCAGTGAAGGCACCCTGGAGCTGACGGATGGGGTAATAGATGCCGTGAATGCATCCATGCTTCCGCTGATGGCGATTTTCCTGATTGTCGCGGCGGTATTTGTGGTTCCCCTGCTCTACCGTCTGCGCATGACTGACTATGTGCTCTACGATCACCCGGAGGCCGGGGCCCTGTATGCCATCCGGGAGAGCAAAAAAATGATGCGCTTTCACCGGCTTTCCATTTTTAAGCTGGACCTGAGCTTCTGGTGGTTTTATCTGGCCATGGCCGTCAGCTATGGGCTCAACTATGTGCCCCTGTTCCTGTCCATTTCCGGAATCTCGCTGCCCATGGGGGCCGATACCCTCTCGATTCTCTTCTTCCTGCTGTCCTGCGCCACCGAATTTGTTGTGATCTACTTCCTGCGCAGCCGGATGGAAGTGACCTGCGCGCTGGCTTACAACGAACTGAAGCCCAAGGAGCATTCCACCGGCGCCGTATTGGGAAATATCTTTCAAATGTAACAACGCCCTGCAAAAAACGAGCGGATCCCCTCCGGGTTGGACAGGATCCGCTTTTTATTCTGCCTTTTGAGAGAAAAAGCCCTGGGGAATAAAATCGGCTGGCAAGCCTTGACAGGGAAATTGTTTTTCGCTATACTAAAATCAAGTGAAAAATCGGTCTTATTTTATGGAAAATGACAAAACATAAATCAATTAGGGGGTACAATCCATGGATTACAATGCTTTGATTCAAAACAGAAGGTCTGCCCGCCAGTTCACCAATGAAAAGGTTACAGACGCGGTTTGTGCCGAGCTGGAAAGCTATTATCGCGGCGGATGTCAGAAGCTTGTTCCGCAGATCTCCACGGAACTGAGATTTTTCGGCAGCCAATCCCGTCAGGCTCTGGAACGGGCAGCGGGCTACAACGAGTTTCTGGTTGGCGCGCCCCAGTACCTGGTGCTGCTGTCCGAAAAGGCGGAGCATCTCTACGAGAACGCAGGGTTCATGATGGAGGATCTGGTTCTGAAGCTGGAGGATATGGGTCTCGGCTCCTGCTGGCTGACCTTCACCGACAGCAAGGCCATCAAGGATGCGTTGGGCATCGATTCTCCTCTGGAGGTCGCCGCAGTTGCCGCCTTCGGGTATCCGCAGAAGGCCAGAAAGAATATGCGCTTCAACGTTCTGAGCATGACCAATGTGGATATGGCCGCCAAGCGGCACTACTTTGATCCCAAGCGCCCCGTGGGGGATATGGTATTTATGGATGCCTGGGGAGAGACGAAGGGCCGGGACGAGTATATCGGCTTCTACGACGATATGCTGTGGGAGGCCTTCTTCGCCGCGTCCATGTCTCCCAGCTATCTGAACCGGCAGGCCTATGGATTTGTCATCGCAGGCGGAGAGATTGTACTGGTCAGCCGTCCGGATGACTACAATACGGAAATCGACGGAAACCTGAGTCTTGGCGTGGTCATGCTGCACTTTGCCGCCGCTGCCTCCGCCTGGGCTGGCCAGGTGACCTGGAAGCTGGGCACCGATGCCAAGCAGATTCCTCTGCCCGAGGGCTACCGGGTAGTCGCCTCCTGCAGCCTGTAATATACCCTGTCATAACCTCCATCTCCCGAGTGTTTGCCCTACTCGGGAGATGTTCTGTTTGCCAATGAAAAAAGCCCAGCCTCTTGGCTGGACTTTTTTGGGAGCGGGTGACGAGCCTTCGCCGCCTCGTGCCCCTGGCACTCCTATGGTTGCATTGCCGTCCAGCCGGCAATGCCCGACAGTCCACCGGACTGTCGGATGAAATCGTTCGAGCCTCGTCACCCGAAGAAAAAAAGCCCAGCCGTTAGCGGGGTGTTCGTAAGACAGTAAAACAGGCAAAAGGCGTGACGAAAGTGGTCACGCCTTTTTTCATGCAAGAATAGCCGCATAGCGGCGCAAGGGATACAATCCCTTGTTCGCAGCGCAGTAACGCAAAGTGCACATACGGGTTTAACCCGTATAGAAGTGCGCCCTTTGTATCCTTACTCAGGGAACAGGGACGCTCTTTCGGGAGAATCTTGAATCCGTTTCGATTCCTTATGTTCCGTTGGGTACATGCTCCACACAGATGGCGTGAACTGTGAGCCGCTGGTCGCCGCCCATGCAGGTGGAGAGGGTGAGGATTTCGGAATTGCCGTCGTACTGGGTGTCCAGATCATACCACAGGTTTTTCAGCGTCTCCCCGATGGCATCCGCCCAGCTTTGCCCGGCGGTGTAGTCGGTTTTGTAGACCCGGCTGTCCAGGGCGTTTACCCGCTCCGAGCCGATGATCTCATACACCCGGACTTCATCGGGCAGGTACAGAAGCACCGTCCGGTCGTTGCCCGTCAGGAAGGATTCCTTTTCCCATTGTCCCAGGGGCTGGAACATGGTGCCGTCCTTCATGCAGTGACCGTAGAGAATGTTGTGGGGCTGGGAGAAATCTGATCTGTTGCGGAAGTCCAGAAAGATGGCTCCCTCCTCGCTTTCTGCCTTCTCCCAGTTGCGGTTTACATAATATGCGTTGTCCTCGCCCATGACCACGGGGTAATCGACCCCTTCCAGGGCGGGAATCTGAATCCACGCTACCACATCGGGATTCTTCTCCCGCAGACCCGCGAAGTCCACTGTGGGGAACCGGGGCGGCTGGGTTTCTGCCGTGGTTTCCGGGACGGTGGTTTCCGGGACTTCCGTGGTTTGCGTGGCTTCCGTTTCCTTTGGGGTTGGGGCAGTGGGCAGCGTCACAGGCGTGACATATTCCATAGCCGTCTGGCGGCTGGCCTGTTTGCGCTGGGCACCTGTCCAGAAGAAGAGTCCCACATACGCCGCCGCCAGCAGGGCAAGCACCGCGCACCCCAGCCCGAGATACAGGAAGGGGCGGCGTTTTGGGCGGGGGGTCAGATATTTTCCTTGGTATTTATGCATGATGAAACCTCGGTGAATACAAATTCAGGGCGGCTTTGTGCCGCCCTGTGGGTGTTTATAGAAGAAGCCCCTTGCCTCTCCCTTTGGGAGAGGTGCCCGCAGGGCGGAGAGGGCCCTCTCAGTCAGCTTCGCTGCCAGCTCCCCCAGAGGGGGAGCCAAGTTGGGGGCGGTTATTGCCGATACTTCCGCTTACCATCCAGAACGAAAGCGGCGGCGGCCAGGGCAGAGAAGACCAGAATGCCCGCCATCATGAGTTCGATGGGGCGGTTGTCCCCGGTCTGGGCGGTGACCTTGGGATCGGCGGCGGTGTACTGCACATACAGGTCCGCGTATCCGGCGCCGTCCGGGATTACTTCGTCGTCGAGACTCATTTCCACAGGCCCGTACTCCTTATTGGGAAGGCCCGAAATCCGGACGCCCACCTGATATTCGCCTGCCTTGGCGTTGGCGGCGGTGGGCTGGACAACCCGGTATTCCGTGTCTCCGGGACCTTTGTACTTGTAGACAAACTCACCGATGACCGCATCGGGGACCTCCTGCTGAAACTGCTTCAAGCCCTCCAGCCGGGCGTTGAAAGGGCTTTCCGGCAGGGTGACGGAATCGGCGGCGAGGGTTACGCCAACTGTCTGAATGGGGCAGCCACTGTTCCGGCATTTCGCTGTCAGGGTGCTGTCCGTTTGGGAGAACTGCCAGGAATGCTTGACCATACGAAACCGTAGGGTGATAGTTCCAGAATTACCGCGTCCACACTCACGGAAATTCGTTTCATAGCCTGGAATGACTAAATTGGCAAAAAAGTCATCATCATACTCAAAATTATTGAGTAAAAGCGAATTATTAAGAATGGAAATGTTCGGGAAATATTCCACTCCCGCTACAGGGGGATCCGTCAAGTAGTCAGTTGCCTCGGCGCTGCAGCAGATCGGACTCACAGTTATAAATCCGTCGGTATTCACAATTGTCCCGGTGTTATGTTCGAGTGTCCAACCCGTAATATTCACACAATACCCCGCATTTGTTGTAGATGATGCATCTCGGTACTCCACGCCATCTGCCACGATACTCGCAGAATTGAAATGGTAATCAACCGCCGCCGCGGTAATGGGCAGCAGGCTCACCGCCATCTCAAGGCACAGGGCCAGTGCCAATAGTCGTTTTTTCATCTTCGTTTCCCCCTTGCTTTTCCCATGGTTCGGGCCGGGGCAGAACCAGCCCAGAATATATACTCTGCCATGATAGCACAGTTTCCGCCTTTGCGCAATACCCGTTTGGCAATTTTTTGGGTAGTTTTTTTCGGTTCGGCACGGTAAATGCGCTGTGACCATAAAAAAGCGATACCCGGTCAAAGCAACCGGGTATCGCCTGCTTTTCCTATGACCACTCCAGAGGGACGGATGCCGCAATCAGGCATTCATAGAATTACCGTATTACGGACACCCGCCCTGCTGCACAGTGACCAAGGTATGCTGTCACGACTGTAGGAACCCCTTGAGAATTGCGTAGAACCAGTCAAATACGGTTTCCATCAGGACGGAGCCGAACAACGCTGAAATACAGAACAGTTCGATGATGCCCAAGAGCAGCACCTGATTCCATTGCTGCGAAATTACCGTATAGACACCACATCCGAAAATGAACAGGATCAGCGGACTGAGAATATACCCAGAGAGATTGCTGCACAGCTTTGCCAGGAGGGAAAGACCGGCACAAACAATCATCAGAGGCAGGGACAGCAGTTTGAAGGGGAGTTTTATCAGAGCGAGCATAGGCGATGCCCTCCTTTCACCAATTCGGTGAATACAAATTCAGGGCGGCTGGGGGCCGCCCTGATGGGGTTATCGAAGTGAAGCCCCTTGCCTCTCCCTATGGGAGAGGTGCCCGGAGGGCGGAGAGGGTGCCCTCTCAGTCACGGCGAAAGCCGTGACTGCTCCCCCAAGGGGGGGAGCCAAGGCAGGGGGCGTTTATTGCTTATACTTGCGCTTGCTGTCGAGGATGAACGCGGCGGCAGCCAGGGCGGAGAAGACCAGAACGCTTGCCATCATGATTTCGATGGGGCGGTTGTCCCCGGTCTGGGCGGTCACAGCGGGGTCAGCGGCGGTGTACTTTACAAACAGATATGTGCCCTCAGACGGATCTATCGGACCCCTGGTAATGTCCCACAGACTGACACCTACCTGATACTCGCCTGCCTTGGCGTTGGCGGCGATGGGGTCGACGGGGCGATACTCGCTGTCCCCGGGGCCTTTGTACTTGTAGTCAAACTTGTATTTCGCTTCGGGGAATTCCGACACCAACTGCTCCCACCCCTCAAGCCAGGCGTTGAAGGGGCTGTTCGGCAGGGTGACGGAGTTGGCTTTGAGCTCCACGCTCATTTTTCTGATGGGGCAGCCGTTGTTCCCACATTCTACCGTCAGGGTGCTGTCCGTCTGGGTCAACTGCCAGGTGTGTTCGTGCTTGGTCAGTTTATAATAAACGTCGCATGTATTATGAACGCGCTGGAAGCGAATCATCGAAGCAGTGTAGCCAGGTATTTCCAATGTAGCAGAAAAGTCTGACATAGGATTAAATCTAACACCACTCGAACCATCCGTGGTAATTCTGAATGTAATATAATATGTTGTTCCCGCCACAGGAGCCTCAGTGAGCACATCTCCTCCGGAAGAGGGATCGGTTGTGTAAACCGGAATCTCTTGGATATGATAGCCGCATGAGTTGCTATTATTGAATTTTTCCCCTTGCTCAGAAATGGCTTCCCAATTCACAGACTTCAAATAATATCTGTCGCCCTTTTTCTCCACATCGGATGCCTTTACTGTCATAGAACTGAGAAAGTAATCAGTTGCTGCGGCAGTGATGGGCAGCAGGCTCACCGCCAGCACAAGGCACAGAGCCAGTGCCAAAAGTCGTTTCTTCATTTTCCTTTCCTCCCCGATATTCTTAGGGTTCAGGGCGGGCAGAGCCAGCCCAGAATATATACTCTGCCATGATAGCACAGTTTCCGCCTTTGCGCAATCCCCCTTTGGCAACTTTTTGGGGTAGTTTTTTCCGGTTCGGCACTTATAAACGCGCTGTGACCATGAAAAAGCGATACCCGGTCAAAGCAACCGGGTATCGCCTGTTTTCGTGTTACCAACCCTGCAAGACAGATGCCGTAATCAATCATTCATAGAATTACTGTGTTACGCACACCTGCCTTTTGGCTGGACTTTTTATGGAGCGGGTGACGAGCCTTCGCCGCCTCGTGCCCCTGGCACTCCTTTGGTTGCTTTGCCGTCAAGCCGGAAATGCCCGACAGTCCACCGGACTGTCGGATGAAATCGTTCGAGCCTCGTCACCCGAAGAAAAAA